>JABUFA010000019.1 GCA_013314755.1 Chthonomonadia bacterium
TTTGGCGGTGTGTGGTGTTCAGTGGTGGTAGGGATTTGCGATGATGGGTGGAGGTTTGTGGTTGTTGTGTGTTTTGGCTGTTGCTTTCTTTTTGGTTGCATTCGCCAACCATCAAAGGAACGCACACTTCGCGCCCCTGCTATCCACATGGAAGCGCGTTTTGTGGTAATCTATAATCAATCCGAACAGATTTTGCGGGTGGGTGAACAACTACCATGAGTGAGCTTCTGCAACAGATAACCGAGCAGGCTCAGGCAGCGCGTCGGGCGGCGATGGTGCTGGCTCAGGCAAGCACTGCCGTCAAAAATCAGGCACTGAGCGCCATGGCGGATGCGCTCATTACCGACCAGGGGCAAATCCTAGAAGCCAACGCCGAAGACATCCGCCGCGCCCGCGAAAGAGGGCTTTCCGAGGCGATGGTGGAGCGACTGACGCTGAACGAGAAGCGCATCGCTGCGATGGCGGAAGGCATCCGGCAGGTCACCGCCTTACCCGACCCCGTGGGCGAGATTGTGGAAGGCTGGAAACGCCCCAACGGGCTGGAAATCCAGAAGGTGCGCGTGCCGCTGGGGGTTATCGCCATCATTTACGAGTCGCGTCCGAACGTGACCGCGGATGCCGCCGCGCTGTGCATCAAGTCCGGCAATGCCGTTATCCTGCGCGGAGGCTCGGAGGCGTTTGGCTCCAACGGGGCAATCACCGCCAGTCTGGTGCGAGCGATAGAAAGTGCGGGGCTTCCCGCGGAGTGTGTGCAGATGGTTCAGACCACTGACCGCGAGGCAGCAACCCATCTGATGCGCCTGAACGGACTGGTGGACTGCATTATCCCGCGAGGCGGCGCTGGCTTGATTCAGACGGTCATGCAGACCGCCACCGTGCCCGTCATTGAAACGGGCGTGGGCAACTGCCATACCTATGTACATGAAGATGCCGACCTGCAGATGGCGTCGGAGGTGGCGTTCAATGCGAAGGTTCAGCGCTGCTCGGTCTGCAATGCGATGGAGACCCTGCTGGTGCACTCTGCTGTAGCCGAAGCGTTCCTGCCGGCGTTCGCACAGAGGCTGAAAGAGGCGGGGGTCGAAATACGCGGCTGCGAGCGCACGCGCCAGCTGGTGCCCTGGGCGGTTCCCGCCACCGAGGACGACTGGTACACCGAATACCTTGCGCTGATACTGGCGGTAAAGGTAGTGGACAGTCTGGACGAGGCGATAGCCCACATCAATCACTACGGTAGTCGCCACTCGGAAGCTATCATCACGCGCAGCCTGGAAGCGGCGCGACGGTTCACCCGCGAGGTAGACGCTGCCTGTGTATACGTCAACGCCTCCACCCGCTTCACCGACGGCTTTGAGTTCGGCTTCGGGGCAGAAATCGGCATCAGCACACAGAAACTGCACGCACGCGGTCCAATGGGCTTGCGCGAACTCACCACCACCAAATACGTGGTGTACGGCGACGGGCAGGTGCGAACATAACCATGCGCACGGGAATTATGGGGGGCACGTTCGACCCCATTCACTACGCTCACCTGTTCGTCGCGGAGGAGGCACGCCAGCGGTTTGAACTGGAACAGGTGGTCTTCATCCCCTGCGGGATACCGCCTCACAAAAAGAGCTACACCGTGTCTTCGGCGGAGCATCGCTTCGCCATGACCCTGCTGGCGACGGCAAGCAACCCTTCCTTTCGCGTCTCTCGCATTGAGATCGAACGCGGTGGAGTGTCCTACACGGTGGACACGCTGGAGCAATGGCGCAGTCTGTATCCCCACCAGGAGCTGTTCCTGATTATGGGAGCGGATTCGCTGGCGTACATGACCTCATGGAAACAGCCCGAGCGCATCTGCCAGCTGGCGCACATCATTGCTGCGTCGCGCCCGGGATTCGACCTTGCCAGCCTGCACCTGCCCGAGTCGATGTGTCGTCGGGTTTACGTCATGGAGATGCCCATGCTGGATATTTCGGCGACCGACATTCGCAACCGCGTGCGCCGTGGAATGTCCATCCGATACCTCACCCCGGACGAGGTGGTACAGTACATCCTGAAGCATCAGATCTACCGTAACGAACCGCTGGAGGAACCCAATGAGTTTTGAGCCGTCTGGCACGCGCCTGTGGCTGAGCCGGGTGTTGTGGGCGTTGCTGTCACTTGGAGTGATTGCAGGAGCGGGTATTGCGGGAGCTCTGCTGGGCTACAACCAGAAAGCAGTCAGACCTATCACGGTACAGGAGCTGGTATCGCCGGCGTTTGAAGGGATGGACCGTGTGAGAATCCTTGCGCTTGGTGTGGACCAGGCATCCGGCAACACCGATACCATCATCGTGGCAACAGTGGATTTCAAGAACAGGGCAGTTTATGCGCTGTCCATTCCGCGCGATACACGGGTAGATATACCGGGGCACGGGACCTTTAAGATCAACGCCGCGTATGCCTGGGGCGGGCTGAACACCGCCAAACAGGTGACGGAAAACCTGCTGGGGATAACGATTGACCGGGTGGTGCTGGTGCGTCTGGAGGGCTTCAGACGCATTGTAGACCTGCTGGGCGGGGTGGAGGTGGACATTGAAAAGGACATGCATTATGTGGACCGCAAACAGCGGTTATACATCCACCTGAAAAAAGGCTATCGCCTGCTGGATGGCGAAAAAGCGATGCAGTATGTGCGTTTCAGGCACGACCCACTGGGCGACCTGGGGCGCATCCAGCGGCAGCAGAAGTTCCTGAAGGCACTGGCGGCGAAGATGTTTCAGTGGCAGGAAATAGACAAGCTGCCCGAGCTGACGCGGCAGATTATGGAGCAGATTGAGACCGACATGACCACCCGGGAGGTCCTGCATCTGGCGCGGTTCGGCAAGGACCTGCCGCCGGAGCGCATCTTCAGCGGGGTGCTTCCGGGCGCACCTCAAAATATTGACGGTATCAGCTACTACATACCTGACGAGATGCGTGCGGCTCACGCACTGGACGAACTGGAACAGAACGCCCTGACCCAAACCACTCCAGAAGGAGGGACAGAGACGCCTTGACAGCAGAAGAGAAGATGGACATCATCCTGCGCGCCGCCGACGAGGTAAAGGCGGAAGACATCACCCAGATTGACCTGCGCGGCAAGACCATTCTGGCAGATTACTTCCTGCTGATGAACGGTCGCTCCAGCATTCAGGTGCGCGCAATTGTGGACAAGATTATCGAGTTCATGGAACAGGCAGGACAGTACGAGGTTCGGCTGGAAGGGTATGTACGGGGAGAGTGGGTGCTGCTGGACTATGGAGACGTGGTGGTGCACGTGATGCAGCCCGAGGTGCGTGAGTTCTACGGGCTGGAGCAGTTCTGGCGCAACGCGCCACTGCTGGACAAGCAGGGGTGAGCAAAAATGCCGGTCGGCGAGGACGATGAGCTCCGTCGCGAGCAGATAGAGAAGCTGCTGCGCGAGGCGTACATTTACCAGATGCGCAACGAGCTTCTGCAAGCCGAGCAACGTTGTCGGCAGGTGCTGGAACTGGACGCCAGCAACGCGGAAGCGCTGGAGCTGCTGGGCGACATTCAGGAACGCACCGGGCGATTGGAGGAAGCGGTGCAATCCTACCGTCAGGCGCGCGATCTCTCTCCGGTGGATTCGCCGCGCTACGCCTCCGCCGAGCGAAAATATGCCGCCGCCGTGCTCAAGCAGCAGGGCATCTCCGCATCCGACCTGCCCCCGGAGCCTGCCAGCCCTCTGATGGCAATCGCCGCATCGCTGGTTTTCCCTGGGCTGGCGCAATGGCTGATGAACGATCGCACCAAAGGCGGCGTGCTGATGGGTATCTGGCTGATTCTGCTGTTGCTGATGGCATTCTCTCCGTGGGGGGTGCAGAACATCGAACGCGGAGGCTGGGCTTTTCTGTCCCTTGCTGCGGTGATGGCGTCGGTATACATCGTGGCTCTGGTAGACGCCTATCAGGTGTCCAGACGCGGCGGAGTGCGCCGCAAGCCCAAATCAGGCTGGGAGGTATAATCATGACGTGAACCGCCTGGAGGTGAGCAAAATGAAAGGCAAAACTCTGAAAAATAGTGCGGTGATTAGCCTTGATGAGGGCTGGTCGCCATTGTTGGTTGAATATATCTCCCAGCAACTGGACGACATCATTCGTCAGGAAGGGCTCTCAGAAAGGGTGGATAAAACGAACCTGCTGGATACGATAATGAGGCTTACCCCGCCTGACTCGTTGAATATCCCAGAGGAGGAGCTGCAAAGAAGGTTACGCGCGGTGGTCCTCTGGGAGGCGGCATTCGGCATGTTGAACGAGATGACGCCTGAAGAGATTAAACAATTTGATGAAGCCGTAAAGAGGAGGAGCCTTTTTGAATGATATATGTGCTCGATACAAACATCATTTCAGCTATCCTCAAAGGAAACAAGCTGGTGAGGGATAAAGTCCAGCAAGCCATCATGCAGGGAAACGAAATCGGTATCAATGCTATTAGCTACTACGAGATTAAGCGCGGACTTCTGACAAACAATGCCACCAGACAGATGCAAACATTTGAAAGACTTTGCGAAGGTTCTCGGATACTGCTCATGGGGAGCAAGGACGTTTTCGATACGGCAGCTGGCATTTACGCAGAATTGAAAAGGGCAGGCAAACTTATCAAAGACGCAGATATTCTGATAGCGTCCATTGTGCTATCTGGAGATTTTACCCTTGTCTCGGACGATAGCGATTTCCAGAGGGTCGCGGGTCTAAAAGTGGAGAACTGGCTGCAAGGTTAGCGAGGATGGAGCCGCTGACACAGGATACCTGAGTATCAAGCATTCTAGGAGGAAAGTTACATGGCAAGAGTAGTGGTGGTCGGCAGTGCGAACATGGACATGGTGGTACGCGCTCCGCGTATCCCGCGTCCGGGCGAGACGGTTGTGGGTTCGCAATTCGTCATGGTGCCCGGTGGGAAGGGCGCGAATCAGGCGGTAGCAGCGGCGCGACTGGGCGCACACGTTACATTCGTGGCGCGAGTGGGCAATGACCTGTTTGGTGACCATAATCTGGAGGGCTACCAGCAGGAGGGGATTGACTGTCGGTTCATCGTGCGCGATGAGGAGTCTCCCTCCGGGGTAGCATTAATCGCTGTGGATGCGCAGGGACAAAACGCCATCGTGGTCGCTCCGGGCGCGAATATGCGTCTGACACCCGAAGACGTGGAACGAGCCGAGGAAGCCATCGCGAAGGCAGATGTGGTGCTGGCGCAGCTGGAAGTTCCCATACCGACCGTCATCCGCACTGCTGAGCTGGCACGCAAGCACGGCAAGCGTATGATACTCAACCCCGCTCCTGCGCCTGCCCAGCCCCTGCCAGCAGAGCTGCTGCGTCATGTGGACATTCTGACACCCAACGAATCGGAAGCACAGAGCCTGTGCAAGGCTCCCGACTATTCCTCGCCGGAGGCGATGGGGCAGGCTCTGCGTGCGCTCGGCGTGCCGGTGGTCATCATCACGCTGGGGGGGGAAGGAGTTCTGGTGCAGGACGAATCGGGGATGCGGCGGATGCCTGCCTATCCGGTGAAGGCGATAGACACCACCGCTGCAGGCGATGCCTTTGCTGGTGCGCTGGCGGTTGCTCTTGCCGAAGGGAAAGGAGTGGACCAGGCGGTGCAGTTCGCCCAGCGTGTAGCAGGGCTTTCGGTCACCCGCCTGGGGGCGCAGCCCTCTCTGCCCTATCGCGCGGAGGTGGAGACGTTCGCGGGCTGAGGCGCAGACAGCATCGCTCGACGATACGCGCAGAGGTCCGCCAGGGGACACTGGTCACAGCGGGGGCGCTGTGCCTTGCAGATTGTCCTGCCATGCCGAATCAGGTGCACGTGAAAAGCGTAGATGTCCTCCTCCGGCACGATGTTCTGCAGAAGGTCATGCGCCTTCGCCTCCCCTACTCTGCGCTCAAAAAACCCCAGCCGCCATGAGACGCGGAACACATGGGTGTCCACCGGGATGACCGGTCTGCCCAGCGAGAAACAGAGCACAATCGCAGCCGTTTTGGGACCGACTCCGGGCAGACTCAGCAGGTAGCGACGGGCGGATTCGGTATCCATTTGGTAAAGGAAATCCAGGTCAATCTTGCCTCCGTTATGTTCGGCGATGGCGCGCAGCACCGCCTGAATGCGCGGGGCTTTACTGCTGGCAAGCCCTCCCGGGCGGATGGCTTCCTCCACCTCGCCCACAGGAGCATCCATCACCGCCTGCCACGACGGAAACCGCTCACGCAACTGCAGATATGCCCGGTGCGAGTTTGTATCCGAGGTGTGTTGCGACAGGATGCAGGCAATCAGCTCCTCCAGAGGAGGCATGCGCTGGCTCCACACCGGGCGACCATGCAACGCATCCAGTCGTCTGACCACCTCTCGCGCCAGTTCAGGAGGGGACAACATGCCTGCAGACTAACCTCGCATCTGCGCCACTTCGTCCACGTTCACCGTGTGAAGCATCCGGTAGATGGACAGCACCACCGCCATTCCCACTGCGACTTCTGCCGCTGCTACCGTGATGGTCACCAGCACGAACACCACGCCTTCCAACGAGTGCGGGTGCAGATAGCGCCAGAAGGCGACAAAGTTCAGGTTCGCCGCGTTCATCACGATTTCAATGGACATCAGCACCGCGATGGCATTCCGGCGAGAAATCAGTCCATACAGCCCGATAGCAAACAGCACCGCGCTGAGCAGGACAAAGAAATGAAGGGGCACGCTGGCGATATTCATCGCACTTCCTCCTCCAGTTCCACTTTGGGGCTTCGCGCGAGGAAGATAGCGCCCAGCATCGCACTGAGCAGGAGCACCGAGGTCAGCTCAAAGGGCAACACATACTCATTCAGGAGCATCTTGCCCAGCTCGCGGGTGATGGCTTCGGCGTTCACCGCCTGGGGCGAAAGGGTTAGTGTTCCCAGGTTCCTGTATATGGCGCCTATCAGGTACACCATCATGCCTGCGCTGACGGCGCTGGCGGCGATTGCCAGGCGGTTTGTCTGCCGAACGTTGGGGTTCATGACGTCGCGCGTGAGCATCAGCGCGAACAGCACCACCACCATCACCGCACCGGCATATAGCAGTAACTGCAGGGCGAACAGAAACTCCAGAGAGAGGATAAGGTAGAAGCCGCCAATCCCCAGAAAGAAGGGCAACAGCCAGAAGCCTGCATGGATGAGGTTGCGCACCGCCACTACCATCAGTGCAGAGATTACCGTCATCACAGTCAACGCTGTCAGCAAGGCGAGTTCCAGAGCACTCATTCGGCATGTCCTCCTGCAGGATGTGTCGCGGCGGGCTTGGCTTTCTCCTCCTCCGCCATCAGTCGCTGTATTGTTTCAATGTTCTTACGCACCGCCTCTTCGCCGCCCTGCGCAAGATCAGTGATACGGAACAGACAGGCATCCCGTCGTTCGCTGGCAAGCTCGTACACGGGTCCCATATAGATGGCGTCAAACGGGCAGGCTTCCACGCACAGGTTGCAGAACATGCACCGCCCCAGGTCCATGGTGAACTCACTAACACTGGCGTTCGTGCCCTTGCCCAGCTTCACCATCGAAATCACGTCGGTCGGGCAAGCCTGGGCACACAGCGTACAGCCCACGCAGTTCAGGCGCTGTTTCTCCTCGTTCCACTTCAGGTAGAAAAGCCCACGATAGCGCGGCGGAACCGGACGCTTCTGATATGGATAGCGCACGGTGACTTTGGGGCGCCACAGGTTGCGCCAGGTCACCAGCATCCCGAAAAACAGCGTTGCCAGCCCGTCGATGAAGTAGGTCAACGGATTATACCTATGGTCTGCAGATGTGTTTTTCATCGGTTACTTCACCCCCAACGCGATGGCAAAAAGCAGGTTCACCAGGCTGACCGGCACCAGCAGTTGCCACGCGAAACGCAGTATCTGGTCAATGCGCAAGCGCGGCGGCGTCCACCTCACCCACATGAAGACGAAAATCATCACGAACACCTTCAGGAACGTCCAGACAATCGGCGGCAGAATGGGTCCATCCCATCCACCGAAGAACAGCGCCGCGGCAAAGGCGGTGATAAAGAAGTTGTTGGCGAACTCTGAAGCAAAGAAGAAAGCGAAGCGCATCCCAGAATATTCGGTATTGAAGCCGCTGACCAGCTCGGACTCCGCCTCGGGCAGGTCAAAGGGCGTGCGGTTGATTTCCGCCAGCGCACAGATGAAGTAAATCAGCGCCGCAATCATGATGGGCGGATGCCAGATGTTCCAACCGTGCTTTACCTGGTACTCCACAATCTCGGTAAGGCTGAGCGAGCCGGTGTAGAACACCACCGCCAGCACGGAGAGCACCATCGGGATTTCGTAGGAAAGCAGTTGCGCTACCGCACGCAATCCACCCAGCAGGGAATACTTGTTGTTCGACGACCAGCCAGCCATCAGGATGCTGACCACGTTGAACAGCGAGACCCCAATCACGAACAGCACCGCCACGTTCATCTCCAGCGCCACCCAGCCGGGCGCAAACGGCAGCACCATGAACGACAGCACCGTGGAGATGAACGCGATATAGGGCGCGATGTAGAAGAACCGCTTGTCCGCTCCATCGGGAACGATATCCTCTTTCAACAGCAGTTTCAGGGCGTCTGCCACCGTTTGCAACGTGCCATGCGGACCCACGTGCAGAGGTCCCAGGCGACTCTGGATAAAGCCGGCTACCTTGCGCTCTATCCATATCACCGCCAGCGGAATCATCAGCGTAAAGCTCGCCAGCACCACCGCTTTGACGAACGTCCACAGCAGGGGGTGCTGTTCAAAGAACTGTATCACCGCAGCTATCACCGGTCTATCTCCCCCAGTACCACATCGATACTACCCAGAATGGCAACAAGGTCAGCGACCTTCGCCCCTTCCAGCAGGCAAGGCAGCACACTCAGGTTCACGAAAGAGGGCGCCCGGATGTGCACACGCACCGGGTTCGGACTGCCATCGCTGACCATCATAAAGCTCAGCTCCCCGCGCGGGCTTTCCACACGCGAATAGGCTATGCCCGCCGGCGGCTTGAATATCTTGGGAAGCTTGGTCTGCACCGGACCATCGGGCATATCGCGAAGCACCTGTTCGATAATGCGCAGGCTTTGATGCATCTCTTCCATTCGCACAAGGTAGCGTGCCCACACATCGCCCCTGTCAAACACCGGCACGTCGAACTCCACGCGGTCGTACACTTCGTAGGGGTCTACCTTGCGGATGTCGTATGCCACACCGGAGGCGCGAAGCACCGGACCGCTTGTGCCGTATGCCAGCGCCAGATCTTTGGGAAGGACTCCGATGTTCTGCGTACGCGAGCGGAAGATGCGGTTGCGCGTCAGCAGCTGGTCGTACTCCTTGAGGCGCTGACGAAACACCTTCACGAACGCCAGCACCTTCTCGGCGAAGCCGTCGGGAAGGTCGTCAGGTACGCCACCCACGCGAATCCAGTTATAGGTCAGGCGCGCGCCGGTGCATTCCTCCAGCAGGTCCAGCACCAGTTCGCGCTCGCGGAAGGCATACAGGAACATGGTAGTAGCGCCCAGGTCCGTGCCGAAGGTTCCCAGAAACACCAGATGGCTGGCGATACGCTGGAGCTCCATCAGCAGAACGCGGATGTATTTGGCGCGTTCGGGAACCTCCACCCCACCCAGCCGCTCGATGCACTGGCAGATGCCCAGATTATTGGACAGCGCGGCGAGGTAATCCAGTCGGTCGGTGAAGGGGATGTTGTGGCGGTAGGGACGGCGCTCCATCATCTTTTCCAGCCCGCGATGCAGGTAACCAATGACCGGTTCGCAATGCAAAATCTGCTCGCCGTCCAGGGTTAAGATGAGCCGCAGCACCCCATGCGTGGAAGGATGCTGGGGTCCCACGTTGATAACCATCCCCTGCGACAGGATTTCCACCGTGCTGAGTGTGGACTGTTTTTCTGGCGACACAGGCATACTCATCTCAGTTCACCGGTTGCGGTCCATGCAATGGGTCTCCACTGGGTTCCGCCAAGTAGTCTTTGCGGAAGGGAAAGCCTTCCCAGTCATCGGGCAGAAGGATGCGTTTGAGGTTCGGATGCCCCTCAAAGATAACGCCATACATATCGTACATCTCGCGCTCGTGCCAGTCAACGCCCGGGTACAGGGTTGCCAGCGAGGCGATGCGCGGCTCCTCGCGCGAGATGGAGGTCAGCACTACCACATTGTGATTGTGCACCGACGACCACAGGCGCAGGTACACGCCGAACTCCGTGCCGGTATCCCATACGGTCAGGTCGGCGGGGTAGTCCATCTGCCACAGAGGGTCATCGCGCAGATACTGGGCAATCTCTCGCCAGCAGGTGGGTTTTACCGTCAGACGCACCTCGTTGGCGCGAACCTGTGTCCACTCGGTCACCGCCTCACCAAACCGCTGAAGGAGCTGCTCTACTGCTTCGTTCATCCTGTTGCTCCAGCCTCGGGAATAATAATAGGTTCGCGCACAGGTTTGGGCAAGCCGTTTTTCTCGGCGAGGTGCTCGCGGCGAATACGCTCCTGCAGTTTCAGGATGCCCAGTATCAGGTTCTCGGGGCGAGGTGGACAGCCGTACACGTACACATCCACGGGCACGAACTGGTCAACGCCCTTCACGATGGTGATTGAGTCGCGATAGGGTCCACCTGCGCTGGCGCATCCGCCCATGGCAATCACATACTTGGGCTCGGGCATCTGCTCGTAGAGCCGCTTGATAAAGGGCGCCATCTTCACCGACACCCAGCCCGCCACAATCATCACATCCGCTTGGCGAGGCGTCGCGCGGAAGAACATGCCGAAACGGTCGAGGTCGTATCGCGAGGCAGCGGTCGCCATCATCTCAATGGCACAGCACGACAGCCCGAAGGTCAATGACCACATGGAGGACTTTCGCGCCCATGCCATGATGTCTGCCATTTTGGCAATCAGGATGGTGCCGCCCGGAACCTTAATCAGTCCCTTTTCCAGCCGTTCTTTTACTCCCACGTCAGTGCCCCCCTTCGCCAGGCGTAAACCAGCCCCGCGCCCAGAATGAGGATAAACAGTGCCACCTCCACGAACACCAGCCACGGCGCGTTCAGGCTCTTCGCCACCAGTGCTACCGGCGCAAGCAATGCCAGCTCCACGTCGAACACCACGAACAGCAGAGCGTAGATGTAGACGTGCAGGTTCATCTGTCGCCACGCATCCGAGAAGGTCTCGGCGCCGCATTCGTAGGTTTCGCCCTTTACGGGCGTGGGCATTCGGGGAGCAATGGCATGAGAGAGCGCCAGCGTGACTCCCACGATCAGGATGGCAACGAACGTGAAAACTCCGATTACAATCAGCGTATCCACTCTATCACCCCACAGCACCGTTGCAGTATGATGACAAAATAATTCTGCCATTGCTAATAGTACTTGTTTTGGAAGAAAAAATCAAGGGTAATTTCCATAGTCAGAGTGTCAGAGCAGAGGAGACGTCCCCCTCCCCTCTTTCTCTGCCCTTGCGATTGAAAATCGCAGGCTACACAGGACTTATGGAGTGCTGAAGCCATGCTTCAGCAGATACTCCCGTTGCGATTGGAAATCGCAGACTACACAGAACGAAACCTGCTGACGCAGGTTAGGGGTTGGCTGAAGCAAGCTTCAGCACTCCAAAGGGGCTAGCCTCCGCAGGAGGCTTTGTTACGAGTAGCCCGCAACTTTAGTTGCAGGGATGTCCCTCCTCCTCTTACTCCGCCCTTGCGATTGGAAATCGCAGGCTACCCAAGACGAAACCTGCTGACGCAGGTTAGGCTTGCTGAAGCAAGCTTCAGCACTCCAAAGGGGCTAGCCTCCGCAGGAGGCTTTGCTACGAGTAGCCCGCAACTTTAGTTGCAGGGATGTTTTTCACGACAACCTTGCGATTGGAAATCGCAGGCTACACCAAACAAAACCTGCTGGCGCAGGTTATAGCCTCCGCGGATATGATTTGCTGAAGCAAGCTTCAGCGCTCAAAATTGCAACTTCCATCCGCAGGGAGCTCTCTCCCCTGCCTTGCCAGCATGATTCCGCACGCTCAGGGGCGTATAGTAACTCCGACAACGCACCAGACAGGAGGAAGCAGATGATTTGCGTCATCGGCGGCGCAGGATATATTGGCTCGCACTGCGTCAAAAGGCTTCTGGAAAACGGCTATGAGGTCGTCACCTTAGACAACCTGGAGGCGGGACATCGCCAGGCGGTGCTGGGTGGCGAGTTTATTCAGGGAGATTATACCGACCGCCAAACGCTGGACGACCTGTTTCGCACCTATCCCATTGAGTGCGTGATGCACTTCGCCGCTTACGCCTCCGTTGGCGAAAGCATGACCGACCCGGCAAAGTTCTACCGGCTGAACGTGGTGGGCGGCTACACTCTGCTGGAGGCGATGCGTGCGCATAACGTTCCCTACCTTATCTTTTCGTCCAGCGCGGCGACCTACGGTGAACCCCAGCAGATACCCATCCCCGAAGAACACCCGCAGGTGCCCACCAACGCCTATGGTGAGACCAAACGCGCCTTCGAGCAGATGCTTCGCTGGTACGATGTGGCGTTTGGCTTGCGCTCTATCAGCCTGCGCTACTTCAACGCGGCGGGCGCAGACCCCGACGGTCAGCTTGGTGAGGACCATCACCCCGAAACCCATCTCATCCCGCTGGTATTGCTGACTGCGCTGGGCAAACGTCCGGTCATCAAGATTTTCGGCACCGACTACGACACGCCTGATGGAACCTGCATCCGCGACTACATCCACGTGACCGACCTTGCCGATGCGCACATTCTGGCATACGAGGCGCTGAAGCGCGGCGCACCCACCACTGCCTACAATCTGGGCAACGGGCTGGGCTACTCGGTGCGCGAGGTCATCCGCACCGCCGAGGGGGTCGTCGGGCATCCCATCCCACAGGAGGAGGCTCCCCGCCGACCGGGCGACCCGGCGCGTCTGGTTGCCAGTGCGGAACGTGCTCAGCGCGAGCTGGGCTGGGCTCCCCGCTATGCCGACCTACGCACCATCATCGAAACGGCTTGGCGCTGGCACAGCGCCCACCCCGACGGTTATGGCGACCGGGCGTAGCGGTTTCCCCCTGCAGGGCATCGCCCTCGGCGAAGCGAACAGAGTACAAAAACCGTGTGCAGGAGGACATGAACCATGAAACTGGGCTTTGTCAGCGCGATACTTCCCGACCTCTCCCTGCAGGAGGTGATGCAGTTTGCTGCCGATGAGGGCTTCGACTGCGTGGAGCTGATGTGCTGGCCCGTCGGCAAAGCCGAGCGGCGCTACGCTGGTGTCACGCATATCGACGTTGCCACGCTGGACGAAGCGAAGATTGCGGAGATCAAATCACTGTGCGAGCGCACCGGCGTTTCCATCAGCGGGCTGGGTTACTACCCAAACGTGCTCTCGCCCAACGCCGAGGAGGCAAACGCCTGCCTGGAGCACCTGAAAAAGGTCATCTCCGCCTCGGCGCGGTTGGGCATCGGGCTGGTGAACACCTTTATCGGGCGCGACTGGACACGCTCGGTGGAGGACAACTGGCAGAGGTTTCTGGATGTCTGGAAGCCGCTGATTGCCTACGCCGAGGGATTGGGCGTACGCATCGGCATTGAGAACTGCCCCATGCTCTTCACCCGCGACGAGTGGCCCGGCGGCAAGAACCTGGCGACCTCGCCCGTCATCTGGCGCAGGATGTTCGCCGACATCCCCAGCGACCACTTCGGGTTGAACTTCGACCCCTCGCACTTCGTCTGGCAGCAGATGGACTACCTGAAGCCTCTGCGCGAGTTCAGCCACAAGCTGTTCCACATCCACGCCAAAGACGCACGGGTAGACCGTCACCGGCTGGACGAGGTGGGCATCCTTGCCACGCCGCTGGAGTACCACGTGCCCAAACTGCCCGGATTGGGCGACGTGGACTGGGGTAAGTTCTTCTCGGTGCTCAGCGATGTAGGCTACGAAGGAGCGGTGTGCATTGAGGTGGAAGACCGCGCCTACGAGAAGACGCTGGAAACCCGCAAGCAGGCACTGCGTCAATCCGCGCGATACCTGAGGCAGTTCATGCCCGGAGGGAAGTAGACATGGATTACACCTATCGCGACATCGCCAAGATGATAGACCATTCCCTGCTGAACCCCGTCTTAACCGATGAGGAGCTGGAGCGGGGCTGTCGCATCGCGCGGGAGTATGGTGTTGCCAGCGTGTGCATCAAGCCATATTACCTGAAGCGGTGCGCGGAGCTACTGCAGGGAAGCGACGTTCTGCCCAGCACCACCATCGGCTTCCCGCACGGGGGGCACACGACCGCCATCAAGGTCGCCGAGGCGAAGCAGGCGCTGGACGATGGCGGAGTGGAACTGGACATGGTGGTGAACATCGGCAAGGTGCTCAGTGAGGACTGGGACTATGTGCGCGATGACATCCGCGCGGTGGTGGAGGTCACGCACGAGCGAGGCGGCATCGTGAAGGTCATCTTCGAGAACTGCTACCTGCAGGACGCGCACAAGATTCGCCTTTGCGAAATCTGCGCCGAGGTGGGTGCGGACTTTGTGAAGACCTCCACCGGTTTTGGCTCCGGAGGCGCGACGATTGAGGACCTGAAGCTGATGCGCAAGCACTCGCCGCCGCAGGTGCAGGTGAAGGCAGCGGGGGGCATTCGCACGCTGGACGCGCTGTTAGAGGTTCGCGCCATCGGGGTGACCCGTGTGGGCGCCACGCGCACGGTGGAGATACTGGAGGAGTGCAAGAAGCGTCTGGGGATGGTGTAGCGCCAGCGGGTAGGGGCGCACGCCGGTGCGCTAGGAAATCAGGTTTGTGTCGGCAAGTAGGGGCGCACGGCCGTGCGCCCCTACGGGGAAAAACCGGGTTTGTGTCGGCAAGTCGGAAGCTGGCGTTTTGCATGTTGTGGCTCCTGTGCGTGTTTGTGTTTGGAACACAACATGTTGTGGTCTGTTGAGGGGTGACGGTACAACATGTGGTATTCTGGAGCGGGGGACGGGAATCGAACCCGCACCGCCAGCTTGGAAGGCTGGAGCTCTGCCATTGAGCTACCCCCGCTCGTGCTGGTCGGGGTGACTGGACTCGAACCAGCGACCTCTTGGTCCCAAACCAAGCGCTCTACCAACCTGAGCTACACCCCGACCCTCGCGCTAATTATTATATTCCAAAACCGAACGGGCGTCAAGATCGCGAATCGCCCATCCCAAACAGGGATCCTGGCTCGCGTCGTCTAACAGCTGCACCGAACCCTGGAGCAGGAGGTTGTCGGCGGTGACGATGCGACTGACTGTTTTGCTGGCTCTGACGGCAATCATGCTCTCCCCTGCCCTACCCGCTCAGGTGCTGGAAAACGGCTTCTTGCGGGTGCAGGTGCAGGGCGGATGGCTGAGCGAACTGCAGGTAGACCCCACCGGCAAAGGCAAATATCTCCCCTCGTGCTGGCTGGGGCTGACTGCCGGTGACGAAGCAGTGCTGAACATCCCGCCCACAGGCGCAGGGCGCGTGCAAGGTAACCGGCTGACATGGCGCGGAGCGACCCTGCTGGTACCCCGTGCAGTACTGGCATCGGCGGAGCGTAAAGAGGCTCTGCGCCTGGAGCCGGGACACACGCTGGCACAGGAGTTTACCCTGGATACCGCCGGGCTGACGGCAGTGGAGGTGAACTGCCCCACCTGGTACACCGCGAACAGCGGCATGACCCTCAGCCTGTGGAGATATGAAGACGGTTCGTGGCGCAGGGTTGCCAGCCAACGGTTCAGCAATGTGCAGGATAACGGATGGGTCAGGCTGGTCGTGTCCCCTCAGCCAGCCGGTCGTTATCGCGTGGAGATGAGTGAGCCGGTCGGCACCATCGGCTGGTGGAGCACGCACGATAAACGCCTGCCGCAATCCCTGCCCCTGCGCGACGGTCACCCCGTGGACGAAGGGGAAAGATGTGTGCGCCTGATGCTGTTTGATACCCGCCCGGTGGACGTGGTGTACACGCTAACGCGCAACCGCCTGCAGATAGCGGTGCAGTCTGGCGAGGTAAAACAGTGGGTCCTGCTTACCCCGTGGAAGGCAGAGGGCACCGATACCACCGACCCGGAGCGCGTGCTGTTCCGCCGTTTCTTCTCGGACACGGGCAGGTATCTGCCGGTAGAACAGCTCAAGCGGCGCGATGGGCTGGAGTGGGGCATGGATGCGCACGACTGGTTGGAGATGACGGGCAACGGCACGGCAGACTACCGCTGGCGCAACCTGAACGGCGAACTGCGCTGGCAAATGACCGCAGACCGCATGAGATTGAGCCTGCACACCGGCAACAGCCTTACCCTGGAGATACTCCCGCATAACGAGCGACGTCTCCCCGACTTCTACCCCGTCTTCTTCAGCTCGGATTCGCGTCTGGATAGATTGATCAACCGCTTTTACTACGAGCGTGCCTTCAGCTGGCCCCTCTCGCCGGGGCTGGCGGATTGGATGGAGTGGCTGGCACGCACGCGCTACTGGGTCGCCCTGCCCGGCTTGCACGCACGCGAACGCGCGCACCTCCTGCACTACAGGATAGATGAGGACGGCTACGTGTACACCTGGGGCGACCGCAAGGAGTGGCCCTTCCCCGATAACGACAAATACGACGCCCGACACTTCACCACCAACGCGAACTTTATCCTTGCCTGCTGGCGATACTACTGCTGGACGGGCGACAAGCAGTTCCTGATACGCAACATCGGGCGCATTCGCCACGCGATGGAGTGGCAGTTGAACGAATGCCGGGGCGCAGAGGGACTATTCGTCGACAACAGCCCCGACCACGACGGCACCAGCAAAGGAGTGCACTCCAACTACTGGGACGATATTCCTTTCGGGCATCTGTCCGCCTACGAGAACATCTACTTTTACGCCAGCCTGCATGCGATGGCGGAGATAGAGAGCGTGGTGGGGGATGTCGTGCCCACCGGTTCGCCGGCGCCGCGCCCGCCCGGGTACTACCGGCAGCTGGCACAAACCGTGAAACGCCGCTATGCAGAGACCTTCTGGAACGACACGGCAGGGCGCTATATCGGCTGTGTGGACATCCACGGCAACCGTCACGATTACGGCTTCACCTACGTCAACACCGAGGCGCTGGCTTACGGACTGGGCGACCCGGTTAAAGCGCGGCGCATCTACCACTGGATGGAGCACGAACCCACCGCCACCGGCAAGCCCGATACTTACTTCTTCGAGTTCGCCCCGCGCGTCAATACGTTAGACTGTTCGGGATGGTGGTATCTGGAGGGCAAGGCGGAAATACCCTCTCAGCCCTTTGATACCCACTGCGAGAACGGCGGCGCCATCCTGTACACCTCCTTCTTTGACCTGATGGCGCGCCATCGCTGGCTGGGCGCGGACAATGCCTATGGACGCCTGTGGGGCATCCTGCGCCGCTACGACCAGCCCGACCGACTGTGCGGCGGAAACCCTCTCTATTTCGGCGGCAAGCCCTACATCAACGGCTGGGCGGTGGGCACCGATATCCCCTTCCCCGAAAGCGGGCTGGTTCCCACCTTCTTCCTCTACGGCTTTCTGGGCGTGGATGCGCGGGTGGACGGCTTGCACATCGCGCCGCTATTGCCACGCTCCCTGTCGTTCGCCGGGGTGCGCAACCTGTTCTATCGCGGGCTGAAGCTTGACCTGCGGGTACAACGGGATTCAGGCGGCTACGGGATTACCCTCGCCTGTCACCAGCCTGGCTACCGCTTCATCCTGCGCCAGCGGGTCAAGGAGGGCGAGGAATGGGTGTTCCGTCAACCGCCCGCACCGCTTCGATTCCCCCCGCTGGAAGTGTTGCTGGGCGCCGACTGGCAGGCGGAGTGGATATGGCTTCCCGGACAATGGGAGACTCCAAACCTGACGGTATACGCTCGTCGGGGGATAGACCTGCCCGCCCGACCAGCCGAAGCGGTGTTGTGGATTACCGCCGACAACCGCTACCGCCTGTGGATAAACGGTACACCTGTTGGCGAGGACACCGACTTCCGCCGGGCAGAGCGATACGACGTCACACGCCTGCTGAGGGCAGGCAAAAACGTGATAGCCGTGCAGGCGGAGAACGGCGATGGACCGGGCGGCTTGCTGGTGGAGATGCGCCTGCGCCTGCCGAACGGGAGGACACTTTGGGTTATCAGCGATGCAAACTGGAAGGTCACCGCACAGGCTGAGGGGAACTGGCGGGCTCCCGACGCGGACGACAGGGGATGGCAAAAGGCGGAATCACGAGGCAGGGCGCCGGTGTTCCCATGGGGAGTTATTGAACGGTAGCTCTCACTGGCTACAGGCAGGCAAGTTGTGATAACATAGAGAGCGGTTATCCATTACGAATGAACAACAGCTGATGCCCGAAGCTCAGGATAAACAGCAGTCCGTGAACAACGATGCACAGGAGTCGGCAGCCGCGCAGGCGTTACTGCCTCCTGCCCTTCGAACGCAGGAGGAGGTCTCCTGGCAGGCTATCGCACGCGATGTTTGGAACATCAGCATCCCCGCGGTGACTACAAACCTCCTGCAAACCACCAACGCTTTTCTGGACCGCATGTTTGTGGGCAGGCTGGGACGCGATGCGCTGGCAGCGGTGGGTATGGCGGGACAGGGGATGTTCCTGCTGATGGCAATCTCCTTTATTGTGGGCACGGGGGCGACCGCACTGGTAGCCCGGTTCGTTGGCGCACAGGCTCTGGATGACGCTCGTAAAACCTTGCGCCAGTCGTTAACGCTCAGCGCGATGATGGGCGTGGTGTGCGTGGCGGTGGCTTATCTGCTGGCGAAACCCGCTTTCGGGCTGATGGGCATGGAGCCTTCCGCGGAACGCGCGACGCTGACCTTCTTTAACATCGCTCTGTGGGGTATTGTGCCGCTGTTTGTGGGGCAGGCGCTGGGCGCGGTGTTCCGAGGCATGGGCGATATGCGCACACCGTTGAAGGTGATGGTTGTGGTTAACGTGGTGCATATCGTGCTGGACTTCGGACTGATTTTCGGTGTGGGTCCTTTCCCGCGGCTGGGTCTGGTGGGAGCAGCAACGGCGCTAACTATCTCTCAATGGTTTGGAATGGTTATGTTCTGGATTGCCCTGCGCCGGCATCCGGTCATGGGGCAGGCGGTTCAGTTTCAGCGGATGGAGATGGCGTGGGCACAGCGGATTGTCAATATCGGTGCGCCCGCTTCCCTGCAGGCACTTCTGCGCATCACCAGTATGCTGGGCTACACCCGTATCCTGACCGCCACGCGCGAGGGCACCGCCGCTATCGCCGCCCTGCCGATAGGCATGACCGCCGAATCGATAGCCTTCATGCCGGGACTGGGCTACAGCATGGCGGCGACTGCGCTGGTAGGACAGAGCCTGGGCGCAAAACGTCCCGATGTCGCCTCGCGTTATGCGTGGATGGCTACTGCTCAGGCTTGCGTGATTATGACGGTAATGGGAATCGTGTTCTACGTCTTCGCCTATCCGTTCGCCCACTGGTTTACCCGTGACCCGCTGGTGGTGAAGGTGGCCGCAGACTACCTGCGTATCAACGCCTACAGTGAGCCTTTTCTTGCGCTGGCGATGGTACTTTCAGGAGCGTTTCAGGGCGCAGGAGACACCCGCACACCGACATGGATTACCTTCGTGAGCATGTGGCTGTTCCGATTACCTCTGGCTTACCTGCTTGCCCTGCACCTGGGTTATCAGACGCTGGGTGCATGGTGGGCGATGGCGGCATCGGTGGTTGTGTCAGGCTTGCTGACCGCCATCCTTTTCCAGCGCGGCGGCTGGAAGAAGGTCAAGGTGTAATTCTCCTTATGAACGTCTCTCCTCTCTTACTCTGACCTGGCAGGTCAGCCTCCGCAGGCATGGATTGCTGGGTGGTCCAGAATCCACCGCAGTCAAAACAAAAATCACCTCTTCCCATGGCGGGAAGAGGTGAAGAAAGGGAGGTATACTCAGCATGAAGACTACGCAGCCAGGCGCAGGGGGCGGGTTCCCTCTCCCTCGCGTTCGGTGCGGAACTGGCTGACCTCATGTTGTAACTGTTGAGCCATGCGGGCAAGCTCCTGCGCGGCGGCGGCTACCTCTTCGCTGGAGGCGTTCAACTGCTGGGCGCTGGCTGCTGCCTCTTCGCTGATGGACGCCACCGACGCTATCGCCGACGACACCTGCTCAGAACTGGACGCCATCTCCTGCACCGCACGCTCGTTCTCCTCTGCGCTCTGCAACACCGTGCTCACCGTCGCCAGAACCTGCTGGACGCTTGCCGACATCTCTTCGGCGACTGCCGTTACCGATTCCACTTCTCCGGCGACCTGCTGAGCGCTCCGCACGATCTGAGCCAGTGCTTCACCCACCTGCTCACTGCGTGCGTAGCCATCGGCAATCTGCTCGCTGGTCTCCTGAATGGCGCGAACCGTCTCATCCACCCCAGCGCGAACGTTGCCAATTAGCGAAGCAATCTCTTTGGTGGCGGAACCTGCCTGCTCCGCAAGCTTTCGCACTTCATCCGCTACCACGGCAAAGCCTCGTCCGTGCTCCCCGGCGCGCGCCGCCTCAATCGCCGCGTTGAGCGCCAGCAGGTTGGTCTGTTCCGCTATCTGCTCAATGGTCTGCACGATGCTTCCGATTTGCTGTCCGAGCTCGTCCAGCTGCTGAACTTTCTGGGCGGAGGCCTGCGCCTGCTGCTGAATACGTTTCATGGTCTCCAGCATCTGTTCTACCGACTGCCCGCCCTGGCTGGCGATGGCGCTGGCTTGCTGGGCGGAACCCGCCATCTGCTGGGCGGAGCGAGCCACCTCTTCCACCGCCTGCGCCGCCTGCCTCATGCCCTCTTCTGCCTGCTGGGCCGCTTCGCGTTGTGACCGACTGCTCTGCTGGACGTTGCGGATGGCGCGGTCCATATTGTCCATCGCCCGCGCCGCTTCGGTGGCTTGCTGGGCGAGCTGCTCACTGCCTCGCGCGATTTCGTTGGAGGCGTGCCCCGACTGCTCGGTGGAGGCGGACAGCTGCTGGCTCGTGGCGGCGACCTGAGAGGCGCTCTGAATCACCTGAGAAACCAACTGGCGCAGGTTGTCCGTCATCGTGGCAAAGGCGTGCCCTAAGATGTCCCTGTCGGAGCGTGACACAATCTTCACCGTCAGGTCGCCCTGCGCGATCTGGCTGGCGCTGCCCGCCAGGTTCTGCATGTATTGCGCTACCTCCGCAAAGGCACGGGCGATCTGTCCCATTTCATCCCGACTTCGGATGCTGGAGAGGTCAAGCTGGACGTCACCCTGCGCCATGCGCTCGGAGGCCTGCAGGAGTATGCGCGTGCTTTGCGCGGTGGAAAAGTAGAAACCTGCAAACAGCCAGAACGCCAAAGCAACGGACACTGCTCCGAGGGATAGCACGAATATTCGCTTCCTGTTCAGGTGCGTGATACGCGCGGAAAGGACATCAGACAGGGTCCTCTGCACGGCAAACAGTACTTGATACTGGCTATCTATGGCGCGAGTAGCGGTGTCAAAGTATTCTTTGGGCGTAATTCCTGACGTGGAACCCTCTACCACCCGTTTTGTCATCGCCAGGTACTCATCCGCCTCGCGCTTTGCCTGGTCGTAGGCTGCCTGCAATCTGCTTCGTACCGTCGCATCCGCCGAAAATATTTTTTCCATCTGTTCCTGGGCAGAGGCGCCTTCCCGCTTTGCCAGCTGGAAATACTGGCTGAGCAGCGCGAATTCGCGCTCACTGGAACTTGCTTTAGAACCAAGAACGAGGGCGCCCATCGCTCGCGTTTGACCCATGTACTCCGTTAGCCATGGGTATGTATGCACGCTGACAAACATCAGATAGTAAGACTCGTGTTCGGGGTCCAGAGAAAGGTTGGAACTGTCTGCAACCCTTCTGGCAAACCGTAGCAGGCGTTCCACCAAGGCGGTGTGCTGTTCAAAGCTTTCGGTTGGGGAAAGGGACTGCACCCTTTGCTGAAGGTTTTGCCAGTCGGATTTAATGGACTGCCACTCTTCACTCGTTTTGAGCAGACCGCCATACTGCTTTTCCTGCTCATCGATGCGGCGGATGTCTTCGGCAATATCGCCCTGTTTCTGCGAGACCACCTGAGCAAAGGTGGCGTCTCCTTTTTTCAGCGCAGAGACCGCGCCGCGATGTTGCTGTATGTGCTGCACGAGGGACATCACGGGCTGAAGGTATTCCGCTCCTATCATCTCGCGGCGGGTGAACTCGATGTCTGCTGTGCCTTTGGCAAATACCTGCCACGTTAAATACGCAATCGGCAGGCAGAACACCGCGCCGATAAGAGCCATCTTGCGCGTAGTGGACAGCCGTTCCATCAGCGCCATGGCTGGACGAAACAAAAAACTCAGCATTGGTCTGTAACCTCCTAGTCACCAGACGGCGTGTTTTCGGTTGGGATGTTCTCCCGTCATGCTGACACCAAGTTTCCCGCCATGCATCACCCTGAGCGCAAGCGAATGGTCTGACGAGGTGCTTCCCTATGGCTCCGCATGACAATAAAGACGCCTCGCCGACGCTCAGCGTGGCGGCAAAAGCCTCAGCGTGACAGAGACGTTCCGAGAACCATAATCGGCATAGCAACTCGTATTTTTCAGGGCGAATTGTACCCGCAAGAAGTACAAGCGGTCTGAGGGATTTGCGGGAAGGTCCTGCTGAGCCACTCCAGCAGGAGGGGGCGTCGGCTCGCCATAATCTCCACCACTTCTTGATGCGACAGGCGTGAAGGACTGATACCTGCCGCCCAATTGGTGACGATGGCAACCGTTGCATAGCAGATTCCCAGCTCGTGCGCGAACACCACTTCGGGCACGCCTGTCATGCCCACCACGTCCGCTCCCCACTGCGCGAACATGCGAATCTCCGCCGGCGTTTCGTAGCGGGGCCCGTCCGCGCACAGGTAGGTTCCCCCGAAGTGCACCGGTATTTCCAGCGATTCGGCGGTGCGCTCCAGAACGTGCCGGATTTCGGGGCAGTAGGCGTGCGTGAAATCGGTGTGTACCACCTCGCCCGGTCGGTCAAAGATGGTGAGCGGGCGCTCACGGGTGAAGTCGATAAAGTCGCTGATGAGCACGAAGTCACCCGGTTTCATCGCCTGGTTCAGCGAGCCGACCGCTGCTGTGGCGATAACGCGCCTGACCCCACACAGCTGAAGCGCCAGCATGTTTGCGCGGTAGTTGATGCGATGTGGGGGCAGAGTGTGCGCTTCGCCGTGTCGGGGCAGGAACAGGAGGGGAATATCGCCCAATCGCCCTTCCAGCACCGTCGCCTCGCCATAGCGTGTACATATCACCCGCTTTTGTTCCACCACGAAACCGGGCAGTTCGCTCATCCCGGTGCCGCCAATCAGCGCGAGCATAGCCATCACCGCCCTTTGTGTAGAGGACATTATCTATTTCGCAAGGGACGGCGGTTTTTCCTGTGTCGGCTCACCGGGAGGTTCGCCCTCCCTAATCGTGCAATGGGACCCGGTAGCGGTAGTAGTTGGCATCCTGCCAGCGTTCGGCGCTGCGCTCGCCAAAGCGCGTCAGCAGAATCACTAACTCGCCCGTTTCCCTGTCCTGATAGAATCGGAAGTTGGAGTGTTGAACCTCTGGCGGTTCGCCCTCGCGCTGGCGGTCTATCACAAAAAGCGAATCCCGGCGCAGGGCAAACGGCTCTTCCTGCACCTCCGCTATCACTAAGGGGGTTCGAGGCCAGTTTCCGTTGGGACGCACGCCGTCAATGCACAGGTTTCCCAGCCAGTATACCTTGCCGTCGGTGATGGAGCGGAAGATTCCTGAGCCAGTAGAACTGGACTCAATGGGTTCGCCCATATCGCACGGCAGGGGCACGGCTTCGCTCCATGTCTCGCCTCCATCTTCCGAAATGGTCAGCCACTTGTAGCCCGGTTTATCGGGGAACATGGAGTTGTCGCCGCGAAGCACCGCCGCCAGACGTCCATCGCGCAGCTCCACCACCGCCGGTTCGTAAAAGCCGCGCGAGGTTCGCTCCAGGTCGGGCACCACAGGCTGACTCAACCGCCAGCGAATCGAGCCATCTGCCTGCACGTCTCCCAGCAGGAACTGCACTATCCCCGCCGGCGACCAGCATCCTCGGTAGTGCAGGGGCTTGCCGCTCTCGTCCAGATAGTGACGCTGCACCCCGACCACGATGCGCCCCGAGCGGGTCTTAATCGGCTGACAGAAACTGACCGCTACCGGCTCGTCCGTTACCCGTTGTAAAGGCGTCCATGCGCCCGACAGCGGGTCAAAAGTCTCCAGAAGCAGATGGTAGTGCGCATCCACGTCCAGCTGGTCCTGGGGATACCAGATATAATCCCACAGCACCAGCAGTCTTCCGATGTTGGGGTCAAACAGGGCGGCGGGTTCACCATAGCGCATCCTGCCGCCCTGGCGGGTCTCGCTGTGCCGGTGCAGGACGGGTTCGGTCCATGTGCGCCCGTTGTCGCGGCTGAACTGCAGAACGAAGTCATCGTAGGCGTCGGAGTAATCCGAGCGCCCCCAGCAGTGTACCAGCCACGGCTCGGTGGGGTGAATATAGGTAATGAAGCTGGGCATGACCGGCCTTCCGCGCTCGTCCGGCGGGATGATGGCGGTGCGCTCCGTGACGCGCATTCGGGCCCTCCTTATCGTTTGGCTTCCCTGACAAACGCTTCTTCGTCTATCTTCAGGTGCAGGGGCAGGGGGTCTTCCCAGAACTTCTGGAAGGCGAAGCCGGCAATCACCCACAGCTCGCCCGGTCGGCGTTCAAAGAGGTAGGGGTAGCTGAGCTGCCCGCCGCGCTGTTTGGCAAACACGATGGGTTTGCTCCACGTCCTGCCGTCGTCTTCCGAGAAGGCAATGGAGAGCTCCTCGCGATGCCAAGAGGACGGGAACTCCGTATGCTGGGGCATGTTGCTCTTCTGCCACTCGCGCCCTTCGGGGTGAAGGCGGTTCCACACCAGCGCTAACCTGCCGCTGGACAGTCTGAGCAGATAGCCGGGTGAGTTGCTGGCGTCGATGCCGCTCGGCTGGATGATGCGCCAGTATCGCCCCCCGTCTTCCGAAATCGCCTGCCAGAACTGGTCCAGACTGGTGCGAATGAGCATCAGCAGGCGTCCATCGCTCAGCTCTGCCAGCGTGGGTTCAAACGCGCCGTCGTGATGACCGTGACCGCCCAGGTCTATCCAGTTACTGCGTCGCCACGTCTTGCCTTCGTCGTCGGAGTAGACCGAACAGGTGATCAGGCGTCCCGGATTGCTCGTCAGGTGCTGAAGGGGGGCAACAATCCTGCCCGAACGGGTCTGTATCAGGGCGAAGAAGTTGGGGTTATAGCCGTCCAGCACGCGCTGGTTGTCCACCCATGTCCTGCCGCCGTCGGTGCTGCGGATTGCCCACACCTCCAGCTTGCAACCCTCTTTGGGTTCCCCTTTGGTTTCGTCCCACTCGAAGCGTCGCCCTGTGAAGTTGAGGTACACCATTACTAGAGTCCCTTTTCGGGTGCGCAGCAGATAGCGCGAGGCGGGTTCGGTCGGCGACAGCCCCTCGCACACGGGCACCGGCTCCGACCACGTTTTGCCGTCATCTTTGCTGACTCGAAAGCCCAGGTGGTCTACCGTCGCCAGGCTCCCGTCTTCCAGCAGCACAAAGGGCCCGTTGCTGGTGATCTCTAAGGGCTGGCAGAGCGGATGCACCCAGCGGGCATCAGAAGGTACGGCGCTCACCACTATCGGGAGAAGAAACCACATGTCTGTCTCCTCACGCCATGATCCCCCAGGCTTTGAGCACTTCAATCTCTGGTGGCGGATTCCACAACCACTCTATCCGAAGCCAGAAGCCCTCCAACACCGTGCTGTGATACTCGCCCGCTTCCCCCTTCGCCCGCAGGAGGTATCTGCCCTCCTCGCCCAGCACGTAGAACTCCGCCACGCGCCTCTGGGGGTCTATGAGCCAGTATTCGCGCACGCCTCCTCGTTCATATTCGGCGAACTTGTGCACGCGGTCGCGCTCCTCGCTGTCGGGGCTGATGATTTCCACCACCAGGTCGGCAGGTCCATCCAGATAGGTGGGTTTGAGGCGATACAGGTTCTGCTTGCTGACGAACAGGATGTCGGGTGAGCGACCGGGCAGGTCTTCACCTGTCTTCATCTGGAATGGCTCGCCGTGCACCGCACCCAGCTGCCTCGCCGATGCGTACAGGCGAAGGATGGTCAGCAGAAAAGCCTGCAGGTTACTGTGTTCCAAAGAGACAGGACTCATCAGAATAACCTCTCCGTCCACCCATTCTGCCCAGGTGTCTTCATCCAGCCACTGCAGAAACTGCTCGTAGCCGATTTTGCCTTCGGGAAGCATACGCACTGTCGGCTTCAGCACCTGTTGCGCCATGCGGTGTCACCTCACTCTCTGCCGCCTCC
The DNA here is from genome assembly GCA_013314755.1 of Chthonomonadia bacterium. Taxonomy (GTDB): domain Bacteria; phylum Armatimonadota; class HRBIN16; order HRBIN16; family HRBIN16; genus HRBIN16. Next base: position 26,382 of record JABUFA010000019.1, read on the forward strand.
TCATACAATGATTCCCCAAGCTTTCAGCACTTCCACCTCTGGCGGCGGGTTCCACAGCCATTCTATGCGCAGCCAGAAGCCCTCTACCACTACGCTGTGATACTCGCCCGCTTCCCCCTTCGCCCGCAAGAGGTATTTGCCCTCCTCACCCAGCACATGGAACTCCGCCACGCGCCTCTGCGGGTCGATCAGCCAGTATTCGCGTACACCGCCCCGCTCGTATTCGGCGAACTTGTGCACGCGGTCGCGCTCCTCGCTGTCGGGGCTGATGTTTTCCACCACCAGGTCGGCGGGTCCGTCCAGATAGGTGGGTTTGAGGCGATGCAGGTTTGGCTTGCTGACAAACAGGATGTCGGGAGAGCGACCGGGCAGGTCTGTACCCGTCTTCATCTGGAAGGGTTCGTAGCGCAGGACACCCAGCCCGTAGCGGGTGATATAAATCTGCAACACGGCAATCAAAAACCTGCCGACGTCCTGATGCTCTCCAGAGATAGGACTCATGAGTATAACCTCTCCGTCCACCCATTCTGCCCACGTGTCTTCATCCAGCCACTCCAGAAACTGCTCGTAGCTGACTTTGCCTCTGGGCAGTGTGCGCGTTGTCGGCTTCAATAACTGTTGCGCCATCGTATCTCACCTCGCCCTCATTATAGCACAGGCGGGCGTCTAAATCGTTATCTCCCTTCTCGGCTGGAGATACTCCTCGCGCGTGCCGCAACTCTCTAAGAACTGCACGAACTTCGCGTGCAGGCGTCGCGCCACCTCGGGATGCTCTTTCGCCACGTTACGAGTCTGACCGGGGTCGGCGGCGGTATGATACAGCTCCACCTCGTCGCCGGCGACGCTGTAAATCAGCGTCCAATCGCGTTCATGCACGGTGGACGGGCGCGGGGAAAGCACTATCCGCTCGGTACCGTCCACGGCGCGGCTGACCGTCTCGCCCGGCTGGTGCACGATAGCCCAGGAGGTGACAAAGAAATCGCGCCACTCTGCTCGCTCGCCCTGCAGGGTGGGCAGTAATGACCGCCCCTGCACCTCCTGTGGTATCTCCACGCCAGCCAGATCCAGCAGGGTGGGCATCAGGTCGACGAAGCCAGTGAACACCTCGTGCTTGGCGGGTTTCATGCCGGGCACGTATATCAGCAGGGGAATGCGCGCCACCTCGTTGTAGATGGGTGAACGGTTGAAGACGGGTCTGCCCTCGCGCTCGCCAAACAGCGCCTTACCGATGATGCCATGCTCGCCGAAGTAGAAGCCGTGGTCCGCCGTGAACACCACCACCGTATCCTCCAGCAGGTTCAGGCTCTCCAGCCGCGCCATCAGCCTGCCGAACCAGTAGTCCACCATAGTGCACTCGCCCCAGTACAGGGCGCGGCAGTGGTTCAGCTCCGCCTCGGTCAGAAACTCACGCCAGTACCAGTATTGCGGATAGATAACCTCTTCGCCCTGATAGTCGGGGTCGTACAGGTCGGTATAGTGGCGCGGCGGGTCCCAGGGCTCATGCGGGTCGAACAGGTCCAGATAAAGGAAGAAGGGTTTCTGCGCTCGGTTGCGTTCCAGCCAGCGGATGGCGGTGTTCACCGTGCGGGCGGGGAAGTAGTCCTCTTCGCTCTGGCGGTCAGCGACGTTGCGCAGGTACTGGCGCAGGGTGCGTTCGCCCAGTCGGCATTTGCTGAGGTCGAAGGGATAGTCTACCTGCACAGGGTCGGTGCGCCAGCGGTCGTTCTCCTGCCCCCGTATCCACTCGAAGGCGGTGAAGCCGCGGTCAAAGTGGTAACCATAGTTGAGCAAATGGGGCGTGTCGACCATCATCATGGTGGTATAGCCCGCCTGCGTGAGCAGTTGCGCCAGCACCGTTTCATCGCGCGGCAGGGGCGACCAGTCGCGATGCGGGAAGGTCCATTTGCCGGTGAACAGGTCGGTGCGAGCAGGTACTGTAGGGAACGAGCCACAATAGGCGTTCTCGAACACCTGCGCCGTCTGCGCGAATCGGTCTAGATAAGGGGTATGCACGCGCGTGCCCCCGTAACAGGTCAGGTTATCCCGACGGAATGTGTCTGAGATGAAAACGATAAGGTTCAGGCGTTTTGTGGACATTATTCCAGTCCCTCCAGTGCTTGTGATAGCAGATGGGCGGGGCGCACCCGGCAGCCAGTACGCTCCGATTCGTAGCTGGCGATGGCCACCGCCTGAGAGCGCAGAGCGTCCTCGCCATTGGTAAGCGGTTGCTTGCCTTCGCGCACGCACTCCACAAAGTGGCGCATTTCGGCGGCGAAGGGGTCAATTGCTTCCACGTCTAGCCTCACGAAGCCTTCTGACCATTCCGGTCGCCGGCGCGAGAAGATGTGCAAGCCGTTCCAGTTGTGCACACAGCCCTCCGTGCCCTCCAGCCACAGCTTGCGGTAGAAGGCGCGATAGGGAGACATCCAGCTGATGCTCAGCGTGGCGAGCGCACCGGTGGTAAACTGCATGTTCACGACCCCGGCGATTTCGCCCTGCATTCGCTCGGGATTGTAGTAGGTCTCGGCGGACACCCACTCCACCTCACCGATAAACCAGCGCAGCAGGTCGATGCGATGACACCCTGCGCTGGCAATCGCGCCCCCGCCGAGCCGCTCCCTGTCGCGCGCCCAGTGCCCCGGCGGGATAAACACGTCCTGCAGGTGGTCCACCTGCGCCAGCACGGGGACGCCCAACCAGCCCTCATCCAACAGCTGTTTGGTGCGCTGGTTCTCCGCCTCGAACCGCTCCACGAAGGCGACCATCAGCCGGACGTCTGCCCGCCGCGCGGCGTGTACCATGCGCCATCCATCCTCCAGCGTGGTGGCGATGGGTTTCTCGACAAAGATGTGCTTGCCCGCTTCCGCCGCGGCGATTGCCACTTCGGCATGAAGGTCATGGGGCAGGCAGATGTCCACCGCGTCCACCTGCGAATGCTCTACCACCTCACGCCAGTCGGTGGTGACGAACTCGGCACCGGTTTGCTCGGCGCGCGCCCGCGCCAGCGAAAGGTCAACGTCGCACGTCGCCACAATGAGAACCTGTTCATCGCCCAGGCTCAAAACCGCCTGCGCGTGGTGTCGCGAGATGCCTCCACAGCCAATCAGACCGATGCGAACAGGCTGGCTCATGGTTCTCCTCCTTGCGATGGTGTCCACCAGAGGGCGAAGGTACTGAAGTCGCGGTCGGTGTGGTTGTGCACCGTGTGGTAGGCGTTGGCAGGGATAAACACCACGTCGCCCTCGCGGATGACGCGCTCTTCGTCTTCGATGCGCAGGGTGGCTTCTCCGTACCGTACGTAGTAGAGCTTGGCAACGGGCACTCGCTCAGGCTTTTGCGCCATGCCCGGCTTGAGCACTCCAAACGCACAGCCGTCAAACGCTGCGCCGATTTCCGCTCCAGCGAACACGCCCTGTGCCAGAATGGTGCCCTCATGCGCGGGGAACAGCGAGTTTTCGTCAAAGGAACGCACCAGCATCGCTTTGCTCCTTCCTGCAGGCACAGCGGTTTTTCTTCTTCATACGGTGCGAGGAGTGGGGAGTCCTTTTTGGCAGACAGGGTTTCCTTCGCGCCTCAGGTTGGGCTGTTCCACGTCAGGGGGCAACCACAGGGGGTTGCCCCTACAACATCCTCTGGATGGCTAGGCTCCTGCCGAGCCGTTGTCCACCTAACCCCCTTGCCCTTTCCCTGCGAGGGAAGGGGAGCCTGATCTCTCCCCGCGTCGGGGAGAGGTCGGAAGAGAGGTTAGGAGATCCGCCCTCCAGCCGATGTTTCTATCGCTTCAGGGTTGCTTTGACCTCCTCCCAGTTGGGTGGGTCGGGAATGCCGAACATCCTGCGCTTGGTCTCCAGATAGAACAGATAGTTCTCGTAGGTCACATCGGGCGGACAGCGGTGGTCTACATGCGGGATGTATCCACCTTCCTCCACCAGCGGCTTCAGCCGTTCCAGTTCCTGCACGATGGCTTCCTTACCTGCGATAAGCTTTGTCTTGTCCACCCCACCCATCAACAGCACCGACTTACCGAACTTCTGGCGAATCAGCACCGGGTCGGAGCCACCGCGCACCTCCAGCGGGAACATCACATTTACTCCGCCTGCCAGCCAGTGTTCCACCAGCGACAGGATGTTGCCGTCGCAGTCCACATAAACGATGTCCACTCCGAACCGGTCGCGCAGGTAATCGGTGATGCGCTTATAGCGGGGCGTCATCCACTCGCGGAATAGCTTCGGCGAGATAATGGGTCCCTTGTTGAACGCCATGTCTTCCCAGAAGGAGGCGTAGTCCAGCGGCACATCCGGGGGGATTTTGCTCAGCGCAGTCAGCGCGAGCTCGGTGAGATGTTCCATAATCTCTTCCACCAGCTCCGGCTGGTCCACGCAGGCATAGGACACGCCCTCAAAACCCATCCAGTCCCGAATCCAGCCGAACAGGCTTCCACAGTACACGCCCAGCGGATAGTCCCGATTGGCAACCGACTGCTTCCACGCCTCCCAGTCGGCTGGATAGCGACGGGGGTCATCGGGGTCCAGCCGTTTCTTGAACTCCAGCCAGTCCTCGCGGCTTTTAATAGGAAACTCCAGGTAGTGGGGGATAGTGGACGTTCCGTCCTTATAAACAATGCTCTTGACGCCAACACCGTCTATCTGAATGCGGTAGCGGTCGGTCTCTTCCAGCACGCGGGCTTCAAAGGGCGGGATTAAACCCAGGTTGATGGGCACTCCTCCACGCGGCGCAAAGCCGAAAAACTGGTTTGCTTTCCACTCTTCATCCACCCATTCGGGCAGACCCTGCTTATGCCACTCGGTGTAGGTTTCCGTCCAGTAACCGAACTCTTCGTCGGGCACATGGTCTACCGGCTGGTAGTGGAACGTGCGCAGCCATCGCTCACGATGTGTTAAGGTTTCTCCCATCGGCATCGCTCCTGCAGAACAGAGTTAATCCCCTTTTCTGTCCGTGTGGCGATAACTCCTGCGAAGCTGTTCAGGAGGAAGGCTTTTCCGATTTCTCCACCTGAATCCGGCAGGTGTGGAACGTGGAACCACCGCCCATATCAGCCAGGCGGTCGGAGGTCAGCGCGTTGATACCACGTCCGCCGGGGCTGTCGCGATGCCACCAGATGGAGGGCGACCAGGCGGTTCCGGGGCGCACATGCTCCGCGCTGAGCACCGCCCGAAGCCACACTTCGCCGCGCTCGTTGTATGCCCGCACCCAGTCGCCGTCGCCGATACCGCGTGCCTGCGCGTCCTGTGGATGCATCCAGATGCGAGGTTCACGCTCACCCTTCTGCATTCGTTCCAGATTGGCAAACGAGGTGTTCAGGAAGTGGTGCGCGGCGGGCGACAGCAGCTTCAACGGATACCGCTGAGCATCGGCATCGGTTTCATCTGCCGGGGTATAGGCAGGCAGTGGGTCGTAGCCATCGCGCAGGGCACGCTCGGAGTACAACTCTATCTTCCCCGAAGGCGTCCTGAAGCGGATTTCGCCGTGCAGGTAAGGCGCGAAGGGGTCGGAAGGTGTCTTCAGCTTGGCGAAGCCGTGCTCCAGCAGGTATTCATAGGTGATTCCCCGCAGATAGGGATGGTCGCTCTGCAGCGCCTGTCGGATGATGTCTTCGGCGGTGTCGTGGAAGCAATCTTCCTCATAGCCCATGCGCCGCGCCAGTTCCGAAAGCACCTCCCAGTTCGAGCGGCTCTCACCCAGCGGGGGGATGGCGGGCTGATTGAGCTGCACGTACAGATGTCCGTACGCGGTGTGCAGGTCCATGTGCTCCATTTGCGTGGTGGCAGGTAGGACGATATCCGCCAGCCGTGCTGTATCCGTCCACATCTGCTCGTGCACCACTGTGAACAAGTCTTCCCGCAACATGCCCTGTATCACGCGGTTGCTGTTGGGCGCGACAGCGGCGGGGTTGCTGTTGTATACATACAGCGCCATGATGGGCGGACTGTCCAGCGTGAGCAGGGCTTCACCCAGCTGGTTCATGTTGACCGCACGCGGGTTGCCCTTCAGCAGGTCGGGGCGTTTGACCGCTTTCATGTTCAGCGGAAAATGTGCGCTGGTGGAAAGTAGCAACCCGCCTCCCAGTTCTTGCCATGCACCGATGACCGCGGGCAGACAGGTAATGGTGCGCACCATCATGCCGCCATTGGTATTTCGTGCGATGCCGTAGCCCAGTCGAATAGCGGACGGACGCTGGACGGCATAGGTCACCGCCAGCCGCTCGATGTCTTCGGCGGAGATGCCCGTTATCTGCGACACCCGTTCGGGCGAATACTCTTTGAGCACCCTTTCGCGCAACGCCTCCCAGCCAACCGTGTATTCCCGCAGGAACTCCTCGTCGTGCAGACCATCGCGGAAGATAACGTGCATCATGCCAAGCGCGAGTGCGCTGTCGGTGCCGTGTTCGGGTTGCACGTGCCAGTCGGCGCATTCGGCGGTGCGCGTGCGGAAGGGGTCTATGACAATGAGGGTGGCGCCGCGCTTCTGCGCCTCACGTAGGATTGCCATCTGGTGCGTGCAGGTGCTGGCAGGGTTCATTCCCCACACGATGATTGTTTTCGCATAGGTCAGGCTTTCGGGGTCGATTCCGCCCGACCAGCCCATGGTGTAGTCATATCCCGCTTCGGCGGCGGTGGAGCAGATGGTTCGCAGAAGTCGGCTTGCGCCCATGCGGTTCCACAGGCGCCCATCACATGCAGACATCTGCACGATGCCCATTGTGCCCGCGTATGAGTAGGGTAGGATCGCCTCCGCGCCGTACCTGGCGATAATCTCCTTCCAGCGCGTGACGATGGTCTCCATCGCCTCGTCCCAGCTGATGCGTTCAAATCTACCTTCACCTTTTGCACCCACTCGCCGGTAGGGATACAGCACCCGGTCTGCGCTGTACACGCGCTCCTCGTAATGGTTGACTTTACAGCACAGGTAGCCGCGCGTGACCGGATGGTCGGGATTGCCGCGCACGCCCAGCAGTTTGCCGTCCTGCACACGGGCAATCATGGCGCAGGTGTCGGGGCAATCATGCGGACAGACGGTTTTAACCTCAAGTATGTTGGACATGCAAAGCCCGCCTCCACGGATGAGTTCTTGCAGTATACCGCATCGGTAGCCCCTGACGCAATGTAAACAACACAAGGTCTAAGAGTCTGGAAGAGCAGTGTGCTCAACGGCATCCATAAGTTCGTGTATCAATTGTATGACCTGCCGATGGTGGTTCTGATCTCTTCTACAATAACGCTCAGTTTTCCCCAATCAATCAGAAAGCCGTATATCTTTGTCGCTACATGACGAAAAGCCATGAGATTTCGTATCATGTCTCTAGTATGCGAACTGCACTCCACCTTATAGAGCGCAAACAGTTGCTCAAAAGCAAGCAGTATGTCTCTATGAGAAGACTGACCGGAAGGTACGGAACCACGAATGTATTTGAGGAATCTGATGAAGAGATGCTCAAGCGCGTTATAGTATCCGATACATTCGTAGCTAATCGCGGACGTTTTTACCCTTTCATCCATATCGGTGGAAGCAAACCGAACTATGGCATCATATACCATGTTGAGGTTGCTAAGACCGAACTCTACTTCTTCGCGAAGCCTTTCTACGCTCATAGATAACCTTCCCCTCCTGTAAAATACGTGAGCGCAAGGTGCCGCGGGCGTTTTCCAGGGCAATTGGGGTAACCGTTCGCCGGGTCCTAAGCAAACATTCAGCAACCGCATGGAAATAACGATCGTCGGGAATACCTTCGAAGCAGATGTCGATGTCGGAGTCGTGCCGGTAGTCGCCTCGCGAGAAAGAACCGTAAAACACTATACGGGTAGCGCCATGCGCACGCAAAATCTGTTTGACCGTATGTATGTCTGCTACGGCGTCAGCAGGCAGTTGGCGAAGATCTCCGGACGTAATCCTGCGCATGTTTTTCCCCCACAAGGCTCATCCTTTCTTATTATGGCACAATTCAGTATAGCACTTGTGCGGCTAGAGGTGGTAGTGCCGGACGAAGCGCCTGTTCCACGTGACGCTTCGCAGGTGCTCAGCACAGCACTGCTCTCGCTCCCTGCCGACACAACTCATCCTCGTAAAAGTACGGGTTTTTTCGCAATCAGTGGCTATCTACTTGACTTGGGAGGCAGGGGCTTCTAGCTAGAATGTTACTGTTAAATCTTTCAGTAAGGGAAAGGAGGTTCACGATGTTGCGCTTTTTGGTATCCGTTTTGCTGCTGGTCAGCCTGACGACGCTGGCAAATGCACAGGTTCGGTTGACGGCGAAGCCTCTGCCAGAGGGGGTCACGCTCAACGGTAGGCTTACTCCGCAAGCCGCTCCCGACTACAGCAACACGGCTACGTCCACCGGCTTCTACTTCCCAGGTGGAGCGGGCACCATTGTGGCGGATGATGTCTTCCGCACCACCAATCTGCCCATCTCGCAGATTTCGTTCGCCTACTACGCTCCGGGCGCCGCCCCTGACGTGGTCATGTACATCTATGACCTGAACGGATACAACCTGCCCGCGCCTCTGCTGGCGTCGTACAACCTTGGGACGCTTAACGGTAGCGGAGCGTGGATTTACACGGTCACTCTGCCAGGTCCTCTTAGCGCACCGAGCGACATCTGGATAGGCTTCTCGTTCAGCATTGCCGACACCGGGTTGCTCATCTTTGACCCGCCCACCATCGGCTTTAGCGATGACGTGTTCATGATGAACAACAGCGGGCTGTACTGGTTTGGGGGCAACCCGAAGGCGAACTTCTATCTGGAGACCGTTCCTGTGCCCGAGCCTGCTAGCCTGCTGGTGCTGGGCAGTGGAGTAGCGGGACTGTTTGCTCTGCGCCGACGCCGCGCGTAATGAAAAGGCGTCCTCGGCTGTCAAGGGTCACGCGCTGTCGTGACCCTTTTTGATTCCCCGGAGGCAGGGATGCTCGTGGGGAATGCAGAATAGATAGGGTTGACATGGAGAGTGTTTCTCCTTATAATGACGCAGGGTCATCTACAACAGCAGGCAGTGAAGAACAGGCAAACCGGTACACCCTGCAGTGGAAAGTGCACCTGTTGCGCCAGCAACCCCGCAAGGCATGGGGAGCGGCAGGAGTGATACTGCTGGCAGGGGTGCTGGTAGGGGTTGCCTTTCGCAGTGCAGGGATGGGTTTGCTAACAGTGGTGCTGTTGTGGCTGGCGACGCGAGAATACTGGCTTCCCGTGCGTTATACTATCGGCGAAAAGGGGGCGGGAGTGCGCTACTTCGGCGCAGTTTTTGACATCGCCTGGGAGCGCGTGAAGTACGTTACCGTCTACCAGGACGGTGTCAAGCTCAGTCCGTTGCCACCGCGTTCGCGTCTGGAGCCGTTTCGGGGGGTATATCTGCGCTTTGCGGACAATCGCGAACAGGTGCTGGAGGCGATAGCGTTTTGGCAATCACAGGTGGATGGGAAGACGAGCTGAGCGATGAGGAGCGCGACGCCATTCTGGAGCGAATCGCGCAGGGGATTGTGCGTCGCGGCATGGCGGCACCGGCGGTGCTGTTTCTGGAGCTGAACAAGCCGCTCTCCTTTGTTGCCAGCCAGTCGCTGATTGTGCTGACGCCGTTTCTGGCGCCCTTTGTGGGGATAGAGAACGTACACCGCTACAGCAGACTGCTGGAAAAGCGCGAAAACGTCGAACGGCTGATCGAACGCATTGAACAACTAGAACACGAGAGGCAGGAGCATGCAACACGCCTTTGAGAAAATCTGGCCCGTGCTGATTGTGGAAGTGCTGACGGCACTCATCATCATCTGGCGTATCATCTCCGCACAGCGGGGCAAAGAGCTCTTCATCCGGCGCATTCCGGGCTTGAACGCCATCGACGAGGCTATCGGACGTGCCACCGAGATGGGACGCCCCGTGCTGATGGTGCCCGGCATCGGTGGGTTCAGTATCATTGCCCTGCAGGCGCTGAGCATCTTCAGCTACATCGCGCGTTCCACTGCCCGCTTCGGCAACCGTATCCTGATGCCGGTCGCGGACGCCACCGTGTACACCGTTGCCGAAGAGGTCATCCGCGACGCGTATCAGGCAGAGGGACACCCCGAACGCTTTGACCCCGACTCGGTTCGCTTCCTGTCCGACCGCCAGTTCGCCTTTGCGTCGGGCGTTGCGGGCTTGATTCAGCGCGAGCAGATTGCCAGTTCCTTCATGTTCGGTGAGTTCTTTGCGGAGTCGCTGATATTTGCCGAAACGGGCAACATGGTGGGAGCAATCCAGGTAGCAGGCACAGTACAGACAACCCAGATCCCCTTCTTTATCGCCGCGTGCGACTACACCATCATCGGCGATGAGTACTATGCCGCCAGCGCGTACATCTCGCGCAACCCCACCATGCTGGGCAGCCTGGTAGGTCAGGACTTCGGCAAACTGCTCATCGCCTCTCTGTGTGTGGTGGGTTCGGTCGCGGCAACGCTGTCTGCCCTGGACGTTCCCGTGCTGGGCACTGCCAGCAAGTGGTTTATTGACCTGTTTACCATTCGTTAACGGGAGGGTAAGGATGCTTGAACCGATAGTGCGTTTTTTCTCGGCGAAACCACCGGCGGTGTTGCCTTACTACGTCGCCGGGGCGGTGATATTCAGTATACTGGTCATCCTGTTGCTTATCAACCTGCCCTCTCGCATGCGCAAGCCCCTGATTGCTATCGTCACCTTTCTGGCGGGGCTGTTCTACGCAGCGGAGTTCTTCCTGCCCATTGACCGGGCGACCAACAAGAACGTCCTCACCGACTACCTGGTATCCGCCAGCAAGCTGGGCAGTCTGCTGGGTGGAATGACCCTCACACTCGGCATCCTGAGCCTGTTGAGAGTGCACGGGCGCAACATTGCCCGCCTGCGAGCAGGATGGTACAACAGCCTTGCCCTGCTCGTGGCGATGGTATCAATGGTTGTTTTCGGGCTGATGGACAAGTATGGCGCCAACGCCTCCGCGAAAAAGGTGTTCAACGTGCTGTTCGAGGGGATGCTGATTAACATGGACGCCACCATGTTCTCGCTGATTGCCTTCTACATCGTGTCGGCGTCCTATCGCGCCTTCCGCATCCGTTCCATAGAAGCCACCATCCTGATGGTCACCGCCTTCCTGGTAATGCTGGGACAGGTTCCGGTGGGCAACGCCATGACCGACTGGCTACCTCGCGAAGGCTTTTTCGCCTCATTGCGCGTGGAAAACATCAAGCAATGGATACTTTCCCAGGTAAACGCCGCGGCACTGCGTGCGATTGCCTTCGGGCTGGGCGTGGGCGGACTGGCAATCTCTCTGCGCATCTGGCTGAGTCTGGAACGCGGCGCATACTTTGAGAAGGAGATTTAGCGATGGCGATGACATCACCAACGAGTCAACCGTCCGATTTCTGGCATCGTATTCAGGCGATAGACAGGCGCGTGCTGTATGTGCTGTTGCTGGTGGTGATTATTCTACCTTTGTTCGTTCCCATCCGCCTGCCGATGGTCACCATGCCCTCCACTCAGAAGCTCTACCAGGCGATAGAGTCCATCCCGGAGGGCGGGTTCGTCATCGTCAGCGCAACATGGAGCGGCGGCACACGCGCCGAGAACATGCCCCAGACCGAAGCCATTCTGCGCCACCTGATGAAACGTCGCCTGCGCGTGGCGGTTTTCTCCTTTGACCAGCAGGGCAGTCAGTTCTCCTACAACATCGCTTCGCGCCTGGCGAAGGAGTACAACTACGAGTACGGCAAAGACTGGGTGCACTGGGGGTTCCGCCCGATTGTGGGCGTGGTGATGAAGTCGCTGGTGCGCGATATTCCGGGCACTTTCACCACCGACCGCGACGGCAAACCGACCAAAGACATGGAGGTCATGAAAGGTATTCGAGACATCAAGGACGTGGACGCCATCGTGGAAATTGCTGCCAGCGGTATCTACATGGACTGGATTGGGCTGGTGGTTGGCGCCAATCCCAACCTGAAGTTCGGCTTCTGCCCGACGGCGGTGATGGCGCCTGAGACCTATCCCTACATGGACTCCGGGCAGATAGTGGGCATTATGGAAGGGATGCGCGGCGCGGCGGAGTACGAACAGCTCATCAGGGCGACCGGACTTGCCACCAAGGGGATGGGCAGTATCTCGCTGGCGCATGTGCTCATCATGTTGTTGATTATCATCGGAAACATCGGATACATCGCAACACGGGCACGGGGGAGATAACGAATGGAAGCACTGTGGCAGGATATCCTTTCGCGACCGGCTATCTATGCGGGCGCCATCTGTACTATCGGGTTGATGACGCTGGTTTACCGCGAGAACGCCGTGTACCGCTTTTTCGAGCATGTGTTCATCGGACTGGCGGCGGGGTTCTCTATTGTGGTGCTTATCAAAGAAATCCTGGACCCCTTCCTGTACCAGCCAGTGTTCAAGAAAGGCGAGTGGTACTGGACATTCGTGTTCATGTTCGGTCTGCTGTTTTACTTCATCCACAGCCGAAAATATAACTGGCTCAGCCGCCTGCCGATTGGGTTCCTGATGGGCTTTGCGGCGGGACAGGCGTTCCAGAGCTTTGCCAACACCTACCTGCCGCAGATCGCTGTGTCCTTCCGTCCCCTGTATGTCACCCGGGCGGATGGCTCGGTGGATGTATCAGCAGGGATAAACAACCTGATTTTCATGATTGTGCTCGTCACGGTAATGAGCTACTTCTTCTTCTCGTTCGAGCAGAAGAGCAAAGTCATCCGCAACTCGGCGCAGTTCGGGCGATGGGTAATGATGGTGGCTTTCGGCGCGATTTTTGGAACAACCATTATGGCGCGTATGGCTCTGCTGTTTGACCGAATGTATTTCCTGTTCAGCGACTGGTTGCGATGGGTGCAATAAGGGTGCGAACGGTTGCGGCGTGCACGGTGTTGGCTGTGTGGCAGGCGGCTGTGCTTGCCGATACCACTCTGTCGCTTGAATTGCCCATTCGTCCGCCACAGCCCCCACCGTCGGCTTCTGCGCCATCGCGAAGTGCACCGCCCCCACGAACCGAATCCAAGCGCACGCAGGCAATCGGACGGCTGGGAGTGACGGTAAACCCTGCGCCCATCTATGCCACCCGAAGCACCAGCAGTAGGCTCTATGCCCGCTGTGAAAGCCTCACCTACCTTGCCGTCACGCACGAGGCTGGGGCGTGGTATGGCGTACTGATGGCAGACGGTAGCGTGGGATGGATCCCGCGTCAGCACGTACGCCTGCTGGACTATGAGGTGGTTCCTGCCAGCCCAACTGCTACGGGCGCGCTGGGTGAGCGGATCGTGCAGACGGCTCTGCGCTTCTTAGGCATTCCTTACCGATGGGGCGGAACCTCCTACAATGGACTGGACTGCTCGGGCTTTGTGCAGAAGGTGTTCGCGCTCAATGGGATTCGCCTGCCCCGGCTCGGCAGGCATCAGGCGCAGGTTGGCACGCCCATTCCTGACCTGTCGATGGTTCAACCGGGTGACCGGCTGTACTTCCGTTCCAGCAAACAGCCCATTGCGCACACGGGCATCTACATTGGCAACGGCTACTTTATCCATGCTGCCAGCAGTCGCGGACGGGTAGCTATCGATCGCATCACCGACCCCAAATACCTGCGCACGCTGGTAGGCATTCGCCGATAAGACCTGCTGTGTGGGCGATTCATCCTCTGCTCTCAGCTACAGCTGTCCTGCTGGTAGTGCTTCCCGCCTTCCGGTTGGGATGGCTTTCCCCTTCGGGCGCACTGTCCGCCTTTGTGGTGGGCTGGGTGACCCTCATCGCGGGAGGTGTCGGCTCGGCGATGGCACTGCTCACCTTCTTTATCAGCTCCAGCCTGCTCAGTCGCTGGCGTGCCGAGCGCAAAAGGCGCATGGAAACGCTGACGGCGCGAGGCTCCACGCGCACCGCCGCGCAGGTGCTCGCCAACGGAGGGGTTGCCACCCTGTGTATTGCGCTGTATCTGTTGACGGGAGATACCCGCTGGTGGTTAGCGTTCGTCGGAGCGTATGCCGCCGCTAACGCCGACACGTGGAGCAGTGAAATCGGCGCACTGTCTCGCGTGCCGCCTCGTCATCTGCTAACCCTGCGCCCCTTGAAGGCAGGCGATTCAGGCGGAGTGACTCTGCTGGGTCTACTGGCGGGAGGCGCGGGCAGCCTGCTGGTCGCCGTTGTGGCGGGTTGGCTGGCTTCTGCCTCCCCCATACAGGTCGCTGCCGTGGCGATAGGCGGGTTTGGCGGTGCTCTGGTAGACAGTCTTCTGGGCGCAACCATTCAGGCAAAGTACCGATGCGTCGGATGCGGCGAAGTGGTGGAAAGCGCACGGCATTGCGGCAGCCCGGCTGAGCCTGCCGGTGGCTGGCGGTGTATGAACAATGACGCCGTCAATCTGTTCTGTACGCTGACGGGGGCGATGATGGCGTACGTTATTGGCAGATAAGTAGGGGCAACCCCCTGTGGTTGCCCTCTAACCTCGCGCAAGGAGAGACGGCTCGGCAGAAACCTCGCCCTCCAGAGGGATGCCGTAGGGGCAACCCCTTGTGGTTGCCTTTCCCAACGTCGGACAGCCCCACCTGACCTCCCCGCAGGCGGGAAAGCCCTCACCCTGACCCTCTCCCACAAGGAGGGAATGTCCCCCTGCTTGCGGGGGGACGACAGGGGGGCTGACAACACCTGAAAAGCCCATCCTAACCTCCCCGCACGCGGGGAGGGACTCGGACGGCTCAGCAGGAGCCTCGCCCTCCAAAGATGAAACCCCTCTCCCAACCTCTCCCCGACGCGGGGAGAGGAGAATCTCCCCATGAGCCGTCCGTAGGGGCAACCCTTGTGGTTGCCCCGCCCGCAGGCGGGGAGGACCGCACAGGCAATCTTCCATGCCCCTCCTCTTTCCGGGTGGATATTTCGCGGAACACGGCGAAGATTCTCCGTGAGTTGTGATGAGATTTCGCAGGGAGGTCTCAACAATGCAGACACACACGGCATCACTGGTCATCAATCCGGACTCGCCAGTGATGAAGCTGGATGAAATCGGGCTGTACACCATCGGTTACGCCTATCGGGGACAGTCAGAGCGGCTGTTTCCGCCCGGCTGGTCGGGGTACTTTGAGGAGCGCACAGGGATAGCCTGCCAACCCGTTGGACTGGTGGAGAGCAAGCAGGCGTTCCTCCTGCACTGCCCCTGGCGGGGAGGCACGGGCGTCACGTTTCAGACCTTCACCTTCCGCCTGCCGAAGGTAAAACGCGCCCTGTTGAAAGGCTTTACCGCCATGCGCCCCGATATCGTGAATCAGTCGGATGGAGTAACCTTCCGCATCTTTGTGAACGGCAAGAAGGTCATGGAGGAACATCGCACCGATGCCCGGTGGAAGCCGTTCTCGATAGACCTTTCTGGGCTGATGGGACAGACGGTAGCCATCCGCTTTGAAACGGACCCCGGTCCCAAGGACAACCCCTCGTTTGACTTTTCGCTGTGGGCGGAGCGCGAGCTGGTGCTGGAGGGCTTCCAACCCAAGCCCGTTTCGCGCCCTACGCCTCCCCCGATGAAGCTGCAGTCCCTGCTCTCTGCCCCGACCGGCACCATTGCTCCGCGCAGCGCGTTTACGGGCAGGACGAGCGTGGAGGTGCGCAACGACCTGGCAACCTTCCGCTACGCAGGTGCGGATGGTGTGCTGGAATACCGCTGGCGCAGACCGCAACGAGATGACCCCAACCCGCTGGGGGGATGGACACTGTGGGCGCAGATGAAGGGCGATACGCCGGTGCAGGTTCCTCTTGCCACCGCGGCGGGATTGGAGTGGACCGCTGAAGCGACGCCGATAGATGTACAGTGGGCGAAGACAGGCAAGGGCGTCGTCTGCACCCGGCGATACCGTGTCGGCAACGAGACCGCTACCCTGCGTATCGAAGCGGAAATCTACCATAAAAGCCTGGTGCTGACGGTGCAATGCGACCGGGGGGTCGTTCGCACGTTCAACGCGGGTGGATGGGGGCCGGTTCTGCGCCGACAGCAGGTGGTTACCCCGTTCTACGGCGGACAGGTGTTTTACCTGCCGGTAGAAAATCTCTTCGTCAACGCTATCCTGGACTGGACGGAGGGTCACGCCACTGCACACGACGGCTTGAACGCAGTCTACAATGCATTGACCGACGGCACACGCAACCTCCTGCGCGAGCGAATCGTCTTTACCGCCGCATGGCATCTGGCGGAGGTCCTGCCGAATATCCCCAATCCGCCTTCGCCCTTCCGAAAGCAAATCGGTGACAAAATCGTGCTGGACATCTGGGGCGGGCGATACGTGGACATTGCGCAGGATTTTGAAAGGCTGACGGAATACGGCATCACGAACTGTATTGCGCTCATTCACGTCTGGCAGCGAAGCGGCTACGATAACGCCCTGCCCATGCACATACCCGCGATGGCGGAGCTGGGCGGCGACGAGGGCATGAAGGTGCTGGTGGGGACAGGCGTCCGGCTGGGCTATTACGTCGCCCTGCACGAAAACTACGTGGACTACTACCCCAACTACGACCACTACGACGAAAACGACATCGCGCTGGACTCGGAGGGCAAGAAGCAGCTGGCGTGGTATAACCCGGGCACCAAAATCCAGTCCTTCGCGGTCAAGCCCAACGCCATCCTTCGCCTTGCGTCCACGCAGTCGCCCGAAATCCACCGTCGCTACGGAACCAACGCCTGCTATCTGGACGTGCATTCGGCGGTTCCGCCGTGGTTCCATGTGGATATGCGCGCGGGCGAAGAGGGCGCGGGCATGTTCCGACGCGTGTGGGATGTGCACCGCCAGCTGTGGGAATACGAGCGCAAAACACACGGCGGACCCGTCTTCGGCGAGGGCAACAACCACTGGTACTGGAGCGGCTGTCTGGACGGCGTGGAAGCGCAGTTCGGCACGGGCTGGAGCTGGGGACAGGGACTGAGCGCGCCGTTAGCGGTGGACTTCGACCTGCTGAAGATTCACCCTCTGCAGTTCAATCACGGCATGGGCTACTACGAGCGATGGTGGAGCAACGCCAAATGGGGCGCAGTGCCGCCGATGGTGATTTTAGACCAGTATCGAGTGCAGGAGGTCGCCTACGGACACGCCGGCTTTCTTGGTGGTGCGGTGTGGAACCTGATACCTTACGCCTGGCTGGAGCACCATCTGCTATCGCCGGTGATGGCACGCTATGCCACGGCGAGCCCTGTGGAGATACAGTATCACGTGGGCGGGAAGTGGGTGGACAGCACCGCCGCGGCGAAGGCAGGCAGCTTTGGGCGCGTACGGGTGCGCTACGACAGCGGCTTGACGATTATCGCCAACAGCACACCCGAGCCTCTGCGTGCCGGTGCGCTTACGTTACCGCGGTTCGGCTGGCTGGCAACGGGCGCGGGTGTGACGGCGTACACCGCCCTGCGACAGGGCGTGGTGGTAGACTATGCCGAGACCGCGAACACCTTTTTCGCCAATGCTCGCAACGCACGTCACTGGAACCTGACGGGTTTAAAGCGCATCCGTCCCGAAGTTGCGCGCTTCGAACAGACGGGCGCGCGCACGTTCCGCGTGACCTATCGCTGGCGGGTGAACGATACGCTCGAGCGGGACTACCTCTGTTTCGTGCACTTCAGCCAGCTGCCCCCCGAGCCGTGGGACGAAGGTATCAAGTTCCAGCAAGACCATCCCCTGCCCAAGCCCACCACGCAGTGGAGACGCGGGGAAGAGGTAATTGACGGCGAGTACACCGTCACCGTGCCTGAGAACATCCCCGACGGCGATTACCAGTGGACGATTGGGCTATTCGTGCCGGGAGGCGGACGTGTGAACATGGAGGGTGAGGTGGACCGGCATGGGCGCAACCTGCTGGGTGTCCTGCAGATTCGCGACGGCGGGCGCAGTATCCGCTTCGTGCCCGAACGCAGTACAGGCGAGGAGCGACTGGCGCTGTACACCACCCACCTGAACACCGAGGGCAAGGTGATAGACTTCGGCTCCGTACGCACGAACGGAAGCGTGTTCATCCGTCGCAGGGGACAGGGCTGGGAGCTGATTGCCATGCCTCGCGACGACGATTTTGTGATTGAACTGAACACCTCCCGCTTCCCCGTGCCCGAACGGGTGCAGTGTGTGGACGGCGACGTGCCCGCCGTGCAGCCGGTTTTGAACGGTAAATGGTGGCGACTGCGCCTGAGCGGAGCGCGGGCATATCGGTGGTAACAGGAGGTCATTGGGCAAGGTGAGCGCATTGCAGGGTGTGGTTCTCTGGAGGCTGGGCGAGCCGGATGGCGATTATCGCGAGTTCGCGCTGGCGGGGCGATACGGCGAGTATCTCCGCGCTTTCCCCGGCGACGTTCGCTTTCGGGCAGGACAGAGCGAACCGGGCAAAGACTGGTGCTATATCCATCCCGGACCTGCCGACGCCTGGGCAGGCTCGCGCAAGCATCCTTTCCGTATCCTGTTCCACCTTAACGAGGTGCCGCAGGGCGTTTGTCGGCTGACCGTTCAGCTGGTGAACACGCACTACGCGGCTCCGCCCCTGCTGGAAGTGAGTATTAACGACAGCTACTCCTGCCGGTTTCGCCTGCCTACCGGAGGAAACGACGCCTCGCTGACCGACCCCAAAGCGGGACGCCCGCACACCCTGTCCTTTCTCTTTTCCAGAAGCCACCTTCGGGCGGGAGAAAACGTGGTGACGCTGACCGTTGTGGAGGGCAGCTGGCTGCTGTACGATGCGCTCCTGCTGGAGGGCAGCTTGCCCCTGCCTGAACTTCCCGATGTGCACAATCTTTCCGCCGAGACCACCATGCTCTTCCGCCGAATCGGGGGCAGGCTGAAGCAGGCGGTAAGGGTGAGGCTGAACAATGTCGGGCTGGAGGGCGAAGCGGAAGCGGGCATCGCCGGCGTTGCCGACAGCGTGCAAAGGGTGGTGCTGAAGCCGGGCGAGAACGTATTTCATCTCTTCCTGACGCCGCTGGAACAGCCCCGGAAGCTTCGCCTGTGGATACGCGCGGCGGATAGAGAGTGGAACGCTGAGCTGAACGGACGCCCCGAACGGCGATGGAAGGTGTTCGTCGCCCCATCCAGCCATACCGATATCGGCTACACCGACTGGCAGGAGCGGGTGTTTCAGAGACACAACGAGAACACCCTGCTGGCGTGCCGTGCCTGTGACGAGCATCCTCACTTCAAGTGGAACCTGGAGGTGGCGTTTCAGGCGTTCCTCTTCCGACAGAAGCATCCCACCCTGTTCTGGCGGCAGCTGGTGCCGCGCATCCGCGAAGGTCGTATTGGCTTGCAGGGGCTTTACCTGAACATGCTGACGGGGTTATGCTCTGGCGAGGAGATGGTACGGGTGGTTGCGTGGGCGCAGACACTGGCGCGGTCGTGTGGACTGGGACCGGTGGTGTCGGCAAACCTGACCGATGTGCCCACCGCGGTAGGCACTCTGCCCATGTTTCTGGCTCAGGCGGGCGTGCGCTACTTCGCAGAGGCGGTCAATCAGTACCACGCTCCCGTCTTCTCCCATGCCGACCCTCGTCTGGTGCAGTCGCCGTTCTGGTGGGAGGGGCTGGATGGTTCGCGTGTGCTGGCAATCCTGACCGACAGCTACGGCTACGTGCGCAGGCTGAACCTGACCGGCTCCCCGGAGGACGTTGAAGCGCAGATTCTGCCCTGGCTTCGCGCCTTTTCCGAGCGGGATTACCCCTGCGATGCGGTGTATGCCTACGGAGGTTTCTTCGACAACGAACCCCTGGACCCGCGCTACGCCCACACCATAGAGCAGTGGAACAGCCAGTGGGAGTACCCGCGCATCGTGCTTTGCACCGTAGACGAGTTCTTCCGTTATGTGGAAAAGAGCTTTGGCAAAAGCCTGCCCGTCTTCCGCGGCGACTTTGGGGTGTACTGGGAGGATGGCGCAGCCTCCACCGCCCATGAGACCGCGCTGGTGCGCTGGGCAAAACAGCGGCTGGAGGGCGCGGAGCGATGGCTCGCCATGGTCAAACTGCACCATCGCATCAGCATCTTTCCCATCGGCGACCTGCAAAGGGCGTGGGAAGAGGTCATTTTCTTCGACGAGCACACGTGGGGTGCATGGTGCAGTGTTTCCGAACCCGATAGCGAGCAGACCAGGCACCAGTGGGAGTTTAAGGCGGGATATGCATACCGTGCTGCTGAGAAGGCGGAAGCCGTAGAACGCCGCGCACAGCAGGAGCGCACTCGGCTGATCAATGGGAGAAAGACTCTGCCTCCAGCAGGCGCACAGGCTGTGGTGGTGTGGAACGAGTTCTGCTGGCAGCGTGAGATGGTTGCTGCAGTTCCCCTGCCCGACACCTCTGGCGAATGGCGCGTGCGGGATGCACGCAACGGACAGCTGGTGCCGGTACAGCGCGACGGCGAGCGTTTGATGTTTGTTGCCGAACAGATGCCTTCGGTGGGATACGCCACCTTCCTGCTGGAGCGCGGAGAGCCTCCGGCACGACGGGCACTGCTCCGACAGGCTGGCGACAGGTGGAGATGGGAAGGAGCGGGATTTCGCCTGCAGATAGACCCCCGTACGGGCGCAATCACGAGCCTGAAGGACACCACTTCGGGCGCAGAATGGGTGAACACCTCCGGCGGCTACGGCTTGAATCAGTTTATCTACGTGCTGGGTGGTGAGGGCACACGTCTGATGTATCCACACTATGCCGAGCCGAAGTACGGGGTGTCCACCCACAGCCAGACGAGCGCGGAGGTGGTGGAGAACGGTGCCATCCGTGCCGTTTTGCGCTTGCAGAGGACAGGGCAGAACCTGCCCCCGCTGGATACATGGATAACGATATGGTGGGACGGCAGGTTGGAGTTCCTGAACGTGCTTCACAAAGAGGCAACGCTCACCAAAGAGGCGGGCTATTTCGCCTTCCCGTTGCGCTTTGCCCAGCCAAAGGCTATCAAGGGGTTCGTGGAACTGCCATACGGTATTCTGCAGGTGGAACAGGAGCAATTGACCGGCGGCTGTCGCGAGTGGTACGCCACCCACAGCTTCGCTGCGCTGAGCGACGGGCGTTCTACCGCCTATCTCGCCACCCCGCACGCTCCCCTGCTGACCTTTAACGACTTCTTCAAGGGCTTGTGGCGAGGTAAGCTGGGAAGCCTGAACGGCTCACTCTTCGCCTACGTGTTCAACAACTACTGGGATACGAACTATAAGGCATCTCAGGGAGGTGACCTGGTGTTCGGATTCACCCTGTGGCTGAAGGACGAGGGCTTTGACCCCGCTACCGCCACCCGCTTCGGCTGGGAGGCTCTGGCAAGCATGTGCGACCCTCGCCGCCCGGGAAACGGGCGTCCCCAGCAGGCCGAAGTTCATCCCAACCTGCCGACGCCAGGCGCACAGTCGCTCCTGCAGGTGCAATCCCAGGGCGGCACGGTGCTCGTCGGCGGGATAACCATGGAAGATGAATACCTTTGCATCCGGCTCTATAACCCGGGCGCCGCGCCAGCGCGGGCACGCCTTCAATTCAGCCGATGGGCGCCGAAAGAAGCCCGGCGAACCGACCTTGCGGGCAGAACGCAGGAGAGATTGCCTGTGCGCTCGAAAGAGGTGGAAGTCGGTGTTCCCGCCCGGCGTATCGTCACAGTGGCGTTGCGGTGAGAAGACATGTTCGACGTGCTGTTCTGCGCCATAGCGGTGATTGTCATAGCGTGCGCCAGCCCTGCAGCGGCAGCGCCAGCCCTTCAGGAGGTACGCATGAAACAGTTTGATATCGCGCCCTTTGCCCTGCCAAACTGCGAACCCGGCGAATATCGCTTCGAGGAACCGCGCGACATCTGCCAGATGCGGATACGCTTCCGCACACAGGTTCCCGACCAGCTGAGCGTCTACTACCTGCGCAAGACCTGGCCCGACGTGCGCATCGAATACGCCAGCGACATGGACGATCCGTGCGGATTCGGCTGGATTCCGGTGGACGACCAGTTCAACGGCCAGTGGCAGAAAGCGGAGATAGAGGTGCAGCGGGAAGGCGCACGCAGCGTGCTCGTTACCTTTAAACCGCTCAGTGCCGAGTTCCCCAACGTGGGAGATTACGATGTGACCTTTCGACGCACGCTGGGCATTAAAATCGCCGTGCCGGACTCTCGGCAGATTCTTAACACGAGCATCTTCACCACCTCCCCCCGAACGGTCACCCGCCTGCGGGTGCAGCTGGATGCCGGACGCAGAACACCGGGCAAACATATCCGGCTCACCGCCTATAACGCCCTGCTGAATCAGGAGATTTTGAAGCCCCAGGGCGTGCAGCCGCTTCGCTGGACGGTGGAGCTGCTATCCGAGGAGAAGCGTTCCTTTGAGCTGAGGGTGGAACACATGGTTCCTGCCCATCGCTACTGCGGCGACGAGGGGCACGTCACCTTTTCGCTGGACGATGATGCCTTTACCATCAGCCTGCAGAGCCTCAAAGAACAGGGACCTATCTGGTACGCCGAAAAGGGCATCTATATCGCCTTAGCCGATGACCCCACCACCTTCGAGCAGTACCAGCAGCGGATTGCGGGCGCGAAAACGCTCAATCAGCGTGTGAAGGAACACCGCGAGCAAACATACGCCGGCGCGTACAACGGACAGCCTCGCCCCCATGTGGTGAGCTATAACCTGGGCTGTAAACACAACCGTCAGCGGTTCTGGCTGGAAGCGAACGGCGACCTCGTGCTTCATCGGTGGAACGTCACCAGCATTCCGGGCAAAGATACCGCTCGCTTCCTGTGCGACGGCGATGCACGCTTCTTCTTCGGACTGGAGCGGAAGGCGATTCTCGCCCGCTTCCCCGACCCCGCCCCGGTGCTGGCGTACAACATCCGCGCCAGCGACGGCAACATCGCCATCGAGCAGACCAGCTTTGCCGTGCCCTTAGAGCGTCCCATCTCTGACCCGAACCTCGCCAGCGACGATACCGTGGTGGCGATGGTGCGCTTCCGTTTCAGGAATCTGGGCGATACGCCCGCCGTGGCGGAACTGCCCGTGTCTTACTCGCACCGATCCGGTAGGTCGCATAACGCCTACTCCACCGACGGGCAGGACGATTACCTCGTGCCGCGGGGCGAGCGCGACGTGCTGAGCGTAGATGGAAACCTCCTGCGCTCCGAATGGAAGGGACAACAGCCGATTCGCGCACGCTGGGAAGGCAGTATGAAGCCCGAAGTGCAGGGCAAGCAGGTGCTTTTCCGGCAGACGCTGCAGCCGGGCGAGACGGGCGAACTCCTGCTGAAGATACCCTACATCGCGCTCGACCAGCCGCATGAACTGCAGGCACTGCAGGCTCTGGACCTCGCTGAGAGTTACCATGCGGTCACCGCCTTCTGGCGCGAACAGGGCAGGCAGGGGGCGCAGATCGCCTGTCCAGAGCCACATGTCACCGCCCTGCACGCTTCGCACCTCTCGCATGTACTGATTACCGACTGCACCATGCCCGACGGCAGCGGGCTGATTAACACTTCGGTCGGTACTTCCACATATGGCAACTTCACCAACGAGTCGTGCATGATTACGCACGAGCTGGACGGGCGCGGACTGCACGAGGAGGCACGCCGGCGCATCGAACTGTGGATAAAGTATCAGGGAACCGCTCCTCAGCCGGGCAACTTCACCGACTATGAGGGCATGTACTTCGGGGCAGGGGGATTTGAGAGCGGCGCATACAATCAGCATCACGGCTGGGTGCTGTGGGTTATTGGAATGCATTACTTCCTGACCGGCGATGCGGAGTGGCTGAGGAAGGTCGCGCCTTCACTGATTGCCGGCTGTGACTGGGTGTTCCGCCAGCGACGCAACACCATGGGAAACCTGCCCCACTCGCGCGGTTGGGAATACGGCTTCCTGCCCGCAGGCAGTCTGGAGGACGTGACCGATTTCCACTACTGGCTCTCCACCAACGTGCTGACGTGGCGGGGCGTGGATACCGCCGCGAAGGCGCTGGAGGCAATCGGACATCCCGAAGCGGCGCGCATCCGTCGAGAGGCAGACGCCTACCGGGCAGACCTCATTCGCGGCTTCGAGACCATGCGCCAGTATACCCCGCTGGTGCGACTGCGCGACGGCAGATGGGTTCCACACTATCCCAGCCGACTCTACCAGCGCAGGCGTGACGTGGGCTGGATCCGGGAGGTGCTGGAAGGTTCGGTATACCTGCTCATCAGCGGTCTGTATGAGCCGGATAGCCCGCAGGCGCAGTGGATCCTGGACGACTATCAGGACAACCGTTATCCCCAGCCGCCCTACGGCTACCTCATCCCGAACCTCGAGGCGAACTGGTTCGACCGGGCGGGATTCTCCATCCAGCCCAACCTGCTGGCGGGGCTGATACCACACCTTGACCGCGACGAGCCGGAGATTTTCATCTGGATGTTCTTCAATGCGTGGTGTGCCTGCTATCGCGAAGAGATTAACGCCATGATCGAACACCCGATGCCAGTGCTGGGCTATTCCAACTCGGCGCACTTCAAGACCAGCGACGAGTCGAACGCTGTTTCCTGGCTCAGGGCGATGTTCGTCTATGCGAACGACCGCATCCTTCACCTCGGGCGGGCGATACCCCGAGAGTGGTTCGTGCCCGAAAAGCCGCTCTACGCCAGGGGAGTATGCACCCGCTGGGGCACGGTTAGCGTGGATTACCACACATCTGCCGACCACAGGCGCATCACTGCCACGCTCGACCTTCAGCTGCGTCAACAGCCGCCTCGCCTGCTGGTGCGCTTTCGCCATCCTGACGGGCTTCCTCTCAGGGCGGTGGAGGTCAACGGCGCACCTTACAAACGGTTTGACCCCCAGCGCAACGATGTGGAGATCACGGGCATGTCGGGCACGGTGATAGTCGAGGCGCGATTTTAGGAAAAAAGGGCTTTTTGTGGTATATTAGATGCTGTGCGGCTGGGTGCTATAGAACACACTCAGCCCCCTTATCCCCGCGCAACAGAAAGGAGGAAAGCGGCTCCAGCCGTTATTATCCTATGCCAGCAGTTGTGGTGGTCGGCGCCCAGTGGGGCGATGAAGCCAAAGGCAAAGTGGTGGACTGCCTCGCGCAGGATGCAGACATGGTGGTGCGCTATGGTGGAGGCAGTAACGCCGGTCACACCGTGCGCTTTGATGGACACGAGTTCAAACTGCATCTGGTACCCTCCGGCATCTTCCGTCCGCGGGTGACCAACATTATCGCCAGCGGTGTGGTGGTGGACCCGCAGGTGCTGGTGGAGGAAATCCGCTCTCTGCAGGCACAGGGGGTGGCGGTGGATAACCTTCGCATCAGCGCCAGCGCACATGTGGTGATGCCCTACCACCGTCTGCTGGACGCCTTAGAGGAGAAACAGCGGGGTTCCGCGCAGATTGGCACCACCTGCCGGGGCATCGGTCCCGCCTATGCCGATAAAGCCGCACGCAAAGGCATCCGCATGGCAGACCTGCGCCAGCCCGATCGCTTTGCAGAGGCGTTACGCCGCGCGCTGGAGGAAAAAAGCCGACTGCTGAAGATGGTGTATGAAACCGACTGCCCTACCTTCGAAGACATCTGGCGCGAATATAAAAGCTACGCCGAGATATTGCGCCCGATGATTACCGACACCGACCCGCTGGTGTACCATGCGGTGAAAAGCGGTCAGCGAGTGGTGTTTGAGGGCGCACAGGGCACTTTGCTGGATCTGGACCATGGCACCTACCCGTATGTCACTTCCTCGCATCCGGTGGCAGGTGGGGCATGTGTGGGCACGGGCATCGGTCCCACCTATATCGACGCCGTCATCGGCGTAGCAAAGGCATATACTACCCGCGTCGGTTCGGGAGCCTTCCCCACCGAACTGACCAACGAGACGGGCAACTACCTGCGGGAGCGAGGCAGGGAGTACGGCACGACCACCGGCAGACCGCGCCGCTGCGGCTGGCTGGATACGGTGGTGCTTCGCTACTCGGCGCAGGTGAACGGGCTGACCGCCTTCGCCATGACCCTGCTGGATGTGCTGAGCGGGCTGGACACGGTGCAGATATGCCGCGCCTATCGCCTGCCGAACGGCGAGACGATTGAGCAGTTCCCCTCCGACAGTGCCGTGCTTGACAGGTGTGAGCCTGTATACGAGCAATTGCCCGGCTGGAAAGAGGAGATTGCCGACGTGCGAAGCTGGGAAGATCTGCCTGCCGAGGCGAAGCGATACGTCCAGCGCGTAGAAGAGCTGACTGGCACGCCAGTCGCTATGGTCTCCGTGGGACCGCTGCGCACGCAGACCTTCTGGCGGCACGGCGTCTCCGCCGATGCGCCCGTGCGTTCATTGCAGGCGCTTGCCCGTCGCTGAGAGCTGTTCCCAACCGTTTTATGCGCCAGCGTAGCGCCGGTTGTACTCTGCGAGGAACGCCTCCAGGGTGGGGTTGTCGTACAGCACCAGGCGCACCTCCTGCACACTGCTCTGCGGGTTCTGCGCGAAGTAGTCCTCTATTGCGCTCAGCATCACCCGGGCGCATCGCTCTTTGGGAAAGCCGTAGATGCCCGAGCTGATGGCGGGAAACGCCATGCTTTGCAGATTCAGCTCGTCCGCACGCTGCAGACTGCTTCTCACGGCACTTGCCAGCAGGCGGTCAGCCTCTTCGGGCGTGTGGTTGCTCCAGATGGGACCAACCGCGTGGATGACGTATCGTGCAGGGAGTTTGCCTGCCCCCGTCACTGCCGCGCTACCTGTCGGCACGTGACCGATGCGGTTGCTCTCCTCCTGAATGGTATAGCCGCCAGCACGCACGATGGCGCCGGCAACACCTCCGCCGTGCTGAAGCCATTCGTTTGCCGCGTTCACAATCGCATCCACCTTCTGCCTGGTGATGTCGCCCTGAACGAGCAGGAGGCGTCGTTCGCCCAGCGTTGTTTGCGCAATCACCTGCTCCATTGTCGCCCTCCAGATGAACGGATGTTGGTGCTATTTCCCGCCCGTTTTGGGCCTGGATGGTTGAGCCGGCTGGCTGGGTTTGGGAGATTCCTGTTTCTGTTTAGCACGCTGTTCCGCCAGTTCCGCCGCGCGACGGTTTGCCTGCTCGATCAGCGCACTGACTTGCTGTGCGGGCACCACGAACACACCGCCCGTTCCCGAGGAGCCGCCTCCTGAAAGCAGGCGCGTAAGCATCGCAAAGCCCATCGTGTCGCTGCCCTCCTCGCGCACATCGGGAGCGATGGTGGTCAGCACGCCCAGCAGTTCGCCGTTCAGGGTGAACACCGGCAGGCCCAGCTGCGACACGTCGCCTGACAGCATCCATGCCCGGCGCGGCTTGGTAATCTCGCCGCAAACCTGCCCCAGCACAAAGTATGGAGCGTAGTCGTAGCCTTTGGTCAGGCGCGAAACAGCAATCACCTGCTGCCCCAGCTTCGCCTCGGTCGCACTGGCAAAGCTTACCGGCGTCAGCTGTTTGTCGCCCAGCCCCTCCACCTTGATAAAAGCGAGGTCCAGCTTGGTATCGGTCGCAGCGAGGAAAGCGTCGTACTCCTTATCCTCGTTGCCGAAGATGACCTTGATAGAGGTCGGCGTCATCTTGTAGTCCATCCCTGCCGGCATCGCCTCGCCCGCCAGCATCTCCATCACTCGCTTCGGGGAGAAGGGTGAATTGGAGACCATAATCAGACCGTCGGGCGTGACCACCACGCCCTGCAGGCTCATTTTGGACTCCTCTTCCATGCTCTCGCCTCCCATCTTCATGGTGGTTTTAATGACCACCTTCACCGTGACGATGGAAGGCGCCACCTTTTCCACCACCGCCTGCACGTTCGCGCTCTCGTCCTGTGCAGAGGTCGTTACCAGCACAGACAGGCTGACGAGAACAGCCCAGAACAGTTTTGTCATGCTTATCCCTCCATAGGTCGGCGAAGCGGTTAAGGCAACAGCTTCGCCCAGTCTGGTTCAATGAACACGAAATGGGTGCGTCCGTCGCGCCGCAGGAAGATGCGCGTCACTTTGGGGCGCTCGCGTACCACCCGCGCCATCACCTGCTCAAAGGCGTATGTATCGGCAACCGGCACGCCGTTGATGCTCAGGATCAGGTCATCGGGGCGCAAACCCGCCAGATTCGCCCAGCCGCCCATGGTGCACTCCACCACCAGCACCCCTTTCTGGTCGCGGCTCCAGCGGTTCTCCATGCGGTCCATGGGGGTCACGTCGCGCACGATGAACTCGAACTCCTTCTGTCGCACCCTTCGGGCGGTTTCGCCGGAGGCAGGCGTCTCTTCCAGCGTCACGGTGACCTTCTGAGGCTTGCCCGCACGCAGGATGGTCAGGTCCACCTTTTCCCCCACCGACAGGTCTTCAATGATTCGGCGCAGTTCATCGACATCCTGTGGGCGCGAAGCCTCCAGCTCGGTATCGTTCACCGCCAGGATGATGTCGCCCGTGCGCAAACCCGCTTTGCCCGCCTCGGTCCATGGATAGACCTCCGTGATACGGAAGCCACGCGCTTTTTCTACACCCACCGCCTTTGCTATCTGGGGAGTGACCACCTGCGTCTTCACGCCCAGCCAGGGCTTTGCCAGCTCGCCGCCCATTGTGTCAGGCGGAGGGGGCGACATGTCCACCACCGTGACCAGATGTTCTTCACCGCGGCGGAAGTACACGACCGCCTCGGAACCGCTCTTCGCCGCGTTCAACGCCTGACGCAGGGCGGACAGGTTGGGGGTGGGCTTGCCGTTGACGGAGGTAATCACGTCGCCTCGTTTCAGGTTTGGACGGGCGTTGTCGCAGGGATAGCCCGGACGCACACCGGTTACCAGCACGCCCTGCGCGGTTGCCAGGTTTCGCGCTACCACCATCGCGCGGGTGATGTTCTGAGCGGTGATACCTGCCTCGCGAAACTCCTCTTCATCGCCACGCGAACGCTCCCACTGCGCTACCACTGCGGCCACTCTTCTCTCTTTGCCGGCACGCAGGAGGCGAATCGTTACCCGCTTGCCCACGGGCAGAAGCGCCATCTTCTGGTAGAAAAGAGGTATCTGCTCAAAGAAGCGCGCGTCCGTTGGCGAGCCGTCAATGGACAGAATAATATCGCCCGGCTGAATGCCTGCCTTCTGCGCCGGCGAGTCGGGAAAGACGAAGGAGACCAGCACGCCCGTTTTGCGCCCCAGCTTCTCCACCGGCAACACGTTGACACCCAGCCAGCCGCGCCGGATGCGCCCCGTCTTCAACACCTGCTGGAGTACCTGGCGGGCAAGGTTGGAAGGGATGGCAAAGCCTATGCCGCTGCCTCCCAGCTCGTTGATGCCCACCACTTCGCCGCGCAGGTTCACCAGCGGACCGCCCGAATTGCCCGGCAGGATCAGCGCATCGTGCTGAATCCAGCGCGTGAGCAAGCCGGTGCTTTCGCCTTCGTCCAGCTCCATCTCCTCGAGTTCGGTCTGCGTGAAGTCGGTGAACACGCGCCGGGTGTTGGACACGATGCCCAGCGTTGCCGACGACGACAGCATCATCGGGTTGCCCATTGCCAGCACGTAGTCGCCAACCTTCAGCGTGTCAGAGTTGCCCAGCGGCGCATAGGGGAACCGACGCTTGGGGTCGGCACGCAGTTTCAGGATGCTCAGGTCGGTCAGGGGGTCATGCGCCACCACGGTTGCCTCCAGCGTTTCGCCAGTGGTCAGCGAGCAGGTGATGCGCGTGGAGTTGCCCGCCACGTGGTAGTTGGTCAGCACATGCCCCTGCGGCGTGACGATGAATCCACTGCCTCCCGCGGGCGCGCGCTGTGCCCGTCCCTCCGCGAAGTAGCGCGTCACCACCATGATGTTCACCACTGCAGGGTATACTCTGTCTCGGGCGCGTTCGATGTCACGGCGCAGAGCGTCGGGATAGGCGCGCTGGACGTCAGCAGGAAAGCAAAAACACCCTGCCATCAGCAGGATAGCCACAATCAGAAGAAGTCGCCAGTGAGTGTTGAAACGCATCAAGCCTTCAAGTCCTCCCACACTGTTCGTAATAGACGACTCTGCAATCATACCGTAAGTTGCAGGGGAAACGTTATCTGCGCTATCTAATTTTCACCATCTCCCTGCCCGCTTCCTGTGCCGACAAAGGAGTTTCGTAGGCGCGGGGCTAAGTGTGAAGAAAACGGAAGCGGTCACAGGAGGCGATAGATGGATTACGACCTGTTGAAACGGCTCTGCGAGACGCCGGGCATCCCCGGGCAGGAACACCTCATCCGCGAGGTGGTCAAAGAGGCGCTGACGCCGCTGGTGGACAGCGTGGAAACGGACGTGATGGGCAATGTGATTGGGCTGAAGCGGGGCAATGGCGCGCGCAAGGTGATGCTGGCAGCGCACATGGACGAAATCGGTTTTATGATACGCCACATTGACGATAAAGGCTTCGTGCGCCTTCAGCCGCTGGGCGGGTTCGACGCGCGGCAGCTGTTCGCCCAGCGCGTGCTGGTGCATACCCGAAAGGGAGAGGTTTTGCGCGGCGTGCTGGCTTATTCCACCAAACCCGCACACATGCTGACCCCTGAAGAGATGAACAAGGCGCCCCAGATAGAGAGCTTCTTCGTCGACCTGGGAATGCCCGCCGAGCAGGTGAAGGAGAAGGTCTCGGTCGGCGATATGGTAACGATGGATCGCACCACCGAATCGTGCGGAGATACCTTCTTCGGCAAGGCGATGGATGACCGAGTGGGCGTGTTCGTGATGATTGAAGCCATGCGCCTGTTAAAGGACACGCGCACCGAAGTAGATATCTACGCCGTCGCCACCGCACAGGAGGAGGTCGGCTTGCGAGGAGCCACTACCTCCGCGTATGCGATAGAGCCGGACATCGGCATTGCACTGGACGTCACCCTCGCCAACGACTACCCCGGTCCTTCCGAGACGGAGACGGTCACCAAACTGGGACAGGGCGTCGCCATCAAGATTATGGACGGGAGCCTGATTTGCCATCCGAAGCTGGTGGAGCATTTCCGCGAGATTGCCGAACGCGAGAACATTCCGCACCAGATGGAGATTCTGCCGCGCGGCGGCACCGACGCGGGCGCACTACAGCGAAGTCGTTCCGGCACGGTCAGCATCACCATCAGCATCCCCACGCGCTACGTGCACACCGTGAACGAGATGGTGCATCGCAAGGACATCGAGGCGGCGGTCAACCTGCTGGCACGCTACCTGCAGGAGGCGCACAGCCGGGATTACCGATACTGAGTCTGTGCGGGTGAGGCTGGAAGCAAGCCTCACCCGAGTCGAGTATTGCTCAGAAACTGGGTGTTTGCTTACGTTGCCCAGATATGGTATAGTTTACACAGAGCGGACCTGTTCCAACGGGAAAACAGTTCAGATGGCACTGATAACCATTTCACAGGCAGCAAAGCGAATCGGCGCCGACGAGCAAACTATCTGTCGGTGGATCGAGACGGGACTGTTGACCCCGCAACGCACCCTAGTGACGCAGCGTCAAGCAAAACGCAGTGATCTTGTGCACTGCCCACGCGCAGGTTACGCTATCCCTGCGGACTCCCTGCTTATCGATGCAGAGGAGCTCGATGAGATTGCGGAGTCGGAAGGGTGGCTGTTAATCGCGTCTGAGTCTCTACAGCGAGAAGAAACTGACTGAAGAGCAGTTCGATGGATGGGCCTTACGAGCAAGGGGACATCGTACTGGTAGATTTTCCGTACAGCGACGCCTCCGGCTCCAAACAACGTCCCGCTATTGTACTAAGCACCGACGAATATCATAAGAACAGCGAAGATGTTATCCTTGTGGCTATCACCTCCAAAGAGCCTAAAACTTTCCGCAGCACTGATTATTTCCTGCAGGACTGGTTGAGTGAAGGACTGGATAAGCCCTCGTGGGTTCGTAGCACGTTGATTACTGCTCACCGCTCAAGAATTGTCCAAAAGATAGGTCGCCTTACTGAAAGAGATTTGCAGGGCGTCAAGCAATGTATCAGAAGGGCTTGTGGATTGTAGTGCCCATAATCCACCTGCACATTTCCCCGCAGTGTGCTATACTGAAGGTATGAACGGAACGGTGCGTCGCGGCAACCTTATCGTGCTGTCGGGACCCAGCGGTGTGGGCAAGGATACCCTGCTGGCGGGGCTGTTGAAACGAGTCGGCGGCGTGGTCAAATGCCTGACCGCCACCACCCGCCCCCCTCGCGAGGGTGAACAGCACGGCGTGGACTACCTCTTCCTGAGCGTGGAGGAGTTCGAACGGTGGATTGCCGAGGGCAAGTTTCTGGAGTACGCGCGCTACAATCAGGCATACTATGGCACGCCCCTGCATCTGGTGGAGGAATCGCGAGCGAAAGGGCTGGACGTGATTCTCAAGATTGAAGTGCAGGGTGGACTGCAGGTGCGTCAGCGAGTGCCGGAGGCGATACTGATTTTCGTTCAGCCCCCCAGCATGGAAGTTCTGCGCCAGCGTTTGACCGCGCGCGGCACCGATACCCCCGAACAGATAGAGCGCAGACTGCGCATCGCCGAAGAGGAGATGCGCGTGATGCCCCAGTATGACTATCTGGTGACCAACGACCACCTGGAGGGGGCAATAGACCTCCTGCGTGCCATTATCCTTGCCGAGCGAGCGCGAATACGGAAGGAGTAGAACATGTCGGTCTTTGAGGGCAAGCATATTCTGCTGGGCGTGACGGGCAGTATCGCGGCGTATAAGGCAGCGGACATCGCCTCCAAGCTCACCCAGGCGGGCGCAGAGGTGGATGTGGTACTGACCGAACATGCCCGCCGCTTTATCACGGAAATCACCTTCCGCGCCATCACCCGGCGCCCCGTGCTGATTGACCTCTTTGACGAGCCGGAGGAGCGACAGATTGCGCATATCCACCTCGCCAAACGCGCCGACGTCCTGCTGATTGCCCCGGCGACGGCGAACATTCTGGCGAAGCTGGCTTACGGCATCGCCGACGACCTGTTAACCACCCTCGCGCTGGCGACGCAGGCGAAGCTGGTGATTGCCCCCGCCATGAACACGGTGATGTGGCAGCACCCCGCCATTCAGGAGAACGTGCGCATTCTGGAGGAGCGCGGCGCGCGCTTCGTGTATCCCGTGGAGGGGATGCTGGCGTGTGGGGATGTGGGCGCGGGCAAGCTGGCGGATACCCCCACCATCCTGCAGGCGGTGGAGGAGGTGCTGAACCCACCCCTTCGCGGCGTGCGCGTGCTGGTTACCGCCGGTCCTACCGAAGAGCCGATAGACGCTGTGCGACATATCTCCAACCCCTCTTCGGGCAAGATGGGCTACGCGATAGCAGAGGAAGCGGTTCGGCAGGGCGCAGAGGTAACGCTGGTGACGGGACCGACCCTGCTGGAGCCTCCCGCTGGCGCGAAAACGGTTTGCGTGCGCACCGCCGAGCAGATGCTGGACGCCTGTCTGCAGATGTATGACCAGGCGGACGTGGTTATCGCCACCGCCGCCGTCAGCGATTACCGCCCCGCCGAGGTGTGGCAGGGCAAGCGCAAAAAAGGCGAGCAGGAGTGGACCATACGCCTCGTGCCCAACCCCGATATTCTTCGCACGCTGGGCGCGCGCAAAGGCAAGCACATCCTGGTGGGCTTCGCGGCGGAGACCGAAGAGCTGTTGCAAAACGCTCAGACCAAACTGCGCGAGAAGAATCTGGATCTGATTGTGGCAAACGACGTGTCGCAGGAGGGTTCAGGCTTTCGCACCGACACCAACCGGGTGACGCTTCTGTGGGCAGACGGCTCCCAGCAAGCCCTGCCGCTGATGAGCAAGCGCGAGGTCGCCCGACACCTGCTGGAAGCCATCCGACAGAAGTTGCTGGCTCGTTGAGCACACCCGGAAACGGCTTCGGCTCACCCTTCCCATTGCCCGATGCGTTACCCTTTGAAGGGCGAGGCTCCCGCGGAGCGGTTTGAACCTAACCCCCAGCCCCTTCCCTGCGAGGGAAGGGGAGCCAGCTTCCTCCCCGCCTGCGGGGAGGTCAGGTGGGGCTGTTCGGCTTTGAGCAACACCTAACCCCCAGCCCCTTCCCTGCGAGGGAAGGGGAGATTCTCCTCTCCCCGTGTCGGGGAGAGGCTGGGAGAGGGGTCTTATCCCTGGAGGGCGAGCCGCCCGCCGAGCCGTGTTTGCGGAGCAAAGGCTTTCACCGTTTCACCCTTCAGGGTAGCGCACCCGTATCAAAGACGTGGTATAACAGATACTGGAAATGTTTGCAGATTCCAGTGTACGGAGGTGATGACAGGATGAGTGGGACTGAAATTCGTTTCGGCACCGATGGCTGGCGTGGAGTGATTGACGAAGATTTTAACGAGGCGAACGTGCGATTGGTAGCCAGAGCGGTCGCGGAGTACCTGCATCATGCCAAACCCGAGGGGCATGGCGTGCTGGTTGGATATGATAATCGGTATAAGTCGGAGGTCTTTGCCCGCGCGGCAGCCGAAGAGCTGGCACAGTGCGGTTTGCCCACGGTGCTTTCCGAAAGTTCGTTGTCCTCGCCTGCGCTGTCGTTTGCTGTTCACCATCGGCGGGCGCAGGGAGGGGTGATGATAACCGCCAGCCACAACCCACCGCGGTTCAATGGCTTTAAGTTCAAGGCAAACTACGGCGGTTCTGCGTTGCCCGAAATCACCGAACAGATTGAGGCGCACCTTCAGCGTCTGCTGGCTGGGGAACAGGCAGGCGTGCACTCTCCCGCAGAGCTGCGCATCGAAAATCTCACAAACGAATACCTCCAGCACCTCAAAACACTGGTGAATCTGCAGAACATTCTGGATACCGGCTTCAAGGTAGTCACCGATGCCATGCACGGTTCGGGCGCGGGCTATCTGCGCACCCTGCTTACCGGTGGGCGCACGCAGGTTATCGCCATTCGTGAAAACCGCGATACGCAGTTCGGCGGCGTCAACCCCGAGCCAATTGCCTCCAACCTGGGTGCGCTGATGGAGACGGTGCGCCGGGAGCGGGCAGACATCGGTATCGCACTGGACGGTGACGCTGACCGGGTGGGCGCGGTGGACGAGCAGGGTAACTTTGTAGACAGCCACCGAATCTTCGCCATCACCCTGTACCATCTGGTTCAGCGTCGGGGCTGGCGCGGTCGCGTGGTCAAAACCATCTCTACCACCAACATGATTGACGCGCTGTGCCGGCACTTTGACCTGCCGCTTACCGTCACGCCCATCGGTTTCAAGTACATCTGCGAGAACATGTTGAAAGGTGATGTGCTGATTGGCGGTGAGGAGAGCGGCGGCATCGGTATCCAGCACCACATCCCGGAGCGCGACGGCGTGCTGATGGGCTTGATGCTTCTCGAGGCGATGGCAATCAGCGGGAAATGGCTCAGCGATCTGGTGCAAGAAGTCTTTGACCTGGTGGGCGAGCACCATTACAACCGCATTGACCTGCACCTGGAGCGCGAGGAGATGCCCGCTGCCCGCCAGCGTGTCGCCGAAACGGAAGCGCGGGAGGTCGCTGGTTTGCCGGTCGCCAGCATCGACCGCATGGACGGCACCAAGTTCCTCTTTGAGAACGGGGCGTGGCTGTTACTGCGTGCTTCGGGCACAGAGCCGGTGGTACGTGTGTACGCCGAAGCCTCCAGCCCCGAGCTGGTGGAGCGACTTCTGCGGGCAGGCGAAGCGCTGGTGCGCGGGAAGTAAACCTGCCCGCCCCACTGAACCTTTCGTCGCCAGGCGCGTCTGAAGGGTGTGGAGGTGGATTTTCAATGCCCCAGCAACCTGAACAGTGGACGATCCCTGTCGACGGCGTAGGGCGCACTGCACTGGTGTATCCGGGCTCAGACGCCCAGCGCAAGCCCTCGCCAGTGGTGTTTGTGTTTCACGGTTTTACCGGCAACGCCCAGCACGCCGCCCGGAGATACAGTCTGCACACTGCATGGAAAGAGGCAACGGTTGTCTATCCGCAGGGGTTAACGGTGTATAGTCCTCGTCTGATGCGGAATGGACCAGGCTGGCAACATCGCCCGGGTGAATATGACGACCGCGACCTGAAGTTTGTGGACGCACTGCTGAAAGAGGTAAAGGCTCGTTACCGGGTGGACGAGAAACGGGTGTATGCCTGTGGGATGTCCAACGGCGCGCTGTTCTGCTTTCTCCTGCTGACGGAGCGACCACAGTACTTCGCAGCGTTTGCCCCGGTAGCCGGTGCGGGCGAACTGTTCCTGCTGAGAGCGCGCACTTCACGCCCCGTGCTGATGGTCAACGGTAAGAGGGACAGGCTGGTATCTTTCCAGTCGGCAGAGCGCACACGCGACCTCCTGCTTCGGCTGAACGGCTGCCCCGGCGAGGGTAAAGAGTGGGCAAAGGGGTGCGTTCTCTATCCGTCCGCCAAAGGGCAGAATCCGGTGGTCTTCTGTGCGCACGATGGCGGGCATACATGGCCGCCGGACACCACAGAGCGTATCGTCAAGTTCTTTAAAGAACACCATCTGCCGTAACGCTGAGTGGGCAACTACAGGGGTTGCTCCTACGAATAGGCTCATTAGGAGGATGGGGCAACCACAGAGGGTTGCCCCTACAGACGGTTTCACCATCCAATCCAATTTGACAACCAGTCCCCTGCCCGATTAAGATAGACACTATGAATGTAACCCAGCACTCCCAGGAGAACATTCGGGACGATTCGCACCGAATCGCCGTAGAGACCGACGACCGTTCTATCGTAGTCTCGGCGGGGGCAGGTTCGGGTAAGACGCAGGTGCTGGCGGAGCGGTTCGTGCATCTGGTGCGCACCGAACGGGCGCGGGTAGACCAGATACTCACCATCACCTACACTCGCAAGGCAGCGCGCGAGATGAAGGAGCGCATCATCCACCTGCTGGAGCGCGAGGGGATTGCCGAAGCCAGCTGGCTGGTGGAAAATGCCTACATCAGCACGATTGACTCCCTGTGTGCCCGCCTGATCCGCGAGAATCCGTTTGAGAGCGTGCTCGATCCCTTCTTCCAGCAGCTGTCCGAACACGATGCGGAACGGCAGTTCTACCACGCCTTTGACCGGGTAGTGGACAGGCACAGTGTGCAGTCGGATAGTGCCATTGGCAGGCTGTTGCGCGAGGCGTTCGGCAGGATGCGCTTCGGAAGTGACCCCCATGACGCCCTGCACACCCTTCGCCAGGACCTGTATCAGGCGATGGAGACCATCCGCCTGTTCGGATGGACACGCGAGCAGTTATTAGAGTGGGCGGACGAGATTGACCAACATCCACAGAACATCGTGTGGCAGTTAATGAAACTTCTGCGCCATGCCCTGCTTCCCGGCGTCAAGGCGGCACTGCACATCCTGCCAGACGACGACTCGCTGGCTGGCGAACTGCGCCGTCTACAGCTTGCGCTGGAAAACCTGCGCATGGAGGGCGACCCAATTCAGGTGGTTTCTGCCCTGCGACAGGCTCTGCTGGTGCGCCAGGGTGATACTCACATCCAGCACCCGGTGGTTGCGGAGTGCTTGGGGCGGGTTCAGGAGTGGCTGCCGGTGCTGGCTGAGGCGAAACTGCAGAAGGAGATAGAGGAATCCTGGCGCACGAGCACAACCCTGCGTTTGCTGGTAGAGGCATGGGACGAGTATCAGCGGGTGAAAGCCGACGCGAATCAGTGTGACTTTGCGGACATCATGTCGGAAGCCATACGCCTCCTGCGCGAACACCGCACGGTGCGTCAGCGCTATCGCCGCAAGTTCCGCTTTGTGATGGTGGATGAGTTTCAGGATGCCAACCACCTGCAGATGGAGCTGATTACCCTGCTCAGCAGTGGTAAAAACCTGTTCGTGGTGGGTGATGCTCAGCAGTCCATCTATGCGTTCCGGCACGCGGATGTCGCGCTGTTCCGTCAGATGGAGCGTAAGGCACGGCAGAATCCCGAACAAGCTCTGCTGGTGAATATCGACAGAAACTTTCGCTCGCGCCCGGAGATACTGCAACTGGTGGAGACGATATACCGGGCGGTGTGGTCCCCTTCCATCGGCGGCGACAGATACCGCCGAATGTACAGTGCACGACACTTTGCGCCCAAAGAGCAGCCCAGCGTGGAGTTTGTGCTGGTGCCGCCTGCCATGAACGATATGCTATGGGCACTGCTGGCGGAAGCGACCGCCCAGCACATCCGACAAACTGTTCAGGAAGGGCGCATACGGATTACCGCGCGCGGCGAGGAACAGGGACAGCTCCTGCGCTACCGCCACATCGCCATCCTGCTGCGGCAGACGAGTCAGGTGGCGCTGTTCGAAGAGGCTCTCGCCCGTGCGGGAGTGCCGTTCTACAACACCGCACGTCGCCACTACTTCGTCCAGCCGGAGGTGCGCGACCTCGTGTTCGCGCTCACGGTGTTCGATTCCCCTACCAACGACGTCGCGGTCGCGGTGACCCTGCGCTCTCCAATGGTAGGGGTCAGCATGGATACGCTGTATGCCTGCGCGCTGGAAGCACAGCGATTGGGGAAAGGAACCCCGCTGTGGCTTGGAGTGAAACGGTGGCTGGAGAAGGGGGCTACCGGCGCAGATGCCGATGCCCTGCGTGATTTCTTGACGCTGATAGAGCGATTGCAGGCGCAGGCAGGCACGGCAGACGTCTTTCGAGTGCTGGCTACCCTGGTGAATGAGACGCAGTATGAGACCCGTTTGCTTTGCCGACCTGACGGCAAACAGCGGGTGGCGAACGTGCGCAAGCTTTTGCAAATCGCTGCCGAGAACCGCCAGATGCCTGTTACCGCGTTTGTGGAGATGGTGAACGAGCTGGAGCGTATCGCCCTGCGCGAAGGCGAGGCGCCTGTGCTGGAGGAGATGGCGGACGTAGTGCGCATCTACACGGTGCACGGTGCGAAGGGTCTGCAGTTCCCGGTGGTCTACCTGTCCGACGTAGCGCGTCCTATCTACCGCAAGCCTCAGAACAGGCTGGTCGCATGCATTCCATCTCAGCAGTTTCTTGCCCACGATTTCACCAGAGACTCGCCCCTGCCAATAGCTGCGAGCATATGGAGCAGACAGCGCGAGCGCGAAGAGGAGCTGCGCGTGTGGTACGTGGCAATGACCCGCGCCATCGAGCATCTGGTGTTTGTTGCGCCGAACAGCGCAGGTAAGCTGTGGTGGAACCTGTTTCTGGATGCCCTGCAGTTACCCCATTTCTTCGCAGAGGATACGGTTGTGCGGATAGGCGAGAACTGTGCCGTACAGGTGCGTGTCATGCCAGAGCAGAACGTCGGTGGAATCGCTCAGATGGACGAGGTACGCCTCCAGCAGCTCGCGGCATGGCTGGAGGGACGCGCCGAATGCAGTGTCGAGGACTTGCTGGAATGGCTGAGCGATTAGGTCAGGATGCCATCTGCTCCAACGCCTGCTCAAAGGCGGAGAGGCTTTCTACCTCCATCGCCAGGTCAAACAACTGCTGAAGAGCCTCCTCCGACTGAACACGCTCCAGACGCTCCTCCAGCTCAGCAGATACATCCCCAAACCGCTTCTGCAGAGCGCGAAGAATGGAACGGCGCATCCCAGCCTGAAGACCCTGCTGGATG
This sequence comes from Chthonomonadia bacterium, assembly GCA_013314755.1. GTDB lineage: Bacteria > Armatimonadota > HRBIN16 > HRBIN16 > HRBIN16 > HRBIN16. Next base: position 65,807 of record JABUFA010000019.1, read on the forward strand.
CCTTGTTCCATCCCACGCCGCAACGCATACCGCTCTAGCGTCGTCAAATATGCCATCTTACCCTCCGAATGATAAGCCTCCAAAAACTGCTCATAACGAACCTCATAAACCTCCGGCAACTGAACCAACCAGTCCAGCAACCGGAATAACTGATATGCCACATCCCTATTATACCCAAACTCCTCCATCTGGCGAGTTAAAGCTATCTTCTCCTCCAACAGCAACTCAGGACTGCCGCGCAACCGCAACGCCGCAGGGTTCCCACTCGACCGCAACACCTCCTCCTCCATCTCCAGCAACTTAACCACCAGAAACCGAAACTCCACCGA
>JABUFA010000073.1 GCA_013314755.1 Chthonomonadia bacterium
TGTTGGTGCTGTTCATCCCCAACCGACGGCGCAATTCGGCGTTCTCTGCTTGCAGGCGAGCGTTCTCCGCTCGCAGATGGTTGTTCTCGGCTTGCAGGCGCACATTCTCCGCTCGCAGGTGAGCGACCTCTGTTTCCAGAGCACTCAGACGCCTGAGCAGTTCCTCAATGGTTGGTGTGTTCTTGCGCATGGCAAGAGTTTACCACATCTTTGGTGAAATGAGTAGGTAGGTAGTTACCAGAAAAGACACTCCGGCGAAAGCTGGGGCTAAGAGTGTGCTTTGTGCTGTTATTGCTGACCAGTGGCTGGGTGCTGTGGCTGGCAGGGGTTATCGGAGGTATCCTGTTCTATCCGCCTCCCGGCGGTGTGTTGCGTCCGGCTCTGCTGTCGGTGGCAGGGCTGGCGGTGGAGCCGCTCGTCACGGGGATGGCGATTCTGCGGATGCCTCAATGGCTGGCGTATCTGTACCAACCGATTCAATCTCTGTTTGAGGTGAGGTGGTGAGCGATGGACCGACGGGCATTCACCCTGATAGAGTTGCTACTGGTAATAGCCATTATCGCCTTGCTGGTGGCGCTGTTGCTTCCCGTATTCCAGCAGGCGCGCAAGAAGTCCTACGAACTGGTGTGCACCAGCAACCTGCGCCAGTTCTATGTGGCATTCAGCCTGTACCGCGAGGACTATGGCGAGGCACCACGCTACCAGTCCTATCTCCTGCCATATATCCGCGACAGGCGCATCCTGAAGTGTCCCGAAGACGTTTATCCCAAAGGCGCAGCGTTTTTCGGGTCTGCTCCCGGCCGCGACCCGGCAGATTTGAGCGAATGGGGGATATTCACCAGCTACTACTATTTCCGCTCTTTTACCAACCCATATATTCACCGCCTTCAGCAAGCAGACCCCAATCATGGCATCGCCGCCTGCATTTTGCACGGCAAAAGAGCACCCCACCTCCGAGGCTCACAGGCGGACATCGACTACACAGGTAAGGTTTTACGTTTGAGGTTGGACGGTTCCGTGCAAATCGCACAAGGTGTAAAGCTGCTTTGCTACGAAGGTCGCTCTCCCAGTCATATCCGCCATCCCTGGTTAAACTTCACAGACGTTCGCCCTATCCCGCGTGAGGTGCTGGATACCGACCCATCGTTGAGAGGTAAAGAGGTTTGGGAATGCGAGCCAGACCTCTAGAACCTCGGCGGGTGCGACAGGGGAAACTCCTTGACTGGAGTGTACTCCGAACCCTCGGGGCGCAGGACGCTTTGCATCAACACAAACGAATGCACCTCTACCGCGCCCAGAGGCTCGGTGGGCAGGGAAGCAAGCACCCGTTCTATCACCGATGCGGGCGGAGGCTCCTTCACCCGGGCTAAAGTGATATGCGAGCGAAAAGGCTTGTCCTCGGGAGGGAAACCGAGCCGTCGCAGTTCGCGCTCCAGGTCGCGCGCCAGCTGGACCAGAGGTTCCACCGGCTCCTCCACCCCTGCCCACAGCACCCGTGCCCGGCGGGTATCGGGGAAGACGCCTGCGCCACGCACCACAAACCGGAACGGAGCGTGCAGACGGGCGACGGTTTCGCCTGCCTCTATCGCCCTTTGCAGACCTTTCTCGTCCTGCTCGCCCAGGAAGCGCAGGGTCAGGTGCAGGTTCTGTTCCTTCACCCACGCGATGCGCTGTCCTGCCAGCGCGCGTTTCATGCTCTCCTGCAACAGGCTCACGCGGTGTTTGGTATGGTCCTCCAGTAGAACGGCGAAGAACAGGCGCATCACAACAGCTCCTCTCTGAGCATGACCAGCGCCGCCTGAGACGCCCGCCATTTAATCTCACTGCGCCTTCCCAGAAAGCGGTGCTCGCGCACGCGGGTGCCAGAAGGGGAGGCAACGGCAATATACACCAGTCCGACTGGCTTCTCCGGCGTGCCACCGGTGGGTCCCGCGATGCCCGTGGTGCCGATGCCGAAGTCCGCGCCCATCAGCTGGCGGATGCCCTCTGCCATCGCGCGAGCGGTCGGCTCGCTCACCGCGCCATATTCGCGCAGGGTTTCCTCTGGCACGTTCAGCAAGCGCATTTTGACCTCGTTGCTGTAGGCGACCACTCCCCCAATCAGTGCTTTGGAACTGCCCGGTACCTCCGTGAGGCGATGCCCAATCAGCCCACCGGTACACGACTCGGCGACGGCGACGGTGGCTCCTCTCGCCCACAGCAGCTCCATCACCGCCCCCTCCAGCGTCTGGTCATCCACCCCATAGATGGCGTTGCCCAGCCGTTCGCGAATCTGCCTCTCTATGTCGGCAATCATCGCCTGCGCCTGTTCGGTGGAGGGCGCGCTGGCAGTGACGCGCAGGTGCACTTCGCCCGTCTTGGCGTAGGGGGCAACGGTGGGGTTGGCTCCCTGCATCAGGTCTTTGATGCGGTCTTCCACCAGCGACTCGCCCATACCGCACACCCGCAGGATGCGCGACACGATAACGCCTGGCTCCCCGCCGGCGCGCTCGCGCAGGTAGGGCAGCACGTGGTCGTTGAACATGGGTATCAGCTCGGCGGGGGGACCGGGCAGGGCGATGACCGCTTTATCCCCCTTTTCGGCAATCAGCCCCGGCGCAGTGCCGTTGGGGTTGGGCAGGGGTCGGGCGCAGGCAGGTCGGTAAGCCTGGCGCAGGATGCTTTCCACCATCGGGTATCCGCGCTGGCGAAACTTCTCCTGCAGTTCCGCCTGCAGGTCATGGTCCAGGATGAGCGGCTCGTCCAGCGCGGAGGCGATGCCCTCGCGGGTGAGGTCATCCATGGTGGGACCCAGCCCGCCGATGGTAATCACCACGTCCGCCCGCGATAGCGCCAGCTTCAGCGTCTGCGTGAGCCGCTCCAGATTGTCACCGACGGTCTGTCGAAAATACACGCGGTAGCCCACTTCGGGCAGTCGTGCGCTGATATAGGCAGAGTTGGAATCCACAATCTGCCCCATCAGCAGCTCTGTGCCCACCGATACGATTTCCGCAATCATCGCCCTGTTGCCTATCCTTTCGCCATCTGGCGCAGAACCATCTGCAGGATGCCTCCGTGCCGGTAGTACTCCACCTCCACCGGCGTATCAATGCGTGCGATAGCCGTGAACCGCTTCTCGTTACCGGATTCGTCGCGGGCGATGACCGTTACCTCCTTGCGAGGCGTCAGGTCGGTAATCCCTAAGATGGTGTAACGTTCGCGACCGGTCAGCCCAAGCGACTCGCGCCCCTCGCCGGGCTTGAACTGCAGAGGCAGAACGCCCATGCCCACGAGGTTACTGCGATGGATGCGCTCGAAGCTCTCCGCCAGCACCGCCTTCACGCCCAGCAGGATGGTTCCTTTCGCCGCCCAGTCGCGCGAAGAGCCAGATCCATACTCCTTGCCGGCAATCACCACCAGCGGGATGCCCGCCTGTTTGTAACGCATCGCCGCCTCGTAGATGGGCAGAGTCTCCCCGGTGGGGAAGTGGATAGTGATTCCGCCCTCCGTGCCGGGCAGGAGCAGGTTCTTGATGCGGATGTTGGCGAACGTGCCTCGCATCATCACCTCGTGGTTGCCCCGCCGCGAGCCGTACGAGTTGAAATCGGGCGGTTGAACCCCGCGCGCAATCAGATACTGCCCGGCTGGACTGCTGACAGCGATGGAACCCGCCGGCGAGATGTGGTCGGTGGTGATAGAGTCGCCGAACATCGCCAGCACGTGCGCGTTGTGGATGTCGCTCAGCGCGGGCGGCTCGGGCGACATGTCCACAAAGTACGGCGGCTCCTGAATATAGGTAGAGCTGGCATCCCATGCGTACAGGTTGCCTTCGGGCACGGGCAGGTCCTGCCAGAACTTATCGCCGGCGAAGACGCGCGCGTACTGTCGGCGGAACATCTCGGCGTCCAGTGAGCGGTGAATCTGCTCGCGAATCTCCTGCTGGCTGGGCCAGATGTCGCGCAGGTAGACGGGTTTGCCCTCTCTATCCGCGCCCAGAGGCTCGTTCAGCAGGTCAATGTTCATCGTGCCCGCCAGCGCATAGGCGACCACCAGCATCGGCGAGGCAAGGTAGTTGGCACGCACCACCGGGTTGACGCGCCCTTCAAAGTTGCGGTTGCCGCTAAGCACCGCCGCCACCACCAGGTCGCCCTCTTTCACTGCCTTCGCAATCGGTTCGGGCACGGGACCGCTGTTGCCAATGCAGGTAGTGCATCCGTAGCCCACCACGTGGAAGCGCAACTGCTCCAGATAGGGTATCAGTCCCGACGCCTGCAGGTAGTCGGTCACCACGCGCGAGCCGGGCGCGAGGCTGGTCTTCACCCACGGTTTCACCTGCAATCCGCGCTCCACCGCCTTCTTTGCCAGCAAGCCCGCGCCAATCATCACGGAGGGGTTACTGGTGTTGGTGCAGCTGGTGATGGCGGCAATCACCACGTCGCCATGCGTCAGGCTGTAGTCCGCCCCTTCAACCTGCACGCGCCGCCCAATCTGCTCTTCGCTCAGCTCAAAGCCGCGCTCCCTGATGGGGGCACGCAGGCTGATGGCAAAGCTTCGTTTCGCCTCGCGCAGAGGCACGCGGTCATGCGGTCGCTTCGGGCCGGCGAGGCTGGGTTCAACGGTGCTCAGGTCCAGCTCCACCATGTCCGAGAAGATGGGTTCAGGCGCGTCGTCGGTGCGGAACAGCAGGTTCTCCTTGCAATACCGCTCCGCTAGGTCTACCACCTCGTCGGGTCTGCCTGTGCCGCGCAGGTAGGCGATGGTCTCAGCGTCTACCGGGAAGAAGCCCATCGTTGCGCCGTATTCGGGCGCCATGTTGGCGATGGTGGCACGGTCGGGCAGGCTGAGTCGGCTGACGCCTTCGCCGGTGAACTCCACGAACTTGCCCACCACGCCCTTCTGGCGCAGGATCTGCGTGACGGTCAGCACCAGGTCGGTGGCGGTGGCGCCTTCGGGAAGCTCGCCTGTTAATCGGAAGCCAACCACCTCGGGGGTTAGCATATAGTAGGGCTGTCCCAGCATCACCGCTTCCGCTTCAATGCCGCCCACGCCCCAGCCCAGCACGCCCAGACCGTTAATCATGGTGGTGTGGCTGTCGGTTCCCACCAGCGTATCGGGGTAGGCGGTCATCTCGCCGTGCAGTTCGCGCCGGTGCACCAGCGGTGACAGATACTCCAGGTTCACCTGATGCACAATGCCCATGCCGGGAGGCACAATCCGAAAATCACGAAACGCCGACTGCGCCCAGCGCAGGAAGGTGTAGCGCTCCACGTTACGCTGATACTCCAGCGACACGTTCTGCTCATAAGCTTCTGGCGTGCCGAAAACGTCCACCTGCACCGAATGGTCAATCACCAGGTCCACGGGCACAATGGGGTTAATCTTCATCGGGTCGCCGCCCATGCGCTGGATGGCGGAGCGCATCGCCGCGAGGTCAACCACCGCGGGCACGCCCGTAAAGTCCTGCATCACCACGCGCGCAGGCATGAAGGCGATTTCCCCTCCCTCGCCACCGCCCGACCAGCGAGCCAGCGCAAGGATATCTTCGGCGGTGATGACACTGCCGTCCTCGTGGCGCAGGAGGTTCTCCAACAACACGCGGATAGAGTAGGGGAGACGGTCCAGCCCGCTGATACCTGCCTGTTGAAGCGCATCCAGCCGATAGACCGTAACAGCTCCAGAGGGAGTGTGAAGCGATGCTTTGGCGTGCAGAGAGTTTTTCATGACGAACATTCCTCTGTTCAAAGCGTTCTGTAATATTTTACCAGATTTGCGCACGAAGTGCAGGCTCCAGCAGGGCGGAGTTACCCACGGATACCGTGCTCGTGCTATAATACACAGGCAAAACTCTGCGAGGGAGGAACAGCGCCGAATGCGTCTGCTGGTAACAGGAAGTAACGGCTTTATCGGGCAGGAACTGGTCAAACGCCTGTGGGAGAAGGGATACACGCTGCGCACGTTTGACCGCACCGCCAGCGCAGGCGTGGAGTGGGAACACGTGGCGGGTGACCTGCGCGACATCTTCACCGTACGGCGTCTGGTGCAGGGGGTAGACGCTGTAGTGCATCTGGGCGCGATGTCCAGCGACCGCCGTAACGCCCCCGAAGAAGTGCTGGCGGTTAATGTGCAGGGCACCTGGAACGTATTGCAGGCATGTGCGGAGACAGGTGTGGGGCGTGTGGTGTACTTTTCCAGCATCAATGCGCTGGGCTGTGTGGGTGGGCATCGTCCCCCGGAGTACCTGCCGTTAGACGACTTCCATCCCCGTCATCCCATGACTCCCTATCAGCTGTCCAAGCACTTAGCCGAAGAGGTGTGTCGCAGTTACACGGAACGGTACGGCATTGTGACGGTCTGCCTGCGCCCCGTGTTTGTGGTCAATACCGAACAGCCGTTCCCCTGGTGGAGGCGAGTGTCTGCAGAGATGCGGGCAGAGTGGGGCAAGGATGAACTGTGGGCGTATGTGGACCTTCAGGACGTATGCGATGCCGTCATGCTGGCGCTGACTGCTGAAGGAGTTCAACACGATAGTTTCCTGTTGAGCGCACTGGATACCACTCTGGAGGTGCCCACCGCCGAGCTGGTGCAAAAGTACTGGTCACACCTGCCCTGGCGCGGCGACCTGGCGCAATATGTGGCAAACAATCCCTACCGCGCGTTGATCGACACTTCCCATGCGGAGCGGGTGCTGGGCTGGAAGGCGCGGCGCTCGTGGAGGGATTCTGTAAAGTAAGATTTCCTTCTCTGGGCTGGGCGCACTGCAGTAAACGGCAGAAAGTGCCGATAATGGGGATAGTCTGAGGACAAAACGGGTGAAGAATATGAGCGCCCAGCCACAGTACGCTCTTAGCGAGGAACAGTTTGACGCTCTGCGTGAAATCGCAAACATTGGAATGGGCAAAGCCTCCTCGGCTTTAGCCGACCTCATTGGCACCACTATACTCATCAGCGTTCCACAGGCGGTTTGCGTGCCTATCAGCAGTCTGCAGACCGTTTTGCGTGACCCGGAGGTGGTCACAGCGGGCGTGTACCTGCAGGTGACCGGAGATATTACGGGACACGCGACCTTTATCTTCGAGGTCAACAGCGCACATCGTCTGTGTGCGTTCCTTTGATGGTTGGCGAATGCAACCAAAAAGAAAGCAACAGCCAAAACACACAACAACCACAAACCTCCACCCATCATCGCAAATCCCTACCACCACTGAACACCACACACCGCCAAA
>JABUFA010000020.1 GCA_013314755.1 Chthonomonadia bacterium
TGATGCCCAGAAGGGGCTGCAGGGCATCGTGTGCCATGCGAGCGAGCAGGTCGTCCCACTGCTGTTCCACAATCTGGTCCGCCCCCGCGTAGCCGATGAATACCCGCAGAAGCACGTTTCCATCGGGAGCACGACCCTCCCACTTGCTGGATGACCAGGTACAGCCCGTGATAGGAAGCGGCTCCGTGCGTGGCACCAGGAAGCCACTGCCGTCCAGCGGATGCTCCACGTCCTCGCGACGGTAGGCAAGAGAGACCACGGCGGTGGAGGCGTAGGGGATGGCGTTCAGCAGGCGGGTAGCATCGGGGGCATACGGCTGGAGCCACTCAGCGGTGGTATAGGCAGGTGTGGTCAGTATCACGGCATTTGCCTGCAGAGGTTCACCGTGCTCAAACTGCACTCTCACCGTGCCGTCAGCCTGAGGGGCAATGCCGGTCACCATCGTGGAAAGTCGGATGTCTACCTCTTTGAGGCTCTGCGTCAATCGTTCTACCAGGCTGCCCATGCCGTAGCGCAAAGCAACGAAGGGAGAGGTGCTATGCGGGGAGCCTTTGCCCGAATGTCGCTGGCGGCGCAGTTGCAGAAGCCCGCGCGTGATACTGCCGTACTTGCGCTCCATCTCCCAGTACATGGGATACACCGCCGCCATGCTCAGCCGGTCGGGGTGTCCGGCGTGCACGCCTGCCATCAGCGGCTCCGCGAACTTGACCGCGAACTCTTTGCCGAACCGCCTGCGCATGAACGCCCCTAACGACTCGTCCTCTACGTCCCGCTGCGCAGGCACAAAACCTTCCAGACTGGCTCGCAATTTGCCCCAGGGCGAGATGAAGGTGGCTTTCCACAGTGCCTGAGGCTTGGACGGTACTAATGACACCAGCTCGTGGGGAACGGCGTGTAACTTGCCTTTGATGAGCATGAAGAACTTGCGGGCAGAGGGAGAGATGATTTCGCCCTCCATGCCCAGCTCGCGACAGAGCTGCACCGCCCATGGCTTCTGCGCGAGGAAAGAGTCGGGACCGGTGTCAATCAGGAACCCCTCCTGATGCACCGTGCCCACCTTGCCGCCCAGACGTTCTTCCGCTTCCACCAGCGTGATGCGCAGAGGCGTGCTTGCCTGCTGACGGAGTCGCTGTAGATAGTATGCCGCCGACAGTCCTGTTATCCCGCCACCGACGATAACGACATGAGGTGTGCTCATCGTTAGTCCGAAACTCCCCGATGTACGGTGTCAATCAGGGTCTGCACGTTCTCCACAGGCGTTTCGGGCAGGATTCCGTGTCCCAGGTTGAAGATATGTCCGGGACGACCTCCTGCGCGACGCAGAATCTCTTTCGCCTCAGCCCGCACGACCTCTGGAGATGCCAGCATCACAGCAGGGTCTAGGTTGCCCTGTATCGCGCAGGCGTAGTCCAGCCTTCTCCACGCATCGTCCAGCGACACGCGCCAGTCTACCCCAATCACGTCCGCGCCGGTCTCCAGCATGGCTTCCAGCAGAGGCGCTGTGCCCGTACCGAAGTAGATAATGGGTGCGCCAAGTGGCTTCAGCGCGCCCACAATCTCCTGCATGACAGGCAGAAGGTATCGCCGGTATGCGTCGGGGCTGAGTGTGCCCACCCAGCTATCAAAGAGCTGTACTGCCTGCGCCCCTGCCTCAATCTGCGCTCTCAGGAAGCGTATCACGTTTTGAGCCAGAATGTGCAGGAGCGTGCTCCACAGCTCCGGCTGGCGATACATCAGCGCACGCACGCGGCTGTAGTCTCGCGACGGACCTCCCTCCACCAGATATGCCGCCAGGGTGAACGGTGCACCAGCAAAGCCGATAAGCGGAACGCTCAGCTCGCGGCGCAGGATGCGGATGCTCTCCCCCACAAAGGGGAGGTCTTCCTCCGGTTCCATGATGCGCAGGGCGTTTATGTCCTCTTCTGTCTGAAGGGGCTTTGCAATCACGGGACCGACGTTCTCCTTGAGGGTGAACGGCACGCCCATCGCGAGGAAGGGGATAGTCAGGTCGGAGAACAGTATCGCTGCGTCCAGTTCGAACCGGCGGAGCGGCAGGAGGGTCACCTCCGCTGCCAGCTCAGGGGTGGTGCACAGCTCCAGCATCGGGTACTTTTCGCGCAGTTTGCGGTATTCCGGCTGGTAACGTCCCGCCTGACGCATCAGCCAGATGGGTGTGGTGTCCACCTCCTGCCGGCGGCAGGCACGCAGGAAACGGTCATTGAATGCTTTGGTCATACGGTTAAAGCCTCTTTCAACGCATCATGGAACGCCTTAGCGGTCTGCTCGACATGCGCTTCGGTATGCGCTGTGCTCACGAACCATGCCTCCAGCGCGGATGGCGGCAGGAACACGCCCCGCCTGAGCATTGCGTGGAATAGCCGGGCATAGAGCTGCCTGTCGGTATGCATGGCTGATTCGGAGTCGGTAACCGGGTGGTCGGTAAAGAAGACGCTCAGCATAGAGCCGACCCGGTTAATCTGGGCAGGTACTCCCAGATTGTGCGTGGTTTCAGTAAGAGACCTTTCCAGCGCACCGGCTCGTGCTTCCAGCTGCGAATAAGCCGAATCGTTCAGTTCGCGCAGGGTTGCCAGTCCGGCTGCCATCGCCAGCGGATTGCCCGATAGCGTACCAGCCTGATAAACCGGTCCCAGTGGAGCCACCATCTGCATCAGCTCTCGCCTGCCACCGTACGCGCCGACCGGCAGTCCCCCGCCGATAATCTTGCCCATGCATACCAGGTCAGGCGTCACGTCGTACAGCTTTGCGGCGCCGTGGCGTGAAACTCGAAAGCCGGTGATGACCTCGTCGAAAATCAGCAGGGAGTGGTAATGAGTTGTGATCTGCCGCAGGGTCTGCAGAAAGCCCGGCGCAGGGGGAACAACTCCCATATTCCCGGCAACCGGCTCCACGATAACGGCGGCGATTTGCTCTCCTATCTCTTTGAAGAGCGATTCCACCGCGTCCGCGTGATTGTAGGGCACAACAAGTGTGTGCTCGGTTATCTCTCCGGGCACTCCCGCGCTGTCGGGCAAGCCAAAAGTAGCTACCCCTGAACCCGCTTTCGCCAGCAGATGGTCGACGTGCCCGTGGTAATTGCCCTCGAACTTCACGATTTTGGGGCGCCCGGTGGCAGCGCGTGCGAGCCGTATCGCGCTCATCGTGGCTTCCGTGCCGGAGTTGACGAATCTCAGCATCTCTACCCACGGCATGGAGTGCACAATCTCTTCCGCCAGCAAAACCTCGCCTTCGTGCGGTGCTCCGTAGCTCGTTCCGCGCCCGGCAGCTTCGCAGATTGCCCGGACGACCGACGGGTGGCTGTGCCCCAGGATCAATGCACCCCATGAGCACACGTAGTCAATATACTGGTTACCATCTACGTCGGTAATCACTGCGCCTTGGGCAGAGGCGATGTAGAAAGGAGTGCCACCAACTGCCCGAAAGGCTCTGACGGGGCTATTCACGCCAGCAGGCATCAATTGCTGGGCGCGCGTATAAAGCCGTTGCGACTGTTCTCTGTCCATCTCACAAGCTCTCATACAAGCGTTGTTGTCTAAATTATACCCCAGAGGTATAATAGGCGTGGAGGAGATGAGCCAATGCCCACCCTTACGGAGATAGTCGACGAGCTGAGCTCTGTCATGGAGAGACCTGTGGCGGAGAAACTCGCGCAGGTCATGCAGTCTTTCTACGAGCGTCTGCACGAGGACGAGGTGCTACGGCGTCTGGAAGCTCTGGAGAATGCAGTACGTCAGCTCATCACGGAATCACAGCGATCCAGAGAGGATTTAGACGCCCGCTTTGTGGAGTTAGCCGAGGCGCAGCGTCGCACGGAGCAGAGAGTGGCGGAACTTGCGGAGTTCCAGCGTCGCGCCTACGAGGAGTTTCAGGAGTATCGCAAGCAGACAGACGCCCGCTTTGCGGAGTTAGCCGAGGCGCAGCGTCGCACGGAGCAGAGAGTGGAGGAACTCGCGGAGCTCCAGCGTCGCGCCTACGAGGAGTTTCAGGAGTATCGCAAGCAAACAGACGCTCGGTTTGCAGAGTTAGCCGAGGCGCAGCGTCGCACGGAGCAAAGGTTGGAGGAACTGGCGGAGGCACAGCGTCGCACGGAGGAGCGGTTAGAGAAGTTAGCGGAGGAGTTTGCGGAATATCGCAAATACACGGACGCCCGTTTTGCGAAGCTGGCAGAGGCACAGCGCCGCACGCAAGAGGCTCTCCTCAGTCTGACGGAAACCGTCAGAGACCTGCAGAAACAGCTGGGCGGCCTGTCTCAGACCGTAGGCTACGTTCTAGAGAACGAGGCGCTGAAGAGGCTTCCCGAACTGCTGTTGAACGACTTCGGCGTGCGCGTGCAGGGCAAGCTCAGGCGTCTGTATGTCAAGGACAAGACCGGGCGAAGCATCGAGGTCAACATATTCGGCACGGGCGAGCGTGACGGAGAAACGGTGACGATTGTGGGTGAGAGCAAATCTCAGCTCTCCAAAAACGATATCGACTGTTTCCTCCGGCGCACCATTGGTGGGCTCGAGGGTGTATACACAAACATATTCCCTGTGCTTATCACGCACATGACCTCGGAGCCGGACGCGGAAGAGTATGCCCGTAGTCTCGGCGTAGCAGTGTACTTCTCTTACGACCTGTGAGCCAGCACCGCGCCGTAACCTCTGCTCATCGCCTCTTCGGACACATAAGGGCATAGCGGGTCGCTTTCCAGTGGGTCGCCCGTGTAAGCGAAAGCGCGTGCCCTTGATCCTCCACACACTTTGCGGTAATCGCAATAGCGACATTTGCCCTTCAGCTGGTCGGTGTCCCGCAGAGAGAGGAACAGGCTGGAGGTGCGGTAAATCTCCACTGGGCTTTGCTCGCGCACGTTGCCCGTGCGCACCGGCAGGAACCCCGACGGGTAGACGTCGCCGATATGGGAGATGAACATAATCCCTGCGCCGTCACGGATACCAAACCCTCGCCGGATGGTCTCGGCGATGCGGTTGGGCTTTTTGGACAGCTCGTGCTGAAGGGCGACACGCCGGTAATGGGGCGCCTCGGTGGTCTTGATGTCCACTTTGCCCTCGTTCGCCTTCTCGAAGAGCCACTCGCAGATGCGCTCGCTGTGCTCCGGCGAGACCTCTTCCAGTCCTTTGCCTCGTCCAACCTGAATCAGGAAGAAGAGGCTCCATCGGGCGGCGCCAAGGTCGGTAATCAGGTCATACACTGCAGGCAGGTCATCCGCCGTCTGTTCGCAGACCAGCGTGTTCACCTGTATCGGCAGGTCGGCATCGCGCGACCACTGCGCCGCACGCACCGTCTGCTCGAAACTGCCCGGCACCTGGCGGATGCCGTCGTGCCGTTCGGCGGTGGAACCATCAATGCTCAGCGCCATCATCCAGATTCCCTCCGCCTTGAACCTCTGCACAATCTCAGGCGTCAGAGCGTAGGTTCCGCTGGGGGTGATGGCAACGGTAAATCCGCGCTGGCGTGCCGCTCGGACCAGCTCCCACAGGTCGGGACGCTTCAACGGGTCGCCGCCGGTAATGACGATGTGGGGCAGGGGATTGCCGAACTCCGTCAGTTGGTCTAACAAACGGTATCCCTCTTCGGTGGTCAGTTCATCGGGATGACGGTAGAGCACGGCTTCGGCGCGGCAGTGCCGGCACGCCAGCTCACAGGCTCTCGTCAGTTCCCAGTATACTAACAGCGGTCGCTGTGTAATGTCCAGCATCTTGGTTACCCCCATGTCCTTAAGAACTCTTCGGTCGGCTGGTAGAATGCGGTATAGATGGGCGTGTCGCGCAGGGTGTATCGCCGCGCCTCGGTGGAACGCAACACCATCACCAGATCCGAGAACTGCGGCAGGTTGTCCGTTTCGTACACCACCACGAACTCGTGGTCCTGCAGTCCAGTGGAGTAGAGCAGTAACTGCGTGATTTCAGGATACTGCCTGCCCACCTTGATATGCTCGTTCATCATGCCCTGCCGCGCGTCTTTGCTCATCAGATACCACTCGGAGGTCTTGGCGAACGGATAGGCGATAAGGTACGGTTTGCGGGTGTTGTCAAACGGGCTCAGTTCCTGCTCGGACTTGCCCGGTGCGTACACCGACGGGCGCGTGAAGCCCCAGAGTGTATGTATCGGTTTAAGGAACGCTCGCCACCGAGCGGTGACTTCCGCGTAACGCAGGAAGAACTCGCTGGCGACCTCATTCCGCTCGGCAATCAGCGCGCTCCACAGCATAAAGTCCGCTTCGGCGCGGGCGGGGAAGATGGTATAGGTGTACACCCGCTCGCCCAGCCCGGACGCCTGCTCCAGAAACGTTTTCAGGATGTCCTGCCGCCCCTCGGGAGCGGTGTCCCAGTATTTTTCGGTGAAGGCGAAAACGCCGTAATGGTTCAACTGCCTTTCAGCCATTCTGCTGCCTCCTTAGCCAGATAGGTGATAATCAGGTCTGCACCGGCGCGGCGGAACGCCATCAGCATCTCCAGCCCCACCGCGCGCTCGTCAATCCAACCCCTCTCGGCAGCAGCTTTAAGCATGGAATACTCGCCACTGACGTTATACACGGCTAACGGCACGTCCACCGCATCGCGCACCAGGCGCACCACGTCCAGATACGCCAGTCCGGGCTTGACCATCACGATATCCGCGCCCTGTTCCACGTCGGTGATCACTTCACGCACCGCTTCGCGGGCGTTGGGCGGGTCCATCTGGTAACTGCGGCGGTCGCCAAACTGCGGGGCAGAGTCCGCCGCCTCGCGGAACGGTCCGTAGAACGCCGAGGCGTACTTCGCGGAATACGCCATAATCGCCGTTTCGGTGAAGCCGTGTTCGTCCAGCGTCTCCCGGATGGCTTGCACCTGTCCATCCATCATCGCACTGGGCGCCACGATGTCCGCTCCTGCCTCGGCGTGCGCCAGCGCCATTTCCGCCAGTACGTTGAGCGAAGCATCGTTATCTACATAGCCATCTTCCCGCACAATGCCACAGTGCCCATGTTCGGTATACGCGCAGACGCACACATCGGTGATGACCACTACCTCCGGGTTTGCGCGTTTGATGGCACGAATCGCCTGGGGAACCACGCCGTTGCGCTGGGTGGCGTAGCTGGCATGGGCATCTTTGTAACCTGCGATGCCGAACAACAGCACCGCCGGCACGCCCAGCGCGGATAACTGCTCCACCTCCGCCGGCAGGAGGTCCACACTCAGGCGAAACTGCCCGGGCATGGAAGCGATAGGTTCGCGGCGGTTGGCGCCTTCGTGCACGAAGATGGGATAGATGAAGTCGTCGGGCGAAAGGGTATTCTCCTGCACCATTCGCCGCAGGGTTTTGGTGCGGCGCAGTCGGCGCAGTCGGTAGGTTGCGTCAAGAGTTTGCTGTCGTGTGAGCATTGTGCATCGCCTCTTCCAGTATCGCCTGAATCAGACCCGGTATGGTATGCTCTTTCGCCACGCGGGCGGGCTGGTATCCCAGCTCGCGCACAGCATCGGCGGTGATTGGTCCAATGCAAATCAACGGGACGTCCCTGAGCCAGTGCGTGCGCCCAGCCTCTTCCAGCATCCGCGCCAGCGAGCGTACCGCAGACGGGCTGGTCAGCGTGATGTAGTCGGGCTGGGGCAGGCTGGCTACCGTTGCCCCCGTCTTCTGTTGTACCCGATAGACCGCCAGTTCTACCACTTCGGCGCCGCGGCGGCGAAGATCCTCCGCCATCGCTTTGCGGGCGATGTCCGCTCGTGGCAGTAAAATGCGCAAGCCCTTCACCTCGCCGAGCGCGTCGGGCACAGCGTCGGAAAGGAACTCATCCGGCACCACGTCGGGCGCACGGCATACCTGTTCCAGCGCTCTGGCGGTCGCCGGTCCAATCGCAGCGAGCCGACAACCCGCCAGCAGGGAAACGGGCGTGTTCGTCGCCTGCATTCGCCCCACAAAGCTGTGTACCCCGTTCACGCTGGTGAACACCACCCAGTGAAACCGCTGAAGGTTGCGAATGGCTTCATCTATCGGCTCCCAGTTCTCCGGAGGGAGCACGGCGATGGTGGGAAGCACCAGCGGCTCCGCGCCCAGCCGACGCAACTGCTCCGCGAATTCCTGCGCCTGTCCTTCCGGGCGAGTGATAAGCACCCGCTTTCCCTCCAGCGGAAGGCTCATGTTCGTCCCTCCAGCAGACCAGATGCGCCACGCTGAAGAAGCCTCTGCGCCAGCTCCATGCCCAGCGACAACGCATCCTGTGCGTCGCCTTCCAGTGAGTCATCAATCATCTGCACGCCTTCGGGGTCGGCGACACGCGCCCTCAGGCTCAGGCGTCTACCCTGCACGGTGGCGTAGGCAGCGATGGGGACGCGGCATCCTCCTCCCAGTGCGTGAAGCAGGGCGCGTTCGGCAGTCACCGCCTGTCGGGTAGGGGGGTGGTCTAATGGCTCGAGCAGGGAGATAACATCCGTATCGGCTTCCCGGCATTCCACGGCGAGTGCACCCTGTCCGGGCGCGGGCAGAACCTGTTCGGGAGTGAACGGGTACAGGCGCAGTTCCACGCCTTCAGGGGTGCTCAGGGTGTCGTCTTCAGGAGATTCCAGAAACCCCAACCGCTCCAGCCCGGCGGCGGCAAGCACGATGGCGTCGTACTGCCCCTCGCGAAGTTTGCGGAGGCGGGTGTCCACGTTGCCGGTCAGGGGAAGATACTGCAGGTCGCGGCGGAGCCATTTCATCTGCGCGGAGCGGCGCAGGCTTCCCGCCCCAACCCGTGCACCGGGAGGCAAATCGGCAAGCGTTCCACCCCGTGACACCAGCATGTCGCGCGCGTCCGCCCGAGGAGGTATCGCCGCCAGCGTCAGTCCTTCCACGGGATGAGTGGGCAGGTCTTTCAGGCTGTGTACTGCGACGTCTATTCGCCCCTGCAGAAGAGCTTCCTGCAGTTCCTTCACAAACGCGCCCACCACTTCGTATCGCTGATGGTCACCACTGGTGCGGATGATGACCGTCTCGGTCTGCAGGTCAGGGTACTGCTGGCGCAGACTTCCTATCACCGAAGCGGTTTGAGCCTGCGCCAGTGCGCTTCCTCGTGTGCCGACGCGCAACACCCTCCCCATCGCCCGGTTTATTCTTCCTCCTCAGTTTCCAGCACGGCAGCAAGCGACGACCGGTCGCAACTCTCCAGCCCGAAAAGGCGGGCAAACAGGGTAAGTGCCTCCTCTTCGTCCAGCATGTTGCGCAGCTGAGAGATCGGATAGTGCAGTATCTGTTTCACAATACGAGCGGTTAGCTGGTCAATCACCTGCTTCTGGCGTTCGTCCAGGTTTCCCAGTTTGGGCAGCGCCCATTCTATCTGTCGGCGTCGGATGAGGTCTGCCCTCTGCTGAAGGGCGGAGATGAGCGGTCCCGCACCGCGCGTATGCCACCAGCTTAAGTAGTCGTCCAGCTCCTCGCGGATGATACGGAGGGCAATCGGTACTTCGCGAAGTCTTGCCTCATAGTGGGCATCAGAAATAGCTTTTAAGTCTTCCAGGTCGTACAGCCTGACAAACGATAGAAGGCGCACGGCAGGGTCGGTATTGCGAGGCACACCCAGATCCAAAATCACTAACGGACGGTCTCTTCGTACATCCTCCAGCGGCTTCAAACAGGTGACGTCCAGGATGGGGTGGGGAGCAGTGGTCGCGGTAAAGATGATGTCTGCCTCAGGAAGTACCTGCTGGAGCGCACCCAATGCCAGAGGCGTAGCACCATTGTCCTTCGCCAGAGCGGAGGCGTAGGAAAAGGTATGGCTGAGAATGTACAGCGCTTTCGGGCCGAGTTCCGCGACTTCCTTCACCACCCGCTGTCCCATGGTGCCGGTGCCAATCACGATCACCGTGGCTTCGGCGATGTTGGGCGTATGGTGCAGAGCAGCTCGGACAGCCAGCGAGCCCAGAGAGACCGCCTGTCTGCTGAGAGCGGTTTCGGTGCGCACGCGCTTGCCAACCGCCACCGCTCGCTGGAACAGGGAGTTGAGCAGGGCACCCGTCGTGCCCGCATCCCTCGCTTTGTCCCATGCCTGTTTCACCTGAGCCTGTATTTCCGATTCTCCGAGAACCTGCGAATCCAGTCCGGCCGCCACCCGGAACAGATGGTCAATCACCGCCTCACCGCGCTTCACGTACAGGTATGGGTCCAAAGAACCCAGGGGAAGCCCTTCCCATTCGTGCAGGAATTGAACGAGCAGGTCGCTGTGCGGGGTGCAGGCATAAATCTCTGTGCGGTTGCAGGTAGAAAGGATGACGCATTCTTCTACACCGCGTTCCTGAAGCCATTCCAGGGCTTCACGCAGAGCTGCACCTTCGAACGCAAAGCGCTCGCGGGTTTCTAGGGAGGCGGTGCGATGGCTCAGTCCAACCACTACCAGTTTTTGCACGGGTCTCCTCCCCTTAGAGGTCTTCGGTTATTAGTTTGCCCCAAAAAGCGCAGGATGTCAAGGGTAAATCGTGAATTTTTGAACGATAAAGACCCAAATATCTCAAAGTGGTTCATTGGGACTCCTCAAAGCCAGCAGAGTGCGATGCAGGTTTTAACAGCACCTGTCCAGCGAGCACCCCGGTGGGCACGCCGTGCTGGAGCGCCAGCTTGCCACCAACCAGAACGTATTCAATTCCCATGGGTAGTTGATGCGGCTCGGCAAAGGTAGACAGGTCGCGAACCGTTAGCGGGTTGAACACGGTGATGTCTGCGATGGCTCCTTCGCGCAGGATTCCCCGATCACGCAGTCCCAGCCTCTGCGCCGGCAGTCCCGTCATTTTGTGGACCGCTTCGGGCAGGGAGAGAACGTGCAGGTCGCGCACATACCTGCCCAGTACGCGCGGGAAAGTGCCGTAGTTGCGCGGGTGCACGCGGTCCACCGACATCTTGCCCAGCGGCGCGGTTGCGATAGCGTCGGAGCCTATCATCGTGAGCGGGTGACGCAGGACGGTGCGCACATCCTCTTCGCTGAGGGTAAAGCGCGCCGCGCTGACAAAGGTATGCTCCTCCACCAGGATGTCCAGCACGCACTCCACCGGATGGCGTCCTCGCTCGCGGGCGATTTGCAGGATGCTTTTGCCCTGCAGGTCGCGGTTGTTGCGGGCGACGGCAATCACCACCCGCGCCCAGTGCGAACCTTCTGCCATGCTGTCCCAGTCAGGATGCAGTGCCAGGATCTCGGCGATAATCTGCTGGCGGGTAGCCGGGCTTTGCAACCGCTCAACCACGGCATCCGGTCCGCCTTCCGTCGCCCAGTCGGGCAGAATGCCTGTCAGCAGGGAAGTCAGGTAGGCATCGTAGGGGTACTGGTCCAGCATCACGTCCAGCCCTCTGGCGCGCGCCTCCTCCACCATCTGCAGGGTTCGGTGCACCAGTCCCCAGTTCCGCTCGCCGTCCGCCTTGTGGTGCGAAAGCTGAACGGGTATGCCCGCCTCCTCGCCGATGCGCAGGGCTTCCTGCACCGCCTCAACGAGTCTATCCGCTTCGTCGCGCAGGTGGGTGGAGTAGAAGAGCCCATAACGCGCCGCCACCTTTGCCAGCTGGATAATCTCCTCCGTTTGCGCGTAGGAACCGGGCGCGTATTCCAGACCAGTGGAAAAGCCCCACACGCCATCTTCAACCGCCTGCTCGATGAGTTCGCGCATCCGGCCCAGTTCTGCCGGGGCAGGGGGGCGGCGTTCCATGCCCATCACTCGCTTGCGCAGAGTGCCGTGCGCTACCTGCGGGACGATGTTCGTGGCGGTTCCTCGCTCCTGCACCAGCTCATAAAAACGCCTCAGCCTGCCCTCCCATGTCACGCGGATGCCATAGGGGGCTAACCAGCGGCGCTCGTAGGCGAAAACCGGCTCATCGGTAATCATGCCCATCGCGATACCGCAGTTGCCCACGACCTGGGTAGTAATCCCCTGCGCCAGGGCGGAGGTCTGCTGGGGGTTGTAAAGCAGGCTGATGTCGGAATGAGTGTGGATATCTATAAAACCAGGCGCCACACACAATCCTGCCGCTTCGATAACGCACGATGCAGATGCACCATGAAGGTTGCCAATGGCGGCGATACGCTCGCCGCGAATGCCCACGTCGGCGGGGAAAGGTTCACCGCCAGTGCCATCCACGACCGTGCCGCCGCGAAGGATCAGGTCAAAGCAGAGCGTGCTGTCTCCAGCGCTGTCCATCCGTTGCCACCTGAGAGGTGATGTTTGTTCCCTTATTGTACCCTGTTTCTCGGTGCTTGTGCTGATGCAGGAGGGGACCGGCAGGGTAGCGAACAGCAGAAGCGTGATTGGAAGTGATTGAGGAGGTGTCTGCCGAATGGACGCTCGGTTGTCTTTCATTTTCGCCCGCAGAAGCATCCGCCACTATACTTCCGAGCCGGTCAGCGACGCCGATGTGCAGGCGTTACTGGAGGCAGGGATGGCGGCGCCATCTGCCCGCAACACCAAACCGTGGCACTTTGTGGTCGTTCGCGACCGGGAACAACTTAGACGTCTGGCGAACGTCCATCCAAACGCCAGTATGCTGGATGGGGCGGCGCTGGGCATCGCTGTGTGTGGCGAGCCGCGCGAGTCGGAATACTGGGTTCAAGATACAAGCGCAGCCACCGAGAACATCTTGCTGGCGGCGACCGCACTGGGGCTGGGCGCAGTGTGGATTGGCGTGCATCCCAAACCCGACCGCGAACAGAAGGTGCGTGAGGTACTGGGACTACCGGAGCACATCACGCCGCTATGCCTGATCGCTGTGGGGCATCCTGCAGAGGAAAAGCCTCCGCGTACCCAGTACGACCCCTCGCGGGTGCACTACGAGCGGTGGTAAGCGCACCGGGTAAAGACCGAGAGGCGTGATTCCCTTGCAAAACGGGGGTATGGCGCACCATACCCCCGAAACCTCTTCTGGCTCAGTCGTCTCCTATCGCACCGAAGTTGCGAACCAGCACGCCGAAGTCAAACAGGGTCACCTCGTTGTCGCCGTCCACGTCGCCGTTGGTGAGTGCAACGTCTAACCCGGTGACCTCCACGCCAGAGACTACAACGCCCGGCACCACTACTCTCAGCCAGTGGCTGGCTTTGAAGGCGATGTCGTAGGTTCCCGGCTGGACATCGGAGATGGTGTAGTCGCCGTTTGTTTCGGGGTAAATGGTCAGGGTGCGGGTGGTATCGCCTCGCAGTTCCACCGTGACAGGCACCTGCGATATGTCGCCCGTGAAGTTGTTCAGCGCGATGTTGCCCCGGATGCGGCTGAGGCTGGGGGCTGTATCCAGGAGAAACGCTTCGGTGCGCTTTGTTGCGGCGTTCCAGCCAGTGCCCACGATATACCGTCCGTCGGGGCTGATGGCGGTGGCCCAGCCAAGGACCGAGCCGTCCGCGAGCAGGCTGGCAAAGGTGATGTTCAGGTCTTCCATCCCGCCAGCTATCGTCCAGCGAAAAGCACTCCATCTACCGTTGGCATCCTGTGCCACTCCGACTACGACCGAGCCGTCTGCTGAAACACCATAAGCCTCGCTCTGTGGACCACCGAGCGTGCCAAGGCTTTGCATCCCCGTCGCTGGCGTCCAGCGAAAGGCACGCCTACGACCATTAACATCCTCTGCGGCGCCTACCACGATTGAGCCATCTGCCGACACGCCGTACGCCGCGCTGTCTTCCACGCCCAGCGTGCTAATCGTCTGCATTCCTCCCTCAGAGGTCCAGCGGAAGGCGCGGCGGCGATAATTACCATCTTCCATCCATCCGACCACGACTGCGCCATCGGCTGAAACGGCAGAAGCCCTGCTAATATCGTAGCCAGGCAGTGTGCCAAGATTTTGCATCTCTCCCTCTCGCGTCCGTCTAAAAGCGCGACGAAACCAGTTGTTATCACTTGCCCATCCGACCACGACCGAGCCATCCGCTGAAATACCGTAAGCCTCGCTTTCACCATAAAGACCAGTAGCCGTGCCCAGCCAGGTAAGGCTCTGGGCATGTAATACCGTCGGCAGACCAAGTGTCAAACCCAGCACAAGTGCCACCACGACCCCCAGCACCCGCGGAAGCCGCTGTGTACCCTGTCTCAGAATGGAAATCCTCCTTTTCATTGTTGTTGCGCTCCTTTCATTAATATGTAACCTTTGTTTCCAGTTGCACACCCTGAAATGCCATTACCCGCGCGTTGTCAGGGGCATCCTGCAAGCCATTCTTCCTGCAACCCGCCTAACGCAGCCATCTCACACGGAAACGCTGGTCTGTTGAGCGTTGCCTGGTGGGTGAAGTCGTGACCGTTGGGGAGGCGGAGCAAGGAAGAACGGTGCCCGCCGCGCAGACCATCAACAAGCGTCTATCGCATTGGTGCTTCATCCTTTGCTGAGGGGATAGAGCGGAATCTGCACGGTGGAGAGGCATTCCATCGTGAGATTCGTCTCACAAAAATGGTAGCGCAGGTGGACGAAAAAGTCCAGATTTTTTGCTGAGGTCGTGAGATAATTTTATCGCTCTTGGCAGCCAAGAGTTGCAGGTAACCTGCAGGTCAGCCTCTACTGGGTATGGATTGCTGAAGCCATGCTTCAGCGGTTCGAAGATGCTGACCTTGTGACTAGAAGTCGCAGGCAACACACGGCGAAAACTGCCCAAGCAGGTTACAGCCTCCCCAAGAGGCTTTGTCACGAGTAGCCCGCAACTTCCATCCGCAGGGATGTTATCTCCGCAATTGTTGGTTGCCGAATCTGGACTGCAGTACTGCAAGTCAATGAGCAAGCGGCTCTTTTCATCTCCCTTACCGATGCTTGACGCTCACCCTGCGATTTTGTATAATTCCGATAGGTTCGTTTGTATTCTGAAGAAGGCTGGAGGTTCTCTGATTTGGACACAAATACCCGCTGGTGGATTGTTATCATACTGGTCACGCTGGTGTCTGCCTGGGTGGTCATCGTTCAGCCGCTGATGGCGCCCAAAGGCACAGAACCTTTCAAACTGGGACTGGACCTCAAAGGCGGTGTGCGCGTTGTCCTGCGCGCACAGACCGAGAAGCTTCCCCCCGATAAACAGCGCGAGTGGAAGCCCGAGAACATGGCTTCCGTGGTGGACATCGTGGAGCGGCGCGTCAACCGGCTGGGCGTGACCGAGTCGGTGGTAGCGCGACAGGGGCAGGACCGTATCCTGGTGGAACTGCCCGGCGTGGTGGACGAGCAGGAAGCCCTGCGCCTCATCCAGACCACCGCGCAGCTGGAGTTCTGGTATCTCCCCTCGGTGCAGAGCGACCGCAACCCCATGGCGCGCTATCGGCTGGAGGTCCGCAAAGAGGGGCTTCAGGAAATCACCACCATTTACGATACAGTCCAGCAAAAAGAGGTAGACATCGCCGAGTTCCTGCAGGAACAGAAGGTGCGCGCCCAGGAGAGGGGCGAGCAGAACCCGGTGGTGACAGGGGCAGACCTGAAACCGACCTGCAAGCTGGTGTACGACCAGGTAGGCAGACCGCAGGTTTCCTTCGAGTTCAACGCAGATGGCGCCCGCCGTTTCGCCGACTTCACCCGCAAACACGTGGGCGAGATACTGGCAATCGTTCTGGACAACCGCATCATCTCGGCTCCGCGCGTCAACGAAGCCATTCTGGGCGGTAAAGGCGTCATTGAAGGCAACTTCACCGCGAAAGAGGCGGCGGAGCTGGCGACCCTGCTGAACTCCGGTGCTCTGCCTGTGCCCCTGGAGATTATCCAGACCACCAAAGTGGGCGCGACGCTCGGTAAAGAGTCGGTACGCCAGAGCCTGTGGGCAGGCGTTGTCGGTCTGGGGCTGGTGCTGCTGTTTATGGTCGGCTACTATCTGCTGCCGGGTGTGCTGGCGTCGGTTGCCCTGGGGCTGTATACGCTCTACTCGCTGGCGGCGTACAAGGCGCTGGGCGTGGTGTTCACCGTGCCCGGCATTGCAGGTTTCATCCTGTCTATCGGTATGGCGGTGGACGCCAATATCCTCATTTTCGAACGCATGAAAGAGGAACTGCGCTCGGGCAAGACGCTGAAAGCAGCGATCGATGACGGTTTCAAACGCGCGTTCACCGCCATCTTCGACTCCAACGTGTGTACCATTATCACCAGCCTGATTCTGTTTGCACTGGGCACGGGCGCGGCGAAAGGCTTCGCGCTGATGCTGATGATTGGTGTGGCAATCAGCATGTTCACCGCCATCACCGTTACCCGCACGATGCTGTGGACGCTGGTGAGTTTTGGTATCGGCAACGACCCGCGCCTGTTCGGGCTGGGCAGGCAATGGCAGACCCATGTAGACATCATCGGCAAAAGGAACCTGTGGTTTGCCCTCAGCGGCACCTTCATCGCTATCGGCGTGATAGCCTGGGCGATTGGAGGACTGCGGCTGGGCGTGGACTTTGCCGGCGGTTCGGAATTGCAGCTGCGCTTTAACCAGCCGGTCACCGCCCGGCAGGTGCAATCTACGCTGAGTCGTGCCGGTTTCAGTGACGCGCGTGCCGTGGTGGGCGAGGGGAACCTGGTGTTCGTGCGCACGCGCGAAATCACCACGGAGGAGAAGGAGCGTATCAAGACTGCGCTGAGCACGCTGGGCAGTCTGGAGGAGCAAAGCTTCGTGCAGGTGGGTGGTATCGTCAGCAGGGAACAGACGCGCAACGCCCTGATTGCGGTCATCCTGTCCGAAGCGTTGATCCTGCTGTACCTTGCGGTGCGCTTCGCCATCGGAGGCATTCGCGAGGGCTTCAAGTTCGGCGTGGCAGCGGTCATCGCGTTGGTGCATGACGTGCTGGTGCTGGTCGGAACCTTCTCCATTATGGGCAAACTGCGCGGCTGGGAAGTGGACGCGCTGTTTGTGACCGCGATGCTGACGCTGATCGGCTTCTCGGTGCACGACACTATCGTCGTGTTCGACCGCATTCGCGAGAACCTGCGCAACCGTACACGGGGCGAAACCTTTGCCAGCATCGCCAACAAGAGCATCCTGCAGACCTTTGCGCGGTCAATCAACACGTCGTTGACGGTGGTGCTCACCCTGCTGGCGCTGCTGATACTGGGCAGTCCGGTGGTGAAGCTGTTCACCATTGCCCTGCTGGTCGGTGTCATCACCGGAACCTACTCGTCCATCTTCAATGCGGCACCTGTGGTGGTCTGGTGGGAGGAGATTGCTCAGCGGCGCGGTTTGCGCCCCGCGGAGCCGCGTGTGGCAGCCTCTGCGCCAGCGGAGGCAACGGTGAAACGTGATGGAGCACCAGCCGTATCGGCGGGAGCAGGGGAGACCGGTTTAACCACCAAGCCGCGTCCGAAGCGGCGTCGTCGGGCGTAAACGCCTGGAGCGGGTAGGAATCTGCCCGCTCCTTTGTGTTCTTTGGAGACCTGAAGTCGGTATGATGGGGGAACAGCAACGGTGAGTGCCTTTTCCACTCGTGTGCGCTGGGTTGTCCATCCGGCACAGCCGGAGGCGGTTGCCAGGCTTCAACACGAGGTGGGCATCAGCGAGATACTGGCTCGCCTGCTGGTGAACCGCGGTATCACCGAGCCGGACCAGGCAGAGCGTTTCCTGAGACCCGACTGGAGTCACCTGCCCGATGCGTTTCTGCTTCCCGATGCGGAGGTGGCGGTGAACCGTCTCCTGCTGGCGATGGAACGCAGGGAAAAGATTCTGGTCTACGGCGACTACGATGTAGACGGCGTTACCAGCGCGGCGCTGTGGCATCACACCCTGCAAAAACTTCGGGCGGACGTCCGCGCCAAAGTACCTCACCGCAAGCGCGACGGCTACGATATTCGCGTGCCGGTGGTAGACGAGGCGCATCGGCAGGGCGTTTCGCTTATTCTCACCTGTGACTGCGGCATTCAGGCGCACGAAGTGGTGGAACGCGCTCGCGAGCTGGGAATAGACGTCATCATCACCGATCACCATGAACCCGGCGAGCAGATACCGCGCGCCCTGGCGGTGGTGAACCCGCATCTGCCCGGCTCACGCTATCCCTTTCCCAACCTGAGTGGAGTAGGAGTGAGTTATCGCCTGGGGGAGGCGCTGGTACGGGCAAAAGGGCTGTCTCCTCAGAACTATCGCAATTACTTCCTGGACCTTGCCACGCTGGGCACGATTGCCGACGTTATGCCGCTGGTGGAAGAGAACAGAGTGTTTGCATACTACGGATTGCCTGCCCTTCCGCACTCGCGGCGTGCAGGGGTGCAGGCATTGCTGGAAGTGTCTCGCCTGCCTCGCGACAAGTCGATAACCATGCGGCAGGTACAGTTTGCGCTGGCGCCGCGCATCAATGCGGTCGGGCGACTGGACGATGCAGCGGTTGCGCTCGAACTGCTAACCACCGAGGACATCCGGCGGGCGATGGTGCTGGCACAGGAGCTGGAGGAACATAACCGTCGCCGCCGCAGTGAACAACAGCGCATCCTTGAACAGGCGCTGCAGCAGGTGGCACAACGCGACATCGCCAGAGAGTGGGTGCTGGTGCTCACCGGCGAGGACTGGGACAAGGGCGTGATTGGCATTGTGGCGAGCAAGGTGCTGGAACAGTATCACCGCCCCACGGTGATGATTTCGGTGGACACGGATTGTGGGGTAGGGAGGGGTTCTGCCCGCAGTATCCGTCCGTACGACATCTTCCGCGCCATCGAGCAGCGACGCGACCTGTTCATCGAGTGCGGCGGGCATACCCTGGCGGCGGGTTTCTCCATTCACACCGAACGTATCGAAGAGCTGCGTCAGCACCTCAACCGGCTGGCGCACGAATGGATGTCGCCCGAAGACCTTCTGCCTCGTCTGGACATCGATGCAGAGGTGGAACCGGCAGACATAACGCCTGCCCTGGTGGACGAATTGACGCAGATAGAGCCTTTCGGGCACGGCAACCCCGAACCGCTTTTCCTGAGTCGCGGTCTAACGATTCTGGAGAAGCGGCGAGTGGGCAGTGATGGTAACCACTGGAAACTGACCGTGCGCGGCGAGGCACTCCCTCCAACCGGGTGCATCGCGTTCGGCATGGGCAATTACGATGACCGGTTCGAGGTAGGCGATGAAGTGGACATGGTGTACACGCCTCAGTGGAACGAATTCAACGGGCGGCGCGATATTCAACTTCAGGTGCATGATATTCGGCACAGTACGGGTATAATAGAATAAACACATGGTTAACCCCACAACCCACAGCGATGGTTCAGAGCAGTCTGGAACATATTCTATCCCGTGACAGCAGCGCCGAGCTGCCAGAGGACCTGCTCGTGCTGCTGGACAGGGTGCGTGAGTACATGCCGCAGGCGGATACGCGCACGATTGTACACGCCTATCGCGTTGCCGAGTATATCCACGAGGGCGAAACCCGGGCGTCTGGGGAACCTTACATCACGCACCCGCTGGCGGTAGCAGGCATCCTTGCGGAGCTCGAGATGGATATTCCGACCATCGCGGCGGGGTTGATGCATGATGTGGTCGAAGATGGCACGGACGAGCACGGTAATCCCCGGATCACTCTCGACGACATCCGGCATCTGTTCGGCGAAGAGATAGCTCTGCTGGTGGATGGGGTAACCAAACTTGCCAGCTACCTGGATATCGAGCGGGAACTGGATGAAAGCATTGACCACGAAAAACGAAAGCGCAAGCGCGACATCATGCAAGCGGCGAACTTGCGCAAAATCTTCGTGGCGATGTCACGTGACCTGCGGGTGATGATTATCAAACTTGCCGACCGCCTCCACAATATGCGTACCCTCGACGCCCTCTCGCGCGACCGCCAGATAAAAATCGCTACCGAAACCCTGCAAATCCTTGCACCGATGGCGCACCGCCTGGGAATCTGGCAGATTAAGTGGCAGCTGGAAGACCTCGCCTTCAAGTACCTGGAACCCGAAAAGTATGCCGAAATCGCTGCCCGCGTGCAAAGCACCCGCAAACAACGCGAAGAAGACATCCACGAAGCCATCCGAATCCTCAAAGAGCGTCTCGAGAAGGAAAAGATACGTGCAGAGGTACACGGACGCCCCAAGCACCTGTACAGCATCTATCAGAAGATGTTGAAAGAGGAGATCGACCTTGACCAGATTTACGACCTGCTGGCGATACGTGTGATTGTGGACACAGTTGCCGATTGCTACCATGCGCTGGGCGTGGTGCATGACCTCTGGCTGCCCATTCCCGGTCGCTTTGATGACTACATCGCCAAGCCCAAGCCCAACATGTATCAGTCCCTGCATACGAAGGTGATTGGTCCACGCCAGCAGCCGCTGGAGGTGCAGATACGCACCTGGGAGATGCACCGCACCGCCGACTTCGGCATCGCCGCACACTGGCAGTACAAAGAGGGAACAACGCCGGAAGACCGGTTCGAACAGCGGATGCGCCTGTTGCGCCAGCAGCTCTTCGAATGGCAGGCGGATGGCAAAGATTCCTCCGAGTTCCTGCGCTCGGTGGTGAACGACCTGTTCAACGACCAGGTGTTCGTGTTCACCCCGAAGGGCGACGTGATCGACCTCGTGGCGGGTTCCACTCCGATAGACTTCGCCTACCGGGTGCACACCGACCTGGGTAACACCTGTGTGGGCGCCAAGGTGAACGGGCGCATCGTCCCGCTCAGCTATCAGTTCCGGAACGGCGACATCGTGGAAATTATCACCCGTCCCAACGCCCATCCCAGCCGCGACTGGCTGAACTTTGTGAGGACCTCACATGCCCGCAGTAAAATCAAACAATATTTCCGCAAGCAGGCTCATGCCGAGAACGTGGCACGCGGCAGGGAGATGCTGGAGCGCGAGGCGGAGCGACTGGGAGTGGATGTGAAGGAACGGCTTCATGCCGAGGCGCTGGAAGAGGTCGCCCGACAGTTGAACCTGCCCAGCGCGGAAGAGGTATACGCGGCGGTTGGAGATGGGCGTTACTCGGCACAGACAGTGTTGAATCGCCTCCTTCCGGAAGTGCCCTCACAACCCACGCTTCTGCCTACGGGCAAGGTGATGGAGGGCGAAACGCGCCTGACTGTAGACGGTATCGACAACGTGATGATACGGCGCGCAAGATGCTGTTCGCCGCTGCCGGGTGATGAAGTGGTGGGCTATACCACGCGGGGGCGCGGAATGACACTGCACCACCGCTCGTGCAAGAACGTGCAGAGCTATCTGCTGAGCGAGCCAGAGCGACTGGTTGCAGTACACTGGGACGCGAAGCCCGGCGCCTACTATGCCACCGTCCTGCATATCGAAGCGGCGGATCGCACCGGCTTACTGTCGGACATCGCAAACGTGTTTGGCGAGGCACGAACCAACATCACCGCGGTGCATACTATATCTCTGCCCAACGGCGTGGCGCGAATCGACCTGACCGTGGAAGTGCAGAATACCTCTCACCTGCGAAGCCTGATTGAACGCGTGCGTCGGATCAGCGACGTGCTGGACATCCGTCGTGGGGGCACAATAGGAGAGGCAGCGTAATGCGGGCGGTATTGCAGAGAGTGGCGCGTGCCGAGTTGAGTGTGAACGGCGAGCGGGTTGCTTCTATCGGCAGGGGGTACGTGGTGCTGGTAGGGGTTACTCATGATGACACGGAGGCAGACGCCCGTTATATCGCCGATAAAATTGCTTCCCTGCGCCTGTTTGAAGACGAGGCGGGCAAGATAAATCTGGGCATCACCGACGTTGGGGGCGAGGTGCTGGTGGTGTCGCAGTTCACGCTGTATGCCGACTGTCGGAAAGGGCGGCGCCCCAGCTTCACCGATGCCGCGCCGCCGGAAATGGCGGACCGACTGTATCAACGAGTGGTAGAGATGTTGCGCGAGGCGGGGTTGCCTGTGCAAACAGGCATTTTTGGAGCGCATATGCTCGTCTCGCTGACCAATGATGGTCCCGTGACCATCCTGCTGGACAGCCGCAAGACGTTTTGATCTGCCTTACGTTGCTTCCGATATCGATTCGAAGACCGGTTCTGCCACGTAAATGGGCGAGCGCGTGCGCAGTGCCAGCGCGATAGCATCGCTGGGGCGCGAATCGATTTCCAGAGTCTCGCCATCGCGCACGATGGTGATTTTGGCGTAGAAGGTGCTCTGCCACAGGTCATCCACGATGATTCGCTCCACGGTTCCGCCCAGCCGTTCAATGACGTTCTTGAGCAGGTCGTGCGTCATCGGGCGGTCGGGCACATCACCTTCCAACGCCATGGAGATGGAAAGCGCCTCGTATTTACCAATCCATATCGGCACGCGGCGCCCGCGATTATCCTGAAGCAAGACAAAGAATTGAGGGGGTATGCCCGATTCCTGGTGCTCGTATACACCGACCACGCGCACCTCTTTTTCATCCAGACGGCGCGGTTCGAAGTGTTCGAGCTCCTCGAACTCATCTGGCGGACCCTCGTCGTCTTGCCAGTCGTTGAACATGTCGCGGAAACGGTCGCTCATGGTTATCCCCCCTCAGCAATCCGCGTGTCCATCAGTCGGTTTCTTTAATATTCTCCACCACCCGCAGGAACTCCTCGTTGGAGCTGGTGTGCGAAAGCAGCCCGATAAGCTGTTCAATCGCCTGCATCGGTTCCATAGATGCTAACATGCGTCGCAGTTTCCACACGCGACGCAGCTCCTCTTCACTAAAGAGCAGTTCCTCGTGCCGGGTGCCGGAGCGGTTGATGTCGATAGCCGGGAAGATGCGCCGTTCCGCCAGACCCCGGTCCAGCACCAGCTCCATGTTGCCCGTGCCCTTGAACTCTTCGAAAATCACGTCGTCCATGCGGCTTCCCGTGTCCACCAGTGCGGTGGCAAGCACGGTCAGGCTCCCACCCTCTTCGATATTACGTGCCGCACCAAAGAACCGCTTTGGGCGGTAGAGGGCAGAGGGGTCCAGACCGCCGGACAGGGTGCGTCCACTCGGAGTAACGGTCAGGTTCGAAGCACGCGCCAGACGGGTCAGGCTGTCCAGCAGGATGACCACATCGCGCCGTGCTTCCACCAGCCGCTTTGCCATCTCCAGCACCATGTCCGAAACGCGCATGTGGTTTTCGGGCATTTCATCAAAGGTAGAGCTTACCACGCGCCCCTTCACCGAGCGGCGGATATCGGTCACCTCTTCCGGTCGCTCGTCCACCAGCAGGACCAGCAGAACAATCTCGGGGTGGTTAACGGCGATGCTGTTGGCGATGGTCTTGAGCAGGGTGGTTTTACCCGCTTTGGGCGGAGAGACAATCAGCCCACGCTGCCCCTTGCCGATGGGCGCAATCATATCGATCAGGCGGGCAGAGATGTTTTTGGAATCCGTCTCCATGCGGATGCGCTCGACCGGGTAGATAGGGGTCAGGTCGTCGAAATGGGTGCGATGCCGGGCGAATTCGGGGTCCAGACCGTTGACCAGTTCCACGCGCAGTAAGCCGTAGTATTTTTCGTTTTCTTTGGGCGGGCGCACCACGCCGGAGACGATGTCGCCTGTTTTCAGCCCGAATCGCTTGATCTGGGTCTGCGAGACGTAGATATCGCCGCTGCCGTCGGCGGCGAAGTTAATATCCCGTCTCAGGAACCCCCACCCATCGGGCAGGATTTCCAGCACGCCTTCGGCAGTAATCTGTCCGTTCGAATCGGTGTGTGCCTGCAGGACGCGCAGGATGAGATCCTGCTTGCGGATGTTGTCCTCCACTTCCAGCCCTTTTTCGCGGGCGATGGCATGGAGCTCCTCAAGCGACTTGCGGTCGAACTCCGCGAGGTCAATTGTTTCCATCCCAGTTATCACCTTTCAACGAGTGGATATGTTCTGTTCGCGCCGCTCCACACGGCGTGTTGCTACGAGGTCGGATGATCATCCCGTGAGGGTAAATGTCTATCACCTGCGATTCAGCAAAGGCTCCTGCGTCTTCCTGCTTCAGGGAATCTGGAAACTCTTCTGACCGCTTCATGCCTTTGACGTTTGAGAGGGAGCACACAGGAGCTGTCCCACAAAGTATTATAGTCTATTTTTCTCGTGGAGTCTACCCCCTGAGCGATTTTTCTGCACAAGTTTTTTCGCATGGCTACTCCCGAGGGGCTTCCTCCAGCACGCCAATGTACGGTAGATTACGATATAGCCCCGCGTAATCCATCCCGTAGCCCACCACGAACACATCGGGGACCTCAAACCCCCGATAATCGATGGGCACGTCGACCACCCGCCGCGCCGTTTTGTCCAGCAGGGCACAGACCTTTACACTGGCGGTTCGGTGCGTTTTCATGTTCTCCAGCAGGAACTGCAGGGTCAGACCGCTGTCCACAATGTCTTCCACAATCAGCACATGCCGACCCACAGGGCTTTCGTCCAGGTCCTTCAGGATACGCACCACGCCGGAGGATTTCGTGCCGTTGCCGTAGCTGGATATCGCCACGAAATCGTAGTCCACCGCGCCATCAATGGCTCGCAGGAGGTCGGACAAAAACACCGCTGCCCCCTTCAGCACGCCGACCAGCAGGATGTTTGTGTCGCCGTAATCCTGCCGGATTTGCCTGCCCAGCTCGGCAACACGTGCCGCGATTTGCTCTTCACTGATCAACGGCTTAATATTGGACTGAACGGTTACCATCCCTGTTGCTTCACACGAATATAGATTTATTATGACACATTTTGCGCGCGTTTCCCAGCTACTCCCATTCAATGGTGGCTGGCGGTTTGCTGGTGATGTCGTACAGCACCCGGTTGACCCCCGGCACCTCGCCCACGATGCGGTTGCTGATGCGTTCCAGCACCTCGTAAGGCAGGCGTGCCCAGTCGGCAGTCATGGCGTCCTCGCTGACCACCGCACGCACCACAATCGGATGGGCATAGGTGCGCTGGTCACCCATCACTCCCACACTGCGTATCGCCGGCAGAACCGCGAACGACTGCCATATCTCGCGCATCAGCCCGGCACGCCATATCTCTTCGAGCACGATGCGGTCTGCGGCACGAACCATCTCCAGACGTTCGGGGGTGACCTCGCCCGCGATGCGCACCGCCAGCCCCGGTCCGGGGAACGGCTGACGCCAGACGACTTCCTCCGGCAGACCCAGCTCCGCCGCCACGGCACGCACCTCGTCCTTGAAGAGATAACGCAACGGCTCGATGACCTTCAGGCGCATATCTGGGGGCAGTCCGCCCACGTTGTGGTGCGTTTTAATAGTGGCGGAGTGTCTGGTGGCGCCGCTTTCAATCACGTCGGGGTAGAGCGTACCCTGCGCCAGGTAGTCGCATCCGCGCAGTTCGTCTGCATGCTCCTCGAAAACTCTCACGAAGGTCTCGCCGATAATTTTGCGCTTCTGTTCGGGGTCTTCCACGCCCTTCAACCGCTCCAGGAACCGCTCGCGGGCGTCCACATACACCAGATGCACCGGAAACAGATGCGAAAAGGTCTCTCGCACCTGTTCTGCCTCGCCTGCACGCAGTAAGCCGTGGTCCACGAACACGCAGGTCAACCGTTCACCGCCGATGGCTCGGTGCATCAACGCCGCGACGGTCATCGAATCCACGCCACCGCTCACCGCCACCAGCACATGTCCCTCGCCGACCTGTTCGCGGATTTGCCGGCACGCCTGCTCCACGAAGTTACCGGGAGTCCAGTCGCCGCGGCATCCGCAAACGCGCTTCAGGAAGTTGTCCAGCAGTTGCCTGCCGAATGGGGTATGGTGCACTTCGGGATGGAACTGTACGCCGTAAAACTGGCGACTCGGGTCTGCCATTGCCGCCACGGGTGTGGATTCGGTAACGGCGGTGACGCGGAAACCGGGCGGCGGCTCCAGCACCTTGTCGCCGTGACTCATCCAGCAGGTCAGATGGGTGTCCAGTCCGGCAAACAGCGGGTCGTCCGGGTTAAGCACCTGCAGGTCGGTGCGTCCGTATTCGCGACGCTCGGAAGGCTGAACCACCCCGCCCAGCTGATAGCTCATCAGCTGGTGTCCATAACAGATGCCCAGGATGGGAATGCCCAGCGTGTAGATGGCAGTGTCCGCTCGTGGGGCGTCGGGCTCGTACACGCTGGCGGGACCTCCTGAGAGCACGATGCCCTTTGGCTGGCGGGTGGCGATTTCCGCCGCCGTGGTGTCCGCAGGTACGATTTCACAGAACACCTGGCACTCGCGGATACGTCGCGCGATGAGCTGCGTGTACTGCGCCCCGAAGTCTATAACGAGAACGGTTTCCGTATTTGATGGCTCTTGCATGCGGTGTTCCAGAACCTGACCATGACCAGCATTTACCTACACTATATCGCACGAGCGGGCAAAAGTCAACGGCATCGGGGAATCTGAACCCAGCTATGGACTGCTGAAGCCATGCTTCAGCGGTCATTTCCGATACAGCCTCCGCAGGAGGCTTCGTTATGGGTAGCCCGCAACTTTCAGTTGCAGGGATGTTTTTTAAGACAACCTTGCGATTGGAAATCGCAGGCTACACCTGACGAAACCTGCTGGCGCAGGTTAAAAGGTTGCTGAAGCGAGCTTCAGCACTCCATGGACGCCAGGAAATTGCTTGACCTGTTCGCTGTACAGGGGGTATAATGAGACACAGCAAGTTCACCTGCACCTTACGAAAAAGGAGTTTCAGAGATGAGAGGGAAGAAGGAGGCGCATTGCGCCGTATTTTTTGAAACGAAGCGTAGCACGATTTTTAGAAAAAGGCTACCAGTTTCGGCGTTCACGCTGATCGAGCTGCTGGTGGTGATAGCGATTATCGCCATACTGGCAGCAATCCTGTTCCCCGTATTCTCACAGGCTCGCGAGAAGGCGCGCTCCATCTCCTGCCTGTCCAACTGTCGGCAGATGGGCATTGCCATCGCGATGTACGTGCAGGACTGGGACGAGGGGTTCCCTCTGACGGAGCCTCACGAATACGGTGGTGGTCACGCGCCGGTCGGGCCAGGCTGGATTAAGAGCTGTCAGCCGTACGTGAAGACGCAGTTACTGCACCGCTGTCCATCCGACAGCAGTCCCCTCTGGAGCGACGGCGACCCAACCACTCGCGTGGCTTCGTATGGGCTGAACGCCTACTTCCCGCCTGACCATCCGCCCTATTGGGGCGTCACGCTCGGAGGTGTGATGAACCCCGCGCAGTGCATCATCGTGGCGGAACTGGCAGACCAGGTTGTGGATGACCATTTTGTGGCTGCGGCATGGGGCAACCCCACAAAGGTGCCTGAATTCGGACCCGGCTCCGAAGAGCATGAAGCCGAATGGAACGATGAGGCATGGGAGCCTCGCAGTGTGGCGATTCGGCGCCATCTGGGCGGCGCGAACTACGTGTTCGTGGACGGTCATGCTAAATGGCATCGCTTCGAGCAGACCTGGCGCCAGACCCCCGGTTCACCACCCAGCATTGACTGGTACGACCCCAAGATGCCCTGACGCGAGTGCCTGTTAAACGTCAAGCCCATCCCCGACGATGGGCTTGTTTGCTGTACAGGCTCTTGGAAACGCTTCGCGAATGTGCTACAATATGTCAGAAACATGGGGGAGGAGGTTTGCTGTATGCCTTTGAGTGAGGAGCTGTTAAGCATTCTGGCGTGTCCAGCGTGTGACGACCGACCACCACTCAGACAGGAGAGTGAGGACAGCCTCGTCTGCGACAAATGCCACCGCCGCTATCCCATCCGCGATGGCATCATTGAACTGCTGGTAGAAGAAGAAACTGGCGAAGAAGGGAAGGAGTAGGAGACGAGATGCCACGGGTCGCAGTCATACACGGTCCCAATCTGAACATGCTGGGCATTCGCGAGACGGAGATATACGGTCACCTCAGTTTGGACCAGATCAACCAGCGTATTCTGGAGCGGGCAAAATCGTTAGGGCTGGAGGTGCGCATCACCCAGTCCAACCATGAGGGCGAGATTATCGAAGCCATCCACGAGGCGCTGCAATGGGCAGATGCCCTCATCATCAACCCCGGCGCATATACCCACTACAGCATCGCCATTCGGGACGCGATTACCGCTGTGCGCTTACCTACCGTAGAGGTACACCTCTCCAACATCCACGCCCGCGAGGAGTTTCGCCGCCAGTCGGTCACCGCGCCGGTGGTGCATGGCATTATCTCGGGCTTTGGGGTGATGAGCTACCTGCTGGCGCTGGATGCGGTAAAGTTCATTCTGGAGGAGAGCCGCCGATGAGTTTGCGATTTGAGCATCGCGTACAGCGTCTGCTTTCTCGAATGGATGAGCTTTCTGTGGACTGCCTTTTCATCACCTCGCGCCCCAATGTACGCTACCTGAGCGGCTTCACCGGCAGTGCCGGTTCACTGCTAATCGGCAAGGGGGTTGCTGTGCTGTTGACGGACAAACGGTATACCCTGCGAGCCCAGAGCGAGGCACCGGGCTTCGAAGTGATTGTGCCCGACAACCCCGACGACGACATTTTAAAGACCCAAATAGAATCTCGCAGCCTGCGCAAGGTGGGCTTTGAGGCAAGCCATATCACCGTAAAGACCCTGGAGGGCTGGCGCGAAAAGTACGGGGAGCTGGGAGTAGAGTGGGTTCCTACCGACGGTATCGTGGAAGATCTTCGCATGGTAAAAGATGCCGGCGAGATTGCCAGCATTCGCGCGGCATGTGGTATCGCTGATGCCACTTTCCGACACGTTCAGCTCTTCATGCAACCCGAAACGGTGGAGCTGGATGTGGCGATGGAGATAGAGTTCTTCATGCGCCGTCAGGGCGCGCGACGCCCCGCCTTTGAAAGCATCGTCGCTTCGGGTGAAAACTCGGCGATTCCGCACGCTCAGACGGGAGAACGCCGATTCCGGCAGGGCGACTTTGTCATCATGGACTTTGGGGCGGAGGTGGACGGCTACTGCTCGGACATCACCCGCACGGTGGTCATTGGTAAGGCAACCCCCGAACAGCGACGCATCTATGAGGTGGTGCTGGAAGCGCAACTGCGTGCCATCGAAGCCATCAAACCGGGGGTGAAAGGCGCAGACATTGACGCCATCGCCCGTCAGGTGATTGCCGATGCCGGATACGGCGATTACTTCACGCACTCGCTGGGACACAGTCTCGGCTTGAGTGTGCACGACGGCATGGGCTTCGCACAGAAATCGGAGGTGGTGCTGGAGCCGGGCATGGTTTTCACGGTGGAACCGGGAATCTACATCGAGGGTCTGGGCGGTGTGCGCATTGAAGATGACGTGCTGGTCACCGAGGAGGGCGTGGAGGTGCTGACGCAGTCGCCCAAACACCTGATGGAGTTCCCTGTTTAGGGGGAATGGAGGCAGAAGGATAATGATGAGACGTGCTCTGGTCTCGGCGGCTGTGGCGCTGTGGCTTGCAGCAGGGCTGGGTGTGTTGGCTGATGCGCCGCCGCGTTACTGGAAGCTTACCATCCTGCACACCAACGACACTCACGGCAACCTGTTCCCGTTCAACTATCCCGACCCGCCAGACCCCAACACTCAGGAGGCGCAGCTGGCTCTGAGGCGGAACATCGGTGGTATCGCGCGACGTGCCACGCTGGTCAAGCAGATTCGGGATGGTTTCGGGACTACGTGGGTAGTGGACGTGGGCGACTTCATGGACGGCACGGCATTCTCGGTGGAGTATCGCGGTGAGGCAGACGTCGCCGCCATGAATGCGCTCGGGTATACGATTGGCACGCACGGCAACCATGAGTTTAACAATTCCCGTGCGCAGTGGCAGAAGCTGGCTCAGATGGCACAGTACCGAGTGGTGTGCGCGAACGTGGTGGACGCAAACACGAAGCAGCCCTTGCTGAAGCCCTACGAAATACTGGAGGTGGAAGGGGCGCGCATCGCTGTCTTCGGGCTGGTGACCGAGAGCACGCGCGGATATCCCGCCACACGTGAAGGGGTAGAGATTCTGGACGCTTTTGCGGTGGCGCGCGACCTCGTGCCCAAACTGCGCCAGCAGGCGGATGTGGTGGTTTTACTCTCGCACCTGGGCGTGGAGGTAGACGAGCGTCTGGCACGCGAAGTGCCCGGTATTGATGTGATTGTCGGGGGACATTCGCACACGCGATTGGCGAAGCCGCTGTTTGTGCCGCGCGACGACCTGCTCAGCGCGTTTGAGCGCAACGGCACGGTGATTGCGCAGGCGTTTCAGTGGGGTGGCGAGCTGGGCAGGCTGGAGCTGATCCTGCGTCGCGACCCCCGCAGTGGACGCTGGACGCTGATGAGCCACCGCGGCGAGCTCATCCTTGTCGCGCCAAACATCCCCGAAGACCGCGCGGTGAAAGCAGTGGTAGACCGCTACTGGAAGCGGATTAAGGGCTATTATGGGGTGGTGGTCGGTGAGGCAGAAGATGACTTCACCCACCGCGGCGACGACGATGCCGAGTATAACCTGGTGGCGGATGCCCTGCGCGAGATGCTGGGAACCGAAGCCGACCTGGAGAACATGGGCGGGGTACGTGCGCCCATCCTGCGCGGTCCCATCACCCGATACGACTTAGCCAAAGCGCTTCCCTTCGGAAACACGATGGTGAAGTTCCGCGCGACCGGCGCCCAGCTTCGCGAACTGCTCCAGCGCACTCGCCCGGCGGTATCCGGCATCCGCTATCGCTACCAGCAGGGGCAGCTGGTGGAGGTGACCATTAACGGGCAACCCCTTCAGGATGACCGGCAGTACCTGCTGTCCACCAACAGCTACTTTGCCCAGCGCTATCTTCAGCCAATGGGCATCGCCTACGAGGACACAGGCAGGAAACGGCTGGACATCGTGTCGGATTACATCCTGAAACACAAGCGCATTCGCCCAGCGTACGACGGGCGGCGTGTGGTAGACCAGTCGGTGTACTGAGCGGAGGTACAGGCATGAGCGACCTGCTGGAACAGACCTACAACAAGTATCTGCAGTACGTGAATCCGGGGCTGGCGCAGCTGATGAAGTTCGCCGACTTCGGGGTGGAGATGTGCGCCGAAGGTATGTATGTGTACGACCACACCGGGCGCGCCTATCTGGATTTTCTGGGGGGATATGGCACGTTTGCGCTGGGGCATCGGCATCCGAAGGTGGTAGAGGCAGTGAAGGCGCAGCTGGACCGGATGCCACTCTCCAGCAAAGTGTTCTTCAGTGCACTGGTGGCCGATTTCTGCGAGGCGCTGGCGCAGGTGCTTCCGGGCGACCTGCAGTATAGCTTCCTGTGCAACAGCGGCACGGAGGCGGTGGAGGGTGCGCTCAAAATCGCCCGCAAGTACACGGGCAAGCACAAGTTCATCGCCACAGTGGGAGGCTATCACGGCAAGAGCATGGGGTCGCTGAGCGCGACGGGGCGCGAGCAGTATCGTCAGCCGTTCTACCCCCTCGTGCCGGGCTTTGTGCACGTGCCCTTTGGCGACGCCGATGCGGTGGAGCGCGAGATGGACGAAGACACCGCCGGCGTGATTGTGGAGCCGATACAGGGCGAAGGAGGCATTTTCCTGCCGGGCGACGATTACCTGCCCCGCCTGCGCGAGATTTGCACGCGACACAACGCCCTGCTGATTGTGGACGAGGTGCAGACCGGTCTCGGGCGCACGGGCAGGATGTTCGCGGTGGAACACTGGGGCGTTCAGCCGGATATCATTACCCTGGCGAAGGCGCTAGGCGGCGGGGTGGTGCCATCCGGTGCGTTTTCCTCCACGCCCGACATCTGGGAGAAGTCCTTTGGCGATAACCCGTTGATACACACCAGCACCTTTGGCGGCAACCCGCTGGCGTGCGCAGCGGGCATCGCCACCCTGCAGGTTCTGCAGGAGGAAAACCTTCCAGCCCGTGCAAGCGAGCGCGGTGAACAGTTACTGAAAGGGCTAAACGCGGTTCGGCAGGATTACCCCGATGTGGTCACGCAGGTGCGGGGCAAGGGGTTGATGGTCGGTGTGGAGTTCGCGATAGAGGACGTGGCGAAGCTGGTGATTGGTGGGATGACCCGTCGCGGGGTGATTGCCGCCTACACGCTGAACAACCCGCGCGTCATCCGCTTTGAGCCTCCGCTGATTGTCTCGCCGGAGCAGATAGATACCGCCGTGAACGTGTTTGCCGAGTCGGTGCAGGAGGCGGTTACGGGGCTGAAGGGGCTGGGGTTGCTGTAAGGTGGAGTGGCTGTACGGTGTCGTTAGCCTTTGGTCGTTGCGCAAGGGCTGTCTTTGCCACAGGATGGGGTATCTGGGAAGGATTCCGTGCTGTGCTGGGCGAATAGTATTCTGTCACCGAGGGCAGGGGTGCAAGGTGTCGTGGGAGCACACGGTGACAAAAAGACTTGTAGAACCTCGATTGGTGACGTCTCCAGCGTGAGGTTCTACAGGGTCGGCGTAACGCGGATTACAGGGCCCGCGCAGGACAGTGTGCCTTGCGGGGCGAAGGTGCATCTTGACAATCAGATAATTCAACAAAAAAGCCGATTTTGTCGAATTATGTGCCGTTTTGCGGCGTAACAACGCCTGCCCCGACGAATAGGGGACTGAAACGATCGCAGGAGGTGCTCTTAATTGGGGAAGCATCCGTAACAACGCCTGCCCCGACGAATAGGGGACTGAAACTCTCACGGGTGAGCGCAGGATTGTCCAGCAGTGGGAGTAACAACGCCTGCCCCGACGAATAGGGGACTGAAACCTGCTCGCTGGCGGCGGCGGCGCTGGCAAAACCACAGCACTTGGACTTCCCGAAATCCAACCGGCACTGCGAAACGCTCACCTCGTCTACGACACCACACTGAGCAACTATGACACTGCAAAGAACATCATCGATACCGCACGACGCAGGGGCTTCAACGTGCAGGTCATCTACGTGTATCGTGAGCCGAGCGAAGCAGCAAAAGCAGTCGTACATCGCGCCGCGCAAACCGGACGCATCGTACCCCCCGACGCTCTCGCCAACGCACATTACGGAGCAAACGAAACAATTCGCAGGCTCATGCGTCAATATAAACGGGACGCAGGTGTAAGCATCCAGTTCGTCGACAATACCGGCGCAGCTCCGGTCGTCACTCAGTCAGGGCGCGTCCCCATATTAAAGCACGATAGCGTGCTGCAGCAAATCCGTGAGGGAATGAACGAAGCCCTCCAGGAGGCAAGCGATGAGGTACGAAAACCTTTCGAGCGATACCTGCGACCACGACCCGAACAACATCGGATATCTGCTGGCGTGGAGCCTCGCAAAACAGCACAACGAACCGCTGATATGCCGACGATGCGGTCAGACGCTGTGGAGCCCGGAACAGGAGAAACCGCAGAACCCTACCGGTTTGGCGGGCTTTCTCAAGCAGCTCAGGCAGAAGCTCAACGTCTGAGCCGTCAAACCCGAACCGAACCCGGCGTCTACGGCAAAACACTGTCCGCATGGAAAACTACCAAGACCGTCCTCAACCCTCCGTCGTGGGTGCGCAACTTCTTCCAGAACTTCATCCTGCAATACCTCGCCGGGGAACCGATGCAACCCTGGGACGTCGCTCGCGGGCTGCGTCAGTTCCTCTTCAACCCCAGCCTGCGTAAACAGGCTTGGCAAGCAACAGAAACCACAGCGGGGCGCACCGCCGAAGTCGGGCAGACGGGACTGGCGGGCTTGGCAG
The DNA here is from genome assembly GCA_013314755.1 of Chthonomonadia bacterium. Lineage (GTDB taxonomy): Bacteria > Armatimonadota > HRBIN16 > HRBIN16 > HRBIN16 > HRBIN16. The sequence continues at coordinate 33,421 of JABUFA010000020.1, forward strand.
GCAAAATGCTCGATAAGGCAGCCGAAGGCTACGAAGCCATGGGTAACAACGCCTGCCCCGACGAATAGGGGACTGAAACACGCAAAATCCGTGAGCTTCCGTGAGTACCAGCCAGTAACAACGCCTGCCCCGACGAATAGGGGACTGAAACTACGGTTAGAAAGGCTCATTAACCGCTTCTGGGTGCGTAACAACGCCTGCCCCGACGAATAGGGGACTGAAACTCAGATCACCTTCCGCAAACCGCAAGCTTGCGGGTAACAACGCCTGCCCCGACGAATAGGGGACTGAAACCTGCAGGACCAGTGTGTCTTCGTCCGCCCAGTACCGTAACAACGCCTGCCCCGACGAATAGGGGACTGAAACCTTTGGCGCAAGGGCACGTTTTCATTGGCGTTATGTAACAACGCCTGCCCCGACGAATAGGGGACTGAAACATGGGGTAGCCATGTTAAGCCCTACACAAAAGGGGTAACAACGCCTGCCCCGACGAATAGGGGACTGAAACGGGCTCGCTCCGCCTCTCGGCGGGCGCGCTCAGCCGCGTAACAACGCCTGCCCCGACGAATAGGGGACTGAAACTTTGATATAATGGGGGTACTCACGTACAGTGGCATGTAACAACGCCTGCCCCGACGAATAGGGGACTGGGCTGTGGACTATCGGTCATTTTGGAGTGCTGAAGCTTACTTCGGCACTGCAAACAGTGAAGGGCAGGGCGTTCGCGCCCTGCCCCCTGTCCTTTGGGATACCTGCCATGGGATTCGGATAGAAAAGAGCCGCAGGCTCAGGTCTGAGAGGCTTTCAAAGCCTCTTCCAGTTCCCGCTGGATGGCGGTAATGGTGAGGTCGCCGCGGGTGCGTTCCAGCACCGCTCGAAGAGCGTCTACGCTCCGCCGCAGTCCCCCCGTCAGCGCGTCGGGATAGTCGAAGGTCACCAGCATGTAGTAGATATCGTCCATCTCCACGAGCAGTTTCTCCGCTTTCTCCATGTCGTTGTGGCGCAGGAGGTCCAGAATATGCCGGCGGCACTCGCTGGCGGCTTCGCATAGCGCGTTCAGGTAGGCGGGCACTTCGATGTCCAGCTGGGCGAAGGAGGGCAGAGGTTGAGATTGCACCAGCGCGTAGAGCAGGCTCGCCTCCGCGTATTCTTTCAGTGCGTCCTGCACGTAGCCGGCGTAGTAGATGTCGGGGTGCGACTGCCGCAGGGCAATCAGTTCCGCGGCGCGCTGGGAGGCTTCGGATAGCCCCTGCTGGGCGTTCTCGAACTCGTGGCGATGGATGCTGCGCACGGTGGTGGCGGAAAGGCGTATCAGTTCGCGGGAGGCGCGCAATGCCTCCTCCCGCACGCCATCTTTGACGTCCAGAACCGCGCGGATGTCGCCGGCAAGATTATTCAGGTCCGTGTTCATGGTGTGTAATCGTCCTTGCTTCTGCCAGTGTTATCATGGCTCCTATCCTCAGAACAGCTTGCCCTGTTCCTCTGCGGGGGCTTCCTGTTCCTCCGGCGTTTGCAGGCGGCGTCTCGTGCGTCGGTGACCGTTGCGCGGGGCGTTCAGCACGCGGTGACAGCGCCGACATCGCGCCTCGTACTTCTCCGCCGCGCCGATAAGGATAGTCGGTTCGTCCCACGAGGCGGGGCGACCGTCTACCAGCCGCTGGGTCTTGCTTGCCAGCCCGCCGCATCGCGCGCAGATTGCCCGAAGCTTAATCACCTCATCCGCCAGTGCCAGCAGGATAGGCATGAAGCCGAAAGGCTGTCCGCGAAAATCCTGGTCCAGCCCCGCCACAATCACCGTCCTGCCTTCGTTCGCCCACCGGTCACACAGCGCCACAATGCCCTCGTCAAAAAACTGTACCTCTTCGATAGCAATCACTTCGGTGTCGGGCTGGACGAGCTGCTCCAGCTGAGCGCTGGACGACACGGGCACTGCTTCAAAGCGCACGCCGTTGTGGGTGGCTATCGCGGCGCTATCCCAGCGGTTATCCAGCGCGGATTTGAACACCTGCACCTTCTTTCGAGCATAAAGGGCGCGCCTCACCTGCCGAATCAGCTCCTCCGATTTGCCTGCAAACATGCTTCCCGTAATCACGGTCAACGTCCCCACCTGCTTAGCCACCGATTATCCCTCCCGCTCCACAATGAGAGTTGCCAGCGCGCGCAGAGGGGTCGCCCGTTCGCCCAGCGGTGCGAGCGCCTCTATCGCTTCCTTCAGCAGGGCATGCGCCCGCTGTCTGGACGCTTCCACACCGAACAGGGCAGGGTAGGTGGCTTTGCCCCTCGCCGCATCGGTGCCCACCGCCTTGCCTGTTTTCTGGGGGTCGCCTGTGACGTTCAGCAGGTCGTCCACAATTTGGAACGCCAGCCCAATGCGCTCGCCATATCGGCTGAGGGCATCTATCTGCCACTCCTGTGCGCCTGCCAGAATCGCCCCTGCAACCACCGATGCCCGGATCAAGGCGGCGGTCTTGTGGCGATGGATATACTCCAGGGTTTCGGCGTCCACCTGTTTGCCTTCGGATTCAATATCTACCATCTGTCCGCCCACCATCCCGCGCGTGCCTGACGCCTCCGCCACCAGCCTCAACACCTGTACCACCCGGTCGGGCGGGGCGGTCTCCGCGTTGCGGGCTATCAGTTCGAACGCGCTGGCAAACAGAGCATCGCCTGCCAGAATAGCGGTTGCCTCACCGAACTGCACATGGCATGTTGGGCGTCCACGGCGCAGGGTGTCGTTATCAATGGCGGGCAGGTCGTCGTGGATGAGCGAGAACGTATGGATGAGCTCAATCGCGCAGGCGGTGGGCAGTACGGTTTCCGCCCTGCCCCCGACCGCTTCTGCTCCTGCAATCACCAGCACCGGGCGCAATCGCTTGCCTCCCGACATGGTGCTGTAGCGCATGGCTTGGTGCAGAGCCTGCGGGCGTTCGCTTTCGTCGGGCAGGTAGCGCGCCAGCGCGTCGTTCACCAGGCGCACACGCTCATGCAGGTACTGGTGCAGGTCGAAAGTGTTCACGGCGATTCCAACCTCATCTCCGCCGCGCGCACGGTGTTGGAAAGGAGCATGGCGATGGTCATCGGTCCCACTCCGCCGGGCACGGGCGTGATATAGGATGCCACCTGCGACGCCGACTCGAAGTGCACATCGCCCACGTCGCCACTGCGTCCCTCCACGCGGTTGTAACCAGCGTCCACCACCACGGCGCCGGGGCGTATCATGTCGCCGGTAATGAGCTCGGCGCGACCGCACGCAGCGACCAGAATATCCGCCTCGCGCGTCACCGAAGGCAGGTCGCGTGTGCGGGTGTGGCACACGGTAACGGTCGCGTTGCGCTGGAGTAGCAGAAGCGCCAGCGGCTTGCCAAGGATGATACTGCGCCCTACCACCACCGCACGCTGTCCCTCGATGGGTATCCTGTAGCGGTCCAGCAGTTCCACGATGCCCAGCGGTGTGCACGAAATAAACTTCGCCACACCTGCTACCAGTGCCCCCAGCGATGCGGGGGAGATGCCGTCCACATCCTTATCTGGCGACAGGCAGTTCAGCAGGCGTATTTCGTCCAGATGTTTGGGCACGGGATGCTGAATCAGGATGCCGTGTACGTTTTCGTCGGCGTTCAGGCGGGCGATGAGCTCCTCTGCCTCTTGCTGGGTGGTTTCGGCAGGCAGGGCGTAGGTCTGAGATTCGATGCCAATCCCCCGACATGCCTTCGCCTTCATGCGAACATAGGTATGCGAGGCGGGGTCATCGCCGATAATTACCACGCTCAGGTGGGGCACAATGCCTGCCTCCCGCAGACGCTGTACCCGCGGTTTCAGCTCCTCGCGGATTTGCGCAGCCGTTGCCGCGCCGTCCAGAAGAATAGCGCTCACCGGTATTCCTCCAGATGTTTCAGCACGCTTGCCAGCACACCGTTAATGAACTTGCCGGACTCGTCGCTGTTGTATTTTTTCGCCAGCTCCACCGCCTCGCTGATGACCACGCCGGGCGGCGTTTCGGGGTGGTGAAGCAGTTCGTAGATTGCCAGACGGAGCACGTTTCGGTCGGGTGCGGGCTGTCGCTCCGGCGGCCAGCCGATGGCGAACCGCGCGATGATGGAGTCAATCCTTTGCAGGTCGTTCAGTGTGCCCGATGCCAGCTCGTAGGCAAACTGTTGCCCGGGTTCGTCGATCGGCATGTGCTCTACCGCGAAGGCAAAGCATTCGTCCAGAGGGATCTGCGCGATGTCCACCTGGTACAGCAGGCGCAGTGCCAGCTCGCGTGCCATGCGACGAGTGCCGGTGCTATGTTTGCGCACTGCCGAGCTGCTCATCCGCACACTCTCCTTATTCCGCCCCGTCTCGCAGATAACGGCGCAGGAACTGGGTGGAGACATTGCCTTTCTGGTATTCTGGATGTGCCAGAATACGTTTCAGGAAGGTCAGGTTGGTCTTCACTCCTTCAATTTGCGTTTCGTCCAGCGCACGTCGCATCCGCGCGATAGCCGACGGGCGGTCCTCCGCCCACACGATGATTTTCGCCAGCAACGAATCGTAGTAGGGCGGTATCTCGTAACCGGGATACAGATGCGAATCCACGCGCACGCCGGGTCCGCCGGGCAGTACCAGATGCTTAATTCTGCCCACGCAGGGCGCAAAGTCGTTATCAGGGTCCTCGGCGGTCAGGCGGCACTCGATGGAGTGTCCGCGCCACTGCACATCGCGTTGCGAGAGATGAAGCCGCTCCTTCGCGGCGATGCGTATCTGCTCGCGCACGATGTCCACCCCGGTTATCTGTTCGGTCACGGGGTGCTCGACCTGAATGCGCGTGTTCATTTCAATAAAGTAGAAGTTGCCTTTGCTGTCCAGCAGGAACTCTACCGTACCGGCGTTCACATAGCCCACCGCCTTAGCCGCTCGTACCGCCGCCTCGCCCATCTTCTGACGCAGAGACGGCGCGACCACGGAAGCGGGAGCCTCTTCAATCATCTTCTGGCGCCGGTCGGTCTGGATGGAACACTCACGCTCGCCCAGATGGATGACGTTGCCGTAAGCGTCCGCCAGCACCTGCACCTCCACGTGGCGCGGGTCGGGGATGAACTTCTCCACGTAAACCTCTGGCGAGCCGAACGATGCCTGCGCCTCGCTCTGCGCCAGCTGCAGAACGCGCGACAGGTCTTCCGGGTTCTCGGCAAGCCGAATGCCTTTGCCACCACCGCCAGCCACCGCTTTCACCAGCACCGGATAGCCGATGCGCTGGGCTTGTTTGAGCGCCTCCTGCTCGTTGCGAACGGCGCCGTGTGTTCCCGGAACCACAGGCACTTTTGCGTGACGCACGATTTCACGGGCTACCGCCTTATCGCCCATCTTCTCGATAGCGGAAGGCGGCGGCCCGATGAACACTATTTTGCTGGCTTCACACGCTTCGGCGAAGCTGGCGCGTTCGGACAGGTAACCATAGCCGGGATGTATCGCCTCTGCGCCCGTGATGATTGCCGCCATAATCACGTTGGGCACGTTCAGATAGCTGTCCTTGCCCGGACCTGGACCGATGCAAACCGCCTCGTCTGCCGCCTGAACATGCAGGCTATTCGCGTCCGCTTCCGAATAGACGGCGACGGTAGCGATACCCAGCTCCTTGCAGGCGCGGATGATGCGCAGGGCAATCTCTCCTCGGTTGGCAATCAGTATCTTTCGAAACATACTCAGAACCCCTCGTGCGTTGGAGTGGGGCATCCCACGCGCCCCGTCTGCGGGTCATACCAGTACGGCTGGCGGCTGACCGGACAGTACAGCATCTCTGCCGGCAGGCGCAAATCCTGCAGGGAAGCGGGCAACGGCTCCTCGCCCGTCGGACGGGACATGCGGATGGAGAGCCGAATCTGCTGGAGATTGTTCCTGCACTGCACCGCCAGCGCGGCGTTCTCGGGCGTTTTGCGCGGTTGACCGGATGGCTCCGTGCCCCTGCCCGTGTACTTCGGCAGTAACCAGATTGCCAGAATGACCAGAATGGCAAGCACCACCAGTATCTCTATCAGGCTCCACGCTTCACGAGCGCGATTCATCCGTGTCCACCTCCACGCGGTACAGTGGCTGTCCGTACTCCACCGCAACGCCGTCCTCAACCAGCACCTCTGCGATGCGCCCGTCAACGGGACACTGCACCTCGTTCATCAACCCCATCGCCTGAATCAGGCAGACGACCTCGCCCTGTCGCACAACGTCGCCAACCTGCAGGGGCTGGGGGCGGGGTTGAAAGAACCCTACCAATGGCGAGCGTATCCACACGGGTGCCGGCTCGGATGGCGCCGGTTCGGGCGGCGGTAGTTCCGTGTCTGAAGTCGGTGGTTGAGTGACCACGACCTGCCGCTTCGCCCGCAGACGCCATCCGTCCGTTTCCACCTCCAGCTCGCTCGCGTCGCTTTGCTGGAGCAACCTTAGCAGATGTTCAATGCGTTCTATGCTGACCTGTGTCATCAGGCTACACCTTCAACTGGAAGATAAAGTATTCCACAATGCGCAGGATGTAGCTTACGAACATCACCGCGATAATACCAATCATCATCCACGCGACGAACTCGGAAGAGCGTGCCAGAGACTCGATTTTCATGTACTGCACCTCACCCGATGAGGGCAGGAAGGCAAACTGCGCGACAAAGTTATCCACCACCCTCAGCACCTGGAACAACAGTTGCTGTGCCTGCTGGGCGTAATTGACCACGACGGCTACCGCCGCGACGATTACGATGGGCGCAATCACCTGATACTTTTGCTGTTGCCGGTAGTTATAGATGATGCAGTTTCGGCATCGTTCTCGCTTTTCTTCTTCCGACAGGTTTCGGTTGTACGGGATGAACCGTACATTCTGGCGAGGGTCACTGCTCGGTGCGCCCTTGCCTTCCAGCGCCTGCAGGATCACCCGTTCCTCACACATACAACCGACGCCCTCGCGCCAGCAGGCACGGCGTGCATGATAGATAGGACAGCTCTTGCGAATGCTTGGGCGACAGAAGGGCAACTGCCAGCACTTGCCGAGGAACCGGTTCGTGGGCTGGCTCTCCCGAAGCACGTTGGCGCCGTACTGCAGGTTGGCGCGGTTAAACATCTCACGGAAGTAGCCCGATGTCACCCGTGTCCAGACGTCCAGCACCGCGAAGATGATGCCGGGAACTAAACACAGCAACCCCGCCTGCTGGAACGCCACTACCACTTTCGGCAGGAGAGTAGACTGTTGCCCTGTCTGGGGGGCGAGGTGGATGATACCCAGGGGCGCGCCCAGTGCCAGCACCGCCGCCAGAAGCAGGAAGACATATCCGATGGTGGTTTCCTGAATATAGAGCAGAGTGAAGCTCACCGCAGCAGAGGCGGTAGTTATCAACAGCACGCGCCCCGCGGTGTCCACGTTCTGCTCCACGCGCATCCGCTCGGCAGGAGGCAAAGTTGCCCAGGAACCCACCATTCCTGAGAACACGCCCCAGAGCAGATATGCCACTGCCAGCACGGCGCCCACTGCCGACAGGATGCCGACAAGCTGAAGACCGTCCTGCAACAGCTCAGCGGTTTTACGGGCACGAAACGAGCGTGCCGGGCGACCCATTTGCTCGCCCCCCTCTCCAGCGCTACTGTGCCTTCACGCGCTCCAGGTACTGGTCTGTTCGCGTGTCTACTTTGATGATGTCACCTACGTTGATGTGGAACGGCACACGCACCACCGCACCCGTCTCAAGCGTTGCCGGTTTCGAACCACCGGACGCCGTGTCGCCGCGCACGCCGGGGTCGGTTTCCACCACCTGCAGTTCCACGAACCAGGGTATTTCCACGCCGACCACGCGCCCTTCGTGCATCAGTACCGTGACCTCCATGTTCTCCTTGAGGTACTTGATGCCGTCGCCAAACTGCTCGCGGCGCACCATAATCTGGTCATACGTGTCCATGTCCATCAGGTAGTATTCGTCGTCCTGGTTGTACAGGAACTGCATGGGCTTGCGCTCCAGGAAAGCCTGTTCCATGCGCTCGCCCGCGCGGAAGGTTTTGTCAATCACGGCACCTGTCCGCACGTTTTTCAGCTTGGTGCGCACGAACGCACCGCCCTTGCCCGGCTTGACGTGCATGAACTCGATGATGGTGTAAATCTCGCCGTCCACGATGATATGTAGACCGTTGCGGAAATCGCTGGTGTCTATCAAGAAAGCGAACCTCCTGTCCTCCTCAAAGTCCTTAAGCAGTATATCAAACAGCACGGCAGGAAGTCAACGCATGGTAGCCCTCCTCGTACTATTACGGGTTTTCGCCCGTCGCTCGGTCAATCCCCGTAATTTGCGAAGCTCGTTTGTACCGCTTCTTGCAGTTTAATAGGGGTGACTAAACTTTCCGAGGAGGTAGTTGCACATGCAGAAGCGCGTTTCTCGATGGCTACTGCTCTTGGTGGCGGGAGTGATGGCACTGACCGTCTCCGCCAGCGCGACCACCGTGGTGGGTTCCGCTGGTGCGGGGTGGCAGGTATGGTCGGCACCGGACCAGGATGGCACGCCCTACTGGGACAACACGTCGCAGGACGGCAACAAGAAGAATATCGGTTACTTCCTGAGCAAGACCGGTGGTTTCAGCAGCCATCCCTCCAGCCCGAACATCACCCCAGACTGGTGGGGCTACAATGGCGGCGGTGCAGACCTGAACTTCCACTTCAGCTCTCCGCTGAGCCAGCATGTCGCGCTGGTGATTGAAGTGGCAGGGTTCGCTAACATCAACGAGTTGGGCTGGTACGATGTGGCCAATCCGACGGTTGGTGGGGTCATCTTCCCCGGTCCTGCCGGTGCGGGTTCCAGCACGGTGTTCAGCCCCACGCCGAACTTCGGTCTTTACATTAAGACCTCGGGCGGCGTGAAGTACTACACGCAGTCCCTGCTGAACCCTGCTGCCGAGCGACAGCACCAGCACTTCGCCCTGTTCAAAGAGGCGCCAGGCGTCTACTGGATTGGTGTAGAAGACAAGCCCGCGAACACGGGCGAGGGCTTCGGTGGCGACTACAATGACATGGTGATCCGCATGGCAGTCGTTCCCGAGCCAACCACGATGGGTCTGTTTGCTCTCGGTTTGCTTCCCCTGCTGCGGCGGCGCAAAGCGTAGAACCATCAACAGTTGTTGATGAAAACACGAGAGGGCGCAGAGACCTGCGCCCTTTTCGTTGTTTCCGAACGTGATGCTTTTCGGTATAATAGAATCGCTATTCCCTGAGAGAGAGGCGAGAAGGATGAACGAAGCAGAGAAGGCAACGTGGCGCACCAAGGTTGGGCTGGCGGAGATGCTGAAGGGCGGCGTGATTATGGACGTCACCTCGCCCGAACAGGCGGAGATTGCTGAGGAGGCTGGCGCAGTGGCAGTGATGGCGCTGGAGCGCGTGCCCGCCGACATCCGCGCACAGGGCGGCGTCGCCCGCATGACCGACCCCAAAATCATCAAAGCCATCATGAAAGCGGTCAGCATTCCGGTGATGGCAAAGTGCCGAATTGGGCATTTTGTGGAGGCGCAGATTCTGGAAGCACTTGGCGTGGACTTCATCGACGAGAGCGAAGTGCTGACCCCCGCCGATGAACAACACCACATCAACAAACATGCTTTCAAGGTTCCCTTCGTGTGTGGCTGCCGCGATTTGGGAGAGGCACTGCGACGCATTGGCGAAGGAGCAGCGATGATCCGCACCAAAGGCGAGGCAGGAACAGGTAATGTGGTGGAGGCGGTACGCCACATGCGCGCGGTGATGAGCGGTATCCGCTGGCTCCAGAGCCTGCGCGAAGACGAGCTGATGTCCGCGTCCAAGCAACTGCAAGCTCCGTATGAACTGGTGGTGGAAGTGCATCGCACCGGCAAACTGCCCGTTCCTAACTTCTCAGCGGGGGGCATCGCCACGCCTGCAGACGCCGCGTTAATGATGCAGCTGGGCGCGGAAGCGGTGTTTGTCGGCTCTGGCATCTTCAAGTCGGGCGACCCCAAGCGCCGTGCCAAAGCCATCGTGGATGCCGTGACCTACTACAACGACCCCAAGGTTCTCGCCGAGATTTCGGAAGACCTGGGCGAGCCGATGGTGGGCATCGACATCCGCCAGCTGGAAGAAAAGGAACTGCTGGCGCCGCGCGGCTGGTAGAAACGTTTTCCCCCTCCCGACCGCTTCGGGAGGGGGCGTAGTTACATCGCGGGAGTTACCTCCACCTCGCCAAAAGGTTCCAGCAGGGGGCGAATCTGCTCGGCTTCGCCTACCGCCACGATTGCCATCCTGTCGGTGAACAGGCGTCGCTGCACCACCTCACGAATGACCTCGGGAGTGATGGCTTGTACCCGCTCGCGGTAGGTCTCCATGTAGCCTCTGGGCAGTTCCAGCATCTCAATGGCGATTATCTCGCCGGCGATACCGCCCTGGGTGCTCAGGCGAATGGAGAAGACTCCGTTCAGGTAGTTTTTGGTGCTGTCCAGCTCCTTTTCGGTGATGCCCGACTGGCGCAGCAGTTCCACCTCTTTGAGCATCTCTTCCACCGCCTCACCTGCCACTTCAGGTCGTACCTGGGCGGACATGGTGAAACTGCCCGCCTCGCGATGTTCCGAGAGGTGCGAACTGACGTCATACGCGAAGCCTTTCTGCTCGCGCACGTTCATAAAGAGCCGTGAGCCGGTACGCCCGCCAAGCGCGGTAGTTGTCACCTCCAGGGGCAGGAAGTCGGGTTCGTTGGGACGAGGCGCCAGATGCCCGATGAGCAGGTTCACCTGCACCGAGCCGGGGCGGTCCACGATGTGTACCGTGCGCCGGGTGCGCGAAGGGGGAGCCTCATGGGTTTCATGTGTTACTCCTCTGGGCTCCCAGCCCGCGAAAGCCTTCTCCACCGCCTTCTGCAAATGTTCTGCGTCCACCGCTCCAACCACTACCAAAAGGCTGTTGTCTGGCGTGTAGTAGCGGGCGTGAAACTCGCGCAGGGTGTCGGGGGGCATCGCGGCTATCGATTCTTCCGTTGGCGCGATGCGCGAGTAGGGGTGTTTGCCGAAAATCACCTGGGCGTATCGCTCGCGGGCAAGGAAGTGGGGCTGTGTGCGCTGATAGCGCAGGGTCTGGACCGTGTTTTCTTTCGCCAGTTCCACTTCATCAGGGGCGAAGGCGGGGGTGATGACCGTCTCGCCCATCAGCCGGAGCAGGGCATCCAGGTTTTCTGCCAGCACCGTTGCCGACACCGTGCTGTAGTCGCGGTTCGCGTGCGCCTCCAGCGTGGCGCCAAGCTCTTCTACCGCCCGTGCAAACTGGAAGCTCTTGCGTTTCTGCGTTCCCTGCGTCAGGCAGTGTGCTGTTAGCCCTGCCAGCCCGGGCAGTTCCGCCGGGTCATGGACACTGCCTGCACGCACAACCAGTCTCAGAGTCACAAAGGGAACACGTCTATCCTCCACCAGAATCACACGTAAACCGCCGACGGTCACGAACTCCTCACGTTTGGGAAGCACCAGCGGTCGAAGCGCCCCTGGTGGTGGGGGAGTAGTCACAACTGCTGTTCTGTTCACGGTTGCCTCCTCTACTGTTCCGCCCCGGTCGCGCCGGGCAGGATGTGTAGAACGGTTCGGTTGGTCGGTATCAGAAATCGCCGGGCTACCTCCTGTATTTGCTCGCCCGTGACGTCTAGGTATTTCTGCAGTTCGGTGTTAATCAGCGCGGGGTCGCCGTCGAACAGGGTATGGTAAGCCAGTTCCATCGCCCGTCCGAGCGGGGTCTGCAAGCCGGACAGCGGGCCCCACATGCCCCGGTATCGTTCCGCGCGCAGCTGATTCTTCGCACGTTGCAGCTCGCGAGCCTGCACGCCTTTCTGCTGCACCTTTTCAATCTCATCGTAAACGCTGTGCTCAATCGCTTCGAAGCTCCTGTCTGGCTTGAAGACCACAAAGGTGGTGAACAAGCCGGGACCCCGTCGGTCTTCCAGTCCGCCCGATACGCTCAGCGCGGACTTCTCGCGTTTAACCAGTCGCTGATGCAGGCGTGCACTTTCACCGCTGAACAGGATGCGGTCCAGCAGTGCCAGCGCGTATCGCTCGGGCGAGTGGCGGGGCGGCACCTTCCACGCGATAGCCACCGCCGGCAGGTTCGCCAGCCTGTCGGTGTACTGGGCGCGCTTTTCCTGTCCGCGTTCCGGCTCTGTCACGTCAACAGGTTGGGGCGGCTCCTGCGGAGGGATGTCGCCGAAATGTTTGCGCACCCACTCCAGCGTCTGTCCGCTCTCGATGTCGCCTGCAATGGCAAGCACGGCGTTGTTGGGAGCGTAGTAGGTGCGGAAGAACCTCTGCACATCCTCTAAGGTCGCCGCATCCAGGTCCTCCATCGAGCCAATTACCGAGTGGGCGTTCGCGAAGTTATCGTAAGCCAGCTCGTACAGGAGGATGCCCCGCGCGTAGGAGAAGGGCTGGTTATCCACCCGCAGGCGTTTCTCCTCCTTCACCACCTCGCGCTGGTTGTCGAGGTTCTCCTGGTTCACCTGCAGGGAGCGCATGCGGTCCGCCTCTAACCACAGGGCGAGCTCCAGCTGGTTGCTGGGCATGATTTCGAAGTAGATGGTGAAGTCGTTGCTGGTCATACCGTTCAGCACGCCGCCGTTATCTTCCACAAAAGAGAAGTACTCGCCCTTCTTCACGTGCGCCGAGCCCTGGAACATCATGTGTTCAAACAGGTGAGCGAAACCCGTGCGCCCGGGCGGTTCGTTGCGTGCACCCACATCGTAGAGCACCACCACCGCCACCACCGGCACACTGTGGTCTTCCGAAAGCACCACGCGCAAGCCATTTTCCAGCGTGTGCAGGGAATATGGTACATTGAAAGGCTCAGCCTTCTTCGCTGGCATCTGTCACCTCCGGGTCTGTTCTGCTTCAGAGTATAGCCTTTTCTGGAGGGAGATTGCAAGCGGTCACATTGGTGTGAAGGGTCGCGTCCCTGCAACTTTCAGTTACGGGCTTGGGACCGCTGAAGCATGGCTTCAGCACTCCATAAACTGCTTGAGCGGATCTGTTATGATAGGCATCTTCCGCTGTCACGATGACCTGACCTCAGTTGCGACTTGTTGACACGTGTAGAGCACATGTCATAAAATGGGTGTGCCATCATTGCCAGACAGGTTGTGCGCTTCGCGCGATGGCAGATACCTGCTGATACATAACCCGACGGAAGTGCAGTTATGGCATACCATGCCTCCGCGCCTGCTGAAAACCATCGCAGGCAATCCGTGGATTACCGGGGCGGACATCTCTGCCGATGGGGTTTACCTCGCGCACGCTTCGGTGTCGCTTTCCGATTACACCATGCAGGTTTCCATCCGTCGTACCGCAGATGGTGCGCTGGTCAGGCAACTGCAGGTCGAAGAGGCAGGGGAGATGGCGTTATCCCCCGACGGCAGGCTGGTGTTCGTCCTGTCGGACAGCGGGGTGAAGGCGTATCGGGCATCCGACGGGCGCATGGTCGGTCATTTCCCGATAGATATATACCTCTTCGCCGTGATTGCCGTCAGCGGGAATGGTAACTATCTGGCTGTAGGCGGGCAGAACTCGCGGTTGGGCTATACGTGGCGACTCTGGAGGTTGTCGGACGGCGCATTGATTGCAGGCGAGGACAGCCCCGATTATGCGGGCACCATTTTCGCCCTGCGGTTTTCTCCCGACAGTCGCACGCTTTATCTGGCGATAGAGGACGTCATTCGCATGATTGATACCGAGACGGGTGCAGACAGGGGCAACTGGCAGGCGCCGCGCATGTTCAGCGTGCTGAGATTCTGCCGAAACGGAACCGAAATCGCCACATCCGACGCTCAGGGACTCAGCTTTTATTCCGTGCAGGATGGCACTCTTGTGCGTCGGGTGGAAGTGCCGAAGAGCGACTACTCAGTGGAAGCCCTGTCGGAGGACGGACGCTGGTACGCTCTGTACCCTTATCTGGACGGTCTGGGCATCTTTTCGCTATCCGACGGCGGGATTGCCACCCCTGTGCTGACGATTCCCTCTTCTGCCCTGCCCGACAGGGTGTATTTCCTGCAGTGGGTGGATGATGGTTCTTCCCTCTATCTGAAGAGCGGGGACAAACTGCTTCGCATGCGTATTTCCGACGGCAGTATAGAGAGCCTTCGTGAGCGGATATACCGTTTCAGCATCAGTTCCGACGGTCGCTATCTGGTGTATTCCGATTACAGTGACAACATCTTCGTCGAAGACGCGGTGCAGGCGATCCCGCTCTATTCGCCTGACGGGGGAAGCGTGTTCCAGATACTGGAAGCGGCACAGCTGTTGATGGTGGCTCGCTATTATGAAAGCTACATCGAGGTCCGTCTGCACGACCTGCCGACGGGCGATTTACGCAGGGCATTCTGGCTCGTGCGTTCGCCCTCGGACTATCTGGATGAGATAACGGCGTCGCCAGACGCGAGCGTCTTCGCCATCCGACTGAGGCAGGAACGTCGCACTGACCTGTACGGGCTGTATCAGAAGAACTCGCAGTGGGAGGTTCCTTTTGGGGGTCAGCCGCTCCTCTTCTCGCCCGACGGCAGGTGGGTGGCGATAGGCTCGGACCGGCTGGCGATGGCGAAGGTCGCTTCCGGTGAGTGGAGACTGCAGGGGCGAGTGGCTATCGCTGGATGGGCAGGGGTTTTGCCCAACAACCTTCGCTATATCTTGCGTGATGCCAGCACAGGGCAGGTGGTGGGCGAGGGACCGCTCGGTCTGGCGCCAGCAACTGGCTTCAGCGTCGGTAGGTTCCTGATACCTCAGCCTCTGGGAGACCATCAGCTGACCATCTCCGGTGCACCGTTCCTCAAGCGGAGCGTGGAGGTGCTCTCCGACACTGTAAACGTCCTGCTGTACCCGGGCGATATCGACGGCGATAACGAGGTAACGCTGTTCGACTTCGGTAAACTGGTCGCCGCTTTCGGCAGCGTCGCCAGGGAGGACGAGTACGGCGTCAACGCCGACCTGGACGGCGACGGCGAGGTCACGCTGTGGGATTTCGGTCTGCTGGTGGAGCATTTCGGCATGATTGGTGACGAGTAAGGGCTAGCTGGCCGCGATAACCGCTTCCTTCGGGGCGCGGTAGGAGATAACGCGCGAGACGCCCTGCTCCTGCATGGTGACGCCGTACCACACATCGGCGCACTCCATCGTCACCGGGTTGTGGGTGATGATGAGCACCTGCGAATGACGGGCGTACTCGCGAAGCATATCCGCGAACTTCTCCACGTTTGCCCCGTCCAGCGCGGCGTCTACCTCGTCCAGCACAAGGAATGGGCTGGGTTTTACCTGCAGGAAGGCGAACATCAGCGCGATGGCTACCAGCGCGCGCTCGCCGCCAGATAACAGCGACAGGTTCTGACGCCGCTTGCCGGGAGGCTGAACGATGATTTCTATGCCCGTTTCCAGCAGGTTGTTGGGCTGGGTCAGCTCCAGCTCGGCTTTACCGCCGCCGAACAGGCGCACAAAGACCTCGTTAAAAGCCTGTTGAACCGCATGGAAGGTCTGCAGGAACAGGTCGCGCGTGCTGGTGTCTATCTCCTGAATGGCTTGCAGGATATCCTGTCGCGCCGATTCGAGGTCGGCACGCTGTTTTTCCAGAAACTCATACCGTTCGGTCAGCCGCTGATACTCCTCCACAGCGCCGGTGTTCACGTTGCCCATCTGTCGCAGCTCGCGGCGCAGGCGTTGAATCTCGGCGGCGGATTCGGGAGCATACTGCGACAGGTCGGGCGGCGTCTCGCGCGATACGTCAATCTCATACTCCTCCCACAGGCGTGCAACCGCCTGCGTCCTCTGCATCTCGATACGTGCCAGCGCCAGCTCCAGGTCGTGTGCTCGCTGGGAAAGCGACTGCTGTTGCTGTGATAGCTCCATCAGCAGGCGGCTGTTCTCCAGGTTTTGCTGGAGCAGGTCCTGACGCACCTCACGTCGGGCGGAGAAGTCCTGTTCAATCTGCTCGCGTTGCTGGGAGATGCGCTCCAGCTCGCGCAGGGTCTCCTGCAATGCCTGCTCATCGTGGGCGATTTGCGCCTGCAGTTCGGCAATGCGCTGCTGGCGGTTCTGCAATTGCTGATGCAGGTCACGCTGAATCTGCGCCAGCGATTCGCGCTCGTGCTCCAAGGCACGCTGTTGTTCGGTCAGCCTGCCCAGCAGTACCTCCGCCTCCTGCAGGCGCGTCAGAGCCTCGTCGCGTTGCTGGCGATAGCGGCTGACCTCTTCAGAGGGGACCATCTGCGCCCGTTCCGAAGGCGTTCGGGTTTCGGCTTCGAGGATAGCGTTGTCCAGCTCGTAGAGCCTGTTTGCCAGTTCGGTATGCTCCGCCTGCAGAGCCTCTACCTGCTGGCGTATGCTTGCCTGCTCCTGTTCCGCCAGTTGCAGGGCAGAGCCTGCCTGCACCAGCCGCTCCTGTGCCTCTTCCTGTCCTTTTCGTGCCTCGCGCCACTGATGCTGGACCAGCCTGTACGCCTCTGTTGCCTCCCGGAGCGCTTCGCGGAGGCGAGCCTCCTCCTTTTCACCTGCCTGCAGTTCACGCTCGACTCGTGCACGCTCCGCCTTACGCGAGACGATACCAGTCGCCCTGCCCGGCATCCTGCCTCCCGTAATCGCTCCGCCCGGCAGGAACAGCTCGCCTTCCACGGTCACCACCTTGCTCCAGCCGCTGTACCGGCGCACAATCTCTACCGCGCTGTTAAAGTCGGGGGAGATCAGCACTCGTCCCAGCAGATACTGTGCCACGGGATTCAGCTCCGGCGCGCACTGAACCAGCTCGCTGGCGAAGCCAAGAGCCAGCCCCTGCGCAATGGCGTCGTTCAGGGCGGGTGGGGCAGGGGAGGGGCGCAGAAGCTGCAGAGGGAGGAAGGTTGCCCGTCCTCGCGCGTGGCGTTTGAGCCACTCGATGGCAAGGCGCGCCTCCTCTTCGGTGGCGGTGATGAGGTCCTGTGCGCTTGCGCCCAGCGCGACCTCAATCGCGGTGACATAGGGCTCCAGCGGCTGGAGGGCGTCGGCTACCAGCAGATACGTGCCCTCGAGATGCCCCTGTGAGACCGCCTCCAGCACCGCTCGCACTCCGCCGAAAAGCCCTTCCTGCGCGGCTTCGCTTTCCAGCAGGGTCTGAAGACGGGCGCTCAGGCGGGCGTTTTCGCGGGCGCGTGCTTCCACCTCCTGCTGACGGCGTTGGATCTCTGCCTGCGCCTGCTGGAGTTCGTTCTCCAGTCGCTGGGTTTCTCGCGCCGCCATCTGGGCAGAGGCAACCGCCTTTTCATGCTGAGCCTGCAGGTTTCGGTAGCGCTCCTCCGCCTCGTGCAGGCTTTTCTGCGCCTCTTCAATCCTTCTCTGCAGTGTTTCCACAGCCTTTTCGGCTTCGGCTCGGCGTAAGCGCAGGCTCTCCAGGTATGCCTGTGCCTGGGCGACCTGCTGGGTGCGCTCCATGTAGTGCTGTTGCGCCTGCTGGAGGGCGTGTTCTGCTACCTGCAACCGTTCGCGGGCGATTTCGCGCTGTCGCTCCGCCTCCTCGATGCGCCCCTGCAGGCTCAGGCGACGCTCCTGCCAGTCTTCTCCCTGCTGGCGCAGTTCGGCTAACCGTCGCTCGTTTTCCGCCAGCTCCTCCTGCAGGCGTGCAAGGTTCTCACGGGCGTTTTGCAGGCGTTGTTCTATCAGCGCGCGACGGCTCTCGGTGCGCTCGTAGGCAGTCAGGGATGCCTGCTGTAGCGCACGCAGGGTGTCAAGGTCGGATTCCACCTCGGCTATCTGCGAACCGAGCTGTTTGGACAGCAACTCGCGTTCCGCCATCTGGGCGTTGATGTGCAGTAACTGGCGGTGGATGTTCTGCTGTTCCTGCATGGTCTGCTCGCGGGCGCGTTCGCTGTCCAGCACCTGTGCCCAGAGCGCGTTGACCTCTATCTCGCGCAAACGCTCCACCAGCTGATGATAGCGAACAGCGACCTCCGCCTGCTGGCGCAGTGGCTCGCGCTGTGACTCCAGCTCCGTGAGGATGTCATAGATGCGCGTGAGGTTTGCCTCGGTGTTCTCCAGTTTGCGCAGGGCTTCGCGCTTGCGGTGGCGATACTTCTGGATACCAGCAGCCTCCTCAAACAGGGCGCGGCGGTCCTCCGGCTTTGCCGACAGTACCACGTCCACTTCGTTCTGGGTGAGGATGGCGTAGGTGGCTCGCCCCAGACCGGTGTCCATGAACAGCTCCACGATGTCCTTCAGGCGGCAGGGCGTTTTGTTAATCAGATACTCGCTCTCGCCAGAGCGGTAGAGTCGGCGGGTGACGGTTACCTCCGCGAAGTCCACGGGAAGCACCCCCGCGCTGTTGTCTATCGTCAGGCTCACCTCTGCCATGCCCAGTGGCTTGCGTCGTGCGCTTCCCGCGAAGATGACCTCCGTGCTGTTCTCGGCGCGCAGGGTGCGTACGTTCTGTTCGCCCAGCACCCACTGGATGGCGTCGGCGATGTTGGATTTGCCGCTGCCGTTGGGACCCACGATAGCGGTAATGCCCTCGCCGAACTGCAGGTGCACCCTGTCGGCGAAGCTCTTGAAGCCGAGTATGCTGAGGCTCTTCAGAATCATAGCGAAAGAGTTGCGCTGAAACCTGTGATAGGATACGCCCTGCAACCTGCTTACTCCTGCTAATCGGCAGGGTGGCGTGGTATAATACCGCGTGAGAGGTTCACGGGCACAGACGAAAATGTTACGCTTGCTTCTGGTCAGACATGGCGAGACCGACTGGAACCAGCAGATGCGGTTTCAGGGGCAGACGGACATCCCATTGAACGCGCGAGGTATCCAGCAGGCGGAGACGATTGCTCACCGTCTGCGCGACGAGCCTCTGCAGGCTATCTACAGCAGTGACCTCCAGCGGGCGATGCAGACCGCGCAAATCGTGGCGAAGTACCACCAGCTTTCACCGATTGCCGATGCAGACCTGCGGGAGCTGTGTTATGGCGTCTGGGAGGGGATGAGCCGCGAGGAGATTCTTGCCAGCGAATGGGCGGATCTGTTTGAGCGATACCGCCGAGACTCCCTGCGCCATCGCCCGCCCGGAGCGGAGTATCCCGAACAGATTATCGAGCGTTCAAGGCGTGTGCTGGAACGCATCCGCCATCAGCATCGGGAGGGCACGGTGTGCATCGTGGGGCATGGGGGAAGCCTGCGTGCTTTGATTTGCGTGGCGCTGTACGCGCCGCTGGAGACATTCCGGCATATCCGCCTGGATAACGCTTCACTCAGCGTGATTGAGTGCGGCGCGGACTGGATGTGGGTGTCGTTGATTAACGACACCTGCCACCTGACTCAGGAGAAGGTACAACCAGTGATTTAACGCGAAGAGGAGGAAGTGATGAAGCTTATCAGTTATCGCAGGGATGGACAGGAAGGTATCGGTGCAGTGGTCGGTAACCGGGTGGTGGACCTGAACGCGGGGCTGTCGCTGATTGGCAGGTCGGGCACGCTGGCGCACGATATGGTGCACCTGCTGGAGCAGGGCGAATCGGCGCGAGGGACGGCGGAACAGTTGGTAGAGGCGTACCGGCGTGCGCTGGAGGAAAATCCCGCTCAGGCGCATGCGGTTTCCTGTTCGCTGGCTGAGATAACCTATTTGCCGCCCGTCACCCGCCCCCAGAAGATACTGGCGATTGGCGCAAATTACCGGGAGCACTGCGCCGAGTCGGGAATGCCCATTCCTCAGAAGCCGATTGTGTTTGTGAAGGTGACCTCTGCGCTGACAGCACACGGTGAGGCGATTGTCTATCCGCGAATCACGCAGGAGCTGGACTACGAGGGCGAGCTGGCGGTGGTCATCGGCAGGCGGGCGCGCCGCGTTTCGGAAGAGGAGGCGATGCACTACGTCGCTGGCTACACCATTATGAACGACGTCAGCGCACGCGACCTCCAGCGTACGGAGGGGCAGTGGTCTCGCGCGAAGGGATGCGATACGTTTGCGCCGTGCGGTCCTTGGCTGGTGACGGCGGATGAGATAGCCGACCCGCACAACCTGCGCATTGAGACCTTCGTGAACGGCGAGGTGCGCCAGCAGGCGAGCACGGGCGACATGATCTTTGCCATCCCCAAACTGATTGCGCACATCGCCGCGGGGATAACCCTTCTGCCGGGCGACATCATTACCACCGGCACGCCCGCGGGCGTGGGCGTGTACCGACAGCCTAAAGGCTTGCTTCAACCCGGCGATGAGGTGGTGATACGCATCGAAGGGATTGGGGAACTGCGCAACCATGTGGTGGCGGAAAGTTGATTCGGTGGATACACTTTGCCCTGCCCGTGGGGTATAATGCCCTTAGACCCTGAGCGGAGGACGTTCATGCTAAAGGCATATCTGACCGAGTATCTGGATGCCGTACAGTATCTGGTCTCGCAGGTGCCCGTGGAGCAGGTGGAGAGCATCATCCTGCGCCTGGTAGACCTGTACGAGCGCGGTGGGACACTCGCGCTGGTGGGCAATGGGGGCAGTGCCTCTACTGCCTCGCATATCGCCAACGACTTTCAGAAGTGCCTGTATGACCTGTTCGGCAAGCCGTTTCGCTGTCTATCGCTGACCGACAGCCTCCCGATTATCACCGCCTGGGCGAACGATACCGACTACACCAACGTCTTCGCCCCACAGGTGCGCACGTGGCTGGGCAAGGACGACGTGCTGATTGCCATCAGCGGCAGCGGCAACTCGCCGAACGTTCTCAAGGCGGTTGAAGCCGCCAAAGAGCAGGGCGCATACACCATCGGGCTGACGGGATACCGCGGGGGCAAGCTGGCAGTCATAGCGCACGAGAGCATCATCGTGCCCTGCGAGAACATGCAGCAGATAGAGGACGTGCACATGATTCTGGTGCACCTGTTCTTTTCGGGGATGCGCGAGCGCATCGCCGGCAGGGTGTAGCGCTGGAGTGCAGGTTTGACAGAACAGCGGGAGGGCGAGCCTCCCGCTGCTGGTTTTGTTACTGAGTTTTGATGTGGCGCAGGACACGCCCGCCAGTGCCGTCTGCCCGTCCAAGCCAGAGTAGAATCTGCTTTTCCCCCACAATCTGGAGGGCGACGTGCGAGCCGTCTGGCGACCAGCGTGAAGCGATAGGAACTGGGCTCTCTTTCGTCACCCTCACCAGCCTGTTCACCTGCAGGATGGGCAGTATCATCTGCCCTTCTATATTGGCAGTCCCCACCGCTACCAACTTTGGCTCTTCCTCCGGCTTTCCGCTTCGCGTGAAGTATGCCCAGATTAGCAGTCTCTGTCCGTCTGGTGAGAACACGCCATCTGCCCCCAACACCTGGTAGCCCTTCTGCGGGGAGAGCGGTTGCACGTCGAAACGGTGCACCTCGCCGCTAACCGCTCGAGATGCCATGTCATATTCGTGTACCACCAGGTAACGTTTCGCTGACTTGGGCGACCTCACCCAGCGCAGGTGGCTGCCGTCATCGCTGACCCACAGCGAGCGCACGTCGCCGGTGCGGGTAATCTGGTACACCCTGCCTGCCTCCACGCTGTAGAGGTTGCCGTCGGAGGCGATGAAGGCAACGCCCCAGGTTTGCGGTATGGGCGCGAGGTTCATGCCGGGCATCATGCCCAGCGGTTCTGTTGGCAGGCTAACACTCAGGAGTATCTCACCGGAACGGGCATCCAGCCATATCGCCTCTGGTCCTTCGCGCATCAGGCAAACGATCTGCCCACCATCGGCGCTCCACGTGTAGCCAATCGGCGCGATATCCCGCAGGCGACGAACTTTGCGCGCTTGCACATCGTACAGACACAGTCCATCTCCGTCGCAGAACAGGATGTGGCGTCCATCGGGAGACCACACAGGGGGGTTGGGGACTGCGGTGCGTGCGACCACGCGGTATCCGCTTCCGTCCGTGTTCATCAGCGCGATAACGAGGTCCTTACCAGCCACATCCGGGAAAGCAATCTGTTTGCCGTCCGGCGAGAAATCCACGCCGAAACCGCAAGAGGGAGTTTCCACGCATCCTGCGGCGAGGATCAACAGCAACAGCGCGGACGCAGCGGAGAAGCGTCTTTTCACGGTGAACACACCTCCTCTGGTTGTTCACTGGTCAAACGCGCTACTCTATGAACTCAACCTCCCCCACGGGAGGGATAATCCCCGCTTCGGCGCCCCGCGCGAGAAACAGTCGAATGGCTTCCTTGCCCGCCTCGCCCATGTCTACCGTCCACTCGTTCACATACATGCCCACGAACCGGTCGGCGACGTCCTGCCCGATGCCTCTGCCGAACTCCAGCGCGTATTCCAGCGCATCCTGCCGATGCTCTAAGGAGTACTGGATGCTCTGGCGCAGGACCTGGGCGATGCGCTTCTGCACGTCCAGCGGCAGGTCTTTGCGCACCGCGTTCACGCCTAACGGCAGAGGCAGTCCCGTTTGCTCTTTCCACCATCTGCCAAGGTCCACCACGCCGTGCACGCCTGCCTCGCGGTGCGTCAGCTGCCCTTCATGAATTAAAAGACCCGCCAGCACCCGTTTTTGTTGCACGGCAGGCAGAATCTGGTCAAAGTCCATCACGATGGTGCGCGCTTCGGGCAGATAGAGCCGAAGGGCAAGGTAAGCGCTGGTCAACAGCCCCGGCACGGCGATGGTCACATTGGGGAGCTCCTGCGGAGTCATCGGTTCTGCGCTGACAATCAGCGGTCCGTAGCCATCTCCCATGCTTGCGCCGGAGGTGAGAATGGCATATTTGTCGCGCACGTAGGCGTAGGCGTGCACTGAGATGGCGGTCACTTCCATCCTGCCCTCTCGCGCCCATTCGTTCAGCGTCTGGATGTCGCGCAGGATGTGCTCAAAGTGCAGTCCCTGCGTATCTATCAGCTCCCGAGCTAGGGCGTAGAACATAAAGGCGTCGTCTGCGTCCGGGCTGTGAGCGAGGCGAATCTGCGTGAAGTCACTCATGGGCTAGCTCCCGACTTACCTCCCGTACCGATGGTCTCTGGTTGCTACTGATGGTTTTCACCTCCAGCCTGATTCTACCCCAGCAGACTCTGCACGCGCCGGCGGTGGGCACTGGGTGGAACCGCAAAGGCGACCGCGTACTGACAGCCTATCTCTGCGCCGCGCACCCGTGCCAGCGCCCGGTAGTACTCCACGTAGGGGAAGCGTGACACCCCACCGCGGAACAGCTCGTACTTCTCCGCAGCCTCCTGCCACAGGGCGATGTCCGCTTCGGTGACCTCCAGAAAGATTTCAGGTTCAAAGCCGTCCCGGTCTTCCCAGTTTTCCGCGTAGTAGATGCGCCCCACCCAGTGTGGGGGATCCTTACGCACAAAGCCCTTAATGGCTGCATAAAACTGCGCGTTGGGGATGTTCAGGGCGCAGGCGGTGTGGTCTTTGTGGATACTGCCCTGCCAGTGGGTGATGATACACTGCGGGCGGCAGGCGCGAATCACGTCGCAGATAGCAAACTGCACCTCGTCATTGACGGGCAGCTCGCCGTCGCGATAGTCCAGCGTGTACATCTGCGCCCCGAAGACCGCCGCGGCCTCCTTTGCTTCAGCGTGCTTTTGCCGGGCGTACTCTTCTGGAGAAAGCACAGGATGCCCCTTTTCGCCGGGCGTAAGGTGCAGGATGGCAACCTTTTTGCCCTGCCTGATGTGCGCGGCAAGCGCCATCCCGCACGCGATTTCCACATCGCCCATGTGGGCGCCGATTGCCAGAATGTCTACCGACTCAGCCATCTCACAGCTCCTTTCTCAGCAGTGCGAAACGTCGGGTTTCGGTAAAACCGGCGGCGTTATACAGCCGCTCGGCGGTGCGGTCATCCGACCACATGAAGAAGGCGGTGTGCAGACCCTGCAAGCGCATCGCCTGTAGCGTGCGGTACATCAGCACCTGCCCGATACCTCGCCCGCGCTGGGATTGCGCCACGCCGATAGGTCCGAACCGCTCGCCCTCGAAGTGGCTGTAACCGACAACCTCGCCCCCTTCATGCGCTATCCACAGACGGGTGGGGGAATCGCCCTGTTCGATGTGAGCGATGGCTTCGCGGGCGTATCTCTGCCAGTCGCCGGGAAACTCGGCGTGCAGGAAGCGGAACAGGGCGGGTATCAGATGGGGACGGTAATGCTCCACGACCAGCCCCTCCTGGCGGAGCTCCTGCTCGCGCTGTTGAACCCAGTCGGGGATACGCAGGTCCAGCAGGTTGCAGTCCATGGAAATAGGGCGATACACCTCCTGATAGCCGTGTTTGAGGAAGAACTGCAAGCCGCCAGCGTAGGCGTTCACGTCCACTCCGGGCGTGAAATAGTTGGGTGCATAGGGCGAAACAAGCACCACCTTTCGGTCGCGCGAACGCAGGTAGTCCTCCATGCGGTGCAGGAGGGCGGTGCCGATACCCTGTCGCTGATACTGGGGATGCACCGCCAGCAGGGTAATGTAACCTCTGTCGGTATCGGGCGGGGCGTCCTCCAGCGGAAGGCGGCGGGCAATGCTCAGCCCGAATCCCACAACCTCGTCGCCCACCAGGGCAACCGGAGCACCGGCAGGCTCGAAGTTGGGGTCTATCAGCACCTTGCGCACGAACAGACTGCGCGAAATGGGGTCAGCATGAAGCGTTTGCTGAAGCAGGCTCACCACCTCGTCCAGCAGGTCGCCGCGGAACGGGATAATCTGTGCGTTTCTCATGCCTCCATTGTATCCTGAGAGACGAGGAGCGTCAAGGGCATGACCCAAGGTGTCCTTGTGACTGGAAGTCGCAGGCTACACAGAACGAAGCCCGCTGACGCAGGTTATGGAGTGCTGAAGCCATGCTTCAGCACCAAAGTGCTATCAGCGCTTGCAGTGCTTGCGACCGGAAATCGCAGGCTAGAAGCTGCACCAGCACGTTCCAGCCTCTGCAGGCAGGATCTGCTGAAGCAAGCTTCAGCACTCCAAAGAGGCTTTGACAACCGTTTCGCTATTCCGTTTTGGTGCCCGGTGGCGGAATCAACTCGGGTACTTCGTTCTTAATGGGTGGGAGCGACTTCAGGTAAGCGAAAATCGCCTTCAGGTCTTCATCGGTCATCTGCGCATAGTTGTGCCAAGGCATAATTGGTGCTATCGGACGCCCCTGCCCCCAGTGCTTGCCGGTGCGGATGGCGTTAATAAACATCTGCTCATCCCAGATGCCGATACCGGTCTCTTCGTCTGGAGTGAGGTTCGCCGCGAAGGCGATGCCCCAGGGACCAAAGAAGGCGGTGCCGGTTTCATCTATTGCCACAGCCCACCCTTTTGCGCCGAACTTTGGTGTGCTGAGCTTTGTACCCTGTGGATGCCCCGACAGACGCCGGCTCATATCACGCTCTGGACCATTTGCTCCCGTTTTGAACGGCGTGTGGCACTCATCGCAGGCAGCAACGGTCACCAGATATTTGCCTCGCTCCACCAGATTGGTTTCCGTCTGTGCAGAACTCTGAGTATCGGTCTGCGCTTGTTGCTGCGGTTGCTGGGCGGGCTGGCAGGCGGTTATCCACAGCGCTGCCGCAAGGGCTCCTGCGGTTGCCAGCATCACTCGCATGGCTCTTGTCTGCAATATCATCGTTCTCCTTCCTCCGTGGTGTACAGGGTTTCTCGCAGAGAGGCGAGACTCGTTCTTTAGCATACCGAAATAAACGAGACGAACGCAAGAGCACAGCAAGAGCGGGTTACCAAGGGGCGGGATCAACGCCTTTGTTGGGGTTCTGCCAGGGGAGCAGCTGCTTCAATAAAGCCCCGCGTTTTGCCAGCGTTTCGCGCCACGCGCGAAGGTGGGTGGGGAAGGGGTGGAACGGCTCGTCGACGTGACAGTTGAACACCATATCGGGCTGAATCTGCTCCAGCAGTTGGATGCAGAAATCATAGCCGACGCCCTCGCCCAGCAGGTTGCGATTGAACGCACAGTAATCGTCCAGACCTGTCGGGGTGAACGAATCGCCGCAGAAGAAGAGGCGCAGACCATGCCCTTCCACCAGCAATCCGCTGTGGTACAGGCTCTGCCCGGGGAAATGGTAGGCGGTGAGGGTGAACTCCTGCCACTGCCATTGCTCTCCATGCTGTACTACGCGGTCCACTGTTACCACCGACGGCGACAGGCAGGGAAGCCTCCACGCAAACGGGTTGGACACTACCTCTGCCACCGACCGCTCGGCAATAACCGGGCAGCCGAAACGCGCCCGGAACTCAGGAATGGCGTCCACATGGTCATCGTGATAGTGCGTAATCCACAGCACGTCAACAGCCTTCACCTCGCCCGAAGCCAGCCACTTCTCTACCTGCTGAATCACCTCTTTTGAGCCGCAGTCCATCACCAGCAGATGCCCGTTTTCGCTGAGTATGAACCAGCTGGTTCCTTCGTGGCGCAGGAAGTCGGGCGTGGGCAGGGTAGAGGCAACGGCGACAGGCTGAGCAGTGGGGGATTGCTGGCGCATCAGGTCGGGAAAGTAATACCAGAGAGCGGAGGTGGAAAGATAGTTCTCATACACCTCGTGCAGACGCTGTTCCAGCAGGTCGATGGCGCCCTTTGGGTCGCGGATGATATTGCCGTGTGTGGGAACGAGCACCGTTGCGCTCGCAGACTGTATCCGCCGCAGGCTGGCAATCACCTCGCGCCATGCGCTCATAAAGCCGTGGTAGTCGGTCAGCCCTCCGAAGCCCTTTTGCAGGCTGTAGAGTTCCAGAATCTGCCCTTCGTCGTATATCAGGTCGCCGCAGAAGGCGATCCGCTGTCCATCTACGTCTACAAGGTAGGTCACGCTCCCGTCGGTGTGCCCAGGCGTGGAAAGCACGGTGATTCGTGCTGGCGCCCACCGGAGGGTGTCACCATCTACAAAAGTGCGATGCACGGGCACTGGCTCGGTGAGCACGGAATGCGGGCGGAAATGATACATATGCCAGCGGTTGCGCGGGTCCTGCCAGTATCTGTCCGCCTCTTCGAAGAGCGCGCGTTCGGCTTCTGGTGCGCCCAGCCACGCCCCGCTCCCAAGCACTCGTCCCGCACTGCCCACCGAGTCGCGATGGTGATGGGTAAACAGCACAGCATCCACCCAGCGGATCCCGGCAGGTTCAAGAGTGTCCAGCACCGCGCCGTCGCCCAGTTCGATGAGCAGTGCCTCTTCCCCACGATGAAGCACGCCGACGTTCACCGCGCCGCGATGCACGAACAGGTGATGACTCAAGCTGGTCAGTGATGGATTATTCATGACGGTTTTATCGTAACTGAAGGGGGGAAGGTGAGTCAAACCTGTGGTAAAGAGGCTGTTCCTTCTCGTCGCGGTGGGCGCAGCATCGCGCCTGGCAATCTGGGGTCTTTTGAGGTTCTTTGTTCCGCTCAGTCCGAGCACACTAACGCACGGACCTGTTCCTCTACCGATAACCATACCCCGTCAGCCGAGCCGCAT
Organism: Chthonomonadia bacterium; assembly: GCA_013314755.1. Lineage (GTDB taxonomy): Bacteria > Armatimonadota > HRBIN16 > HRBIN16 > HRBIN16 > HRBIN16. Next base: position 60,771 of record JABUFA010000020.1, read on the forward strand.
CCACCTCGTCCGTCTTGCGCAACCGAAAGCGCAACTGTTTACCACGCTCAACCGAAATCCCGTCTCCTGCAAGCCGCAGCAGAGCGCCGCGCTGTAAGCGCTGGTGTTCTCTACCACGACCCAATCGCTACCAACCGCTACCTCCTGCTGGGTGCACCAGGTCACAAACCGCTTCTGCCAGCCCGGACGCAACGAGAAACTCTTGCTCGCCACCACCCGGCTCCCATCAAACACCGCGGCGGTGAAACTCTCGCTGGACACGTCCATACCCACTGTTTTCATGAACCTTGCCTCCTCCCTTTGCAATGTGTTACACTGAAGGTGTTGAGCAACACTACCTCCCTGCCTGTTGGCTGTCTCTATTAGGTGGTCTGCGGTGAAGTCTATTTAGCCCTTGGGGCAGGGCGGGGCTGTGTCTGCTTCAGACATATGGTTCAGCGATGAACGAAGTGTAGACCTTCTCAGCCCCGCTGGGTATATACCGAACGTTCTTTGTTTCGCTGAGAACAGAAGAACGTGCCCAGAATGACGGAAACTGATGATCGGGGCACAGAGTAGGAGGCGGAAAATAGCCGTAGCAGGCTTCTCGAAATGCCAAAACAATACACATGGAGGAGGCAGGATGACCGAAATCAGAACGCGATGGATAGATGGCATGCAGTTTCTGAGCATCTCTTCGGGCGGAGTTCCACTGGTGATGGACGTTTCGCCAGATGGCGGTGGACGCGGCGAGGGAATCGGTCCCATGGAGCTGATGCTCCACGCCCTGGCAGGATGCACCGGCGTTGACGTAGTCAGCATCCTGCAGAAGAAGAGACAGCCTCTTAAAGGGCTTGAGATACGAGTGAAAGGCGAAAGGCGCCAGGAATACCCGCGCGTTTACAACCACATCGAGATAGAGTATGTGTTCAAGGGAAAAGGGCTGGACCCGAAAGCGGTGGAACAAGCGATAAAACTCTCGGAAGAGAAGTACTGCAGCGTGGAAGCCACGCTGGCGTCCTTCGCCCAGATACACAGCAGCTACCGGATCATTGAGGAGGAGTGAGGGATGGCAATAGAACAGACGCCCGTTGGCATTCGGGTAAAGGTGCCGCTGTCCTATACCGAGGCGGTAGAAAAGACCATCTCTGCGCTGAAGGGTGAGGGGTTCGGCGTGCTCACCACGATTGACGTGAAGCAGACCCTCCGGGAAAAACTGGGTGTGGAGCATCGCCCGTATATCATCCTTGGCGCGTGCAATCCTCCTCTTGCGCACCGGGCACTGAACGCCGAGCCAGAGGTAGGACTGCTACTGCCCTGCAACGTGGTGGTATACGAAGAAGGGGAAGGTTGCGTGGTGTCGGCGATGGATCCCTCTGCGGCGATGAAACTAGTGCCCAACCCCGAGCTGGAGGCGGTGGCTAAAGAAGTGAGGGCGAAGCTGGAACGGGTGCTTCAACAGGTTGCAGGTTAAACACCCTGGCGAAGCTATCTACCACAAGGGGAATCGTTTCCTGCAGGGTTACCTCTCGTCCAATCAGGTGCCGAAGGGAGGTAACCTTTTTGTCATGAATACCACAGGGTACTATCAGCGCAAAGTGGCTCAGGTCGGGGCAGACGTTTAGCGCGAAGCCATGCATGGTAATCCAGTGGCTGACCTTAATGCCCATCGCGGCGACTTTTTCATCGCCAACCCACACGCCTGTTAACCCTTCTTGTCGGTGTGCCTGAATCCCGAAATGGCGCAGCGCCTCAATCAACGCCTCCTCCAGCCGGCGCAGGTAAAGATGCACATCCCTGCCATGCTCGCGCAGGTCAATTACGGGATACCCTACCAGCTGCCCCGGACCGTGGTAGGTTATATCTCCACCCCGGTCGGTTTCTATCAGCTGGATGCCCATCGCGTGGAGTTGCTCAGGACTAACGAGCAGATGTTCGCGCCTGGTGGCACGCCCGAGCGTTATAACCGGCGGTACATGTTCCAGCAGCAATAGCGTGTCGGGAATACGTCCTTCACGGCGATGATGAACGAGATGTCTCTGTATCTCCCATGCCGAGTCGTAATCTATACTGCCAAGCCATCTGACGTGCACAACAGGCATTATTCCTCACCATCTGCATTGTACCCGTTCTCACGGCAGAGCGGTCAGCAGTGATTTCAACGCGCTCGTCATCGCGGGCTGGTATCGCTCGATATCTTTGACCATGAACATCAAACGGTTGGTACTGGTTGGGTCCGGTCGCCATGTCGTCACAGCGGTTTCACTGCAGGCGACGCGCACGGGCTGGAAGGTGTACACGGCAGTTTCTTTTGCTCGTCCCAGCGGCACAATCTCTCCGTCCGCAGTCACCGTCACGCCGGCGACATGCAGAAAACTGGCGACCGACCACATGTTGCGCTCCTGCTTTGAGTAGTAAGCTATCTTGCCGGCGTCGGGCTGTCGGTAGAGGTACTCCAGCCAGCCGGTGTCCCTGATGCGCTCGAACATGCACAGGAAAAAGTTCTGCATTCGCGGAGAGAGACGCGGCAGTATTTCCTCCTGCCTGAAACGCCAGTAGGTGCCGTAACGCTTCACGCGCCACTCGCCCTCGTAGTCCTCAAAGCAGGGTAGCCAGTACACCGGGCAGGGCAGTTCGAACATCGCGCGATACGCGACGGGGTCCAGCGTGACGTTGTATTCCGGCGTGGCGGCACGCTTTGGGTCGGGAGAGCCGGTACCCGCGTTGATATAGACGCCGGCGCATTTGCGGGCGAACAGCGCAGGGTCGGTTTTTCCTGCCAGCGCCACATCCCTGCACGAGCCGACCACGGTAATCGCCACGCGCTGGCGTGATTGACGCAGGGTGTCCAGGATGAAGCGCACCGCTGCCCTATCCGATGGCGAAGCCGACGCCTGCGTATCACCGGGCGAGCGCATCGGCTGAGAGGAGCCGACGACAGCGGGCACGGTCAACCCCGTGATGTGGTTCATCTGCGCGCTGGCGGACACATCGGGGTTCCACTCCGACTTCGGTGGCGGATGGTCAATAACGATACCCCGCAGGTCTACTTTGCCCTGCAGCGCCAGCGCGTACACACAGGCAAGGTCGAAATGGTCGTCCGGGTCGTTATGCGGGCGAAACAGGTCGGTCTGATGTATCAGCGGTGTTGCCATGCGCCTCCTCCTAACCTTTGATACCCGTCAGCGTGATGCCTTCAATAAACAGCTTCTGGGTGAAGAAGAAAACCACCATCAGAGGCAGGGTTACCACCGTCGCTGCTGCCATCAGCAGATTCCATTCGGAGCTGTGACGCCCCACGAAAGTCTGCAGTCCCACCGCCAGCGTGTAGGTGCTCTCATCGGTCAGGTATACCAGCGGATTGATGAAGTCCGTCCAGGCGCCGATGAAGGCGAACAGTGCAACCGTTGCCAGGGCGGGTACAGACAGCGGTACGATAATCTGCCAGAAGATGCGCCATTCCGAACAGCCGTCAATGCGCGCAGCGTCCGATAGCTCCTGCGGAATGGTGAGGAAAAACTGCCGCAGCAGGAAGATGGCAAACGCACTTCCGAAGAAGGGCGGCACCACCAGCGGCAGGTAAGTGCCCGTCCAGCCGAGGTTGCGGAACATGACGAACACGGGTAACATTGTCACCTGAGCGGGAAGCATAATGGTTGCCAGCATAATCAGGAACATCACATCCCGCCCCTTCCAGCGCAGACGGGCAAACCCGTACGCGGGCAGAGCCGAAGAGATGACTGTGCCCACCACCACCAGCGCACACACGAACAGCGTGTTGCGCAGATACAGCAGGAACGGAAAGGACTGCAGCGCCTCGGTGTAGTTCTGCCAGCGAATGGGGTTGGGTATCCACTCGATATGTTCGGTAAAGATGCGGTCTTCTGTTTTCAGAGACGTGGAAACCATCAGCGCAAACGGCGCGAGAAAAGAGATGCTGAGCGCAATCAACACCACGTACACCACCGCGGTGGCAATCCGCTTGCGCCAGACTTTAGACTGTCTCCATTGCGCCAGCCGTGTTACCTGTGCCGACATCAGCCTCTCTCCCCCTCGTAGTAGACCCAGCGTACCGATGTTCGAAACACAATCAGCGTGGCGATGAGCGTCAGGATGAAGAGTATCCATGCCATCGCACAGGCGTGCCCCATGCGAAAGTCACGGAAGGCGTTGTAGAAGAGATAAAGCGCGTAAAACAGCG
>JABUFA010000021.1 GCA_013314755.1 Chthonomonadia bacterium
TGCAACACCTCCACCTGCGCGGGAGTCAAGGGCGAATCGACCACTGCCGCCGCTTCCGCCTGGCAGGGATGTATGCACACGGTAAAGCCTTCTTTCTCCAGACAACTGCGCAGTTTCTGAAGAAGGGTGCATCCTGGCAAAACAGCGCTACTCTGCACACGATTGTTCCCTCTGCTGCAAAGTGTGTGACCATTATAGAGTAACCACGAAAACATGTCAAGAGGTTGTGCGGAGGTCGGGGTGCTGGATGAGTAGAGTGTCCTTGCGATTGGAAATCGCAGGCTACACAGGACAAAACCTGCTCAAGCAGGTTTGTGGAGTGCTGAAGCAAGCTTCAGCACTCCAAAGCTGTCTCCTCTTGACTCCTCTTCACAAAATATGTATAATTTTGTATACTACTTTGTGGAGGGCGAATGCGGTGAAAGGTGAAGAGACGTTAAAGGACCTGGAGCTTCTGGCAGACCTGTTGTTGCGTCTGGCGGGGCGCGATGAGCACTACCCTGCCTATCCCGAATCTCGCAATGCCCAGCGCGAGCTGGTGGATGCTCAGCGGGCTTCGCAACTGGCTCCCCTGCATCGCAATCTGCAGGTGGACGCGGTGGATTTCCTTCGCCGGCGAGAGATTGCGCTGATGCTGGAGCACGCACCGCTCACCCCGCGCCAGCGACAGGTGGTTGACCTCTTCATGCGGGGCTACACCTTCGAGGAGATAGGCAGTGAATGGGGCATCAGCAAACAGGCGGCGCACAAGCTGTTCCTGCGTGCCTGCGAAGCCATCCGCCAGAGCTGGACAGCACATCCCCTGAACGGTTTAACCCTGAGCTACAGCGAGGCGACCCTGCGCCGCTACGCCCGTCGGGTGCGATGGCTCAACCGCGACGAAGGGTCGGAATAGGCGATGCTTTGCAAATGGCCGGCTCCCGCAGGGTACAATAAAGGCAGAACTGGTGCACGGAGGGGTAGTTTGACCGGAAAACTGGTAGTAGGCATCACGGGAGCCAGCGGTGCAATCTATGCGGTGCGTTTTCTGCAACATGCTTCGCGCTATTTCAGCCAGTTGCTGGTGATTGCATCCGAACACGCCCTTTCGGTGGCACGGGCGGAGCTGGGCACAGAAGTAGATGCGCACACGCTGTGCCCCCAGAGCCTGCTCGGTGCGGAATATCCGAATATCGTCTTCCTGAACCCGAAGGACTATTTCACCCCTCCGGCAAGCGGTTCTTTTCGGCACGATGGCATGGTCATCATCCCCTGTTCCATGGGCACGGCTGGACGCATCGCGCACGGCGTCTCCGATGATTTGATTGCCCGCGCCGCCGACGTGTGCCTGAAGGAACGACGTAAATTAATTCTGGTGGTGCGCGAGACTCCGCTGAATCTGATCCACCTGCGCACGCTGACCACGCTCACGGAAGCTGGGGCGGTGGTGTTGCCGGCAGCGCCCGCCTTCTACCATCGCCCGCAAAGCGTGGAGGAGCTGGTAGACACCGTGGTGGCGCGAGTGCTTCAGCAGCTGGGGGTGGAACAGCAAATCGTGTCGCAATGGCAGGTCGAAGAGTAAGGGCAGGAAAAGGCTGTCCAGACGCCTAAAATAATCTGGATAACAGAAAATCGAGCACTAATTACCATCTTCTCAAGGAGGCATCATACCGTGTCTGCACGTTCCTTTCGCTGGGCGTTGACCCTGTTGCTTATCGTGCTGGGGCTGACGGTAGGCTATCAGGCAACGCCATGGTTTATCAGTTCGCTGAAAAAACTGTTGCCCGAAGCGGCAACCCAGCCCGATACCCCCAACATTCTTGATGACCCACGCTTCCAGCTGACCGTACGCGTGGCGTTGACGGTGGTCGGGGGGCTGATCGGCATCATTCTCGGCTCGGAGATATTCCGCTTTGTGCTCAACGTCCAGAAGCAGATAGAGAGCGCGTCCACTCGCGAGAAAATCGCGTTGACCATCGGGGGCACGTTCGGCGTTCTGCTGACGGTCCCCTTTGCGGTGCTCTTCAGCCGATACGGGCTTATCGGCATCCCGCTCACGTTGATTGTGGGCATCACCTTCGTCTACCTGAGCACGGTCGCGGTGCTCAGCATGAAAGAGCTGCGGGTGGTTCTGCCCTCGCCAGAGGGCATAGCCGAAACCGACACGCCCCGAATCAAGATTCTGGACACCAACGTGATTATCGACGGGCGCATCGCCGACATCTGTCGCACCGGCTTTATTGAAGGCACGATTTACGTGCCCGGCTTCGTCATTGACGAGCTCCAGCACATCGCCGATTCGCCCGACTCTCTGCGCAGGGCACGGGGCAGGCGCGGGCTGGACATTCTCAACCAGATGCAGAAAGAGCGACATCTGGAAGTGCGCACCTACGACGACACGGTGGACCCTAACGAGCCGGTGGACAAACGCCTGGTAAGCCTTGCCAAAAGCATCAACGGCGTCATCGTGACCAACGACTTCAACCTGAACAAAGTCGCCGAGCTGGAAGGCGTGCAGGTGCTGAACGTCAACGAGCTCGCCAACGCACTGAAGCCGGTGGTTCTGCCCGGCGAGGAGATGCGCGTGCGCATCATCAAGGAGGGCAACCAGCCCAATCAGGGCGTCGGCTATATGGATGACGGCACGATGATTGTGGTGGAAGGCGGGCGCGACTTCATTGACCAGGACGTGGACGTGCTGGTCACCAGCGTGCTCCAGACGGTGGCGGGCAAGATGATTTTCGCCAGCGTGAAAAACCAGGAGAGCGAGACCACCGAGTGGGCTGACCGGGGTATGCGCCTTCCCACGGCGCGCCTGCGCCGACGGCGGTAACGAAAGGTGTGGTTGAGGTGGCGGATACCTGCGCCATTCTGCTTGCTGCGGGTAAGGGCGAGCGGTTCGGAAGCCCGGCAGGCAAACTGTGGACGCCGATTGCAGGCAAGCCCGTGCTTCTGTGGGCGATAGAACGCTTCCACTCTCACCCCGAGGTAGACCATATCGTGCTGGTGGGGCAAGGGGCAGAGCTGCCTCGCCTGCAGGACATAGCAAGCAGGTTCAGTAAGATAACTGCCGTGGTCAAGGGCGGGCGCGAGCGATGGGAGTCGGTACGCCTGGGGCTGGATGCCGTTCCCGAAGGGGACAGGTGGGTGCTGGTGCACGATGCGGCGCGGGCGGCGGTATCGGCGGATCTGATTTCGCGCGTATTGCAGGCTACCCGGCAGACTGGCGCCGCCATCCCTGCCCTGCGTGTGGCGGACACCCTCAAATGGGTGGACGAGGACGACATGGTGCGCGCAACCCTTCCCCGCGAACGCAGACAGGACGGGCAAAGGTGGCGAACGATGGCGGTGCAGACGCCCCAGGGGTTTGCGGTGGACATCCTGCGCGAGGCGTACGTACGCTTTGACCACTTGCAAAACATCCCCACCGATGACGCGATGCTTGTGGAAGGGTTTCACCCGGTAACCGTTGTGCCCGGCGACCCTCAGAACATCAAACTGACCTATCCCGAGGACCTGGCGCAGATGGAACGCATTCTTACAGGCGGTGGCGAGGTACGCACCGGCTTCGGCTACGATGTACACCCCTTCGCCGAGGGGCGCAGGCTGATGCTGGGCGGCGTGCAGGTTCCCTCGCCGCGCGGTTTAGCCGGACACTCCGACGCCGACGTGGTGCTTCATGCTATCACCGATGCCCTGTTAGGCGCGGCTGGGCTGGATGACATCGGCACGCTGTTTCCCAGCACCGACCCCGCCTATCGCGACGCCGACAGCGTGGAACTGATGTGCCTCGCGTGGGAAAGAGTGCGCCAGCAGGGATGGCTGGTGGTGAATGTGGATGTCACTGTGCTAGCGGAAACGCCGCGCCTGCGCCCTTACGTCTCTGCGATGCGAGAGCGCATTGCCGACGCGCTTCAAATCCAACCCGACCGTGTGAACATCAAAGCGACTACCAGCGAACGAATGGGCTTCATCGGACGTGAAGAAGGTATCGCCTGCTACGCAGTGGCTACTCTCAGGAGGTGATACTCGTGCAGGAGGCGTTGCTGGTGATGCTGTTCGCCATCGCAATGGGCTATCTGGAGGCGGCGGTGGTGGTGTACCTGCGTGCGCTGTACTACCCCGATGGCTTTCCCGTTCCGGTGAAACTGGGCGCGGTTCCCATTCGATTCACGCGCATCCCCGAGTTTGAGGGGCGAATGCCCCAGCACATACTGCGCACCGAAATCGGGCGGGAAGTGGCGACCATCGTGATGCTTGTCTGCCTGGCATTGCTGGTGGGCGAAAGTCCGATCCAAGTGCTGGCGGTGTTCCTGCTGGCTTTTGGCGTGTGGGATATTTTCTACTACGTGTTCCTGAAGGTGCTCATCCGCTGGCCCGAGTCGCTGAAGACGCTGGATGTGCTGTTTCTGATACCGGTGCCCTGGATTGGTCCCGTGTGGCTGCCGGTGAGCATTTCGGCGATGATGATTGTGGCAGGAGCAGCAATCCTGCTGGGGAAATAGACGGTTTCAGGGGGCGTCGCTGAACTCTTCGGTACTGCAAATCTCCCAGCCGCCGTTTCGCCAGCGCAGGATGAAACCACGCCCAACCTGCGTAACAGGGGGGCAACTCTGTGCCAGCACGCACACACTGCGGTCGGGCGTACCGAGCGCTACCTGCAGGTTTATGCCGTCCGAGGTAGACGTGACCTTTCCCGGCGCAAGCCCCTGCCCTGCATACTGCCATAACTGCTCATGGATCAGCGGTGGGAAATCATCTACGGCGGGGAGGTCGGGCTGATGAAACTGCAGATAAGCCCGCAGAAACCGCGACAAAACCTCCTGCAGAAGCTCGCGCTCCCGGCACAGCAAGTGGCTGACCCTGTCCTCGCGTGATTCCCAGTACAGGCGGTTGTCAATCTCGTGATGAAGAACGGTATACCATGTCGGTGCGGAAAAGGTGTCGGTCACCAGCGGCTCGATATCCATCTGCGCCAGCTGGTCGGGCGAGAAGGGCGTATCGGTGAATATCAGGTACGTCTGTGTCAAACGTGCTATATCCTGCACGTGCTGAGCGGGTACCAGCGCGAACGAGGAGCGGATAGAGTGCGCCTGCAGCTTCTGCCGGCGGAGCCACTGCGCCAGCGATTGGTTTGGACGCGCCAGCATCTGCTTGTTGCTGAACGACAGCAGGAGCAGATACCGCCCCTGCAGGTACTCATGCAGAACGTCCGCGCAGAGATACAGAGGCAAAGGCGCAGCGTACAGCGCGTACACATCCTCCTGCTGGCGAAGATGCACGTGCACCGGCTGACGAAACAGGGGCTTTCCCTCGCCACCAGCAGATGTGTCTGTTCGGTCACGGTCTGTTACCATACATCACCATGCACTCCTTTGGGAAAAGCTTGCAGACTGAAGGTCAGAAGGCGCTGTCCATCTGGAGACACGGTGTTCTGCAGACTCTACGTGGATGGTTGCCTTAGTATATCAGAAATCGCCTACGGTTGCAATACCCGACGCAATCTCTGCGCGAACTCGCGCGGCGGCTCGTAACCGACCAGCGTGAGGGACTTCAGCCACTCGCCCTGACCGTTCAGAAAGGCAACCGTTGGCAACCCTTCCGCGCCGTACTGCTTCGCCAGTTCCGCGGTTTCCGGGGGCAGGTTACTGGAGGTCATATCCACGCGAAAGACGGCAAACTGCTTCGCCAGGCGTGCCACCTCGCCGTCGGTGAAGGTTTCGCGCTCCAGCCGTCGACAGAACGGGCACCAGTCGGCAGTGAACACCAGTATCACCGGCTTGCCCTCTTCAACAGCCTGCTGGATCGCCGACTTGCTGGCGGGTAGCATGTTTACCTCGCCCCTGCCAGCTACCACGCCCGGCTGGGAGACCCACAACGCACCAATGATGAACACAATGCCCAGCGTGGCGGTAACGCCTCGCCGACGCAGGAGCAATACTCCCGCCACCCCGAGGCTGACGGTCATCAACACCCGAACAACCTCCAGAGGCATCACCTCTCGCGCTGACCAGAAGATGCCAGCGACTCCCAGCAAAATAACAATCGGAAGCCAGAATCCCAGCTTTTGCACCTCTTTTATCCTCCTCTATCGCTGTGCGGTTTGCGCCGCCGAATGAAATTGCGCCATCCGTTTCAGGAAGGCGTCCGGCGGCTCGAACTGTACCAGGCGCAGAGACTCTTGCTCGCGCCCGGAGCCGTCCAGAAACACAATGGTCGGCACACCGACGATTTTGAAACGCTCTTTGACCGCCTTCACCGCGGGGTCTTCGTCGCGGGTCAGGTCCGCTTTGAGGGCAACGACACCTTCAAACGCCTTCGCCACGCGCGGGTCCGAGAAGGTGTTCGCCTCCAGCTCCTTGCACGGCAGGCACCAGTCGGCGTAGAAGTCAATAACCACCGGCTTGCCCTCCGCAACAGCTTGCTGGAGTATCTCGTCGCTGTAAGGCTGCCATGCGATATGCCCACCCTGCGCCTTCTGGGAGGGGATGGCTATCATCACCGCCCAGGCGACCAGCGCTACGCCCAGTAACCGCTTGAACAGGAAGAAGGCGCGCACCGACTTCGCCAGCTTATCAAAAGCGACCAGGTAGATGCCCACTCCCGCCAGGAACGCGAACATCAGCCATCTGTACACCGCCGCGGGCAGGATGGGGCTGAGGAAGAATATCGCCACGCCAATCAGCGCAAAGCCGAACAGGTGCTCAACGGCGACCATCCACTCGCCGCTGCGCGGCAGGCGACGAATCGCCCCTGAGAACATTGCCAGCACAATATAGGGTATGCCCAGACCAATGCCCAGTGTCAGGAACAACAGAAAGCCCAGAGGCACGTTGCCTGTGCCCGATACCACCGCCGCCAGAGCCACCACGACAGGCCCCACACATGGCGCCGCCGCCACACCGACCAGCAAGCCCATCATCAGCGCACCCAACCAGCCTTCACGCAGGCGTGCCTTGTTGCGCAGACCGGCAGGCAACTGCAGCTGATACACGCCGAACATGCTTAACGCCAGCGCCACCAGTATCACTGCGAAGCCACCCAGCACCCACGGATTCTGCAGCTGAAAGCCGAAGGTCTTGCCCAGTGCCGCCGCCGCCGTGCCCAGCGAGGCATACATTAACGCCATCCCAAACACATAAACCAGCGCCAGCCCGAACGTTCGTCCCGAGCTGCCCGCAGTCTGCCTGCTGAAGAACGAGATGGTAATCGGAATCAGTGGGTAGACACAGGGGGTCAGGTTGAGCAGAAGCCCCAACAGCAAGATAATCGGCAGGGCGATGCCGAAACGCCCCTGGTCCAGCAGGTTCTGCAGACGCTGGAGGTACGCTCCGCCCGGCGCGGAAGCGAACGTACCTGTCGCCTGCGGTGGGCTGGCTGAGGAGGCTTCTTCCACCTGCGCTACCGTCTGCCCCTCGCCCGGTTCCACGCTCGCAGAGGCTTTGCCGACCTTTAACGACAGGGAGAACGGCAGGTCGCCCGGTGGATAACACGACTTCTCGTCACATGCCTGATAGTTCACTTTACCGCGGATGGTGACCGAACCCGCCTTTAAACTCTTCGCCGGTGTCGCCACAATGCGAATGACGGTCTTCCCCTCGTAAACGGCTATCTTTTTGCCGCCGGTGAAGGCGAACTCGCGTTGATGCCCCTTTGGATACTGCGGCTGAGCGAAGGTGATGCCTGCCACCGGCTCCACGCTAACCGTTGTGGGGATGAGGAACTTCTCGCTTGCCGGATTGGCGTTGACGTGGTAAGGCTGTTTGATATTCAGCGTCACCAGTATCTCGAACGGCTTGCCCGGCACAATCTGCTTCACCGATGCCCCTGCCTGCACGCTCAGAGCATCTTTGGGCGGAGCAAACTGCGCAAAGACTGCAACAGACAGCAATAGCGCAATGCTTACCACACTGAAAACAGTTCGCATAACCCTCACCTCGTTACAGGGTTTCTTTTTCCCTATACGATAGATACCTCGAAAGCGGTTTCGGATGCATCGGGACCCCGCAGAGTGTAGCAATTCCGCGCCTGATGCTGTAAGATATAATTGATTGACCAAAAAGTGTGTAGAGAGGCGAAGACGATGACGGACAACAAATCTCCGCTACAGCAGGCGCGCGCATCCTATCAACCGAAACTGCCTCCTGCTCTGCGCACAGGCAACATTGCCGTGCAACTGGGCGAGCCAACGGAGCCGGCGACCCACAAGGAGGAGATCCGCAACCTGTTCCCACATACCTACGGTCAACCGATTGCCACGCTCGTGGAAGGCAAAGGGGAACTGAGCACCAGACCGCTTCGGGTAGGTGTGGTGCTATCGGGAGGACCCGCGCCCGGCGGGCACAACGTGATTGCGGGCATCTTCGACGCCCTGAAGTCCGCGAACCCCGACAGCCGGCTGTACGGCTTCCTGAAGGGTCCAGGTGGCGTGATTAAGGGCAAATACACGGAGCTCACCGCCGAGACCATTGACCAGTACCGCAACACCGGCGGCTTCAATATGATAATGACCGGGCGCGACAAGATTGAGAAGCCGGAAGAGCTGGAAGCCTGCCGCAAGAACTTCGAGCAGATGGGACTGGATGGGCTGGTGATTATCGGCGGTGACGACTCGAACACCAACGCGGCGGTGCTTGCCGAGTATCTACGGTCGGTGGGTTCCTCTACCTGTATCATCGGCGTGCCCAAGACCATCGACGGCGACATGAAGAACGAGCTGATTGAAGCTTCGTTCGGCTTCGACACCGCCAGCAAGGTGTACTCCGAGCTGATTGGCAACATCGCCCGCGACGCCACCTCTGCGGTGAAGTACTGGCACTTCATCCGCCTGATGGGGCGCGCCGCCAGCCACGTCACGCTGGAATGTGCCCTGCAGACGCATCCCAACATCGCGCTCATCTCGGAAGAGGTGCAGGCGAAGGGCACCACGCTGGAACAGATTGTGGATTATATCACCGACGTGGTGGTTCGGCGTGCCGAGCAGGGCAAGAACTACGGCATCGCTCTGGTACCCGAGGGGCTGGTGGAGTTCATCGGCGACATCAAGACGCTGATTGATGAGCTGAGCGCCATCCTCGGCGCGGAAGAGGAGTACATCCACAGCCTGCCCGACCACTCCGAGCGGGTACAGTACCTCAACACCAGACTGAGCGACCACAGCGCCCGGGTATACGGCTCCCTGCCGCAGGACATTCAGGCGGTACTTCTGCGCCGCGACAGCCACGGCAACGTGCCCCTGTCGCAGGTGGAGACCGAGCGACTACTGATTGACCTCGTATCCGACCGTATCCGCCTCCTGCAGGCGAAGGGCGAGGCGCAGGCGGTGAAGTTCAGTCCGCTCAGCCACTTCTTCGGCTACGAGGGACGCTGTGCCGCGCCGTCTAACTTTGATGCCGACTATGCCTACACGCTGGGCTACGCGGCGGCGCAGCTCATCCGCGCCAACCTCACCGGCTACACGGTGTACGTGCGCAACCTAACCCGCAGTGCGGACGAATGGGTGGCTGGCGGCGTGCCGGTCACCATGATGCTCAACATCGAGATGCGCAAGGGCAAGCCCACGCCGGTCATCAGGAAGGCGCTGGTCGACCTGAACGGCAAGCCATTCCGCACCTTTGCCGAACAGCGCGAGAAGTGGGCAATCGAGGACGACTACCGCTTCCCCGGACCGATTCAGTACTTCGGTCCCAGCGAAATCTGCGACGCTCCGACGCTCACCCTGCAGCTGGAGCGCGGCTAAGAATCGGGTGGGGCGCGTGTGCGCCCCACCAGCATATCCCTCAGCAGGATGCTTCGCCCGCCCCGCGAATCCCTGTCATAAAGCATCCCTTTGCGTCCCGGAGGTAGCCATGCCTGCTCTGCGAAACGGTTTCTTCACGGTAGAGCGCCAGCAAACCGCGCTGGTTGACCTGCACTGCGACCCGACGGGCAAAGCCCGCCCCAGCCAGACCTTCTGCCTGAGCCTGATTCCCGAAGGCTGGGAGTGGACACCTCGCACCGCCGAGCACCAGACCGAAACCGAAGCCACCATCGAGCCGCTGGAGGTCTGGCATCCTGAACCGATACTCCTGCAGAGCGGCGGCGAGGTGACCTTCCCCGAACGGCTGGAGAAGGGACACACGCTGGCGCAGACCTTCCGCATCGCACCCGGACAGCAGTTTCGCACCGTCGCCGTACACCTGCCCACATGGCATACCTCCGATTCCGCCTGCACGCTCAGCCTTTTCGCCGGGGACAGACTGCTTGCCTCACGCCGGCTGGAAAACGTCCCCGATAACTCCTGGCAGTCGCTGACGCTGGACGAACCGCAGGGCGAAGGCGAGTACATCGTGCAGATTTCCGACCCTGAAGGCTCTATCGGCTGGTGGAGCAGTCAGAAGGACGTATGGGCAGGTGGCACTGCGCTGGTAGACGCTCAGTCGGTGCCGCGCGACCGTGCGCTCCGGGTGGATGTTCGTCGCCGGGTGGGGGAGGGGCGCCTGCGTTATCGCCTGCAGAGAGAGGTGTTGCATGTGGAGGCGGAACTGCTCTCTGCTTCTGTACCGCCCGCCCCTCTGCAGTGGACATGGAGCACCTCATGGACTAAATCGGGCTACGACTGCACGCCACGCGCGGGCGTGGTGTTCAGCCGCTTCTTTACCAGCAATCAGCGCTACATGCCCGTCCAGCAACTGAAGCGCCGCGACCATGCTGGACTGTCGTTTGACGGCTGTCAGTGGATTGAGATGGAAGGCACGCGCGACGCCGACCTGCGCATTGAGGGGGAAGCACTGCACCTGCACTGGGAGATGGAAGAGAAGCGGATGTACCTGCGCCTGCATACACCTTATCAACAGGAGGGAGACCGATGGGGCGTGCGATGGGCGATACGTACCCTGCCTCGCGCCGACTCGGTTCCTGCCGACTTTCCACGCTTCCTCTGCCCTCAGCGCAGGCTGCAGGAGGATGTGAACCGCTTCTGGTGGGAGCGAGCCTTCACCTATCCTTCGCCGGCAGGTCCCGCGGCGTGGTTCGAGTGGATGGCGACTATGCGGTGCTGGTACGACGGCGCACAGCGACAGGGCGAAATGAACCAGCTGCGCACCTATCCCATGAGCAAAGAGGGATACGTGCACACCTGGGGTGCGCTGGAAGGCTGGCCCTTCCCGCCCTCGCCACCGTACGACACCCGCCACTTCGACACGAACGCCCGCTTCATCCTTGCTTGCTGGCGGTTTTATCTGTGGACGGGTGACCGCGAGTTCCTGCGCAGTCAATCCGACCGCCTGCGCCGCGCCATGGCGTATCAGCTGGAGACGCTGAAAGGACACGAGGGATTAATTATCACCGCCAGCAAGGACGTCACCGGCAGACACAAAGGGGTGGGCAATAACTACTGGGACATCCTGCCTTTTGGGCATCTGGACGCCTATGCCAACGCCGTCTACTATGCCAGCATTGACGCCATGCGGGGCATCGACGAGGTTCTGCGCTTGCGCCCGCTGACCGACTACCATGCCCTTCGCCAGAAGGTACACCGCCGCTACGACGAGGTCTTCTGGGACGAGCGAGCAGGGCGTTATATCGGCTGTGTGGACGTGGACGGCGTGCGCCACGACTACGGCTTTACCTTTGTGAACCTGGAGGCGCTGTACTACGGGCTGGGCGACGCGCAGAAGGCACGACGCATCTTCCGCTGGATGGAGACCGAACCCACCTCTACCGGCAAGGCGGATACCTACAGCCGATGGATATTTGCCCCACGCGCCAACACCATCCACAACCCAATGTGGGGCGATAACGCGCCACCCGAAGAGCGTAACAGCCCTGTTCCCCCGTGGTGGCACTTCGGATGGCACGGCACACCCTATGGCGACCAGTGTCAGGACGGCGGGGCAATCCTGTATACCTCCTACTTTGACCTGATGGTGCGCCTGCGCTACTTTGGGGCAGAGAACGCCTGGAAGCGGTTCAGCGAAATCCTTGCCCGCTACCGAATGCCCGACCGCCTGTGCGGAGGTCCGCCGCTGTATCGCGGGGAGATACCGCAACAGGAGAACCCCGGTCAGGTGGGCGTGGACCTGCCTTTCCCCGAAAGCGGGCTGGTTCCCTGCTTCCTGCTGTACGGGGTGCTGGGCGTGGAAGCCACTGTAGAGGGGTTACGCATCGCGCCAAAGTTACCCCGAACCCTGCCCTCTCTGGGCGTGGATGGTGTGAACTACCGGGGGAACCGGCTTCGCATCACCGCCAGCCCGCGCGAGGTGCTGGTGGAGGGTGTCTGGCAGGGCAGGCAGTTCCGCCGCCGGTTCCCACCAGAAGGGGGGACACTATAGATCCCCGTTTGGACATCGTTGGAAACCTCACAGGTTCTTCAAAGCGAATAGACAGGTGAGAACTCCAGCATGGACACAAAACACGATGTTGCGGAGACCAGAAGATGAAGCTATTTCGCTTTGAGACCGAACAGACTATCCCTGCGCCCCTGGAGGAGGTGTGGGAGTTCTTCTCCAGCCCTGTAAACCTTAAGACTATCACTCCTCCCTACATGGGCTTTGACATCCTGACGCCAGTGCCCAACAGGATGGAACCCGGGCTGATTATCGCCTACACCGTGCGACCACTTCTGGGCATCCCCATGTTCTGGGTTACCGAAATCACACACGTTGACCCCCTGCGCTTTTTCGTGGACGAACAGCGGTTTGGTCCATATCGGTTTTGGCATCATCGCCACACCTTTGTTCCTGTTGAGGGCGGGGTACACATGAGCGACCTGGTATACTACGCCCTGCCGGTGCCGGTGATTGATGGAATTGTGAATCGCCTGGTGGTGCGCCCGCGCATTGAGGAGATTTTCGCCTTCCGGCGCCAGAAGATTATCGAACTGTTCGGTAAATAGGGGGATGTTCACTTCATCCCGCACAGTTTTTTGTACAGTTCGATAACCCGTCTCACGTAGGTCTGCGTCTCGCGGTAGGGAGGTACGCCTCCGTATTTGCGCACCGCGCCCGAACCCGCGTTGTACGCCGCCATCGCGAGGATGATGTCGTTCCAGCTAACGGTTCCCTCTCGGTAAGCACGCCCGCCCGAATAGGTGTTCAGGTGTCCGTGCAGAAGGCGTATCGCGCCCGCCAGATTTTGCACGGGGTCAAAGGGGTTGCTGACACCAAGACCGCGAGCTGTGCGAGGCATTAATTGCCCAAGCCCCATAGCGCCCGCCCGGGAGACCGCATCCGGTCGAAAGCCCGACTCTGCCAGCACCATCGCCACCACCAGGCGCGGGTCCACCCGATAGTACCAGCTGAAGGCAAGGATGCTGTTGGTAATCACCTCCACCTGCTGAGGCTTGAGCCGGGGGTTGAAACGCGAGATAGCACGGGCATAAGCATCGTATACTGCGCTGTGCCACTGCTCAAAGGTGATAACCGTTCCCTGAGCGGTGCGCATGGGCGTGCTGAAGCGTGATGCCAGGGGGCGCAGGTTGGAAGAACGCGCTGGAGGTTTGGGAGTCTGTTTTTTCTGCTGTTCGGCTTCCCACCGAGCGATGTCCGCCTCATGCACCGCCTGAATCAGCTCGGCATCGCTCAGACCAACGAGGTTGCTCTCGCCCACGCGCAGAAGCACCCGCAGGCGCGCACCGATTTGCTCCTGCAAAGCCACATGACCTGCCGCCCGTGGATACACCGACGCCCCATCTTCCGACTGAAGAACCAGCACCACTGCATCGCCTACCCGGCTGGTGCCGCGCACTGTCGCGGTGAACTCCACCACTCTGCCACGGTACGCCTCCACGTTCTGCTGGACGATGCTGATGCCGCCCACCGGCACCGCTTTCAGCGACTGGCGCGCCTTCACGTAGCTCGCCACATCTGCCTGAAGCGGTACACTCCAGCAGACCAGCAGAATTATGCATACCCAGCGCAGATACATGCCCTGCCTCACTGTTCCGGTCGGTCAATAGCATTATTCCATTTTTGGCTGGTTGCCGTCAAAAATCCTGCACACCAGCCCACCGCTACCAGCGCAAAGTAAAGGCATACCCTTAACAGGTCGGGAGCGTAGCGAAGCAATACCCTCTGCGTGCCGGCAGCAACCTGCACCCGCTGAAACGTGCCGTCCAGCATCTCTACTTTTCCGGCAGGCTCCACCTTCCATCCCGGCGCAAAGGTCTGCAGGACGTGCAGGCTGCCTGTCTCCTCTGGCAGGAGCACCTCCAGCCGATTGCACCCCTGCCAGCGAAAGGTGCATTCGCGCCCGTCTTCGGTGCGCACCCACGGACGTGTGCCCATTACCTCGTACAGCCTTCCCTCCGCGCCCTCTGCGAGCAGCTTCAACCCCGGCTCGGCGAGCGGTTGCACCGACAGCACATACTTCACCCCCACCTCCGCCAGCCTGTCTGCAGGGGCGCGCCAGCCCAGCGCCATGTTGCCGTTCTCGACGGGCGCGGAGTCCCTGCCGTTCAGCTCGTCCAGCCAGCGTTTGGCGTGCAAAGGCATCAGCGAGTCGTAAATCTGCAGGTCATACAGCCCTGCGGCGGTGGCAAGGTTGGGTGGCAGTATCGCCTGCGGTGCGCGATAGAGGCTCCATCCCCCCTGCACCGCGAAGATTCGCCATCTGCCCTCGGTCAGGGTCTGCAGTTGCTGGAGGAGAGGTGTGGAGGGATAGACGTTTTGCGCCGGCGAGGCAGGGTTGTACCCTGTACCCACCACCCACAGCGCACCTGCCACACACAGGGTCAGCACCCCCTGCGAAAAAGCAGGCTTCCACCCGCGCCGCTTTCCATAGAGCACTGCTCCTGCACCCAGCAGGGTCAGCGCAACACCCTGCACCAGGAAGGGCAATTGCGCCCCCAGCAGCTCGGCGAACGCCTCTTCGCCCAGGGACTGCCCCGCCATCGTCCGAGCGGAGAGCACTCCCACCGCAAGGAGCACCAGCAGAGCCGCCGCCGTCATCAGCCACTGCCTGCGCGATGCCTCCGCCAGCCGTTCTGCACCCAGCCCTGCCAGCAGAGCAGTTCCAAATGCCCACAGCACCAGCACCCGCGCGGGGGAGCCGGTGCCGCTGAAGCCGGGCACGCCGAAGTACAGCAGTGCGTTGAGCGGTGTGCCCAGAGCCAGCAACATCGCCAGAGTTGCCAGAATCAGCGCGTAAACCCGCCACGCCGAGCGATGCGCAAACGCCCCCAGCCCCGCCAGAAGCAGAGCAGGTATGCCCATGAAGCAGGCAAACTCCGCGTAGTTGCCCTTGCCCCAGTAGGTGCTGACATCAGGAGCGTCAGTACTGGCTGTGCTCGGATGCCCAAAGAAGTCAGGCAGGAAAAGGGTTATCAGGTTGGCGAGAGGCATGGCACTGCCTACGTACGCCGAGTAGCCCTCCGCAGTAGCAGGAGCACGACGGTGGGAGTAACGCGAGAGTTCTACGGCGGGCAGTACTTGCGGCGCACTCAGCGACAGCGCAACGGCAAACGCCAGCGCGAGGGTAGCGAGACGTATCCCCAGCGTGCCCTTCCACAGGGAAAATAGCGATGCCACCCGAATTGCGCTCGCCAGTATCACGTAGAAGGCTATCTGCAGATGCCCAGCCAGCAGGCATAACCCCATCGTCGCGCCCCACCAGGTCGCCCGGTGCACATCCGGTGAGCGACACCACGCCGAACATGCCACCAGCACCCACGGCAGCCACGAGGCTGTTGCAGGCACGGTGGGCAGATACTGCCAGGTGACCATCCACAGCGAAAAGGCGAAAGCTACCGCCCCCGTCAGAGCGGGGACGAAACCAACACCCGCATCCCGGCGCAGGAGCCACCAGACGCCCATTCCCGCCCACCACACGTGCCATGCGGCAAGCCACCCAAACGCCCCGGCGCCAAGCCACGCGAACAGCGCGTTTGGCGGATAGAATACAGCGGACTGACTGTTGGCGTAAAGCGGGTAGCCCATGCCCTGATGGGGGTTCCACAGGGGAAGCCACCCCTCGCGCCACATGCGGGCGGTGTACAGACGCCACGCCCCGAACTGTGCGGCGCCATCCCACATCAGCGGGTTCCAGGGAGGCGGCGTTTCGCCAGTGAAGGCACGATAGGGGTACGTCCAGAACAGGAGGCGCGTGGGGAGCCACACCCGCCCTCCGGTCAGCGCAGGAACGAAAAACAGCCCGACCAGCAGAGCCAGTATCAGCGCGGCGGAGACGGTTTCCTTAGAACTGGAGAAACTGAATCTGCTTGAGCGCGACCTCATTGGTCGGGTCCTGGCGCAACACCTCTTCGAACTGCGCGCGCGCCTCCTCGTACATGCCGAGCATGGCGTAAGTGAGCGCAAGGTCGTTGCGGATGGCTACATTTCGCCCATCTATCTGCACCGCTCGCTCCAGCTCCGCCAGCGATTGCTCGAACTCGCCGATAAACCCCAGTACCAGCCCCAGCTGATGGTGCACCTCTGCGTTGTTGGGGGCAAGCTGCAACGCCTGGCGCAGCTCCGCCAGCGCCTCTTCATACTGTCCGTTGATTTTATACGCGACGCCGCGCTCGAGGTGGGATTGCACATCCCCCATAGCCCGGTAGCCCTCCAGTGTCAGATATCCCTCGCCGTTCCCGTTCCAAACGGCAAGGCAGTCCTTTGGATAAATAACAATAAATCCTCATCCGCCGCTACCTCTTATCCGAGCGATAGCGTCAACGAAAGTATAGCAGTTTTGCCCGATAAAAGCAAGAGACGTTTGCCTGTTTTTTTACTCCTCGCTGAGCGCGCGGCGCATCGCCTGCACGAAATCGTCCATCTCCTGGCGCGTGCGCTTCTCGGTAACTGCTATCAGCAAGTGGTGCTCGCGACCGCGCTCGTAACGGCTGAGCGGCAGTCCCGCCAGATAGCCCGGAAGCAGTGCCTCCACCACCTCCTCCGCCGGGCGCGGCAGGCTGATAACGAACTCTTTGAAAAAGCGTGCCTGCGGATACACCATCTGCACGCCGGGCAGCTCGGTCAACCGCTTCGCCAGATAGTGCGACTTCTGCAGGCACAGGTTTGCCACCCGACGCAGTCCCTGTTTGCCCAGTGCGCTGAGATAAACTGCCGCCGACAGCGCCATCAACGCCTCGTTGGTGCAGATGTTGGAGGTCGCCCGCTCGCGGCGGATGTCCTGTTCACGGGTGCGCAGAGTCATCACAAAGCCTCGACGCCCCTCCACATCCACCGTCTCGCCGATGATGCGCCCCGGCAGGCGACGCACATACTCTTCTTTACAGGCGTAGAAGCCCAGAAGCGGACCGCCAAATCCCATCGCCAGCCCCAGCGGCTGTCCTTCTCCAACCACCACATCCACGCCGTACTCGCCCGGCGGCTTCAGTACTCCCAGCGCAATCGGGTCCACCGCCACAATCGCCAGCGCGCCCTGTCGATGAGCCAGCTCGGTTAGATCCGCCATCGGCTCCAGATTGCCGTAGAAGTTGGGGTTCTGCCACAGGACGCATGCTGTGCCGTCTGCTACTGGCACGTCCAGCCGGGTGACGCCATCCTCGCCGCAGGGGATTTCCTGCACCTCCAGGTCCGCTGCGCTGGCGTAGGTGCGCACCACATGCCGGTAGTGCGGATGCACGCTCCCTGAAATCACAATCCGCCGGCGCCCGGTGTGGTGCCATGCCATCAGCGCCGCTTCTGCCAGAGCGGTCGCCCCGTCGTACATGGAGGCGTTGCTCACCTCCATGCCGGTCAGCCCGCAAATCATCGTCTGGTATTCAAACATCGCCTGCAGGATGCCCTGGCTGACCTCCGGCTGGTAGGGCGTGTAGGCGGTCAGAAACTCGCCGCGGGAGATGATTGCTTCAATCACCGCCGGGGCGAAATGGTCGTAGATGCCAGCCCCTAAGAAGCAGACACTTTGTGAAGCGTCCAGATTCTGCGCCGACAGCCGCCGGGCATGTGCCGTCAGCGCAATTTCGTCCATTCCCTTCGGCAGGTTCAGCAGTCCTCGAAAACGCACCTCCTCCGGGATTTCGGCAAACAGCTGCTCGATGCTGTCCACGCCGATTGCCCGGAGCATACGCTGGCGGTCGGCATCGGTATGCGGGATATAGCTCATGCCTTCTGTCGCTCCTCAATATATGCCGCGTATTGCTCGGCGGTGAGCAGAGACTCCACCTCGGCGGGGTTCGTCATCTGCACCTTAATCAGCCAGCCCTCGCCGTACGGGTCCTCGTTCAGCAGTTCATAGCGTTCACTCACCGCCGGGTTCGTTTCCACCACCTCGCCTGCGACGGGCGCATACAGGTCCGCCACCGCCTTCACCGACTCCACCGTGCCGAACATCTCATCGGTCTGCAGAACCCGTCCCGGCTCCGGCAGCTCCACGTACACGATGTCGCCCAGTTCGGATTGCGCGTAGTCGGTGATGCCGATGGTGGCGATGTCGCCTTCCACGCGCACCCACTCGTCGGTTTTGGAATATCGTAAATCGCTCGGAATGTTCATCAGATGCCCTCCATCTCCTTATACGTGACTGACAAACCTTCTTGATACCACCTTCGCTGGCACGGCTTTGCCGCGCATATCCACCTGCACTTCGCTACCGGTAGCGGCATACTCGCGGCTGACGAAAGCCATGGCGATGCTCTTCTCCAGCGTGGGCGAAAAGGTTCCGCTGGTTATTTCGCCAACAGCTTGCCCGTTTACCTGCACCGCATAGCCCTGTCGCGCCACCATGCGCCCCTCCACTTCCAGCCCAACCAGTCTGCGTGATGCACCCTGCTCGCGAACGCGGCGGATGACCTCCGCGCCGATGAAGTCTTTCTCCTTGCTGACCACCCAGCCCAGCCCCGCCTCGATGGGGTTAATCGTCTCGCTCAGCTCGTGACCGTACAGGGGATACCCTGCCTCGATGCGCAGAACGTCCCGTGCGCCCAGTCCACAGGGCACTGCTCCTGCCTCGTACAGGGCGTTCCACAGCCGTTCCGCTGCTGAGGCGTCTACTATCAGCTCCACCCCATCTTCGCCGGTGTAACCAGTGCGCGCCACCAGCACTGTACGTCCCTGCCACTCTACAGTACCAGCGTGGAATCGGGGCAGTTGCTCCAGCGGCTGAGCGAACAACCGACTGACCAGCCCAACCGCCTCGGGACCCTGTACGGCAATCATGGCGGTTTGAGCGGTCCTATCCTCCAGCGAGACCGACGGGGGCAGGTGCTGTGTTATCCATGCTCTGTCCTTGTCGGCGTTGGCGGCGTTCACCACCACCAGCAGATGGTCTGCCGTCAGGCGGTATACGATGATATCGTCGATGACGCCGCCTTGTGGATTGGTGAGAAGCGAATACTGCGCAGACCCATCGGTAAGGGCGGAAACGTCGTTGGTGGTCAGATTCTCGAGGGCAGAGATAGCGTCTGCACCGTACAGGTGGAACCTGCCCATGTGGCTGATATCGAACATGCCCACCTGCTGGCGCACGGCACGCGCCTCCTCAATGATACCGCTGTACTGCACGGGCATCCACCACCCGGCAAACTCCACCATGCGCGCGCCCATGCGTGGATGCACTTCGGCAAGGGGCGTGCGCCGAAGTTCAGTGTGCTCTGTCGCCATTGACACCTCCTGTCTCGCGGGGCGGCACCGTTGCCCGCCCGATCAGTCGAATAAACCCAGAATGCACCTCCGCCCTTTCCATCACAAAGGCAGAGCCCAGCTTCAAATCGCGCCCAACATCCAGCACCGGATTGAGGGCAGAAAGCACCTTCTGCGTTACCGCAGGAGGCAGGTCCTTGCCTTCCACCTGCAGCTGCACATCCGTCAAGAGCAGGCGCAAACCATCCTCCGCCACCTGCACCCTTCCGCTTGCCGAGAACCGCCACGGCACCAGCAGTGCAGATAGTTCCCCCTCCACCCGTATTCCCGAAGGGTCGATGCGCACCACCGGCGACTGAATTTCGGGCAGGCGGCGGCGAATGAAAGCCAGCAGTCCCTCTTCGTCCAGTTCTACCCAGCCCTCGCCCCATCCTGCACGAAACAGGCGTATGCGCAGGTTGAACGCTGCGGCGCGTGAGTCCAGCACCACATCGGGGATGCTCGCTTCGAAACGGCGAATGGGCACGCCTGCTACACTGAAACGATTGAGCGCGACGGTTACCTGTCGCGCCTTACCCTGCCAGGCGGGTACAGGCTGTTCGGTAAAGAAGGGCATCTGTGCGGTGTGGAAGTCTGTTGCCTCCACATGAATACGCTCTGCCCGTGCCAGCAGAACGCCCAGTGTGCCCCAGCGCGGCTCGATCCGCACATGTACACTGCCTGTTCCTCCCAGCTGCGCCAGGATCTGCCGTTCGGCGGCACGTTCCAGACGGCGGGTGTGTTCTCTGGCAGAGGAGACGACCAGCAGTAGCACCAGAACAACCTCTACCGCTCGACGGGTATCAATCGTCGCCACGCTCCCGACCAGAGTCCTGACCAGAGTTCTCAAACAGGATGCGGTAAAAACAGTACACCAGCAGCCCAGTGAAAAATGTCCACGCACTCAGCATAAAAACCCAGCCCTGCCAGCTCATTCGGGTAGCACCTCCGCCCGCTGCATACTCTTGCGCACATTCCAGGCATACCAGATGGCAAACAGCTGCATGACGAACACCAGAATCACAAACCCGCGTACCATCCAGATATGCCAGCCTACCGCCAGACCTACCGCCTCAATGGGGCGGGTGAACAGCTCTCCGGTCAAAAGTGGGCGCACCACGTTCTCGTAGCCCCATGTACCCAGGATGGCGATAAGGAAAAGCGGGGTAATGTATTTAGCACAGTAGTAGAAGAAGCGAGGGACGTGCAGCAACGCTCCCCGGTGCATCTCTTCCCATACTTTGTCTGCGCCGAAAATCCACATCAGGATGACCACTTCAACCAGCGCCATCAACGGTGGTCCGAAGGTGCTCGACCAGAAGTCGTACACATCCACGCCGCCCTTAATCCAGATAGCGAACTGTACCCCGATGAGCCACAAAACGCCCATCGCGGCAACGGCGCGATTCCGACTCAGCCCAAACTCGTCCTCAAGGAAGGCGATAACGGGCTGACACATGGCGACCACCGAGGTCATCGCGGCAAAGAACAACAGCAGGAACCACAGGAACCCCAGAATGTTACCGAACGGCAGGAAACTGAAGATGGCGGGCATGGACACGAAGCCCAGATAGAAACTGCCCTGAGAGGCTATCGCCTGCGCCGCCGCAACGCCGAAGAACGCCGAGGCTGCGGGAAGAGCGATAGATGCCCCCAGCACTACCTCGGCAAAGCTGTTGGAGGCAGTGGTGGAAAGCCCGGTCAGCGTCACATCGTCTTTCTGGCGCAGGTACGACGCATAGCACTGAATGGCTCCCATGCCCAGGCTCAGCGAGAAGAACACCTGTCCCGCCGCTGCCAGCCACGTTTTGGAATCCAGCAACACAAATACCTGTTTGCCGTCGCGCTCTACAAACCATTTGGGCTCCCACAGGAACGCAATACCATCCATCACTCCGTACTCTTTGGAGACAGGATGCCCCAGCGTGAATACCCGCACAACCAGCGCAATCGCCAGGAGAAACAGTAGCGGCATAGCGATTTTCGCCAGCAGCTCAATACCGCCCGACACACCACGTGCCATCAGCCACAACGTAAGCACATAAACGACCGCAAACACCACCAGGGTAAACACCTCTGGACGCAGAAACACGCTGTCCCCCGCACTGCCTGAGTATTGCGCCAGAAAGTCGTTGTAGGGCTTCAGTACCGTCTGCGAAATCTCTTCGGAGGACATCCCCTCGTGCAGCTGAACCTTCTCCACGTGCGGTATCTGCCACAACAGCGTTTTGATGCTATAGCCCAGCGTCCACGAGCCAAGGTAGGAATAGTAGAACAGGATGAGCGTAGGTATAAACAGCCCCAGAACGCCGAGATACTTAGCAATGGGATGACGCCACATCAGCTGGAACATGGCAGGCGTGGTACCGTGCCCACGTACGCCCCCGTACCTTCCCTGAGTCCACTCCAGCCACATGAGAGGGATTGCCATCAGCAACAGGCAGATGAAATAGGGTATGAGGAACGCACCACCACCGTTCGCCGCTGCCTGCCCCGGAAAGCGCAAGAAGTTGCCCAGTCCGATGGCGTTACCCGCCATCGCCAGCACCAGTCCTATCCGCGTCCCCCAGTGTTCACGCCTCTCACCGTTGTTGCTCAAAGCCGTTCATCCCCTCCTTCCAGTGTCTGACAAAGCAGGTGAGAAAAACTTTCACCACCGAATGGCTGGATTCCTGTTGGAAGGTCAAAACGCCGTGCTGATCTGTACCACCGCTACCCCGCCGCGCTCTTTGTCCGTGCCCAGCAGGGAATAGGAGGCAACCCCCCTCGCATCGTAGGCGATGAACTGGTACAGCGCACGTAACGCCGTGTCCTCGCCTATATCATACCCTATCCCGAAGGTAATGTAGTGTTCCACCGGCTTTCCGGGCGACGCCAGCCCCGCGCCCGGGTTAAAACGCTTGGCGTCCTTCAGGTTCCACAGCACCCCTTCGTACCCCAGGCTCAGCGACCAGCGGGGACGCGTCTGCCAGTAGGTGTTCAACACCAGATGGTACACCGTGTCGTCGGTGCCGAAGCCCGCAGGGGCTGCTGCCTTGCCCGTGCCGGTGTAGAAGCCGCCTCGTGCATCCAGCGCGACACTGCCCAGCCGCGCCCGCAAACCGGCGTCTATGCCGCGCAGGTCAGTCGGGTTGTGCCAGTAGCCGATGCGTCCCCAGTAACCGGGAGCGGCGAAATAAGGACGAAAATCCCGATACCCTAGCCACAAGGAGGTGTTTTCACCCGCGCTGTACTGCACCCTCGCAAGAAAAGCCCAGTTATCTTTATTCAGGCGGTTGTCGCCATGATGTACCAGGTCGCTCTGGGAATAGACGACCGCCATGTTCCACCGCTCAGCAGGCGCAAGCTCCGCCTGCCATCCCCACACGTTCACCTGGTTCACCGTTCCGAACGTGGTAGCAATATCTTGCCCAGCGTCTATCGCCGCGAACTGTGCTCCCACGCTGATGGCACGTCCCAACCGGAAAGTGGCGGAGGCTCCTGCGCTTTGCCGAGCGTGCAGGATGCCGTAGGGAATGCGGTTGGGTCGTTGGCGCACAGGGTTGCCCGGCTGGAACAGGTTTATCGTATCGTTGCCCGCCGAAACGCGCATGAAATCCGCATAGATATTGGCATTGACCGTGCTGTGTTTGGCGGCGTAAAGCATCACGCTCGTCAGGTCGGTATCTATCTGAAACTTCAGCCCGTCCATGCTGTAGTAACCGCTATCGTAGCGGGGGAGCAGGGTATACACGTCCACGTCGGGGCGCCAGAGCGTCAGCGGGGTCATGCGGTTTTCAATCCTGCCGATGGAGATTGCGCCCTGCCTGCCGAACAGGTACACGGGCAGACGCGCGTTCGCCTTCCACAACAGGAAATCGGTGGCGCCGGGCGCACGCGAGGGCACGACCGCAAACTGCGACGCCGATCGCACGTAGGTCAGATAGTTTCCCACCACCAGTCCCGCCTCTGCCTGCATCGCCGGCGCAAGGTCCGCACTAACCAGCAGGTTTAGCTCATGGGTGACGTGCACATTGTTCAGCAATCCGCCAGTCAGGGTGTAGCCGTTGAGGTCGACGGCGTTTCGCCCATCCAGTCCGTGCGCTCCCCGCCCGATAAGGTCTACCGAACCGCGCATTCGCACGCGCTCGCGCATCTGTTGTTCCAGTGAGCGCACGCGGCTTTCGGAACCGGAAATCTGCTGGCGGAGCTGGCGCACATCCTCGCCCAGCACCTGCAGGTCGCGCCCGAATTCATCCAGCAGCCGTTCCAGGGTGCGCACCTGTTCTTCCAGCTTCTTCAATCGCTCGTCTACGTTGTCGGGGAGGCTGCGCAATTTGTCGCGCTCCTCGGGGGTGAAAACGATGGCAGGTGGAGGCATTACAACAGGCGGCGGAGGCGGTGGAACACGCCTCCTTAACTCTGCCGAC
This sequence comes from Chthonomonadia bacterium, assembly GCA_013314755.1. Classification (GTDB taxonomy): domain Bacteria; phylum Armatimonadota; class HRBIN16; order HRBIN16; family HRBIN16; genus HRBIN16. The sequence goes on from JABUFA010000021.1 coordinate 23,948, forward strand.
AGGTTGTCCACCTGGCGCAACATCTCCTTCAGCGCGTTGCGCAGGGCGACGGCGAACTCGTAGCGGGTTAAAGGCTGTGTGCCCCGGAAGGAGCCATCGGGGTAGCCCTTCAGAACGCCCTGCTGAATCAGCGACTGGACGGCATCATACGCCCAGTGCCCTGGCGGCACATCATCGGCGGCGGCAACCGCGCCTATCCACAGGCTAATTCCAGCCACAACCAGCAGACCGAAGCGATTCATGGCATGACCTCCCAAGCGCGAGGGGTTGGAAAAAGTTTCGCGATACATAGATGCTTTCCTGCTGGTTCAGCAACGAAAACCCCCTCCGGGCTTGCCGGAGGGGGTGTGGATGCGGACAGTTCCGATTAGAACTTCACGCCGAACTGCGCCACGGCAACGCCTGCCTTGGCTTTGCCACCGCCCCACCAGACGCCTTTACCGTCAAAGTCCACGACCTGGTAGAGCAGTTTGAGCAGGGCGTTGTCGCTGACCTTGTAGTCCACGCCCAGGGTGACGTAGTTCTCCACGGGCTTGGCGCCAGCGGCGGAAGTCTTGAGATTCCACAGAACGCCCTCGTACGAGACGTTCAGGTTCAGCTTCTCGCTGGCGTTCCACAGCACGCCGGCTGCGATGTGGGTAATCTCATCATCCTTGCCGACGAAGCTCGCCGGGCGGTCGCTGCCCTTGTAGAAGCCGCCCTTCGCATCGATGGCGATGGACCCCAGCTTCCATGCCAGCGCGACGTCCGCGCCCTTGATGTCGGTGGGGTTGTGCCAGTAGCCGATGCGTCCCCAGTAACCGGGGGCGGCGAAGTACGGGCGCACCTCACGATAGCCTGCGCTCAGCGTCAGGTTCTCGCCGAAGTTGTAGCCAACGCCCACGAGCAGCGCCCAGTTGTCCTTGTTGTTGACGTTGCTCTCCTGCAGGAGCAGGTCGCTCTGGGCGTAGTCGGCAGTGATGGTCAGCCGGTCGATCAGGTTCGCCTTCAGGTGACCGCCGTATACGTTCAGGCGGTTCACGTTGCCGAAGGGTGCAACATTGATGGTACCCAGTTTGGCGGTTATCACTTCACCGCTGAGGCTCACCTTCTCGCCGAGGTTGATGTCCACGGTTGCACCCGCGCTGCTGTCAAACGCGCCGATGCCCGCTACCGTGCCAGTAGCTGGATGAGCGGCAGCGATGTTCGGCGTACCGCCGATGCCACCGTTGAGGGACATGAAGTTGCCACCGTTGTTGGTGGTGACGGAGCTGTTGCGTGCGGCGAACAGCCCAATCTGCACCGAGCCGATGCCGACGGTGGCTTTGGCACCGTCCATGCTGTAGTAGCCGTTGTCGTAGCGATCGATGGTGGTGTAGACATCCACATCGGGTCGCCACAGGGTCAGCGGGCTGATGCGGTTCTCGAAGCGACCGATGGTCAAGCCGACCTCGGTGCCGAACACGCTAATCGGCGCGTTGACCGCAGCTTTCCACAGCACGATGTCGGTGTTGGTTGCCGCCGGGCGAGCCGCGAACTGCGATGCGGAGCCAAGGTAGGGCAGCCAGTTGCCGACCACGAGGCTCACATCCGCCGAGGCGGTCTCGCCGAGCTTGCTGCTGATGTTCAGTCCCAGCTCGTGCAGTACCTCGAGGTTGCCCAGCAAGCCACCTGGCGCGGTGGGTTGAGCGTTCAGGTCAACAGCGGTCTTGTTGTCGATGCTGTTGGTGCCGCGCGCCACGAAGGTCACATCGCCCGTGATGCGCACGCGCTTCAGCTCTTCCTCAATCGCCTCCACGCGCCGGCGCAGGCTGGCGAGGTCGCGCTTGGCGGATTCCACATCCACGCCCAGCGAAGCCATCTCGTCCTGGAACTCGGTGGCAAGCCGGTTAATCCGCGCAATTGCCTCCTCCAGCTTCTGCAGGCGGTCAGCGGTGTCTGCAGGGATCCTGCCCAGCTTGGCTCTCTCCTCTGCGGTGAACACCTCGCCGCGCTGAGGCTGGGGCTGAGGCTGCGGCTGAGGCGTGGGTGTGGGGCGAATCTGCGACCGCACCTCGTCAATCTGCTGGCGGAGCGCTGCGATCGCATCGCGGATGGCGATGGCGAACTCGTAGCGCGTCATGGGAACCTTGCCCTTGAAGGTGCCATCCGGATAGCCCTTCAGCACACCGAGCTCCATCAGCTCCGCAATGGCGTCGTAAGCCCAGTGCCCGCTTGGAACATCCGGGGGCACCTGTGCCCGGGCGCTGCCCGCGAAGGTAATCGCGATGGCGACACCCAAGCCGATCAACAGACGTTTCATCGTACCCTCCTCCTTTACAGGAAGTGTAGTGTACCGTTAGGGGCACGCACTTCCAGAACGAGGAGACACACCTTTCGCGGGCATCGCGTGATGGAGCCTTCCAAGGTTACCTCCCATACGCTCTGCTACCGCTCTGGGGTGCGCTCCCGCTCCCTTCCGAGAGTGCCCCTTATGCATTCACCGCTTTCGCGGTGGGAATGCCAGATTCCTGCCGACTTCAGGCTCGTTTTACCAGGTTCATTAACTACTATACCACGACCCTGTGCAAACGTCAAGCAGTTACCAGTGATTTTGCCGAAAAAGTTGTTTTACCCTACTTTTCCGGTCGCGGTATTCCGCATACATTGACGAAGCGCATCGAACATCGGTTATCATGATGTTACTCCGTATTTTCGCCGAATATCTTACAGGAGGGGAACGCTGACGTTGGCACGACGGGTAGTGGAGTGTGTACCGAACTTCAGCGAGGGGCGCAACCATGATACAGTCGCCGCACTGGCAGAAGCCGTGCGCGAGGTGTCGGGCGTTCGTTTAGCTCAGGTGTCGGCGGACCCCGACCATCACCGCACCGTGCTGACCTTTTTGGGCGAGCCAGAATCGGTAGCGGAAGCGGCTTTTCGGTGTGCCCGGGTAGCTGTGGAGCGCATAGACCTGCGTCTTCATCAGGGCGTACATCCGCGCATCGGCGCGGTGGACGTGATGCCTTTTATCCCACTGAGGGAGATAACGATGTCCGAATGCGCGCAGCTGGCACGGGAGGTGGGCTATCGCATCGCACACGAGCTGGACGTACCCGTCTACTTCTACGAGCACTCCGCCCTGCCGGGCAAACCTTCCGACCTGCCCACCATTCGGCGTGGCGGCTTTGAAGCGTGGGTCGGGCGACCGCTGACGGGTAGTCGCGCTCCAGATGCAGGACCGACGTTCCTCCACCCGACGGCTGGTGCGACCATTGTGGGCGCGCGCGGTCCGCTTATCGCTTTCAATATCAATCTGGATACAGCGCGCGTGGAGGTAGCACAGCACATCGCTCGCACCATTCGCCAGCAACGCGCTCATATTCCTCAACTGGCTGGCGTACGCGCTCTGGGACTTTTCCTGCCTTCGCGCGGCATCGCCCAGGTTTCGCTGAACCTGACCCAGCCTGAGCAAAGCCCGCTGTGGTGGGTGGTGGAGTACGTGCGCACGCTGGCTGAAGAGCAGGGCGTGCAGATTCGGGAGACGGAGCTGATAGGGCTTGCACCCGCCTCGGCAATCGCCGGCGTGGCGGCGCAGTCTCTGAAAAACCCGTACTTGCGCGAAGAGCATATTCTGGAGCTGTGGATGGACCCCGAATGGAATCGCTGAACATCGCACAGATAGCGCTGAGACTGGTGTTCGCGCTGGCGGTGGTGATATGGGGGTGGTACACTCCGCCTCTTCAGCAGATGATCACAGGCATTGCCGGGGGAGCTCTGCTGTTGACGGCGGTCAAGCCCGGCGGTCGGCTGGCGGTGCTTCTGGACGTGCTGGCGGTATCTGTCTTGCAGGTCTATTCCCCGCTGTGGCTTCCGCTGGGGGCATGGACAATTGCGGTGCATCGGCGATATGCACGGTCCGCGGCACTCCTGCTGATTCCTGCTCTCTTCATACGCGCATGGCTGGTGGACGAAAGCTTCCTGGGATGGGCGATTCTGCTCGGGCTGGTGTGGGGCTATCTCGGTTTCACTCTATCTGAACAGCGCAAAGAGGGCGAAGAGGACATCGGGTTGCTGTTGCCCCTGCCCGACGACCTGCGCGAGCAGTGGGAACAGGAGCGTGAGGCACATCGCCAGCTGCGCTATCAGTACCAGGAGCTGGTGGGCGCACACCGCCACCTGCTGGCGCAACGCCAGATAGACCGCGCCTGCCTGCAGATTCTGCGAATCGCCCTCACCGCCGAGGGACAGCGCGAGGGAGTTCGCCAGATGCTCTCCGTGCTGTGTGACGTCACCGGGGCCGAAGAGGGGGCACTGTGGGTGCTTGAGGAGGCGCCATCCGCTCTGCGACTGGCGTATGCACCGGCTTCGCGCGAAGTCTCCCCGGTGATACCTCTGCCACACACGCAGGAAAAAGGCTTTGCCCAAGCAGTTCTGGAACGGCTTCGCAACGCCCTTCAGGCACAGGACGCCGGTATGAGCCTCTCCCTTCTGCAGGACGAGAAGGGGGTTGTAGGCGCGGTAGCTCTGTTTCATCAGCAGGATAGTAAGACCGAATTCGCCAGCGATGAACGCTTTCGCCAAGTGCGCGAAACCCTTTCGCTTGCCGTGCGTGCAGTTCTCGAGCATCATGCCATCCTCCAGCAAAACCGGATGCTGAACGCGCTGTATGAGATTGGGCGGTTGTTGCTGGAGTCGCAATCTGTAGAAGATTCCGCCGGCAAGTTTACCTCCGTGGTGGCAGAGCTACTGCCTGCTCCGTTTATCACCCTTTATCTGCGCGACCGGGATACCGGCACGTTACGGATAGCCGCCTGCGTGGGCGAGCCCATCCAGTGGGCGGATGACGACCAAACCGGCGACGACGAGAGCGTGCTCTCGCGCATCGTGCAGAACGCTCAACCGCTGTACCTGCCTCACGCCTCCGCCGAGCCGAGGCTTATCCGTTACGCCTCCAAACGGCTTTTTGCCAGCCTGATCGGTGCGCCCCTGCTGGCGCGGGAGCGCGTGGAGGGTGTTCTGCTTGCTGGACATCCTCAACCGGGTTACTTTGGTGAGCACCATCTGGAGACGCTTATCTCTGCTGCGAATCAGTTCGCCCAGGTGATGGAGGTCTCTCGCCTGACTCGCTCGGTGGGGTTGCTGGCGTTAACCGATGGTTTGACCGGGCTGTTCAATCGCCGGTATCTGGAATTGCGTCTGGACGAAGAGGTTCGCCGCAGCCAGCGATACGGCAAACGGTTCAGCCTGATACTGATAGACGTGGACCACTTCAAGCGCATCAACGACACCTGGGGACATGCGACGGGCGACCTGGTCCTGCAGACGGTCGGGCGTATTCTCTCAGATAATCTGCGGGAAACCGAGCTGGTTTTCCGCTATGGCGGCGAGGAGCTGCTCATTCTTCTACCTGAAACCCCTTTGAAGCAGGCAGTGGAAGTCGCCCGGCGACTGTGCCAGGTGGTGGCAAACTATCCGTTCCGTACGGTGGACGGCATGAAGACGTTCAGAGTCACCCTCAGCGCGGGGGTGGCGGAGTATCCCACGCACGGAACCGACAAACTGACCCTGCTCGCCGCCGCCGACCGCGCCCTGTATCTGGCGAAACAGCAGGGGCGCAACCGGGTGGAGATGTTATCTCCCGCCGCCTGACCGTTACTGCAGGGAAACCTCCTCCAGCGCGACCAGCCGGGCACCCCGGCTCCGCATCTCGTTCAGCGCCTTCTCGCTGTCGCCGGGCTGAACGTCAACCCCGCGCACCGCATCGCGAAGCACCAGCACCTCGAAACCCCGCTCCAGCGCATCCAGCACCGACGCCCGCACACAGTAGTCGGTCGCCAGTCCACCCACCACCAGCCGGCGGATGCCTCGCTCCTTCAGCAGGTCTTCCAGCGATGTGCCATCTTCGGTGCGCGCGTCGAAGGCAGAGTAGGCGTCTTCGTTCTCGCCCATTCCCTTAGAGACCACGATGGCTCCCTCCGGCAGGCGAAGGTCGGGGTGGAACTGCGCGCCCGGCGTGTTCTGCACACAGTGCACGGGCCACTGTCCTCCGTACTGGGCGAAGTGAGTGCTCTTCTCGGGGTGCCAGTCGCGCGAGGCGATAACGGGTGCACCCGCCTGCTGGAACCGCTCGATCGCACGGTTCAGCACCGGCACGACTTTATCTCCTTCGGGCACGGGCAACGCACCACCCGGGCAGAAATCGTTCTGTACGTCCACTATCAGCAACGCGGTGTGTGCCATTCGCTTACCACCTCCTCCAGAGCCAGTATACCCAAAACTCTGCTGGGCTGGGCAACGCCTCGAGTTTTTGTCCAGATTTTTGCAAAGGTGCTCCAATTGCTTGACAAGCGAGGCACTCCGCTTCTATAGTATATACAGATGCTCATTCCCAGAAACGGTGACAAGAGAAGAGAGGGGAATATCTGCATCTTCGCTGGTTTGTTATTGCAGTCGCACGTCAACCCGCCCCGGCAAGGGGCAAAATGCAAGGAGGGTGTTGGTATGGTCACGATAGACCAGCTCATGGACCTGGCGTACGAGAAGGACGCCTCCGATATCCACCTCATCGCAGGGGAACGTCCCGTACTGCGCATCTACGGAAGGCTGTACCGCCTGCAGCAGTTTGAGGTGCTGACCCCCGCGGATACCGAGCGTTTGGTGCGCTCCATCTGTCCCGACCGCAACTGGGAGGAACTGCAAACCGACCGCAGCACCGACTTTGGTGTCTCGCACCAGAACAAGGCGCGCTTCCGTGTGGCGGCGTACTGGCAGAAGAACACCCTGGCGATGAACCTGCGTCTGATCCCCTACAAGATGCTTTCCTTTGAGGAACTGGGGTTAGGGCGCGAGGTGATTGACCTGCTGTATGAGCCGCGTGGACTGATACTCATCACGGGACCGACAGGCTCTGGTAAAACCACCACGCTGGCAACCATGATCGACTGGATTAATACCCATCGTGATTGCCACATCATCACCATTGAGGACCCAATTGAGTACTACCACTCGCCGAAGAAGTCTATCATCTCCCAGCGAGAGGTAGGCGTGGACGTGCCTACCTTTGCAGACGGCGTGGTACGCGCCCTGCGCGAAGACCCGGACGTCATCCTGGTGGGCGAAATGCGCGACCTGCGCACCATTCAGGCGGCAATCACCGCAGCCGAAACCGGACACCTGGTCTTCTCCACCCTGCACACCACCGGCGCGGCGAAAACGGTGGACCGCATTACCGACGTCTTCCCGCTGGACCAGCAGGAGCAAATCCGCGTGCAGCTGTCCACCAACCTGGTGGCGGTCATCTCCCAGCAACTGCTACCACGCATCGACCGACCCGGGCGCGTGGCAGCGTTTGAAGTGATGATTTGCACGCCTGCCATCCAGCACATGATTCGCGACCACAAGACCTACAGCATCTACTCCGCCATCCAGACGGGCCAGCAATGGGGCATGTGCACGCTGGACTCGTTCCTGCTATCGCTGTACCGCAAGGGCATTATTGACAAGGACGAGATGATGCGCATTGCCGACCGCCCGGAGGAGATTGCGGAGAAGCTGGGCGAGACGGAGGTGCACCGCGCGGCGGACGTTCATGCCACCACGATACAGACCACCGCGCAGGCGGTGCAGGCGCCGCATCATCCAACAAAAGGCGGTTAGGCTATCTGTGCCCGCCCGCGCGTGGGCGGGCACACCCCCGCATATCTGCTGGAAAAACGCTCTAAGACTTGACAACTCTTGCACCGATAACTAAGATAGGATAAAAAGCAGGTATAATCCTTATACCTACGCGGGTGGCTGCAGATTCTTCACATCTCCGCAAGGGAACTTTCGCGGGTAGCTTGCAGTCAATCTAAACAAGCATTGTGCAACGAAAGGTTGTTGGAGACGAAAATTGAGCGACCTCGGTGATAAAACCATCGAGCCAGTTGACCTTACCCGTGCTGCAGAAAGCACCTCTGCAGGCGCTACGGGCATTGTGAAGGAGGCGACGCCTTCGGACGGTTGACCTCTTTTTCGCCCGTGTGCTCGTGCGCCTCGTGTGTGCGTTCTGCAGCGCGAGGCGCATTGCTTTTACTGGCAATCCACAGCAGGAAGGAGACGGGCGAAAGATGAAACCATCCGAGTTTCTCAGACAGGCGGAGGAGCTCCGCCAGAGCGAGCAGTCTCTGCGCTGGGAAGGCACTTTTGCCGACTACCTGGAGATTGTCACCAAAAACCCCCAGGTGGCAGACCTTGCGCACGCCCGCGTGTACGACATGATCCTGTCCGCCGGCGTGGACGAACCCGAAGGCGCACCCAAACAGTACCGCTTCTTCCGTAGCGAAATCTTCGGGCTGGACAAAACCCTCCAGCAAATCGTGGAGGAGTATTTTGCCCCGGCGGCGCGACGACTCGACGTGCGCAAGCGAATCCTGATGCTGGTCGGTCCGGTAGGCGGTGGCAAATCCACCCTCGTGACCATGCTCAAGCGGGGACTGGAGCGCTACTCCCGTACCGAGCAGGGCGCGGTGTACGCCATCAAAGGCTGTCCCATGCACGAGGAGCCATTGCACCTCATCCCGGAAGACCTGCGCCTGGATTTCCGACGCCAGTTCGGCATCTATATCGAAGGCGACCTGTGCCCCGTGTGCCGGTGGCGACTGAAAGAGGAGTTCAACGGTAAAATCGACCAGGTGCCGGTGGAGCGTATCTTCTTCTCGGAGCGCAACCGCATCGGCATCGGCACCTTCAAGCCGTCCGACCCCAAATCGCAGGACGTCTCGGAGCTGACGGGCAGTGTGAACCTGCAGATGCTGACCGAAATCGGCGTGGAGAGCGACCCGCGCGTGTACAACTTTGACGGGGAACTCAACATCGCCAACCGCGGTATCATGGAATTCATCGAGATGCTGAAGGCGGACAAGCGGTTCCTGTATGAACTCAACACCGTAGCGGGCGAACAGATGATTAAAGCCTCGCGCTTTGCACTCATCTACTGCGACCTGGTTGTCGTTGCTCACACGAATGAGTATGAATACAACGCCTACTTCTCCAACAAAGAGAATGAGGCAATGATTGACCGCATCTTCGTGGTGAAAGTGCCATACAACCTGCGCGTCAGCGACGAAGTACGCATCTACGAAAAGCTCATTGCCCAGAGCGAGGTGCAGGAAGACGGGGTGGACCTCAAGAAGGTGCATATCGCGCCGCACGCCCTGCGCGTTGCCAGCATGTTTGCCGTGCTCAGTCGCCTGAAGCCGTCCAAAAAGAGCGGTCTGAGCCTGATGACCAAGATGAAGCTGTACGACGGCGAGAAGCAGGTGGGCGACTGGGACCAGCGGCACCTGAAGGAGCTGCAGGAAGAGTATCCCGACGAGGGCATGCAGGGCGTGTCGCCGCGCTTTATCATCAACCGCATCTCCAGCGCGATTGCTCGCAGCGGCAAATCCTGCATCACGCCGATCGACGTCCTGCGCAGTCTGCGCGACGGTCTCGCCGAATACACGAGCAACGAAGAGGAGAAGCGCAAACTGCTGGGGCTGATCGACGAGGTGCGCAAGGAGTACGACGAGATCGCCAAAAAGGAGGTTCAGCGGGCGTTCGTCTTCTCGTATGAAAAGGCGGCGCAGACCCTGCTGGACAACTACCTGGACAACGTGGACGCCTACTGCAACCGCACGAAGGTGAAAGACCCCATCACCGGCGAGGATGTGGAACCCGACGAGCGACTGATGCGCTCCATCGAGGAGCAAATCGGCATCTCCGAAAACGCCAAGCGCGAGTTCCGGGAGGGCATCCTGCGCTCAGTCGCTTCGCTGGCGCGGCGCAACGTGCGATTCGACATCAACAGCGATGAGCGGCTCAAGGAAGCCATCGAGCGCAAGCTGTTCGCCGACCTGAAGGACGTGGTGAAGATTACCACCTCCGTCACCACACCCAACGAGGAGCAGCTGAAGAAGATGAATGAGGTGGTAGACCGCCTGTGCAACGAACACGGCTACTGCCCCGTGTGCGCCAGCGAGGTCATGCGGTACGTAGGCACGCTGCTGAACCGGTAACACCGAAAACCTCCCCCTCTCCCGGCGCGCCCGGGGGAGGGGCGAGAACGCGAGGTGAACGACGATGTGGCATCATCCACCGTTTATCCTGTCACAGGACCCCTGGGACCTGCACCACCGGGCGGAGCGCGACCGCCAGCGACATAACGAGAAGGTCAAAGAGGTCATTAAACAGAACCTGGGCGATATTATCAGCCATCAGGACATCATCACCGCGCACGATGGTAAGATTGTCAAAATCCCCATCCGCGGGCTGGAGCTGCCGCGAATCCGCTTTGACCCCAATCAGGGCAAGCGCGTGGGGCAGGGACCGGGCGGCTCACAACCGGGCGACATCATCGGGCGACAGCCGGGCGAAGGAGAAGGTGCAGGCAAACAGGCAGGAACCGAACCCGGCGTGGACTTCTACGAGGCAGAGTTCACCATTGAAGAGCTGATGGAGCTGGTGTTTGAAGACCTGCACCTGCCAAACCTGCAGGAGAAAGGCAGTAAACAGGTGATGGCAGACACCACGCAGTTCAACACCATCGCCCGCAAGGGACCGCTGTCAAACATTGACCGCAAGCGCACGCTGATTGAAGCATACAAGCGCAGTGCCAAAGCGGGCAAGCCCGAGTTCAAGATTCAGGCAGACGACAGACGGTTCCGCTCCTGGGAGGTGGTGCCGGAACCCCAGCGCAACGCGGTCATCTTCGCCATGCGCGACGTATCGGGCAGTATGGGCGAGTTCGAGGCATACATCTGCCGCTCGTTCTACTTCTGGATGCTCCGTTTCCTGCGCACCAAATACACCAACACCGAGATTGTGTTCATCACATGCCACACGATAGCCAAAGAGGTGGACGAACAAGAGTTCTTCGCAGCGGGCGATTCGGGCGGAACCAAACTTTCGGAGGCATACAAGCTCGCGCTGGACATCATCGAGAAACGCTACAACCCGCGCGAGTGGAACATCTATCCCTTCCTCTTCTCGGACGGCTACAACTGGGGCGACCATGAGGTGGTGCAGCTGGTGGAGCGAATGGCGTCCATCAGCAACCTGATTGGCTACGGCGAAATCGCGGATGAGCTGTGGGGACACACCGACGCCTTTGCGCCGCTGGGACAGGCACTGTATGAACGGTTCGCCACCGACCCGCGCGTGGTGCTGGTGCGCATCACCAGCAAAGAGGACGTCTGGCCCGCGCTGAAACGGTTCTTCAGCAAACACCCGGAGGTCGAGCAGCTATGACCGCACAGGAACGCGCTGATCTGGAAAAGTTTATCGAGCAGGCTTGGGAAACGGCCATCGGCATGGGGCTGGAGCCTTTCCCCGTGCACTTTGAACTCGTGCCCGCGCACGTCATCTATGAAATCGGCTCGTACGGACTGCCGGCACGGTTCTCGCACTGGACGTTCGGGCGCGACTACCACCGCCAGAAGACGATGTACGAATACAACGTCGCGCGCATTTATGAGCTGGTCATCAACACCGACCCGGCGCAGGCGTTCTTGCTGGAGAACAACTCGCTACTCGCCAACAAGATGGTGGCGGCGCACGTGATAGGGCACTCGGACTTCTTCAGGAATAATACCTACTTCGCCCACACCGACCGGCGCATGGTGGAACGCGCCCGCCTCCATGCCGACCGCATCCGCCAGTATGAGATGGAGTACGGTCCCCAGCGCGTCGAGCAGTTTCTGGATGCGGTGTTAAGCATCGAGGAGCACATCGACCCCGTGGAACCGACCTACCGACGCCCCCAGCCGGAGGAGTACCGGCACCAGAAACCGACGCTGGTGCGCCCGACCAGCGAGTTCGACGACCTGCTGGGGCGCGTAGAGACTCCCGAGCCGCCCTCCACTCGGCGCATTCCGCCGGAGCCTGAAAAAGACCTCCTGCTTTTCCTCCGCGATTACGCCCGCGACCTGGAAGACTGGCAGAGGGACATTATCGGCATGGTGCGCGAGGAGATGCTGTACTTCCTGCCCCAGATTCGCACCAAAATCATGAACGAAGGCTGGGCATCCTTAGTGCATGAGCGCATTCTGGAGTCTCTGCCGCTGACGCCTGCCGAGCATCTGGAGTTCCGCCGGATGCATTCGAGCGTGCTGGCGCCTGGCTCGCGCATGAGCATCAACCCCTACTACGTGGGCTACCAGATACTGCGTGACATCGAGCGCCGCTGGAACGGCGAGCCACCCGAAGAGGACGAACAGCCCGAAACCGACTGGCTACAGCGTCCCAAACCGCGCCCCGAAGGTGAAGGCTGGCGCAAACTGCTGGAGGTGCGCGAGATGGAGTGCGACGTCACCTTCCTGCGCAAATACCTCACCGAAGGGCTGGTGAAACGCCTGGACCTCTACACCTACAAACTGGAAGAGGTGAACGGCGAGCTGGTGTGGCGCATTCAGGAGACCGACTGGGAGAAGGTGCGCGACGCCCTGCTGGACTCCATGACCAACTTCGGCGTGCCGGTGGTTACCGTAGAAGATGGCGACTACGACCGGCGAGGCGAACTGTACCTGAAGCACCACTACGACGGCAAACCGTTGGATATTGAATACACCACGCGCACACTGAAAAACATCTACACCATCTGGGGGCGACCGGTGCACCTGGAGACGGTGGCAGACGGCACGCGCCTTATCTTTACCTGCGACGGACAGCAGGTCAAACAGCGAAAGGGGTAGACGGAAACCGCGTTCAGAACATCGGCTTCAGTTCCAGCACGGTTTCCCAGACCCGGCTTCCCCTGCGCAGGCGCACCCGCAGGCAAGAACCCTCTTCGCCCGCCAGCCACTTCTGCACCTCCGCGGGGGCGACCCCTTTCGTTGGGCGACCGTTCACCGCCAGCACCTCGTCGCCGCGCTGGATGCCCTGTGACCATGCGGAAGAGAGGGGCGTTACCCCTGCTACCTTCGCCTCTTCTGCCGTCAGGTCCAGCACGATGCCGGTGCTGGCAGGATCGCCCATAGAGGCGGGCTTGGGCATCCGCTGAAGCACCACCCGCCGCATCGGATAGTCAATCGTCAGGCGGAAGTGACGCAGGATATTGTTGCCCAGCAAACCGAACCCCGCTTCAGAGAGTATCTGCACCGGCACGCCCTTTGGCGCAGGCGAGGCGAACATCAGCACCGCGTCGGTGATGGTCTCTTCAGCAAGGCGTACCGTGCTGGCACGCGCCGAGCGGGGAACAGTGCCCGCACCTCCCACGCCCAGCGTCAGCCCCAACGATGCCGAGCGCGGCGGCTTCCATTGCTGTGCCAGATGTGCGGGAAGGATGGTCATCGCCGCACCGGTGTCCAAAAGCATCGGCACCTTGCCGATGTCTTCCACCTCCATCTCCAGCAGGGGCGTTGCGCCCGGAAATTGCGCTTTGATCACCCTGCCGGGCGGCAGCCTCCCTCCCGACCGCTCCAACCTCAGCGTGCCCGAATGGTAATCCAGCATGATGCGGAAGGGCGAAAGCGCGTTGAAACCCAGTATCCCTCCAAACCGCTCGCCGCCCACCAGGCGTATCAGCCCAAGGTCGGTCACCGCCACCTGCAGGTTGCGCAGTTTCACTCTGCCCAGCTCCAGGCTTGCCAGGCGGGTCACACTCGCCGCGCCCTGTCCGCTGGCGCCCAGCACGTTCAGGCTCTCGCCGGGCGGAAGATTCAGAGCCTGCGCCACAGGCGCATCAATGACCGTTATCGCCGCGCCGGTGTCCAACAGCATCGTATACTCGCGCCCGTTCAGCCGGGCGTTCACCAGCGCCAGACGCTGGAACATCTGCACGGGAAGCGTCACGGGCAGACCGGCAGGCGGTCGCACAACCGCAGGCTGGCGGAGCAGGGCACGAAGCGCCGTCTGAGAAAGCCGTTCTATCTTTTCCCAGCGAACCGTCTGCGTGTGGCGGTCGTCTTCGTATACCTTCACCTCTGTCGGCGTGCGGAGGTTTCCCACCTGCTTCCACTCCGAGGGCAAGACGATAAATCGCGTGGGGCGACGGCGGAAGGAATCGCTCTCATGATAGCCCCATGCCAGCAGACCGCCCTCCGCATCCAGATAGATGTCCCAGGGCTGTCCATGATGGGGCACAACCTTCAGCCAGCGTGCCGTGCGTCCATCGGGCAGCTCCATCGAGCCGTAATCTATCACGCCCATGTCGCCGTACGCGCCACCGAGCAGAATCGCACGTAGCCCCTCCACCGAGAACCGGGCAAACTGCATCGCCTCCGCGCTCTCAATGGGCAGTACCGCACCATGCTGTGTGCGCCAGCCCCTGCCGGTAAGGGCGTCGTACGCGCTTTCGGTGTGGATTCCCCCCACGCGCAACTGCAGGTGGAAGCTGGAGCCGTTCTCCGTCAGCACCACCGAGCCTGAATTGGTTTGGGGGTACAGCACCTGTATCCTGCCCTCGGCGCGCCATACGGCGGGGCGAAACGCTTCCCGCTCCGTGCCGACTATCTGGGGAAGAGCGTTCCGCAGGAGATCGCGCGGCGACTGCGCAGGGGCAGGTATCGTTCCTACCACCCACAGGAAGACTGCCGTGCACAGAAAACTCCACCTTTTGCTCATGAGCGGTTCCCTGCCGTTTGCAGTTTCAGCTGTCCACACGCCGCGGAGATGTCGTGCCCTTTCTCCACGCGCTGGGTGACCGTAATGCCTGCCCGCTCCAGCTCCGCGCGGAAGCGAGTCACTCGCTGGGGTTCGGGGCGGGTGAAGCCGTCGGGGGTGTCTACCTGATTGAACGGTATCAGGTTCACGTTGCACACCATCCCCTTCAGCAGTTTCGCCAGAGCGCGGGCATGATGCGGCTCGTCGTTCACACCGCGAAGCAGGAGGTATTCAAAGGTCACCTTGCGACCCGTGACCTCTGTATAGTGTCGCGCCGCCTCAATCAGTTCCTGCACCTTCCACTTGCGCCCCACAGGCATCAGGCGCGCGCGCAGGTCATCGTCAGGTGCATGCAGGGAGATGGCAAGTGTAATCTGCAGGCGATGCTGTGCCAGTTCATAGATAGCCGGCACCACGCCCACGGTGGAGACGGTGATATGCCGCTGGGAGATGCCCACCTCTTTGTTGAGCAGAAGGATGCTTTTCACCACCTCCTGCAGGTTCCATAACGGCTCGCCCATGCCCATGTACACCACGTGGCTGATGCGCCTGCCCGCCATCTGCCCGATGGTCAGCACCTCATCCACCATCTCGCCGGCGGTGAGGCTTCGTGAGAAGCCCATCTGCGCGGTCGCGCAGAACCGACATCCTGCCGCACAACCCACCTGCGAGGAGATGCATACCGAGGTTCGGTCGTCGTACGGCAGGAAGACCGCTTCCACCTGTTCGCCGTCCGCTAAGGCGAAAAGGTATTTGACCGTCCCATCCGCCGACTGCTGAGCACGCACGACCTGCAGACGACGCAAAGGAAGCCTTTCCGCCAGGCTCTGGCGCAGGGCGAGAGGCAGGTTGGTCATCTGCGCGTAATCGCCGACCGCATGGCGATAGACCCACTGGGCTATCTGCTCTGCCCGGTAGGCGGGCTGACCCAGCTCGCGCACCACCTGCAGAATCTCCTCTCTTGTCGCTCCCGGCAGGACGATGCTGTCCACCCCAGATTTATACTCCGGTATCATTTGCCCATCCAGAATTATACTTTTCGGCTCCAAAGTATAATTTTACTCCGGCGCATCCTGTGTCAGTACATCCAGTATCCGCCGCGCGATGAAACGCTTCCCGTATCGCCGGCTGTCGAGAGGCTCCAGCGCACCGATTGCCATCATCCTGCCGATGGCAGATTGCGCACTGCGGTAGGTAACGCCTAGATATTGCTGTGCCTGCGGTATGGTCAGGATAGGCGACTCGAACAGCAGGTCGATGAGACGAATCTGCAGCGCAGATGCACGAGCCTGCTGTAAGGCATTCCGCCACTCCTCCCGCAAATCCTGCAGCTTCCGGGCACGAGAAACCGCATCGCGTGCCTGTTCGGTAACGCCGCGCAGGAAGAAGTAAACCCAGGCGTACCACTCGCCGTGCGTGCTGACTCTCAGCAGACGCTCGTAATACTCCTGCCGATGCTTCTCGAAGAACGCGCTGAGGTAAAGCAGAGGCGTTGGCAGAAGGTTCCAGTGCACCATGAGCAGGGTGATGAGCAGACGTCCGACTCGCCCGTTGCCGTCCAGAAACGGATGAATGGCTTCAAACTGGTAGTGAATAAGAGCCAGTCTTACCAGCGGAGGATATTCGTCCGGTTCGTGGATATACTTTTCCAGCGCGTCAAGAGCCTGATGCATCTGGTCAACAGGAGGCGGAACAAACACTGCTTCGTTCAGGGTACATCCCGGTGGACCAATCCAGTTCTGACTGCGCCGAAACTCTCCGGGGGTGGCATGTTCACCACGAACGCCGTGCATCAGCTTTTCGTGCAGTTCACGTATCAGGCGCAGACTGACAGGTAGGGTGTTGACTCGCTCCAGCCCGTATTCCAGAGCAAGAACGTAATTATGCACCTCGCGCACGTCGGAGGGTATATCCGCATCTCGCAGAGAGGGCAAAACCAGCTGCCCCGCTTCATAGGCGTAAAGGTCTGCGAGGTCCGCCTGAGTACCCTCAATGCGCGAGGAGAGCACCGCCTCGCGGCGCATGAAGGGTTTTATCAGCAGGTGGGGATTGGGTAGAGCGCGTGCCAGTCCCGCCAGCTCTCCAATCGCCCGGTCGGCTTCGGAGAGGTGGTGCAGTCCTGTACGGTCAAAGGTCAGTTGCGGCGGCAGAGGAGGTGGCACGAACGCCCAGTAAGCAATATCTCCTGAGCCGACGCGGAGCAGAAATCTCTGCCTGTCCGGTGCGAAATCGTGAGGCTTCATGATGCCCAGCCGGCTGGCGTCATTCTTCCACAATAATCGGCACGGTGAAACAGCCGTCGCGCTGGTCGGGAGCGTTGGCGAGTATCTCTTCCTGCGGCAGGGAGGGCTGTACGACATCCTCGCGAAACACGTTGTACACCGGGAACGAGTGTGCCGTCGGCTCCACGCCGGTCGTGTCCAGCTCCTGCAGGCGTTCGAACTGCGCCATCAGGTTGTTGAGATGCTTTTCCATCTGGCGCATCTCCTGCTCGCTCAGCGCCAGCCGCGCCAAACGCGCCACATGCGCTATCTGTTCCAAAGTTAATCGCTGTGCCATCGGCTTCCCTCAGTCTGTAATCCTCACCAGCGTCAGCGAGACGTCCAGCATCCTGTTATTATACGCCCTTCGGATGGCTTCTGCAAACAGGTGCGCCGTGCCCAGCACGGTGACGCGAGGATCCTGATGCCTTTGAGGAACGGTATCGGTGACCACCAGCTCCACCACCTCCGGCAGGAGGATGCGCTCCAGTGCGCCCTCGGCGAACACGCCGTGGGTGGCGGCGATACGGATTTCGGGCAGGCATCCCCGCCGGAGCAGTGCCTGCATACACACCTCCAGCCGCCTGCCGGTCACAATCATATCCTCCACGATGATGGGTTTCAGCCCTTCCACATCCCCAGCGAATCGCACATGCGTGGGGCTGTCGGCGTGTCCGCGCGTGTATGCCGCTGCCAGAGGCACATTCAGGCGACTCGCCAGAGCTCTCGCCAGACGCACCGCGCCCGCGTCAGGCGCCACCACAACGCTCTGCGGGTCACGCCGAGCCGCGTAGTGCCTCACCAGCATCGCCAGCGCACTCAGGTCGTCCACGGGGATATGGAAGAATCCCGCTATCGCCTCGGCGTGCAGGTCCATGGTGATCACGCGGTCCGCGCCGGCGGTGGTCAGCATATCCGCCACCACTTTGGCGGGCACGGGGTCGCGCGGAGAGGCACGCTTTTCCTGCCGGGCGTAGGCGAAGTAAGGGACAACCGCCGTCAGGCGGGCAGCGGAGGCACGGCGCAGGGCGTCCAGCAGGATGAGCAGCTCCATCAGGTGGTCGTGGATGGGCGGACAGAGCGACTGGATCACAAACACATCGCACCCGCGCACGCTCTCGTCACACTCCACCCGTATCTCTCCATCGCTGAACCGGCGCAGGAGCAGTTTGCCCAGCGGTGTCCCCAGCTCGGCGGCGATGCGGTGGGCGAGGTCGGGATTTCCGTTGCCTGCAAACAGTTTCAGAGGCTGGCGTGGTCTCATGGTGAACGGAAGGGGGCGGCACCTGCCGCCCCCGGCACCTTAAAAGCGATACCCGACGAGGATAGTGGTGCTATCTCCGCGATAGTCCATTTCCTTGCCGGTCAGGTGGTAGTTCACCTCTACGAAAAGCTTTTCGTTGATGTCGTAGCCAAGCACCAGTTTGCCGCCAAAGACGGTCTTGGCGCTGACTCCAGCAGGCTTCAGCACGTACGCGCCCGCGCCCAGTCCGATGTAGCCTTTGAACTGCTCGGTGGGGTCTATCGAGAATATTTGCGTGAGGGTGATGGCGGTGATGCTGGAGGTCTGGCCGCCTTTACTGCGGGTGTAGTAGTCTACGCCCAACAGCATCTCGCCCTCGCCAATCAACGAGCCACCGCGCAGTTTCACGTCCGCACCTACTGCCAGCCATACATCGCCTACCGCGCGCATACTGGCACGGTTGACCACGTTGGCTCCGAGGCGGATGCTGACGTCAGTGGTGGGGTTGTCGAACTGTGCCCGAGCCTGCTGTGCTGTGAAAACACTCAGGGTCAGCGCCAGCGTCAACAGCGCTGCAAGACGAGATAAGCCTTTCACTCACACTCCTCCTTTTGCGATTTCATAGCGACAGACAGCAGTTCCCTCATTGCCTGCTGCCGTTCGCCAGCATTATACGCTTTCGACATGCTTTTGTCAAATCCTGAATCCTGATGCGAGAATCGGGGAGTATCCCTGTAACTGGAAGTTGCAGGCTGGGCTGAAGCATGGCTTCAGCGGTCCATAACCTGCGCCAGCAGGTCTGTCTGGGGTAACAACCCTGCAACTGGAAGTTGCGGGCCACTCATGACGAAGCCTCCTTGCGGAGGCTATAAACCTGCTTCAGCAGGTTTTGTCAATGGTTGCCTGCGATTTTCAATCGCAAGGTTGGGATAAGAAAGAAGGAGGCGGACCGTGCCGCCTCCGCACACAGAAGCTGTTATCGGGGCAGGTTCCTCTCGTAGATGACCAGGTCGCCGCGAACCACCTTGCCGGCAAAGGCGAAGGGCTTGTCTGTCTCTCGCGATACGAAGCGCAATGCAATGGTATCGGGTTCACCCTCCTGCACACTGGGAGCGCGGTTGTCCTTCACCACCACCGTCACCTCGCCGCGCACGCGCCGACCACCACGCGGGGTGGTAAGGGACAGCACCACCAGTCCCTTAAACTCCGCCACTTTGCCGGCGTCTCCTATGCGCTGACCGTACCCGGTGAGCTTGACCATGTCGATTTTCACCACCGTGCGCGTCTCGGGGTTGGCTGTGGTGAAGTGGAAGAAACCATCCAGAACGTGCCTCTGGGTGTCGTTGTTGATGACCTTCTTCACTTCATAACGGAACTGCGCGGGCTTGTTGTTTTCGTTGACCGCCGTGCCCCAGCCTGTGGAGCCTTTCACCGTGTAGGTCTGCGCCATCGCCGCCGAAGCCACCATCAGAACGCCCAGCCAGAGCCATTTGCGTAACATTGGTCGTCCCTCCTTCATTCTGGTGGAGTGTTTTTCCATCCACCGTAGACGCAGGAGCTGGACAAATGTTCAATGGGCCGCTTTATGCATCCACCCGATAGGGCTTCAGCTGCTCTGCAAGATCGTGCGTTACCTCTGCTTCCACCAGAATGCCGTCGGGCGTGTACTCCGCGCTGTGCACGCGCCCCAGTTCGTAACACTGCGCCAGCAGATTGCTCTGGGTGTAGGGCAGTCGTACCCGGATGGGTTGAAGCAATGAGCGCAGGGTAGAAAGGATATGGTTCATCAACTCAGGGATTCCCTCTGCCTTCAGCGCGGAGATGTACACCGCGTTGGGCGTCTCCGCCACCAGCTGGCGCAGGCGATAGGAATCCTTCACCAGGTCCGCTTTGTTATAGGCGGTGATGATGGGTTTGTTGTGTGCGCCCAGTTCCGCCAGCACCTGCATGACCGCCTCGCGTTGCAGTTCAAACTGCGGGTGGCTGGCGTCCACGACGTGAATGAGGAAGTCCGCCTCGGTGACCTCCTCCAGCGTGGCGCGGAAGGCGGCGACGAGGGAGTGCGGTAGGTTGCGGATGAATCCAACGGTATCGGACAGCAGAACGCCCCAACCATCAGGCAAGACGATACGACGCACGGTGGGGTCGAGTGTGGCGAAGAGGTGCTCATCGGTGTAGATGTGCGCACCCGACAGCGTGTTGAGCAGAGTGGACTTGCCTGCGCTGGTGTAGCCTACCAGTGCGCCAAAGGGGAAGGGTAGCCGGCGTCTGCCCTGGCGCTGCTGACTGCGCTGACGAGCCACCTGCTCCAGCTCGCGCTGAAGGTCGGCAATGCGCTCACGCACCTTGCGCCGGTCCTGTTCGAGCTTGGTTTCGCCCGGTCCGCCGCGCATTCCGATGTGCCCCGCCTGCTGTTCAAACTTGGTGTAAACGCTCATGAGGCGCGGCAGCTCGTAGGTCAGCTGGGCGAGCTCCACCTGCAGTTTGCCCTCGCGCGTGTGGGCACGCTGGGCGAAGATGCGCAGGATGAGCTCGGTACGGTCAATCACGCGCGTCTTCAGGATGTCCTCTAAGTTGCGCTGTTGCAGAGGGGTCAGGTCGTCATCCACAATCACCAGGTCGGCTGCGACCTCGCGCACCTGCGGGAAGAGCAGTTCCGCCTTGCCCCTGCCGATGAAGGTGGCAGAGTCGGGACGGTTGCGCCGCTGTCGGCTCTCGCCCACCACCTCCAGACCGGCGGTGTCGCACAGGGCACGCAGCTCTTCCTCCACGTAACGGTCGAGCTCCGGGTCGGGATTGACGTAGATGAGAAACGCTCGCTCGCGCTCCTGCACCGGATGCAGGCGCGTGGCTGGAGTCGGCAATTCAACGAGCTGAACGGACGGATCCACGTTTCGCTGTGGCATTTCGGTATTTCACCTCTTTTCCTTACCTGACCGCCAGCCCCTTCCCTGCGAGGGAAGGGGAGCCTTGCCTCTCCCCGCGTCGGGGAGAGGGGTTAGAGTACCCTCCCTCCAATCTCAGTATATCCCTTCGCAACCGCTGAGCGCAACGGGCTAAAACCTCACCGCATACAGCCTGACCACCGCCTCGACGGTATGAAAATCGTCCTCACTGCCGAACTGTTCACGGATATAGTTGCGGGTCTGCTCTAACAGGTCCCTGTGCGCGTCGTCGGGAATGTTCCAGAGCTGCGAGTAGGTGCGCTTTTCCACCTCCGCCAGCACCTCGCGATGGGTGCGCCCAGCCTGCCAGCGCAGGGAAGGATGCTCTACCAGGGTAACCGCCCCTCCTGTCTGCTTCACGAAGTCCAACGCCTCGTCCGCGCTGGATGCTCCCAGCACCGGGCTCAGAAGCCCGCGCTCGCGTGCAAGCGCAAGGTAGTACTCTCGCGCGGGGAAGCGCTTGCCCTCTTCATACAGCAGGAACAGCACCCCATCGCGCCTGAGCACGCGCCGGCACTCCAGCAACACCGTCCGCCAGTCGGCAATCAGATGCAGAACGTGCGCGACCAGTATCGCCTTTGCCGAGTGCGAACGAACGGGCAGACGACGCAGGTCCGCCTGCACCAGCTTAAGGCTGGGTGGCGCCCCTTTGCGGAGAAGCTGGCTCATCATCCTGCGCGAGACGTCTATCCCCAGTACGCGCACTCCGCGCCGGGCAAGAGGCAGAGCGAACCGCCCCGTGCCGGTTCCTGCATCCACAAACCACTCGCCCGGCGCGATGCTCGCGGCAGCAAGCATCTGCTCCACCACCGCCTCACGCACCGATTCGGGCAGGAAACGGGTGGCATCGTAGTCTTCCGCCACGCGGTCAAAGCTCAGATACTGGCTCACCGGCTTGCCTTCCATCCCTCCACAATCCGGGTCGCGTAAGCATAGGATTGGGCAACGCGCTCCAACTGCTCCTGCTCGCTCAGGTTCTCGCCCTCAATCCCCTCCAGCTCCATCGTGAACGGTCCGCGAAAACCGCGCTCCAGCAGAAGACGAAAGATTTCGGGAAAGTCCACCACGCCCTGCCCGAGGGTGGGAAAGTACCACGTGCGCGGCTTGCCGTTGGTGTCCTTCAGGTGCACGCTGAAGACGTGGGGCAGAATCTTGCGCAGTTCGGTCACCGAATCGGTGCCCTCGTTGTAATAGTAGATGTTGGCGGTGTCGAAGTTGATGCCCACGTTGGGATGGTCAATCGCCTGCATGGTGCGCGAAGCGACGTCGCCGTTGGTGATGAGGTCGGGATGGGTTTCCATCGCCACCTTCACGCCCAGCTCGCCCGCGATGTCGCCTATGCGCCGGAGTCGGCGATAGACGTCGGGCAGGGGCAGTTCCCCCGCGTGCACGCTGATGAAGGCAATCTTCGCCCCCATGCGCCCAACCGCTCTGGCTATTTGCGCGAAGCTTTCCGCCCCTTCATCGGAAGAGACGTCACAGGGGCAAATCACGCTGGAGATGTGGATACCATACGGCTCAACCTGCTTCAGCCACTCGTCGGCGTCTTCGGGCTTGCCGATACTGACCTCGGCGTAGCGAATGCCTGTGGCTTGCATGTGTTCAAACGCCCGCTGACGGTATCTGCCGTAGCTGTACACGTTGCAGGCGAGGATAATGTCGTCCATCGCAGGGTCTCCTCTGTTTGGCTTTGAGGTACGTTTCGCCCCGAACGGGCGGGTTCCTCTTACATTGCCCGCATGACCAGACCGCTCAGCAATTTGGGGTAGAAGTAGGTGGACTTGGGCGGCATCTTTTCGCCTGCAAGAGCCACCTCGCGCACCTCCTGCACAGTGGGCGGGTTGAGCAGGAACGCCACCGACGCCTCTCCAGAAGATGTCCATTCTATCGCCTCGCGCTCGTCGCGGGTGTAGCGGATGCCCTCGGCGCGTTCCAGATGATGCTGGGTTATGCCGAACAGGGGTTCCAGCACCAGCGACTGCAGAAGGGTGACGTCCAGCTGGCGGTACGCGGGGCTGTGCTCGCCGGGCACGAGCGTTTCGGGCGCAATGCCGGGCTTGAGCCACGCGGTCAACGCCTTCCCTCCACGAAGCACCACGCCGAAACCTCGGCGAGCCGCTCCCTGCTGAAGCAGTCCCGGAAGATCCTGCGGAGCGCAGGGGTTCAGCTCAAACCACTGCCCTAACCAATCCGCCAGCCGCGCCAGCGCATCCTCCGAAGCGGAGGGAAGCACGCGGTGGGTGGGCAGTATCACGATGCCCGGGTCGTCAAAAGGGGTAAGGGCTATCATCAACCAGTCGTAGGGCTGGAGGGATGGGGGATTGCCCTCGCTGGCGCGTCGCTCGCGCCGATACTGCAAACTGGTCTCGTAACGGTGATGTCCATCCGCAATCCACACTCGCGATGGGGCAACGGTCGCTTCCAGCCGTTGCAGGGTTGCAGAGTCATCCACGCGGTACAGGCGATGCAGTCCGTCGGTGTACTCCACCTCTGCCACGGGGGGCACGGTGTGGCTCAACTGCTCCAGCACGGGGAACAGATTCCCTTCCACCAGCCCATAGATAGGCTCCAGATTCGCCTGCGTGGCGCGAAGCAGGTGCAGTCGGTCCTCTTTTGCCTTCGCCTGCGTGTTCTCGTGCGGGAGCACAACCCCGGTTTCGTACTCCTCCAGCGCCATCAGGCAGACCAGCGCAAGCCGGCGGCGCACCTCGCCGGTGACAGGGTGGACGAACCGCTGTTCCAGAAGGTACATGGCTGGCTGGGGGTCGGTGCGAAGGATGCCCTGCTCCTGCCACCGGCGCCACAGGCTTTGAGCCTGTTCGTAGCTGTCGGGAAGGGTAAGGTGGGTGATGTTATAGTTGAGCTGTCGGAGCCTTTCGCGCTCCGGCGGCGTAATCACGTCGTACGGTGGCGCAACGCACTCATGGAGCTCGGACAGCCCATAGCGCACGCCACAAAACGAGGCGATACGCGCCATGCAGTTACAGCAAAGCCTCCAGCTTCTGCACAATGGTCTGCTTGGGCACCACGCCCACAATCATATCCTGCACCTTGCCGTCCTTGAAGAACAGCAGAGTGGGGATGCTCTGGATTCCATAGCGAAGAGCCAGCTCCGGCTCCTCGTCAACGTTCACCTTCACCACTTTTGCCCTGCCGGCGTATTCCTGCGAAATCGCATCCACATGCGGAGCAATCGCTTTGCACGGACCGCACCATACCGCCCAGAAGTCCACCAGCACCGGCACGCTGGACTGCAGAACTTCTGTATCAAACTGGTCGGTCGTGACGTGTGTTGCGCTCATGCTTGCCTCCTGCCTCAAAGTCTTACGTCCTCATTATGGGAGATAGAGGGGCATTTTGTCAACCGACAGCGTGCATCCACACAATGAGCCACACGGCAAACCACACCGAGCACACAATCTCAATCACGCCCAGCACTATCGCCTTGAAGTTATGGTTCTGGGGGATGAGCAGGGTGCGCACCGCCGCGGGCAGGTACGCCACCGCCAGCAGAGGCTGAAACACCAGCGCCAGCACGCCGGGAACCGCCAGTGCATATGCTATCGCGACCAGCTTCAGCGGGCGGTTGCGCCGCTCGCGAATCAGCGACTTCACGTGCAGAGCGGTGCCGAAGAAATACAGCAGGCACAACGCCCACAGGCTCCACGCTTCCGCATCCAGCCGCCCCCTGCCCACCACGTACCCTGCCACCACCGCCAGATTCAGCCCTGCCATCGCCACCAGGTCGTTCAGCAGGTGTCTCTCGTTGCGTCGCCGGGCGAACCAGGCGTTCACGGCAAAACCTGTTAGGGCAATCAGCCCAACGACCAGCAGGGCAGGGTACATCCACACCAGCGGCAGCCCGAAGCCGCCAGCAACGGCTCCGTAGCCCACTGTCCACCTCAGCCAGTATGCCCGCTGAGACGGATAGCGCAGGGACTGCAGGAGGGGATAGGATGCGAGGTATGCAAACAACACTGCAACCACCAGCAGAAGCTTTGAAGGATGCCACGCTGTCCCCGCCAGACCCACCGCCAGCGGCGCCAGCCACATCATCCACGCTCCGTGCTCGTGTGGTATCACCAGCTGCCGTGCGCGCATATCACTGCGAAGTATACCAGATAAAATCAACTTCCCGTACCGTTGCGGGTAGAGGTCTACCATACCGTTCCGATAGTGGTAATAGGATGAACGCGCAGACCGCACCAGAACTGAGCGTAGCACCACCAGTTTCTCTGGGACGCTACCGGCTGTATCACTGGCAGGACGGCACCTTCTGGATAGCGATGCCGCAGGGCAAAGCGGAGGTGCCGCTGGTGGGCGTCAACGCGCCTCTGTCCCCCATCACGCTCACAACCTCTCACGAACACCACGCCCTGTTTGTGCGCAACCTGGACGCCCGAAAGGGCGAGGCAGCCCTGTGGGATGAGCGCGTGATAGACAATGTGCCGGTGCGATGGGAAATCCTGCTCGAAGAACAGGATGGCGACCTGTGCATGCAAATGCACTTCCTCAGTTACGGCTCCCTGCAGGCTGAGGTGCACTTTTTGTTAAACCTTGACGATGAAAGTTTAACCAGAATCTTCTCGTGTGCCCATCCCTCCGCGCTGATAGAGACGGCGCGCCACACTATCTCCATCGTCACCCTTCAGCCCGCAACACCTGCCTGTCTGCGCCAGGAGGGGGAGGAGCGACTGGTGTGGACCCTGCCTCCTGCCAGCCTGCACCAGCAGAGTCTGCACCTGCGCGTCCATGTGCAACCGTGCGAGCAGAAGGGAGAGGCTCCTGTCCAACACGTGGAGTACAGAGGTTCGCTGTTCGTGCCAGAGGCGTTCTCGGCTTCCTCTCTCAAGCTCCGGGCGGCGGCGCAGAGTGCGGTTGCTCTCCTGCTGAACCCCGACAGGCAGGCACATCTCGCCGAAGACCAGGTGGTGCTGTGGGTGGCTCCGGGCGACCGCCGCTTCAGTGCGTTCACCATCGCCGCGGCGAAGGCGCTGTTGGACTGGAGGCGGTTTTCAGGAGAGGAATCGGCGGCGTGGACGGCTCGGCTCGCCATGAACAGCGCGATGGAGTTTCAGGTGCTCAACGCACAGAATGCCAACAGCGGCGCGTGCTGGGACACGGTGGACGAACACAAACAGGGCGCGGACATCACCGGACGACGGCGCTTTAACCTCCATCGCAATGCCCAGCTGTTCCAGCACCTGCTTCTGCTGCACCGGGATACCGGCTCTGAACTCAGCGTGAGGGTGGCGTTCAACGGCATCTCGTGGCTCCTGCTGAAGCGAGGGGCAACGGGCAGATACGACGGTGCAAACGTCCTGCCGGATGGCACGGTAGAGAGAGGCGACGGCAGGGGAATCATGGGGGCGATTGTGTCGGTGATGTGCACGGCATACGGTCTCACCGAGACGGAAGCGTACATCCACGGGGCGAACCGCCTGGCAGAATATCTCCTGCGCGATTGCTGTCAGCCGCTGTCTCCGGGCTCCGTGATGTCTGCCGAGCTCCCGCCCAGCCTGCAGGATGACGTGTTCGCTGCCTCAAGCATTATCCAGGGTCTGGCACGCCTCTACCGTGCCTACCCGCATGAGCAGTGGCGGGACGGCGCCCTGCGTATGGCACAGTGGCTGCGCCTGTGGCAGATTCAGGCGGACTTAGAAGGGGTTGGCGAAGCAGGGGAGGTGCTGGCGGGGGAAAGAAGCCCGGGCGGCTTTGTGGATGCCAGCATCGAAGCGGCAAGAGGTGCGCTGTGGGCGTTTTCTCTGCAGCGAGACACTCGCTGGTTCGCCTACGCCACACGCGCCCTGCACACGGCAGCAGGTTATCTTGACCCGCTCGCCGGCTTTCCGGATGCCAAACTGGCTTACCCCGACCACGTACACGCCCTTGCGCTGTTCGTGCGCGCCTATCTGCACTGGTTACTCTCCATCCCCGCGCTGGCGCCGGAGGTGGAATGTGACCCCGACCTGCTGGTGTGCCGCTATGGCAATCGCATCTTCGTGCCGGAGCCCAGCCTGTGGCAATCAGTGCGCGTGCAGGCACGTGGGCTGATAGACTGGGTGGCGCTGGCGTGCCCGGCGACGCATGACGTGCTGGTGGCGGTGCTGACAGACGGAAGCAGTGGTGCTGCGCAGGTGCATGCCGGTGAGCATCGCCAGCTAGCGACCGACCTGATAGGCGGCGACACGGGCGCGATATACCCCCTTCATCCTGTGCCCGGCGTTGGCAGTGTCGGCGTGTACATCCTGCAGGCGTAAACAAAAGTTTGCGTTGTCACGGCGTGTGGATTCTGCTATAATTCGGCGTTGGACGAGGAAAGGAGGGCGGGCTCGAGGTGGAGGACCAGTTGCATCTGGGCGAAGACGAAAACACGCTGGCTCTGCGCCGCGCGTGGGACCGGGCGATGCACACGCTGGCAAACCGCGTGAACAAGCCCTCGTTCGAATCCTGGTTCAAAAGCATGAAGCCCGTCTCCTTTGACGGGGAGAGGGCAGTGCTGGGCGCACCGAGCCCGTTCGCCTGTGAGTGGGTCACCAAACGGTATGGCAACCTGGTGCGCGAGGTGCTGTCTCAACATTTGGGCAGGTCGGTGGAGGTGTCCATTATCTATCTGCCCCCCGACAAGCGCCCCGTGCTGGGAGAGCCGCCCGCCGAAGAGCCGTCTGCTCCAAAGGAGACCGTACTTCCCGTAGAACCCGAGCCAGTTGCCTTCGAAAAGCCGGTGTTGAACCCGAAATACACCTTCGAGAACTTCGTGGTGGGCAATTCCAACCGGCTGGCGCAGGCGGGAGCCATGTCGGTGGCGCGCGCGCCGGGGCAGAGCTATAATCCGCTGTTCATCTACGGTGGGGCGGGGCTGGGCAAGACGCACCTGATGCACGCCATCGGGCACTACATCCTGCAGGCGCATCCGCGTCTGAGGGTCGCCTATCTCTCCGGCGAGACCTTTGCCCAGCAGTATGTTGCTGCCCTGCGGGAACACCGCATTGATGTCTTTCGGCAGAAGTACCGCAACGTGGACGTGTGGCTGGTGGACGATATCCAGTTCATCGCGGGCAAAGAGCACACTAAAGAGGAGTTCTTCCACACCTTCAACGCGCTGTACCAGATGGGAAGACAGGTGGTGTTCGCCAGCGACCGACCGCCCCGCGAACTGCACGCGATGGACGACCGCCTCCGTTCGCGCTTCGAGGCAGGGTTGATTGCGGACATCGCACCACCGGAGTTGGAAACCCGTATAGCTATTTTGCAAAAACGTGCACAGATTGAGGGCATTCAGGTTCCCGACCAGGTGATCTACCACATCGCCTACGCGGTGGAGGGCAACGTGCGCACGCTTGAAGGAGTGCTCATCTCCATCGCCGCGCGGGCGTCGGTGCACGGCAAACCCATCACCCTGCAGCTGGCGAACGAGGTGCTGGCAAGGCACTACGTGGACGAAAAACAGATGCCGGTCATACCTACCGAACAGGCGGTACTGCAGGCGGTCTGTCAGCGATTCGGGCTGACAACGCAGGATATTCTGGGCGACCAGCGCAGCCGCGAGGTGTTGATGGCACGGCAGATAGCGATGTATCTTTTGCGCGAGAAGGCGCAGCTTCCGCTTCAGCAAATCGGGCAGATGTTTGGCAAGAACCACTCGACGGTGCTTCACGCCTGCAACCGCGTGCGCAGTAGTCTGCACAGAGACGCCGAGATTACCAGCATCATCCACGATTTGGACACACTTTTGGGCAACTGAGGCTTGGTCATTGTTGAAACATTTGCTATAAATGTTCAAAACTTTGTTGAAAACTCCCCAAAAATTGTTGAAAACTCTCCTGGAGTGTTCAAAACTTTGTTGAAAACTTGCTCACTTCCGCCCGCGCCGCACCGATTTCAACAATTTTGTGCAGGTTTTCAACAGAGTTTTCAACAATGCATTGTTGAAATCTTTGCTATCTGTGTTGAAACTGAACGAACTAATCAATTGGATAAATAGACAATTTCTTGATTTTATAGAGACGAAAATAAGCATAATATCAACAAAACACGATTCCGATACACGCAAATACTACCGAGTTTTCAACAATTTCAACAAGTACATAATAATAAATAAGGGGGAGAGTGTGCATTCACAATGTTCAAAAACCTGTAGGAAGGGAGGAAATCGGTTTTCTTCCTCGTGCCAGATAGAACTCTGGTTCATCAATGACTTCCACATCAACCCAACCTGCCTGGGTCAGCATTGTCCTCATCTTATCGGCTGGAGGTACCCGGTCCTCAAAAACGGCTTGGTGCTGACTGTGTATTCTGTTCACTGCTTCTCGACCGATGGGATGCGAAATTACCACCAGCCCACCCGGACGCAGTACCCGCCACGCCTCCTGCAAAGCGGTCTTCTTATCATCGAAGTGCGGAAACACGGCGTTGCACAGCACGCGATGGAAGCTTTCGTCCTTCAGACCTGCGCGCTGCATATCACCGTGCACCAGATGCACATTGGGCGGAAGCATTCTCCCTTTCGCCTGCTTCAGCATCTGCAGAGAGATGTCTAACGCGACGACCAGTCCGCTCTCCCCGATTGCCTCCAGAATATATGGGATCAACACCCCGGTGCCTGTACCCACGTCCAGCACTCGCTGTCCCGGCTGCAGGTCAGACAGCAGAACTACCCGCGCCAGACGCACTGAGATATCTGCGACCCCCTGGCTATCCCATTCCTTTGCCAGACTGTCGAAGAACGCGCTTTTGTTCAACTTTTGCCTCCCGTCCGTTTTGGAGATAGGGTAATTGCTATCAGCAGACCGGCGGTGGAAATCAGCACAATCATCGCGCCGCTGGGCAGGTTAAACAGCACGGAAAGTGCAAGCCCAATCCAGCCCGCCATGACGGCAAAAACCGCCGACAGCACGAACAGGTTTCTGAGGTTGTAGGTAAGCTGATAAGCGGTGGCAGCAGGATTAATCACCATGCTGAACACCAGCAGTCCTCCAATCGCGCTGAGCGATGCAGTGATAGCGGCACCACTGCACACCAGCACCCCGTAAAATATAGCGGTTGCCGGCAAGCCCGACGCACTTGCCAGCTCGCGGTGGAAGATAACCGCCTGAATCTCTTTGAAGAAGAGCGCAGTCAGCATCACTATTCCGCCGGCTACATATCCCAGCACACGCAGGTTATCGCTGGTGACGGTCAGCACATTTCCCCAGAGCCAGCTCAACGCCTCGCTTTTCGGTCCCGGAAGGAGTGCAAGCAGGAGAAAAGCCAGCGCAATAGAAGCGGAGAACACCACGCCGATTGCTGTATCGGGGCTGAGGTTGCCTCTGTCTGCCAGAGGACCCAGAACGCCTACAGCAAGCAGACTACCCACCAGTGCACTGCTCAGCGGCGATATTCCAAAGTGAAGCCCAACCAGCGCACCTGCGAACGCCGCATGAGAAATACACACCCCAATGAACGACAGGCGCATCGTTACCACCAGCACGCCGACGAGCGAGCAGGCTACTCCCGACAGCGCGGTGGCGAGCATGGCGCGAAGCATGAACTCTTCTTTCCAGATGTCCACCCACGTCATGTTAGCTCCCGCCCGATGTATGTCAGAAGGTCGCGGGCTTGCAGGTCGCCCAGAATGCTTCCACCCTCCATCAGCACCACTCGGTCGCATAGCTGAGCGAGAAAGGGAGCATCGTGCGAGACCACAATGGTGGTCAGATTGCTTGCCTGATGCACCTGGCGGATCAGGGATGTCAGGTCGCGCACGAACTGCCAGTCCACCGAGCTGGTGGGCTCGTCCATTAACAGCAGATGCGGTGCTGAGGCGAGGGCGCGTGCCAGCAGGACTCTCTGCTGTTCCCCGCCGGAGAGATGCCCAAACGGCTTATGGGCAAGATGCAGGACGCCCATTTTCTGCAGAGCATCAGCTGCCGCCTGGTGGTGCGTGCGCGAGGGAAAGCGCAACAGTCCAATGCGGGCATATTGTCCCATCATCACCACGTCCCAGGCGCGTACCGGCGTGCGCGGGTCTATGTTCAGCATTTGCGGCACGTAGCCAATCTGCTGGCGCAGTTGCGGCAGGTAACTGCCGGTGCATGGGACGCCGTTTACCAGTATCTGTCCCTGCCGAACGGGAACCAGCCCCAGGATCGCCCGAATCAGCGTGGATTTACCTGCGCCGTTGTGCCCGAAAAGCCCCAGCAGTTCGCCCTGCCTTACCCGAAGCGATATGTTGCGAAGTGCAGGTGTCTTTCCGTAGAACACCCACACTTCGCGAAGTTCACAGGCAACCTGAGCCATCTCTTCTGCTTCGTCCGTTTGACCTTGCCGACCGCGGAGATGACGCGCCGAACGTTCTCACGCAGACAGGCTTCCCAGCTTGCCGTGTTGGGCAGTCCGCCGGGGAAATTGCTGAGCAGTACATGCTGTGCGTTCAAATCTCGCGCCAGCTCCACGCCGGTGTTCGCGCCGCTTTGCAGGTTGTCAATCACCAGCCGTACCCCTGCCTGTCGCGCGGAGCGTACCACGTTCAGCCATTGGGCAGGGGTCAGGTCCTCCGCACGCCCATAGCTCACCACCACCTTCAGCTCCATCCAACGCAGCAGCGGCTCCAGCATATCCGATCCTGCAACAGGTGTACCGGGCACGCCAGCGCGACGCATGCTCCTCCTGAGCTCGTCTTCCACCGCTCTGGCACGCTGGCGCAGGCGCTGCAGGTTGCGGCGATACTCGTGCGCTCCGTTTGGGTCAAGCCGAACAAGTATGTCGGTGACTCTTTCGCCTGCTTCCAGGAAGGTGGCGGGCACGAGCCAGTTTCCCTTTACGCCGATACGATGGACCACCGTGTCTCCACCTGCTACCTCGCCGATGCGGTCGATAAATCGCTCGAACTGGTGCGCAAACAGCACGCGCGACCGCTTGATAGTTGCCACGTCGCCGGGGCGCAGGTCAAAGTGTCCGGGACATGAAGCCGGGGGTATCAGTACGTTGACCTGTACCCGTGAACCTCCGATTTCGCGAAGGAGGCTTCCCAGCAGGCTGGTGGTTGCGGTAACCTGCAGGGGCTCGGCGGACGTGCCCCCCGTCACACCGAGCCATATCCACGCGATGAACAGCACCGTTAGTCTTCTCATGGGTTGCCTTCGTAGGTGATGTCCCAGTAGTAGCGCATGGTGCTTTCGGGCACTACCGTCAGCGGCGCGTTGTTCAGGGTGACGGGGTTGCCCTGACCGTCCTCGTGGTCGGTGTTGCTGTGGTAGGCTTCGGGCTTCAGCCAGCGCACGTGCCCATCGCCAAAAAGCAGATTCGAGCCGCCGCCATGAATGCGCGTGACCGCCCAGTAACAGGTTGCTCCCCCAGCGAAGAGTCCAGCTGGACCGACTGGAGGTCCGGCGTTACAGCGGTCCCATTCTACCACCAGGATTTTATTTGCGGGAGCTACCACCGCCGCCATACTGCGCTCCTGAAAGCCGACCACCGGCGGTGTAATGTTCGCGTATCCGATGTTGTAGCCCTGCCCGTAATACCACGGCAGGTGCTGGCGGCTGGGACACCTGTTAATGTCGAAGGTCTTGATATAGGGCTGGAGGCGGGTTTTCCACTGGTACACGGGTGGGTATACCTCGTCGTAGTCCGCCGTGTACATGTGGAACGCCAGACCCAGCTGTTTCAGGTTGCTCTGACAGGTAGCGGCACGTGCCTTTTCCCGTGCCTGAGCAAAGACGGGGAACAGTATTGCCGCCAGTATCGCGATAATCGCGATGACCACCAGCAGCTCAATCAGCGTGAAGCCTGATGGTAGTAACCTGTTCTTCAAAATCGTGCTACTCCTGGTAGACAAAAAACGCCCGCGGTTATGCGAGCGACTTGCCTGTCGTGGTACAAACGAGCTTTCCATGTTTCACCCCTCGCGTACTGATGAGTTTATCCGCTATGGCTCGCACCTGCTGGGCGGAACCGCGCAATACTACCACCTCCATGCAGTGATGTTCGTCCAGATGCACGTGCGTGGTGCAGATGATGGATTCGAGGTGGTGGTGTTGCAGGTGCGTCAGGGTCCGCGCCAGTTCGCGCATCTCATGGTCGTACACGATGGTCACCGTGCCTACGACCTCGCCGGTGTCGCTCTCCCACTCGCTTTCCACCAGTGCGTCACGCATCAGGTCGCGCACTGCTTCTGAGCGGGTGCGGTAGCCTTTACGTTCGATCAGGCGGTCGAAGGCGTCCACCAGCTCTGACGGGATAGATACTCCAAATCGCTTCAGCTTTGCCATAGCGTAACACCTTTTGAATTATTGTAACACAGGATGTCGTTAGCGTCAAGCCGCTTCACTGCACCTTCTTGCCGTCGATGAAGGTGGTTTCCTTCAGCGATTCGGTCATCTTCACTTTCCAGCCCTGCGGGGTTTTAACCCACGTGTCGCGTGTCGTGGCTCTGGTATACGCCCTGTGGGGTTTGCCCTGCGTATCCAAAAAGGTAAAAGCCAGCTCCTCCTCGGTGGTCACCAGCACGGTGTTGCCCTTGAACTCCATCTTCTTGATGGTGGTGGTGCGCTTCTGGACCGACTTCATCATCCTGAACTGGTCGCGCATTGCCGATTCCACCATCTGTTTGTTCATCACGCCCCCTGTCTGGGTTTTATACAGGAAGTCTGGCGTCATCTGGCGGAGCAGTCCTTCCAGATTCTTCTGCTTGAAGTACCGCACGGTTTTGGCGTATTCGGCGCGAATCTGCCGCTCGGTCTTTTTGTCCGCGGTCGCGATGCCAGCAAGAAGCAGAAAGATACTCATCACGGTAAATATTGTTCTCATGTCGATTCTCCCCCTTTCTCACAATGTTTTTACACAAAGGAATGGGAATATCCTGTTGGGAGAACTCCGGTGCTCCGAAGAAGAGCTAACCCTGCAACTGGAAGTTGCAGGCTCTGCTGAAGCATGGCTTCAGCACTCCATAAACATGCGCCAGCAGGTTTTGTCCTGTGTAGCCTGCGATTTCCAATCGCAAGGACACTCTCCTCATCCAGCCCCCCGACCTCTGCATAACCTCTTGACATGTTTTCGTGGTTACTCTATAATGGTCACACACTTTGCAGCAGAGGGAACAATCGTGTGCAGAGTAGCGCTGTTTTGCCAGGATGCACCCCTTCTTCAGAAACTGCGCAGTTGTCTGGAGAAAGAAGGCTTTACCGTGTGCATACATCCCTGCCAGGCGGAAGCGGTGGCAGTGGTCGATTCGCCCTTAACGCCCGCGCAGGTGGAGGTGTTGCAGGCGTATGTGGAGGCAGGAGACGTGGAGGAGGTGGCGCGGTTAAGGGGTTGTTCAGCGGAGACAGTTCGGCGTCATCTGGCGGAGGCGCGGCGGCGGGTGGGGGCAAAGAACGTGGCGCAGTTAGTTCACATTGCCTGGGCGTTAGGTTTGTTAACCATTGGGTATAACAAAAATTGGTCAAAAAAATGGCAAAAATTTGGTATTGACGCGGGGGGGGGGACGATGTAGAATAGGGGGTAGAAAACTCAAAAAGGAGGAGGTACCCCATGCAACGTGGTAGCTTCATCTACGCCCTGCTTGTTGCGGCGGTGGCTGTAGCGATTCTGTGGTACGGGACGCAGGAGGTTGTTGCCTCCAAGGATCCCATTCCTTATTGCCCACCCCCTGTTACGAAGCGGCAAAGTTACTGCAGTAACGATTATTACACGTGCCGTGACAGCACCTGTACAAATGCAGTTCAGGGGTGCGTGAATCTGCCGTCTTTGACAGTGTGTGGAGGGGTTGGAAGCGGAAAATTCGTTGCCACTCCGACGAAGCTCTATGTGTGCAAGCCAAGCACGAACCCCAAAGACACCTGCACGGAGTTTGGTCAGGAGTGCGGTCGTTACATTCTCTATGTGCTATCCAACTGTAATATGCCCCTCTACGACAGGCCCGGATTTCAAATAACCTGTAGGTGAGGACATGACTGTTTGGCTCAGGATTGCTATCAACATGATGTTGCTGTTTACACTTTGTGTTGCTGAGGGACAGTCCGCCGTCCCTCAGCCGTCTACACTGCTTGATGCCGCCGAGCAGCTGTATTCCGACTTTACTCAGCACATCCGCTCGTATAAATTGGAGGGGCAAAAGAAGGTCCGGCTTAGGCTGCGTGACCAGGCAATAGATGCCAATGGCCAGTGGCAGCCATGGCAGGAAACTGCCCGATGGCGCGTTTGGCGGCATAAGAACCTTTTCATCTGGGATTGCACCAGGAGCGACGGGCAGCGAACCGTTTATAGCTTCGACGGTAAGCGCTACTATTGCTACACCGGTTGGTCATCATCTGGCGTTATTCAAAACGCGCAATCATTGCGTCAAACAGACCTGCCGCCGTGCCAGAATAATTTTTACGACATATACCCATTTGATGTGGCTCACCTCCTGCAGTCTCCGCTAGCAGGGGGAAGCTGGCTCACTGAAGAACCGTTTTATTCCACCCTGCGCCGGTCGTTTCTGTCTTCTCTTGAAGTTGTACGTGCTAGCCCTTCGTCGCTGACATACACGTTGCGAATAAAGCCCTCAGGTCGCCTCGTCAAAACATCGGAACATCTACCGGGCGAGATCGTCTTCCAGCTAGACAGAGACCGCTTTCTTCCTGTCAAGATGTTATTGAGAATTGGCGAGCAGGAAGAGATGGAATACCGAGTTGTCTCATCACAGTGGTTTGGCACCTGCTGGGTGCCAACGGAAGTAAGCATCATCGCGCGAAGGGCAACACCGTCTGGAAAGAAAGCCGATATTGCAGAAACGCGCATCAGTTTGCGAGTACACGACGTCAATCAAAATATCCCGCCACAGGCTTTCCAGTTCGAGTTTCCTGCTGGAACACGCCTGACTGACGAAACCGGCGGCGAGTCCATTGTCGGCGTGCGATGGCTGCGCATTTTCATAGGTGTCAGCGTTGTGGTGCTGATAATGCTACTGGCAGGCATCTTGTTGCGGCGTTGGCTTGGCGTGGGGAGGAAACAATGAACCGTACACCTCCACGGCTGATTTATCTCCTGCTCGGAGTTGCGTTAGCATGTCTGATAGGGCTAATGTTTGTGACACGACCTGTAATGTCGCCTGATACTGCTCCAAGGATACGGGTTTTCCGCCTGCGTTTTGTTCCTCAGCGGTGGGTTTTGCCTACGGATATTGCAAGGCTCCATCGCACTAAGGTGCGATTGTGCAACGATTCCGAAAAAGATATTACAGTTGATGTGGATACTTGCTGCGATGTGTCTGTAGAACCGAATCACAACATACGTGTACCATCCCGAAGATGTGTCACCTTGCATCTGACCAGCCAGCCTACCGCAGACAGGAACTATCGCGGAGCCATCTTTGTGCGCGCCCGGGGTACGCAATCGCCCGTGGCTATGTTGCCCATTCTTGGAGACGTACGCGAAAGTATCCTATCATCGCCTACCCGCACGATTTCACTCCCAGCTCTGGTTAGAAAAAGCCCCGATACCTCCAGTAAAGTTGTCTGTGCCGCGCTGGCAGTTGACCCACCCTTTGAGGTGGTGGGATTGACGGCTGCGGCTACTTGGCTACAGGTGTGGTACCAACATCAAGACACCCAGACAGTTCTCTATGCTCAGTCTCTACCGTACGCTCGAGAGGGTGAATTTCGGGTTCCCCTTGTGGTTCGCTACCGTACACAACCGGGGCGGACAGGAGAGGACATCCTCACATTGGAAGGAGAAATTACCTCCATGGTACAGGTTCACCCTGAAAGGCTCTTTTTCGGTGTTCTGCAGCATGGAAAGCACGTGGCGGCGAAAGGGCTGACGATTCGCTCGAGGATGTATCAGAACAAGCCGGTCTCCGTTCGGCTCGACTGCCCTCTGTTCTCCGCCAATGTCCGACAAAGTGCTCCAGATGCGTGGCAGGTAACAGTATCTTTTTCGCCTCTTCGCAAAGGCGAGATTACAGGTGAACTACGAGCCTATGTGGATGGGCAGTTGCTATGCAAGGTGCCGCTTTCCGCTTACGTTCAATAACAGGTAGACGCACTGCAATCGCTGCAGCTGGATGGCTATGCTTTGTGGCAGTGCAACTCTTGTGGCTATATCCTTCCTCTGTTTTTTCCAAGATGACTTTGGCCGAGCTGTCTTTTATCGGTCAGGAGCTGGCTGGCAGCTACATCTCTTATTTCTTGCTGTGGTTTTGTGCGCTCGCCCAAGCGCTGCTCGTGCTTCGGGTCGTTGGACAAAACGCCACGAGGGAAATGGCGTCCCTGCTGTTGTTGTTTCCCTTATTGCTCATCTGGGATGCACTGTTCTCTCTGTATCCGGGCTATCCGGTGGAGCGAGTGAACCTACTGCTGTTGTCGTGGAACAGCGCGATAGTGTGCTTTTTGCTGATGAGACACCTCCGCGTGGGATGCATTGCTCAAGCAATCCCAACAGCCGTTGTGGGTTTAGAAACAGTAACCTCTCTACTGGAGTGGAATCCGCAGGATCGGCTCAGTGGCGGTTTTGGAAACCCATTGTTCTTCTATCCGCTGCTGGTGTATGGACTGGCGATTGCAGCGTCGGGGGCTGTAAGCACACCAACGCTTGTTGGGCAAGTTGGCTGGTCGGTGTTGGCGATTGTCTTTTCCGTCGGCTTGGTTGCTAACGCAACCCGTGCTGGTATTATCGCATGTGCTGTCGTTGTCATTTACTTGATCTACAACGCAGTGTGGGGTAGACTGGACGTGCGCCATCCACGACCGGTGATTGTAACGCTTCTGCTGGTTGGTATACTTCTCATGGTTGGCTGGCACCGACGCGCGGAACTCGCCAACACTACGCTTACCCAAGAACGTTCGGCGTTGTCCCGTCCCGTACTCTGGTGGGCGGGGTGGCGCGTGACATTAGCAACACACGGACTGGGATGCGGATTGGAGAATTACGCTAATGCTCAGAGCCAGCTAACTGAACTCATTCTACTAAAACAGTCCATGATGCCCAATGAGCCCCATCATCTTTTTCTGGGGATGCTTGCAATCTATGGCACCGGCGGACTATTGTACCTCTGCTACTTTCTATCCGCATCTTGGAAGCTGTCGTCCAATAGGTGCGGGAACTTGCGAATTGCAGGGCGCGCTATCCTGCTGGCAACAATTGTCATGGGCATGTCGGATACGGTGCTATTCATTCCCCAACAAGCACGGGCTACCTTTTTCTTCCTGCAGTGGTGGTTCTTTGCACTGATTCCAGCCACTGAATCAGCGACCAGCCAGAACCGTGCTCCTCTTCCGTCCAAACATCTGCGTCTCTTCATGAAGCTGACCGCATTGGTATTTCTTATGGCAGCTGCTGGAGTGATGTACACCTACTCAGCAGTTGCTCCTTATCGTTCGCGATTGGACTTATTGGAGAGAAGACATGTTCTCCCCCTGTCCCACTATCCACCTGAGATGATACGGATGCTGATCGCACGCGAGGATCGAAATTTCTATTCGCACCGCGGAGTGGATTGGCGAGGGGTGCACCGAGCACTTCGGGCTAATTTGAGAACCCTGAGATACGCACAGGGCGGAAGCACAATTACTCAGCAAATGGTGCGTGTCTTGGTTCTGGATCCAGCGATAGCCAAACGAAAAAGCATCTTACGAAAAATGGTAGAAATGTGGCTGGCAATAGAGGCCGAACGACGCCTCAGTAAGACAAGGATTTTGGAATTGTATCTGCCGACGGTCATCGAACCGCTTGACCTGCTGAGTAGCAGCGAAAAGGATGTTGCCCGTCTGTCTGTCGCAGAGATGGCCACGTTTGTCGGCTGGCTTCCTGTATCTCTTCAGAGCGAGGTCGATTTTGCCCGCACAGTGGCTCTCCGAAATGCTGTTCTTTCCGCGTTAGACGAACAGCGCGCTGTCACATATTCATTGGCACCGCTACAGATAGTTGCTCCGTGCCAATGTGGAGTACGGTGATGACGCGACGATTATCTCATAGATACCTTGTGGCAGCTTTGTTACTGGCTACGCTTGTCGCGCACTATACTGTGACGATGCAACAGGAGCAGTCTCCCTCTCCAAATGAACCTCTCTCGCGGTATCTGACATGCGTGGTGGATGATACGCAATATTCCCCCAAACCTAAGCTTGTGGCAATATGGTGGATTCAGTCGTGCAGTCAGTTTACAGATGTGGTGCAGATACCTGTGCGAATGCTGGTACGCTTTGATGTTTTCAGTAAGCCCGTGACGCTAGAAAGCCTGTATGACAACGGTGAGCTTGCCAGAACCTTGCCTTCTGTACTTATCTACAGCCTTGGTCTGCCAGTTCCCCAAATTACCTTCTGTTCACTGCGAGACTTACTCAGCTCGCGAGCTTTGCAGTATCCAGTTACCCTGTTCTTGGACGAAGCTTACACAGTGTTCACCGAAACCTATACTGTGGCCTTTCACACGGGCACTTTCAAAGCTGGCGAAGAAGAAATTCGCCACCTTTTGTCTGGTTACACGTTGTTTGGAGGCGAATGGTCACGCATGTGGCGACAAAGAACAGTGCTGCGGAGTTTGCTCGACCGTGTGCACCAGCTGCCGCCAGGATGGGAATGGCTCCGTCTACTGCAAAAGAGGAAGGTGCAGTTTCATGTGCCTCCATGTACGCGTCCCGTCGGATGGAAAGGTGGATTGGAAGGCGACTATCTGTTCCTGGTTCCTGGCGGCTTTTCTGCTAAAGCCCTTGAACTGCGAAAAAGAGACGCTCGCTTTCTGACACGTGTTTCGCTTTGCTTTGACATGGACGTCGCACCTCCGGTACGCCAGCAGATAGTGGAACAGGTTTTTAACGAAGGATATTCCGTCTCTATCGCAATCGGGAATCAGCAGTGTGAGCAGTCATTTGATTTGCCTGACGAAGTTGGGCGGGTTACAAGGAGACTTCAACATATTCTGAGCCAACATAAATTGACAGTCGAGCCGTTTTTGCGGAATCGCACGCTGATACTAACCATTCATAAAGAAGGAGGCTAAGGCACCATGCGAAAGGGATTCACGCTGATAGAACTGCTGGTGGTGATAGCCATCATCGCCCTGCTGGCGGCGCTGATATTTCCTGTGTTCTTCCGTGCGAGAGAGGCGGGGCGCAAGGTTACCTGCTCCTCCAACGTGCGCCAGCTGGCGCAGGCATGGGTGATGTATGCGCAGGACTGGGACGAGCGCACGCCGGGCGGGGCATACACCCGCTTTGCGGACAAATATACAGGCAGAAGTCCCGATGGCAAGCGGTACACCGCGCTGTGGGCGCTGTTGCCCTACGTGCGCACCGAGAAGATATTCGTGTGCCCCACGCAGTTGGGCTGGGATTTCAGCACCACCAATCCGCTACTGGACACGCACCGACCACGTCAGGGCAGTTACACGTCCAACTACGAGGTGATGGACGTGTCGCTGGCGCAGATAGGTCGCGCTTCGGAGTTAATCGTGTTTGCGGACAGTTACAACCCGTGGATGGACTGCGTGTATAACTGTTCCAACTGCACGGGTGGTTGTAGCAGTTTCGTGTGGGATCGGATCGGTCGGGGTTGTTATCAGGGGGACTGCACGAAGCGGACGGACTGGCACGGTGGCGGGATAAACATGGTATTTGCGGACGGTCATGCGCG
Organism: Chthonomonadia bacterium; assembly: GCA_013314755.1. GTDB lineage: Bacteria > Armatimonadota > HRBIN16 > HRBIN16 > HRBIN16 > HRBIN16. The sequence continues at coordinate 64,570 of JABUFA010000021.1, forward strand.
GTGGGCGCCGTTGGGAGGGATATACTATCGGAACTGGGTGCGGGAGC
>JABUFA010000074.1 GCA_013314755.1 Chthonomonadia bacterium
TCGCAGGTGAGCGACTTCTGTTTCCAGAGCACTCAGACGCCTGAGCAGTTCCTCAATGGTTGGTGTGTTCTTGCGCATGGCAAGAGTTTACCACATCTTTGGTGAAATGAGTAGGTAGGTAGTTACGATCTTTGGAGTGCTGAAGCCGTGCTTCAGCATCCACAACCTGCTTCAGCAGGTTTCGTTTTGTGTCGCCTGCGACTTCCAGTGTCCTTTGCAACTTTGGTGTGCTGGGATACCTGTCCTCGCCTCCACACATCTGAATTGACAAGACCGTCCCGTTTTTGCTACCATTGCTCCACCAGCCTTAACTTTCCTGAAAGGAGGAGAACGCCATGCGGCGCACACACAATCTTTACACCTTTGTCAGCCTGCTCTCCTTTGTACTGTGCCTTACCGTGACCCATGCTCAGTATACCATCACCGACCTCGGCGCGATTAACCCGAACGGGCAGAGCCGCGGCTACGGCATCAACAACCTTGGCGAGGTCACTGGCTGGTCAGATGGGCGCGCTTTCTTCTGGACAGCGGGCGTGATGATAGACCTCGGCGTGCTGGCAGGTTCCGCCAGCGAGGGGCGTGACGTGAACGACCTCGGGCAGGTGGTCGGATGGACAGATACCGCACAGGCGCGTCACCCCTTCATCTGGAGCGACCTCAACGGCAACCGCCGGTCCGACCCCGGCGAGATGGTGGACCTGCGCCCCATCCCCAGCACCTGGCAGGGAAGGGCATACGGCATCAACAACGCCGGACACGTCGCCGGCTGGTCCGCCATTGACCCCGACGGCACGTACCACGCCTTCCGCTGGAGCTATAACACCGGCGGCTGGTGGGACTGGTTTGACCTCGGCAATATTACCGGCAACCCCGACGAAATCAGCCTCGCCAACGACATCAACAACCTCGGTCAGGTGGTGGGAGGCTCTGGCTCGGCGGGCAGCCGGCGCGCCTTCCGAACCCAGCCCTACAGCGCGATAAACCCGGTGACCGACGCACTCCCCTATCTGCCGGGCGGAACCACCGCCGAAGCCTTCGCCACCAACGACCGCTCGCAGGTCGCTGGCTATTCCAACACCCGGGTGGGAACCAGCACCCTCATGCGCCCCGTGCTGTGGGAAGGCACAACCGTCACCGACCTCGGTTCGCTGGGTGGCAACTCCGCCCGCGCCTTCGGCATCAACCGGCTGGGGCACGTGGTCGGGCATTCCTACCTGTCGGACAACTCCACCCTGCACGCCTTCCTGTGGGTGGACGGGGTACTCCGCGACCTCAACGACCTCCTGCCAGCGGGCTCGGGCTGGGTGCTGAACGAAGCGCGCGCCATCAACGACTTCGGGCAGATTACCGGCTATGGCGCCCACAACGGCATCACCCGCGCCTTCCTGATATCGCCTGTGCCCACCACCGTCACCATCGCTCTGGACGGCTACACGGACGACTATTCCGCTCTGCCCCTGCAGGTAGAAGTGCGCTCGGCAACCACAGGCGATGCCCTGCTGACATTCAACCCCGCACTCAGCCCGACGGGTGAGTTCAGCCTGATGCTCACTCCCGCCACATACCACCTTGCCTTCAAGGCAGACCGCTCCCTGCGCCGGGTACTGACGGGCATCAGCCTGCCCGCCGGAACGCTAGCCATCAGCCTTTTCAACGGCGATATCGACGGCGACAACGAGGTCACCCTGTTCGACTTCGGTGCGCTGGTTGCCGCCTTCGGCACCATGCCCGGCGATAGCGCATGGAACCCCACCGCCGACCTGGATGGCGACCAGGAGGTTACCCTGTTTGACTTTGGCATCCTTGTGCGGAACTTCGGACAGATTGGAGATGAATAAGGGGCGCCCCTCTCCCGGCGCAACGGGAGAGGGGATAAGTTCCTACTGACTCCATACCGCCACCTTCACCACCGGCGACGCGCCAATCTTCAGCGTCGTGACCCGGCGAACGGTGAAGGTCGCTCCATCGCGGGAGACCGTATCCCCGGCGTTCAGCGTCTCGTCCGCCGCCATCACACCTACCCACATCGGGCGGTTGAAACTCAGCAGGTCGTTGTCGGTAAACAGACTGCGCAACAGCCCGCTCGTTGCTACGAAGACCACCGCCTGCACCGTGCGTGTGCCGTTCACCACCACCGGCTCGCCGTGCCTCTGCACCAGCGCACGCAACCGTTCCCCTCGTGCCGACATCGCGCCCACCTACCAGCCCGATATGTTCTGTTCCGTAACCTGTCGCTCGCGGTCGCGCGTGGTAGACTGTGCGTACACCGGTTTCAGAAACGGCGCCAGACGCGCCCAGCCTCTCTGCATCAGACCGTACGGATCGCTCAGGTCGGCGCGTGTTTGTGGGCTTTCACCCACCCGCACGCCACCTGCCTCGAAGGATTCCGTGGCGCCCTGTTCGCGCAACCGCTGTGCCAGGAACTCGCCAGCGATAATCTCCGTCGCCGCCCGGCTGATGACCGCCTCCAGCGCACTGTCCGCCAGCACCTCCGGCGCGAGAGTGTATTCTATCACCGGCGTCAGGTCGGCAATCAGTGCGTCAATCTGTGCATCAGACGTGCTGGAAGACACCGCCGCCGTGCGCTTCACCGCATCCCGCGTCACCACCACCGCCATTGCGCTTCCTCCTCTCTGCTCCTACGCCTGCTGGATTGCCTGCCACTTCCCGAAGACCTTCTCCAGGTCCTCCCGTCTCCTCACAGAGACCTCCCAGACTTCGCCTTCCTTGACGTCAACGCCAAGCAGCTTCTGAACCGCCGTCGGAGCCACATTGAACTTCACGCCGTCATCTACATCCACCATCGTGATGCTTGTACCGACCGCCTTCACATAGAGAGTCATCCCAACACCTCCTTTTTGGAGTGCTGAAGCCATGCTTCAGCGTTACAGAACTCCCGCCACCAGCGTCCCGCGGAACGTGCCAGCCGCCGCACCAGTGTTCTTGACCTTCACTCGGAAGTTCCGACTACCTAAGATTCTCAACACCGGCGACACCGCAAAGTACCGCACGACAGCATCCGTGGTCGCATCGGTAGACGTTCCATAAGCAACCACCTGCCAGTTCGAACCATCAACCTGAGCCTCTACCCACCAGCTGAAAGGCTGGTCGCCCATGAAGTGCGCCTGAATGTAGGACTGCTCCGTGTAGAACGCCCTCGTGGATCCCGTGCCAACCGAACCCGATGCCAGCGACGTGAACGTGTCCGTTACCGATTGAACCGCGCCCAGCAACGTGTTCGATGGACTTGCCACGAATGGACCGTTCGTAACTCTTACGGGAACCGCCATCTGGTCTACATGGTGACCTAAAGCGCCGGGCGGAACCACATCCGCTAATTGATAAGCCGTCACACGGTGCACCTTGAGACTGGAAGTTCCACCAAGACCAGCTAGCCGAATCTTGAACGGTCCATCGGGAATCCCATGCTCTCGTAATCGATAGACCTCCGTCCGCACGTTGATGCTGTTGACTGCCCGGTAAGTCCACACCGCCTCGCCCAGTCCAACGTAGATAGATGCGAGTCGATACGTGTTGTTCGCTGCGCCCACGCCGATACCCGTCTGGTTATCGGCAACGCCACCAGCCGACATCACCGCATCCATGTTGCTGCTCGAAGTGCTGGTAGCCGCCCATTCCACCAGGTTGTTATCATCCCGATAGAACCCAAGGCGGAAGTTATCGCTACTGGCACGGGCGGTCATCGTTTCCACGAACTCCACCAGACACGGCGCTGTGAAGGACTGTTTGGAGAGCAGTACCACACCGCTCGGTATCGTGATCTCGCTGTTGGATACCGTCGGATTGCCGGATACCACTTCCCACGCGCTTGGGTTGACGGATGAGCCGTTGAAGTCTTCACTCAGCCACGCCAGAACCTGTCCGCCGGCTACCGGCAGGGGCGTATCGCTTCGCACCGCCCGCCACAGCCCTGTCGTATCCGTAAAGCGCAATGCCATCACTCCTTTCTACCTGCTGTCGCCCGGCGACCGTTGAGTCGCACCTCTGTCAACGTCTCCTTCAGCGCCTGAATCGCCTCGGTATTGCCACGCATCGCCTGTTCCAGGCGCATCAGGTGTTCACGCAGGGTCTGCTCCTGCGATTGAATGATGCGCTCCAGCGCACGCAGGGTCAACCGCGCAAACGCCCACTGTGCCGACACCATCGCGCCAATCAGGCTCAGCACCTGAATGCCGATATCCATCCTGCACCTCCCTGCAAAGTCAAAACCCCTCTCCCGGCGATTCGGAAGAGGGGTCTCTCTACAGCACGGCGCTAGCTCGCGTTACTGCCGTATGCTGTCTGCCACAGACCGTAGCCCACGCCGTAACGCGCTCGCGCCCCGTAATACACCACATCCCGCAGGAACACGCTCTCGCTCACGGATGGGTCCTCCAGGGCAGAAAACTCCACCAGCACATCCGAACGCTCCTGCAGAATCACCGCGCGCACCGCCCGGCTGGTATCCAGCACAAACCACTGGTTACCCGTGATGTAGGGGCTGACCACCAGCTGCAACGCCCCCTGCAATACGTTGCGATACGGCGTGCTGTCGCCCGTTCCACCTTTGACCACCACCACCTGCGACTCCAGCAGTTCCATTGCCGTCCAGCGCAGGCGCGGTCCCACCACCAGCGTATCAGGCAGAATGCCGAGAGACACGCCCTGGTCGTCCTTGAACAGCATCATCGCCGAAATCGCGCTCTGCAGGCTGTCCGGTCCCAACGGCTGGGTGGTGGTGTTGCTCTGCAGGCCGCTGTCTCCCTCCGAGTGCGTGCTGGAGAAGAGTGGCTGTCCGTCGTAGCATGGCTGAGTGAAACCGTCCAGCAGGGCTTTGACCACCAGATAGTCCTTGTGCCGCGCCGCCTCACGTCCCAGGTCCTGAACCCGCAAACGTATCGCGCCAATCTGCTCATCCTCTAACGCGCGACGCTCCACCGCTATTGTGCTCTCCCACACCGTGTCTTGAATGGTGTAGTTGACCACCCTCAGACCTCTGGGCATTCGCTCGTCCACAAACTCGCGCATCGCGGGCACACTGCCCAGCCAGCCGTACTTCTGCACCGGCAGCTCGGTCTGAATCACGGTCGCAATGCGCGGATATATCGCCCCCTCCACCTGCCGGCGATACGCCTCGAAGAAGTCCGCACGCAACCCCGCCTCCAGCAGGTAGCCCATCTCACTGCGTGTAATCGCTGGCATCTCTTACTCCTCCTTACCGCACCGCATTGTCAATCCGAATGCGCGCCTGCGTCGCCGAAAGCACCTCTACCACGTAGCCCACCAGCTGGTTGTTGGTGGAAGTGGTAGTCAGCGTGTTGTCGTCCGCAGCGTACATCGCCTGACCGATGCTCGCCTGCGTGAAGCCGCTGCCGTTGTACACGTAGGTTCCGCTCTTCCACACTCGCACCGACTTCGCGCCCGCTGCGCCGCCCGTGTTGTCCACCGTCTCAAACGCCACACCCACAAACACATCACTGCTAGTGCCGCTGCGCGACGGATAGGCGTAGCCATCACTGCGCACGCTCACCAGTGCGCCCTTGTAAATCACCGCGTTCGCGCCCACTTTGTAACTCACCAGCTCGCCCGGCTTGTCCTGCGGGTCGTGAGCCCCTGTCAACGCCGCCATCGTCTATCGCCTCCTTTCTGCCTTCATGTACCGCGCGATTTGCTCCATGGGAACGTCACCCCAGTATCGCCGCAGAAATGCCTCCTGTTCCGCGCTTAACGCCGCCTCCTCCTCGCCGGCAGGCGCACGCTCGCCAAAGGGAACCGTCGGCGGCAGTGCCTCCACAAAACGCGCAAATACCTCTGCCACGCTAAGGTCGCCGCCGCGAAACTGCACCACCTGCGTGCCCTGCATCATCAGCGTCTTCGCCATCTCGCGCACCGCCGGCGTCAGCTTCCCTTGCCGAACCCACCGCTGAATCGTCTCTTCCACCCACAGCTCGCGCAGGGCAAACTCCGCCGCCTCTGCCCGCTGGCGCAAAGCCTCCATCTCCTGTTCCATGCTAGTTACCTCCGTCCAGAGTATCTCCCCGCAAAACGAAACCGACTCCGCGCTCATCAGACGCGCATCTGCCACACGCGGCGTCGCCGTCACCGACACCTCCACAATCCGCTTCACATCCGGCGTCACCGCCACGCTGATGCCCCCAATGCCCAGCCGCTTGAGCAGAGCCTCCGCCTCCGGCAGTATCGCCAGCCGCCCGAACAGCTCCCTGCCGCGCCGCCACAGCCCTTTCAACACGCCAATCTGCCAGCTATGCGGAAGGTGCTCCACCAACACGGGCACAGGCGCAGTAAAGCTCTCCACCAGTGTCTGCAACTGCTCCTCGCTGACCTCCAGCCCCTTGTCGGGATAGGAACCAGCCTCAAACAGCTTCGCCTCGCGCTCGACCTCCATCCATATCGCCTCCCTTCCACTCTGTACACAAATAAAGCAGACATTTGTCAACTTAAAATAGAGAAGCTTGCTTAAGGGAAAGAAGGTGGGAAAAGGTAGCAAACAACAAAAGGCGCAAGGAAAAAGGCAGAGGTTGTGCTAATACCCGCGGTATTTACGGAGTTAGAAGACTGCCTGCAAGAAAAAGCGGAAACGCTTCGCTATCATCCCGGTAGATGAATTGGCTCCCTCCATCTCATGAGTGGAGCAGTTTGGGGCATCAGTGAAGGAGTTCCCTGCTTGCACCTAGGCAGGGCGATTATAGTCACCACCGCAATCACCATTCCTGCGAGTATCCCAATCCGCCCACTCAGATCCACCGAATTGAGCGGCTAGTACTCGCAATACAGATACGGGTGTTCACTCAATACCGCGTCCCGGCTGGTGAACCTGCCTACCTGCGGGTCGTAATACCGAGCGCCCACATGCAGTAAACCCGCATCGCCATCGTCCCGATAGCCCCACGCACCTGCATAACGATACGGGTTCC
>JABUFA010000075.1 GCA_013314755.1 Chthonomonadia bacterium
CCTTCACGCGGGGTCGTGCGGCTCGCAAGAACGACAGCTGCTATGTGGAGCAGAAGAACTACTCGCTGGTTCGTCGGTATGTGGGTTATGGTCGGTATGCGGGGGAGGAGGCGTTGGGGGTATTGGCGGAGTTGTATGGGGTGTTGCGGTTGTATTGGAACTTTTTCCAGCCGGTGATGCAGTTGGAGCGCAAGGAGCGGGTGGGCGCTCAGGTGCGGAAGTGGCATGATGAGGCTTGCACGCCGTATTGTCGGTTGTTGCGCAGTGGGGTGTTGAGCGCGGAGGCTGAGGAGCGGTTGCGGGTGCAATATGAGGGACTGAACCCTATGGCGTTGCATCGGCAGATAGTGGCGTTACAGGAGCGTTTGGAGGGATTGCTTTGCAGGGAGAAGGATGCAGGAGGGTAGTGGTGGAAGGTTGTGGGGGGTGGTTGGAGGATGATTTCGTTTAGATTCTTCAATGAGGCACGAAGTGGATTTCATTTAGATTTTTAAATGAGGCAACACGCCTGCTGGACCTCCTGACGCACCCTCTGCGAAAAAATCTTTTCACCGCCGTCGGAAAAGCCCTCCTTGACCTTGGGGCGCCTGGGTGCAGGCGCCCGCTCTTTGTTATTCTTAACAGGAACCTTCACATCCAACCACGAAGCTGTCTCCCAAAGCCATGAAAGGAGGCAATGTCGAGATGCCACCTCAGGGCACTATCCGCTTTGACGCCATTAGCCGGGCTTGGGAGCTGTTGAAAGCTCAGATGGGTATGTGGATCCTCATCAGCCTTCTCTTCACGCTGATTGCTATCGCTGTCGGTCTACCTGTTGGTTTGCTTTTGCGGACTACCGTCGAACCCGCTTCGCTGTTTGATTATTTCTTCTCCGTACCACGTCTGCTGGAACAGGTGATTATGGGAACGGTGGGACTTGTGCTTGCAGGCGCGGCGTGGAACGCCGCTCTGAAGCAGATACGTGGGGAAGGACTGCAGTTGGAAGCCCTCACCGAAGTTATCGCCGTTGGTGGGCAGCTGGTGGTTACCGCTCTCCTGATGTCCATTGCATTGACACTGGGCTTCAGCCTGTGCATCTTGCCGTCTCTCGTGATTGGTGGACTGTTGATGTTCAGCATTCTGCTGGTGGTCGACCAGAAGCTCGACGGTGTAGAGGCTATCAGCCGCAGCTTTGAGATGCTGAAGTCACAATGGCTGATGGCGACGCTGTTTTACACGGCGACAGCGTTGATTGCTGCGGCAGGTGTTCTGTTGTGCTGTGTGGGACTGCTATTTACCCTACCACTGTTTTATCTGAGCATTGCGCTGGCATACGACGACTTTGTAAGGGGATATCTGGAACCGTGAAGGAACAGCCCCCGCCGGGCGGCGGGGGCTTTGGCGTCTAAGCGGTTACATGTCGTAGTCGGGCGGGGTAGGAGTCTTGTTCTCCTTCTTCTCGGGTTTCTCCACCACCAGCGCCTCGGTGGTCAGGAGCATGCCCGCGATGGACGCCGCGTTCTGCAGAGCCGAGCGCGTGACCTTCACGGGGTCCACGATACCTGCCTTCACCATGTCCACATACTCGCCGGTGAGGGCGTTCAGACCCCAGCCTTTGTCCATGTTCTTGACGCGCTCGACCACCACCGAGCCTTCCAGCCCCGCGTTCTCGGCAATCTGGCGCAGAGGCTCCTCCAGCGCGCGGCGCACAATCGCCGCACCATGCTGTTCATCGGGTGTCTCACCGATGCCTTCCAGCGCGGGGATGATGTTCAGGTAGGTCACGCCACCGCCGGGCACGATGCCCTCTTCCACCGCCGCGCGGGTCGCCGACAGCGCGTCCTCGAAGCGGTGCTTCTTCTCCTTCAGCTCGGTCTCGGTCGCCGCACCGACCTTGATGACCGCCACACCGCCGGCAAGCTTCGCCAGACGCTCCTGCAGTTTCTCGCGGTCGTAGTTGGAGTCGGTCTCCTCAATCTGCTTCTTAATCTGCGCGATGCGCCCCATCACCGCTTCGCGAGTGCCCGCGCCCTCCACGATGGTGGTCTCCTCTTTGGCGACGATGACCTTCTTGGCGCGACCCAACATGCTGAGGTCCACGTTCTCCAGCTTGATGCCCAGGTCCTCGCTCAGGAACTTGCCACCGGTGAGGATGGCGATGTCTTCCAGCATCGCTTTGCGTCGCTCGCCGAAGCCGGGCGCCTTCACTGCCGCCACGCTCAACACGCCGCGAATCTTGTTGACCACCAGCGTCGCCAGGGCATCGCCTTCCACGTCCTCCGCGATGATCAACAGCGGCTTACGGGCGTTGGCAATGCGCTCCAGCAAGGGGATGAGGTCCTGAGCGCTGGAGATTTTCTTCTCATGAATCAGGATGTAACAATCCTCCAGCACCGCCTCCATGCGCTCGGGGTCGGTGACGAAGTACGGCGAGATGTAACCGCGGTCAAACTGCATGCCTTCCACCACTTCCAGGGTGGTGGTTGTGCCTTTGCTCTCCTCGACGGTAATCACGCCGTCCTTGCCCACTTTCTCCATCGCCTCGGCAATCACCTTACCGATTTCGGGGTCGTTGCCTGCGATGGAGGCAACATGCTCCACGTCCTCTTTGGTGGAAACGGGGATGGCGAGCTTCTTAATCTCCTCCACCGCCTTTTCCACCGCCATCTCAATACCGCGCTTCACCAGAATGGGGTTACCGCCCGCGGCAACATACTTCAGCCCCTCGGCAACCAGCGCCTGTGCCAGCACGGTTGCGGTGGTCGTGCCATCACCGGCAACGTCGTTGGTCTTGGATGCCACCTCGCGGCACAGCTGCGCTCCCATGTTCTCGAAGGGGTCCTCCAGCTCCACCTCTTTGGCAACGGTCACACCGTCTTTGGTAATGGTGGGCGAGCCCCATTTCTTCTCCAGCACCACGTTGCGCCCTTTGGGACCAAGCGTTACCTTGACTGCATCAGCCACGAGATTAACGCCGCGCTCCAGCGCCCGACGAGCGCTCTCATCATACAGAATCTGCTTGGCTGCCATCGTTCAACACCTCCTCTCCGTTGAGATTAGCCTTCGCGAATTGCATAAATCTGGTCTTCGTCCAGAATGGTATACTCTTTCCCGTCCACCTCGACCTCGTTGCCACCATACTTGGAGAATATCACCCGGTCACCCACTTTCACCGACATCGGCGCGCGGGTTCCGTCTTGCAGGACGCGACCGGGACCCACAGCCACCACACGCCCTTCCTGCGGCTTCTTCTTGGCGGTGTCGGGCAGGAAGATGCCACCTGCTGTTTTCTCTTCCTCCTCAAAAACCTCCACAACCACCTTATCGCCAATCGGTCGGAGCATCCCTTGCACCTCCTTGTCACGGCAAATTAGCACTCGATGGGTTCGAGTGCTAATTTATAGATACCGCACTTCCAATGAAATGTCAAGGGTGTTTGACGGCTCTGGACCGCGGAGCTGATTTGCGCCAGCAGGTTTTGTCCCTTGCTGTCCGCGGTTTCCCGTCGGCAAGTTGTACTAAGAGGATATGCAATTGGTGGCGAAGTGTCCTGACCTCATGTTTGGCGAAGCAGGAACGCCCCTTCCTCTGCCGAATACAGTACGTGCACGAAACGGAAACGAGGTGATAGCGATGCACAAAATCTCCCGACGGCGCTTCCTGCAGGATTCGCTGGCACTCTTGACGATTACCGCCCTGCCGCAGCCTCTGTGGGCTTCTGCAAAGGTGGCACGCAGGCAGGTAGGTCCGAACGACCGCATCGGCGCGGCGGTCATCGGCTTCAACGGGCAGGGCAAAAGCCATATCCGGCAACTGCTCGCCCAGCCCGATGTGGACATCGTGGCGCTGTGTGATGTGGACGAGGCGGTGTGGCCCGCCGGCCTGAAAATCGTGGAAGATGCCGGCAGACCCAAACCCAAAACCTATCAGGACCTGCGCAAACTGCTGGAGGATAAGGATGTGGACGTGGTAACCATCGCCACGCCCAATCACTGGCACGCGCTGGCAGCCATCTGGGCGATGATGGCGGGCAAGGACGTCTATGTGGAAAAGCCCACCAGCCACAATGTGTGGGAAGGCAGACGCACCGTGCAAATCGCCCGGCAGCTGGGGCGCATCTGCCAGAGCGGAACGCAAATCCGCTCCTCCGAGGGCATCCGACAAGCGATACAGTATCTGCACGAGGGCAAGCTGGGCAAGGTGTATCTAGCACGCGGGCTGTGCTACAAGCGACGCGACTCCATCGGTAAAGTGCCCGGACCGCAGGAGCCTCCAGCCACAGTAGATTACGACATCTGGCTGGGTCCTGCGCCCAAAAAGCCGGTGATGCGCCAGCGGTTCCACTATGACTGGCACTGGTTCTGGGACTATGGCAACGGCGACCTGGGCAACCAGGGCGTGCACCAGATGGACATCGCACGGTGGGGACTGAACAAAAACACTCTGCCCAACAAGGTACTTGGGCTGGGTGGAAGGTTTGGCTATGAGGATGACGGCGAGACGCCCAACACCGAGCTGGTCTTCTGCGACTACGGCGACTGCCAGCTGATTTTCGAGGTGCGCGGGCTGGAGACCCCCGACCTGAAGGGCGTGAAGGTGGGCAACATCTTCTACGGCGAGAAGGGCATTATGGTCATCCCCAGCTACAGCCAGGCTATCGTCTTCGACAACGACGGCAACAAGGTCGCCGAGTTTAACGCTGGTGGCGACCACATGCGCAACTTCCTGGATGCCGTGCGCAGCCGCAAACACACCGACCTGCACGCCGACATCGAAGAAGGGCATCTCTCCAGTGCGCTGTGCCATCTGGGCAACGTCTCCTATCTGCTGGGCGAACTGGTGCCGTTTGATAAACAGACCAAAGCCTTCGGGGACAACAAGGAGGCTTACGAGACCTTCGCCCGCTTCGAGGAGCACCTTGCGGCGAACAACGTGGTGCTGAAGGAGACAAAGTATCGCCTGGGTCGCGAGCTGCAAATCGACACCACGCACGAGACCTGCGGCAGCGATTCGCGAGCGAATCGGCTACTCACCCGCGAGTATCGCAGGCCCTACGTGGTGCCGGAGAAGGTATAGGGTGCTTTTCCCCTGCTCTCTCGTTTCAACGGGTGACCTGCCCACCGCCCGTAGAGGGGGCAGGGGTGCCTCCACCAGGCGGTCCCATGCGCTGAGACTTCGGCAGCATGTAACCCGTGTAGTATCCGGGGGGCGGTGGCTCCTCCCGCTGAGCCTGACGGCAGAGGAACAGCGCCACGCCTATCAGCACTAAACCGACAAGAAGCAGGATAGCGATATTTTTACCGCTCGTGCCCGACATCGTTCTAACCCCCTCTGCACGAGAAGTTTGCACCCCGCAGGTATCCTGCGGGGTGCACGGCGTTTACTGGGTACCCTGTGCAGGTCCCCCACTTCTCTGGCTTTTCGGAAGCATCGGTCCCTCGTAGTAGCCCTGTGCCTCTGGCTCTTCCTTCTTGCCGCAGGCGGTCATGCCCAGCGCAAGAGGAATAAGCCACAACAGACTTAGCCCCAGAAGAACCCCTTTTGCAATGCCCCGTCGCATCAGATTACTCCATCGAGAAGGTGAAGTAACGCTCGTAGTACACGGTCTGCCCGTTCTCGACGGTGGTCGCCAAATAGCGCTCCGGGTTGCGCTTGATGTTCTTGGCGTGACCATCCAGGAAGGTGAAGTTCGCGCCGTCCTGGTGAATCTTCTGCGATTCGCAACCGATGGAGATGACCACGTAGGTGGGTCCCTTGTCCAGGAAGGTGATTCCATCACCGATGAGGATGGTTTCCGCCGGTCGCTTGACTTCGGGCATGTAGCGAGTCAACCCTCCGCTTTCCGGCGGATAGCAGAGGCTGCCCGCGAAGTGATAGTAGGGGTTCTCGGGCGTGCCGGCTCCGCCGCGTGTTGCCATCTGGAACACGATGCCGTAGTGCGCGAACACCTGCGTGGGAGGCATATAGGCGTCCATTTCGCCGGGGTAGCAGTCCGGCATATTCACGCCCTCCATATAGCGCTCCAGGCTCCACGAGGGGCATCGATGCAAGCCCTGAGGCTGTCCTCCAACGGTGTAGGTTCTGCCCGCATCTGGCGGCACTAAGGTGCTTTTGATGTAAGGATGAAGCAGTCCGAACCAGAACCGCTCGTTGAGGGGCTGCCCCGCATACTCCCGAATTTTGAACCAGGGCACGATGGCTTCATCGTAGTCCTGGGCGTACATCAGTATCGCCGTGCCGAACTGCTTGGAGTTGGACAGACACGACGACTTGCGCGCAGCTTCTCGCGCCTGGGAGAAAACAGGGAACAAAATCGCTGCGAGGATGGCGATAATTGCTATCACCACCAGCAGCTCGATGAGCGTAAAAGCATGTCGCTTCATTTAGATTGTACCCTCCTGACCTTGGTGTGATGTATGTTAAACGCTTTAGGCGTCTAACATCCCGCAAGCATACGTATTCCACGAAAGACCTGCGCCTCTTGCTCGTTTCGTATGGTTAACCAATACTACATTATATACTCTACATCCTCCTGCCAGGTTTGTCAACAGCGAACGCGAGGTGTGCGTTCCTTTGATGGTTGGCGAATGCAACCAAAAAGAAAGCAACAGCCAAAACACACAACAACCACAAACCTCCACCCATCATCGCAAATCCCTACCACCACTGAACACCACACACCGCCAAA
>JABUFA010000076.1 GCA_013314755.1 Chthonomonadia bacterium
CTCATCGGGCAATTTTTGACAACGGCACAAAGAGGCGATATAATAAAAAATGCAAGTGCGCCCCCGTAGCTCAGTGGATAGAGCGCCGGCCTCCGGAGCCGGGTGCGGAGGTTCGATTCCTCTCGGGGGCGCCATGCTTTTTCAGTGGCTTTACTCCTCTCTTATTCTGCCCTTGCGACTGGAAGGCGCAGGCTACACAGGGCGAAACCTGTCGGAGCAGGTTAGCCTGCAAGTTATGAATTGCTGAAGCACGGCTTCAGCAATCCAAAGTCTTCCGGGATGCCTCGTTCCTGCAGGGGGTTGACAGCGGGGGAGAGGGTTTGCTACACTCTAACCGCCCTGAACACAGCAGCTAGGCTTCGTCTGAAACGCAGTGTTGCGCAATCCGACAGAAAGGGGTCTGCTTGATGGCTCGTCCTGATGGACGCGGTTCACAGGAACTGCGCCCCCTGCGGTTGACGCGGGGAGTGATGAAATATGCAGAAGGCTCTTGCCTGATTGAAGCGGGAGATACCCGCGTGATTTGTACTGCCTCGGTGGAAGAGCGCGTCCCACCTTTTCTTAAAGGCACGGGCACGGGCTGGGTCACCGCCGAGTACGGGATGCTGCCTCGCTCCTGTCGCCAGCGCACTCCGCGCGAGATTACCAAAGGCACGCCCGGCGGGCGTACGATGGAGATTCAGCGACTGATCGGTCGCGCCCTGCGCTCGGTGGTGCAGCTGGAGAGCCTCGGAGAGCGCACCATCACCATTGACTGCGACGTCCTGCAGGCGGATGGAGGCACGCGCACGGCGTCTATCACCGGTGGGTTTGTGGCTCTGGCAGAGGCACTGCACTGGATGCGCCAGAAGAACCTGATTAAACACCTGCCTCTGAACGATATCGTCGCGGCAGTGAGCGTGGGGGTAGTTGGCGGCGCGGACCTGCTGGACCTCTGCTACGACGAGGATTATCAGGCGTCGGTGGACATGAACGTGGTGATGACGGGCAAAGGGAAGTTCGTGGAGGTGCAGGGTACGGCGGAAGGTTTGCCCTTCGGCAGAGACCGTCTGAACAAGCTGCTGGACCTGGCGCAGGCTGGTCTGCAGCAAATCTTTCAGGTACAGCGTGAGGCACTGAAGGACATCCTGTAGATGGAACGCGAGCTGGTCATCGCTACGAACAACCTCAAGAAGTTTCGTGAGATGTACGCCCTTCTGCAGGTGCTGGAGGCAGATGGTATCCGGGTAAAGTCTCTGCGTGATTTCCCCCCGTATCCCGAGCCGGCGGAAGACGGCGACGATTACATCACCAACGCGCTCGTTAAAGCGCGCACGGCGGTATCGCAAACAGGCAGAGTATGTATCGCCGACGATAGCGGGCTGGAGGTGGACTACCTCGGGGGCAAACCGGGTGTGCATTCCAAGCGGTTCGCGGGCGAGGATACCCCTTGGGAGGTGAAAATCGCCACCCTCCTGAAGATGCTGGAAGGTGTGCCCCAGGAACAGCGTGGTGCCCGCTTTAATTCGGTCGTGGTCATCAGTACCCCATGGGACGCGGAGTACATCCTGCGCGACACCTGCCGCGGCTGGATATACTGGGAACCGCGCGGCGAGCATGGCTTTGGCTACGACCCCGTATTTTACCTGCCGGAGCTGGGCTGTACGATGGCTGAGCTGCCGATGGAGCGCAAGAACCAGATCAGTCACCGTGCCAAAACCCTTTCCGCAGCGGTTCCTCTGCTTCGCTGGGTGTTCGGACAGGTTCGGTAGCGGAACATCCTGTCTCGAAAAGGTGTCTGAAATAAAGGGGCAAGGTGCTTGCGGGGTGCTTGGCGTTGTGCTATACTGAAACCGTCCCCGAAAACTTCTCGGCAAGCAGGGTGGTGCGTTGTCCGTCGTTGAAACGGTCTTCAAACCGTTACTGGTAACCTTACGGGAACTGGATGTAGCATCCACGCTGGTGCTGCTGGCAGATATCCTCGCAGTAGCATATCTGCTGTATCGCCTCATCCTTCTGGCGAAGGGCACCCGTGCGTGGCAAATCATGTCCGGTCTGTTTTTGTTCTTCCTGTTGATGTACATCAGCGGCAAGCTGGGCTTGAGCACGCTGAACTGGCTGATGCGACAGGTGCTCCCTCTGGGACCGGTAGCGCTGGTCATCCTCTTTTATCCCGAACTGCGCCATGTGCTGGAGGAGATGGGCAGATTGGGCTTCTGGGGGCAGAGTATCAATCCGATTGGGCGGGAAAACCTGGCATCGGTGGTGAACGAGGTAGTTCGCGCTGCCACCGAAATGGCGAAGCAAAAGGTGGGAGCGTTAATCGTGTTCGAGCCGTATCCCTCGCTGGACTACTATGTTTCGCCCGGCGTGCCCATTGATGCCAAAGTAAACGCACGTCTGCTGACCTCCCTGTTCTATCCGGGCAACCCCCTGCACGATGGCGCGGTGGTTATCTGCGGCGACCGCATTGTAGCGGCGGGATGTACGCTTCCCCTGACCGAAAACCCGATGGTAGACCAGAACGTGCACATGCGTCACAAGGCAGCTATTGCGGCGTCGGAGCGGGGAGCGGTCGCGCTGGTGGTGTCGGAAGAGACGGGCATCATCTCCGTCGCTTTTTCGGGCAGGTTGCAGAGGGGCTTTCGCGAAGACACCCTGCGCGAGCGTCTGATGAATCTGCTCACCGCTCAGCCTTCCAAACAGGCGCTGGAGAGCCTGCGTCAGACCATGCGCTGGCGACCCCTGTCGGTGTTCGGGCGACGACAGCAAGGGCAACAGCCCGCGCAAACGGAAAGGAGATGAGCCGGGCGTGTGGCGGATTCTTCGCGAGAACATCCCCGAAAAGCTGATGGCGCTCAGCAGTGCCATCCTCATCTGGATGTACGTTAACGCTGAGAAAAACCCCACCATCACCCAGCGTTTCACAGTGGACGTGGAGGTGCGTCACCTGCAGAACGGCTACGAGTCTCCGGTGGTCAGCCCGTCACAGGTGACCGTGGTGTTAACCGGGGTGCGCAGTAGTGTGGAGCAGATATCGCCGCGTGGTATTCGCGCTATGGTAGATTTATCCGGTGTGGGCGAGGGGAAACAGCGTGTGCCCGTGCAGGTGAACCTGACCCGGGACCTCCTGCAGGACGTGCAGGTGGAAATTATTCCTCCCACGGTGCAGGTAACCCTGACCAGGCGTATCAGTAAGGAGCTTCGGATACAGTGCCTTTTTGTGAACACGCCGCCAGAGGGCTATGTTTACATCTCACCGATTGTCTTCCCCGAAACGGCTCTGGTTACCGGACCGCGCGAGCGTGTCAATCAGGTGCAAAGGCTCATCGTCAACGCTGTGCCCGATAAGGTCGGGGGGGAGATCGACAGCGACGTGCCGATTGTGGCTGTGGACGGGGCGAACAACCCGGTCGGCGGGGTGACGATACGCCCATCGCATGCCCGTGTGGTGCTGAAACTTGCCCCGGTTAGCCTGACCAAGACGGTGATAGTCACGCCGGTGTGGAAAGGCGCCCCGGACGCCAGCGTTGCCATCGAAGAGATTACCATTGACCCCCGCACCGTGGTGATTTCGGGAAAGCCCGATGTTCTGGCGCAGGTACACAACGTGGAAACTGAGCCGATTGACATAAGCAACCTGACCTCCGACCTCAGCAGGAGCGTCGCGCTTCGTCCGGTAGATGGTGCGCAGCTGACCACAACGAGCGTTCGCGTGTCGGTGCGGGTGCGTCGTCTGCCGGAACGTCCGTCGCCATAGCGTCCCATGCGTATTCTGCATCTGGCGCGTCCTGTGGCTGGAGGAGTTCTGCGCTATCTGCAGAACGTTCTGCCGTATCTGGAGCGCGAGGGGATAGAGTGCACTGTTGCCTGCCCCTCGACGATGCACGAGGCACTGTCGCCCCTTCGCACTCTGCGCTGGGAGATTTCCGACCGCCCGCAACTGCTAAACGACCTTCGTTGCGCCCTTCAGGTGGGGAGGTGGCAGGACGAATACGACCTGTTGCATGCACATGGTCTGAGGACCGCCGGCGTGCTAGCGATTGTGCCTCCCCGAAGGTGGGTTTTTACCCTGCATAATCTCCCTCCGGAGCACCTCTCCGAGCCAGTCCGCTGGCTGTTGCGGCGTGCCAGTCGCTCCGCTTTGCAGGTGCTGGCAGTTTCGCAGGCGGTTCAGGAGGGGTGGGTGAGACACTTTCCGGACTCGGCACCCAGGTGTCTGGTGATACCCGGCGGTGTGGATGTGGAGCGTACAGGTGCGCATTCAATGGACAGACGGACAGCACGTCAGCAATGGGGATTGCCCGAGCATGTGCCCGTAGCGCTGTGCGTGGCGCGGCTCATGGAGGACAAAGGGGTAGACGTGTTACTGCAGGCGCTGAGATATGCTCCTGAGTGGTTTGCATTGATTGTCGGCGAGGGCCCGCAGCGCGAAGAGCTTCAGCAGATGGCGTCCGGGCTTGGAGTAGGGGAAAGGGTGCGTTTTGCAGGGTATCTGCCCACTCTGGACAGCGCATGGGCGGCGTGCGATGTAGCGGTAGTTCCCTCGCGGCGGGAAGGGCTGGGCTTGTTTGCGCTGGAGGCGATGGCGGCAGAGAAGCCGGTGATAGCCTCCGACACGGGGGGATTGGCAGAAACGGTCAGGCATGGGGAGACAGGCTGGCTCGTGCCGCCGGGCGACTCCGGTGCGTTGGCGGAGGCATTAGAGAAAGCTCTAACCCTGCGTGACCGCTGGCAGGCGATGGGCAGGCAAGGACGAGAATACGTCGCCGGGCATTTCACCTGGCAGCAAAGTGCACAGCGGTTATTAGAGTGCTATCGTCGGTTGCTCAGGATGTAGTGCGTTACCAGCAGGGCGGCGATGGTTTTGGCATCTTTAATCTCGCCCGATAGAACCAGTTCCACCGCGCGACCGATAGGCATCGGCACGACCTCGACATTTTCGTCCTCTTCCGTCTGCTGGGCAGTGCGCTCCAGATTTTGCGCGAGGAAGACATGCAGAATCTCCTGCGAGTAGCCGGGCGCAAGGTACTGGCTGAACAGGGGGCGCAACGTGCCTGCGCGGTATCCCGTCTCCTCCTCCAGCTCGCGAGCGGCGCAGACTTCGGGCGCCTCGCCGGGTTCCAGTGTGCCCGCAGGCACTTCAAGTAACTCCTCGTTCGCCGCGAGGCGAAACTGCTTGATCATGAGAACCGTTTCGTCGTCAAGCATGGGCACAATCGCCACCGCGCCGCGATGTTCGACAATCTCTCGCTGGGAGAGCCTGCCGTTTGGCAGACGGACGGTATCCACCCGAAGGTTGACTACACGTCCCTGAAAGATGCGCTCGGAACGGATTACCTCTTCCTGCACGGTGTCACCCCACCTGTTTCATTGTTGCGCCTGTAACGGCAAGCTCAGCCGCGTGTGCTCCAGCTGCAGCGGCGGCAAGGAAATATTCCCTGTCTTCCAGCATGGAACGTCCCATCGTGGTCACATGGACGTGCTGGTTGCGCAGTGCATCCAGCGCGGCGGAGCCATCCAGAACGCGGATGAGATGCTTCGCCGCGATGCCGTGCTCCTCCAGCTGACCCAGCACCTCCCACAATCTCGGAGGGTTCAGCTCAGGCACGGGCACATGACAGCGTGTCATCACCACCCGGCTCAGCACGGTCAGGGTGTGATGGCTGACACGATAGTGGCGCGGGCGGGGGTCCGCAAAGCTGAGGCGCAGGCAGGCAATGGGCACTCCGTCCAGTGCTGCAACCGCGTTGAGGGCAATGCCCTGGTCAATGCCGGAGAATCCAAAAGTGGTGGCTGTGCCGGTATTGCCCACTCCCTGAGAGACAATGGCGACGTCCGCGCCCATTACATGGCGTGCGGCAAGCAGTCCGCTGTACACGTTCACCGCTTCCAGGTCGCCTCCGTAAGCCTGTCCTACGGTAATGACACCGTGTATCCATCCCGCTTCACTGAGCGCGGGTATCAGTCGGCTGACTCCCAGAGCCAGCGAGGCGGAGTCGGTCATCACGTACACGACCCGGCATCTTCCCTCTGTATAGTGGTGCAGGGCGGCGGCCACAGGCGCAATCTGGCTGTGTAGTCCACAGCATACTACCGGCATTCCATCCAGTGAGGTGGCATTCTGCATCACCTCGTGATGGGGCGAGGCGGGTTCTTCCACCGCCAGCACCGTGTGTTGCATTGGCGTGTAGCGCAGCCGAACAATATGTCCATCCATCGGGGTTGGTTCCAGCGGGCGGGTGAGATTGTGAATGACGAAATCGTAGCCGCCTGAGCCGAGGTCCAGCTCCGTCGCAGTCGTGTTCAGCACAACCGCGTCCCCGACATCTGCCACGCCTGTCAGGTTAATATGGTTGAGCGCAAGGCGCACCTCATCCCCACTCTGGACAACCAGCTCCTGCACGCCCGCGCGGGTCTGGCGCACTTCCGTGACCGTACCTATCGCTTTCGAAATCATCCTCCCCTCACTCCTTACGCCCAAGAGGCACTCTATTATAGCACGCCCGTGCAAGATTGATAAGGGGGTAGGGGAGGTGT
>JABUFA010000022.1 GCA_013314755.1 Chthonomonadia bacterium
TGGGGTGGCTACGGCGGCTTCGGCGGCGGCTGGGGTGGCTACGGCGGCTTCAGCGGCGGCTGGGGCGGTGGCCTTGGCGGCTGGGGCGGCGGCTGGAACCGCGGCGGCTGGGGCGGCGGCAACTGGGGCGGCGGCTTCGGCGGCGGCTGGGGCGGCGGCTTCGGCGGCCGGGGGCGAGGTTTCTAACTCCCCGTCCCATACGCAACGCCTGCCCTGTAACAAATATCCAGAACCCGAAAACAAGGCACCGGACGCTGAGCCCGGTGCCTCTTTTGTCCCTTTACGCTGAAGCTATTCGCTCACCCGCCATTCCAGAATGCCCCCGGAGAACCCTGCCCTGAGCTTTACCTCTATCCGAATGGCGGTTGTCTCAACGGGCGCGAACTCCACCCGGTTGAAGACGTCTTTACGGGTCTCATAGCTCTGGGTGGTCTGCACGGGATGCCATTGCTGACCGTCGAACCAGAGCACGCGCCACGATTCGGGGGTGCGACACTGCCCACCGACCGGTTCGTCGTCAAACCAGTACACCTCACACCGCGACAGCCTGCGGGGCTTGTTGAAAACATACTGAACCCATTCGGTGCCTCCGGTGTGGTCCCACCAGGTGAAGCGCGGGATGCTCAAATCCGCAGAGGAGGAGGGAACCAGACCGTCGTTCAACGCCAGCACTGTGTCCAGGTGCCAGCAATGCGAAGCCTCTGCGTAGACGGCGCTCGCTTCACTCCAGACCTTTGCCTCTGCGCCCTCGCCAATCTGCGGAAAGGCAGATATTCTTAAGCGGGCACAGCCCATGGGGATGAGCGTTACCTCTTCCACCGGCTCGTCGGAGCGCACGGGCGAGTCCTGCACCTCCCCAACCAGACCGTTCGCCTCCATCTGCCATTGTGGGATACGCTTGCCCCTTGCCTTCAGCAGGATAGGCGCATTTTCGGGAGTAAACGGTTGCGGAGCGAGCTTGCCTGGTTTCCTGACCACCTCAAAGGAGCGCTCGGGATTCCCCGCTTCCAACATCAGCCCATAGTTCCACGGTGTGGTGGGGAAGACCTCATAGGCGGGGAAGCGGTCGGTGCCGCCATAACGCACCCATCGCTCCCCGATTAGCAGAGAGAACGCCAGCGGTCCCAGATACACCGACACGGTGTGCCGGTTTTTCTCCCACACCTTCACGCGCAGGGACGCCGGTAGGTTCAGCTGCACCCGGTCGCCGTTTCGCCATTCGCGGTGGAGAATGATCCAGCCTTTCGCCGGGGAGGGCACTGCCTGCTGTCGCCCGTTGATTCGCACCGAAGGTTTCTCGCACCAGCCGGGCACGCGCAGAATCAGCGGGAAGCGCACGGGCTTCGGCGTGCTGATGGTCAACAGTACCTCCTCGCCGAAGGGATAGTCGGTCTCTTCGGTGATTTCCACCGTTGTGCCGTTACTTACCTTTGCCTTCACCCTGCTCGGAGCGTAGAATACCGCCGCCAGCCCGTTGCCTGCGGTTGCCATCCACAGATGCTCGGCAAAGTAGGGCCAGCCGAACGCCACGTTGTGCTGGCAACAGCGGTAGTCGTAGGGGTTGTACGAGAGCATATCGCCGCCGTTTTGCAGGAGAGGCGCCTTGCTTCGCCTGTCCAGCTGCACCATATTGGGCGCGGTAAGATAATGCAAGCCTTTCAGGTCGGGGGTCATCGCGGCGGGCAGGGAGTTGAACGCCACCTCCTCACAGCGGTCTGCCCACTTCACCTCGCCGGTGATGCGCGTGAGCATTTCGTGGCTGTACATCATCTCCACCATGGAGCAGGTCTCCGCTGCCTGTCGGGGACCGGTGAACCCCGGTCGGGCGTTCTCGTCCGCGCCGAACATGCCTCCGGGAACCTGCCCGTAGATGCCCATCACGGTGTCGTACACGCGCTCTGTCGCCTTCAGGTAGCGGATATCCTGCGTCTGCTGGTAATACTGTGCGGGTTCGCGAAAGCCCTGGCAGATGTTCACGCCGTGCCATGTGGGGATATCGCCCGCCCAGTCGGCGGTGCGTTCATGCGTGACGCGCGCGGCATCCAGCAGCCAGCCTTCGCCCGTCTGGTTGTACAGCCAGTGAATAATGTCCAGGTTGTCCCCGCCGCGAATCTTCTGCCAGCTGCCCGGCAGGAACTTCTCTAAGGGTACTGTCATCTGCCAGCGGAAGTACCTGAGCATGAAAGGGATAACCCGTTTGTCGCCCGTTGCCTCGTAATGGGTGCGCAGGGCATAGAGGGCTATCATGTTGGGCCAGAGGTCCATCGCCTGCAGGTTGCTCTCGGGTCCGAAGTAGCCGTCCTCACGCTGGCTGGCGAGGATGGCGTCGATCCACCGTCGCGCCTCGGCGATGATACGTTCGTCGCCAAGCACGTAACCCAGCGAGGTGAACCCCTTGAGCCAGTAGGGAAGCTCCTCCCAGCCGTTTTCGCCGATGCCTTTCGGATTTGCCCACGCGCTGTTTTCAAAGCGGCACCAGGGGCTGATTTCGGTCAGGTGACCGATGAAGCCATCCGCCATCAGCTCCAGCTGGTGACGCAGCCACCCCTCCGGGCGCACGGAACCCGTTGGCAGCTTGACTAAGGGACTGGGCAACAGCGGCGACCGGTTGCCCGCATAGTAGCGATTCGCTGGAGACGCAGGGGGTGTTGCCACTATTCTCATGGTCGTTGTCTCCGTGTTCGGTGTAGTCTGTGACAGCGTGGTCAGCGCACAACAGACCAGCGCCGTGATGCAAAGCCATTCCTTCAATCTGCCTCACCTTCCACAAAATGGGCATGTGCCCTGAATCGTAGCCATCTCATGCTGGTATTTCGCTCCCATCGCCTGCATATCCTGAATCGCTTCGCTGGGGTCGCCCAGGTGCCCGGCGAACCACAGTCCCGGCTTTCGGGCGCGTCCACGCAGGTACTGCAGGATGCTCGCGGCGGTAGCGATGGCGGTGAGAGCGTAGGGGTCGGGGTGATACAGTTGCACGCAGAGCCGCTGTCGTTCGCATCCGTTCCAGCCGCACGCCTCTAACCTGATGACCGCACCGTATGGGGGATTGGCGCACAGGCGCGTGCCCCAGTGCAGGAGGTATGCCAGCGGCTTGCGCGTCCAGCGGGGAGCTATCCTGCCTCCCAGAATCATCAACGGCATCACTATCCAGTCCACAAACCAGTTGAACCCCGCCACGTAAAACGCGGTTTCCCTGAGCGAGGGGAACATCTGCGGAAGAGCGCGCATCTCCTCCAGCATCATCGGCACGCAGGAGCGTAAACCGAATCCAAAGCCGAAGTCCGCCTGCCGCATCTCCGATAGCCCCAATCCTGTTGCGCGATACCACTGCCCGTCGCGATACGCCATGCACTGAAAACGTGACAGCTCCTGCACGAACTCCTCCAGACTGCCTGTCAGCGGGAATCCGCCCTGGGGATTAATCACGCTGAAGACGTTTGCCGCTTCTACGCTGTCCAGCAGGCTTCCCGCATAGCGCACCAGCAGGGCAGGCAGACCGGGATGATACCCTGCGTCGGTAATGAAAGTACGCCCCGCTCTGCTGATGTCTTCCGCGAGGGCACGCAGTATTCTCAGTTTCCGGGGGGAGAACACGATGTCCAGGTAGTCGCAGTCTATGCGCAGGGCGGCGCGGGCGACGGTTTCGGCATGTCGCGCGACGGGGGCTGCGACCACCAGCAGGTCTACGCCCTCAAAGGCTTCCCAGAGGCTGTGTGCGCATGAGGCGTCGGCGTACACACCGCATACTCGCCCGCCTGCAAACTGCTGGTTCCATTCCTGTGCCGCTGCTCTGGCTTGTTGTGGATTGCGCCCCGCGATAATCAGGCGGGCGTCGGTGTGCTCCAGCAGGAGGCGTGCCAGCGACTTGCCGGTGTAACCGTATCCCCCCAAAATGCCTATCCTTGGCGTATCCATTGCACTCCCGTGCTGATGCTGGCAAGCGATTGAGTGTGCCGGGCCAGCTTCGTCCAGTCGCCTCTGCCGAAACCACCCTTACCTATCAGCAAAGCCACCCAACCACCATCCAGCGTTATGGTTTCGTTCGGCTGAAGCACTCTTTTGACATTGTGCCACAGGTCGGGATGCTGTCCGCCGCCCTCGTCTTTCCAGAAGATGCACTGCCACTTTTGGGCGTCCAGAGGCATCGCCCCGTAGAACAACTCCACCTGGGGATGGCTCCACGCCGCGGCGTTTAAATAGTAATTAGGCACACCTGCAGGTTCATCCTGCCTGCCGTCGCCGACAAGCTGGCTCTGCGCGTAGTGGTACACCGCTTCCACACGCAGGGGCTTCGCGCCGAGATTCTGCAGGCGACGAAGTCGTGCCAGCAACAACCCCTCGTGTATCTCCATCTCCCACTCCACGCGATAGCTCTGGGGGCGAACTGCCTGTGGGGCATAGACGCCGGTCTGCTGGTCCACCTCTGTAATCGCCGAGCCATCGCGATGCACCAGCCACCCGCGCAGATAGTAGCCGAACGGCGTGTTCACCACCTGCACCGCTTCGTACCGATTGGGCGGAACCCACTGCATCTGCGGCAGGCTCTGCTGTACCAACACCGTGTAGCTGCCGATGCGCTGCTGGTCCCACCAGATGGTGTGGATGGGGGCACGCTCGTTGCCGAACTGCAGGTCAAAGGCGCGCGCTTTCAGGCGAAAGTCAGGAGGGATTGCCCCGGTCTGTGCAATGCGTGAAGTGCGCTCCGGGGCGAAGGTTACCAGTGCGCTCCATCGCTTGCCCGGCGCCAGCGCCTGCAACCATATCCACACACGCTGTTGATGCACGGATTCAACCGAGAATCGCGCCGGTTTGCCGTCCATCCCAATTACCTGCCACCTGCCCTTTCGCCGAGTCAGCGGATGCTCGGGCAGGTCCACACCAAACCAGCCAGTAAACGGCGCATCGCCCCGATTCAGCAGGTCAACCTGCCATGCCAGCGCTGTATCGGCGGGCACTCGCCACCGGCGTCGGGTGAACACCGGCGGTTTGGGTTCGGGCGGTTGCGGACTGCGCGTCCAGAACTGGGCGGACTGGTTGTGCATTTCGTATGCTTTCGCCTGCAGGGTGGTTGCCATCTGGGTCAGTTCGCGGTACGGCTCGCCCTGCTCGTTCACCAGCCCATAATTGCTGTCTTCGGGGAAGGTGGAGCTGATACCCAGCGCAGGCTCGTCCACCCACATGAAGAAGTTGGAACCCACCATAAACGGCAGGCGCGTCAGGGCGGACAGGAAGATGCGGAAGCACTCCGCACGCTGTTGCTGGGTGTCCACTCTCATGCCTGCGCCGTGTTTGCACGGCAGACCGCTGTCCAGCGCAGGGAAGCTCCATTCGGTAATCATCAGCGGGCGTTTGCTCTGCTGGTGGTATTCGCGCAGTCGCTCTTCCCAGTCCAGCACCCGTTTGGAACGCAGGTCAATGCGCGGATAGGTATTGATGGTGATGACGTCGCAGTATTTGCCCGCGATGTCCAGCACGGGCGGAGCCTCTCCGGCGAACCGACAGCCCATTACCAGATGGTTGGGGTCGTGCCGTCGAATCGCTTCGGCGCAGACTCGGAAGTACCGCTCGGCGGCAAGGCGGGTGAAGGCGATGCCGTCCTGCTGTGCCTGTTCGGTCTGGATGGCGGGCGGCTGGTCGTCGGTGGCAATCTGTTCGAAGTCACGGATGCGGGCGTTCCACGCGCGATTGAATCGGTCTACGTCGCCGCCGTATCGTTCCTTGAGCAGTTCCGCCATCGCCACACGCGCGGGATGGTTGGGCGGGCGTTTTAGCGCCTCAATCGCCAGCCCCCACTGTTTGTAATCCTTGCCGAACCACTCCAGCTCGTTGTCCAGAAAGTAGCCAATCACCCACGGGTTATCGCGCAGGGGGGCACAACGCTGATAGGCAATCCAGTCGCACCACTGTTCCCAACGCGGCGAGAAGACGTTGGGAAACCCCGTCCAGTTCACCTGTTTCACGAGGTCGTCAATGGCGGCGAAGCCCTGCCCCATGCCCAGGATGTTCTGGATGAAGGGCAAGCCCCTGTAGCGCAGGTATTCCGAGTGGTTTGCCGCGAGGATGTTGAAGTTCCACGCTTTCAGTCGCTCTGCGGTCTCCCGCGCCCATGCCTCTTCTGAGCCGTGCCTGCGCTTCATGTTCTCATGGTATGGCGCATAGCCCAGCTTCTCGCACCAGTGGACGTAGTAGCTGGTATGGTCGGTGCCGAGCGCGAAGAAGAGGTGTCCTTCGGGGTCGATGAACCACCACACCCCGTCCACACGCTTCACCTGGAAGAAACCAGTGCCCTGCTCCACCTTTTTGCCGCGATGTGAAACGCTGTAACGTGGTGGAGGCGGAACCGTAGCGGCAGGAGGTTGTGCGGCTACTCGCGAAACCACCTCCGTCTGTGAGAAGGTGGCATCAAAGGCGTTGCAGGTCAAACCGAGATAGCCCGTTCGCACCGATTTCGGATTATCCAGAAGCCATCGGGTGCGCCAGCAGAGAGTGTTTTCGGCGTCGTACACCTCGCCGCGTACCGACTGTTCATTCCACACCAGTCGCAGGCGATAGGGGGTCTCAAACTGCCACGTCCAGCCCGGTCGGTTGAAGCTGGCGCTTTCGTCCACGCTCAGGCGCGTTTCGGGCTGGTGACCAGCCAGCCAGACGCCGTTGAACATCTCGTGCAGTTCCACCGTATGCTGGCGATTCAGGTTATCGGGGGCTTCCACCAGGTTCAGCCGCCAGCTGTTGCGGTCGTCCTGCCAGAGGGTAATGCCCGCTGTTTTCCAGAAGGTGGGATTTTGCACCGCGCGATGGACCACAACGGTAGCCCGGAATTCACCCGCCTGCGAGAAGCTGTCCTTCAGCAGTAACACACCCTGCGGCATCTCCGCCCGGATAACGCCATCGGGCTGAACCGTCCACCCAAACGGAACGATTTGCCACTCCTGTTCCGCCATGCTACCGCCTCCCTTTGTCCGTTCTTGAAACAGATTTTCTGCAGGTAGAGGTTAAACCCTCTATGGCGCACGCCAACTGTAAATCGGCTTCAGGTTAGGAAACGCCAGTTGATTGAAAGCGCGGGCAGGCGGCTTGCCCAGCAGGTGCCAGTCGGCAAAGTCCAGCATCGCCTGCCAGTCGGCAAGGGTATGGGCATGTTCTCCTTCGCGGAACCAGATGCCGATGCGCTCTTCCGCCTTCAGGAACCGATACACCTCTCGCGCGGCAAGGTAGGTCATCTGCGTGCCTTCGGGGTTCGCCCACAGGTCGCCCAGCGCTTCGGTGCTGACCAATGCCCGCGGAGCCACCAGAGCCTTCACGATATGCTGGTCAAAGGGCAGTCGGTCCACTCTACCGACGAATTGTTGAAAGCGCGGATGGAACCAGTAGGGGAACACGTCCAGGATGTTCTTGATGGTCTCGCTGTTAGGTCCCTGGTGGCGATAACAGCCTGCGCCTCCGCAGCCCGAGTTGTTGGGGGCGGTCAGCGCGATACGCTCGTCGGTTGCCCCTGCCAGCAGGACAGTTTTGCCCCCGCGCGAGTGCCCGGTGATGGCAATGCGTTTGGCGTCAATGTCCGGCTGAGTCTGCAGGTAGTCCACCACGCGGTGGTACGCCCACGCCCACGCCGACAGCCTTCCGCCCTCGTAGTCGGGATAAGCCTCGTAGATGCCTTTACGCTCTGCGCTGTCGGGGGCGACCTGCGTACGGTCAAACACCGCCAGCGCGTATCCCCGGCGAATCACTTCCTGCACGATTTCGGGTTTCAGCTCGCCCCAGCACAGGTCGCCGTTCACCACAACAGGTAGCTTGCCGCGCCGCCTCGGGCGAAAGAGGGTCAGGCGCATCTCAATGGGGACGGGCGTCAGGATGCGAAGGCGCAGTTCGGTGCGCTGGGCGGAGATGTCGCCGAGTTCTGTTTGCTCCGTCTGCTGGGTTTCTACGCCTCGCGGCTGGGGAGGCAGTTCGCCGTACTCGTAGCACAGCACCTGTGCCAGCCAGTGCCTGCGAAGTGTGCTCCATTCTCGCCGGTCGCGGATACGTTTCCCGTCCGGGCGCAGGAACGGGTCGGGCAGTTCCGGCTGGGAGGGGAGCTCCTCCGCGCTTTTCCACGAAACTTTCTCCTGCATTCTACTCCTCCTCTATCTGTCAGCGGTTTTTGCTCGATACAGGAACGGGCGTCGGAACATGCCACCGTAGTGGTGGGGATTGTGGATGCGCAGGGCAATTGTGTTCTTGCCGGGCTTCAGCTTCCCTGTCAGGTCCACATCCCACTCAAACCGGTAATCGTTAAGCCACCACAGAGGCTTGTAATCCGAACGATGGGCGACTAACTCGCCGTTTACATACAGCCAGCATTCGTTGAACAGCCCGGGAAACATCAGGTGAATGTTGCCCTCCGTCTCCTGCTGGCTCAGGTTGATTTCGGTGCGATACCATCCGTAGCCGGTGTAGCTCTGGCGGTCGGGATGGCGGATGCCCTGCGCCTGCAGGTAAAGGTCGGCGCGAGCCGTTTCCCATGTGTCTGGCGGATAGTCCTTCCGAGTCTTCAGCGTATACTGCTTGCCCTTCTCGCGCCAATACGTGAGGTCTATCGGGCAGTCGTAGTATCTGCGCTCCACGCCCACATTCTGCGGGTCACGCATGAACGCCCACTCCAGTGGCAATTTTTTGACCAGCGTGCCCTTTGTGCCGTCCGTCAGCGCGTGCAATTCTCGATAGTGCTGAACCTCGCCGGGCCACCAGGCGTAGCCGTTCTCGCCAATCCGCTTATAAGTGGTAAAGATACCGCTCATGCTGGTCAACTGCTCGCGTGCGTTCAGCCCTGCCTCGCCGTAGCGCACTGCCGCGGCGTAGTTCCCTTTCGTCGCCGCCTCCTCCACCATCGCCATGTAGTTTCTGAGTACTTCGTAACTCAACCGCGTGAAGCGCATCCGCTCCAGATACAGGCGTTCGTTGCGCGTCAGGGACGGTTTGCGCTCCAGAGTCCTCGCTATCCTCTCGGCTTCAGCAAGCTTTTTGCCCAGCAGGCGCACCAGGTCTTTCGTGTAGATGGCGGGCGCGATGAAGTGCTCGTGTTCGGTCACGATGCTCTGTTCCCACGCCCGAAAAATCGCCCCCCAGTATTCCGACATCGGTTTCGCCATCGGTCCGTAGAAGGCGGGATAGAACTCCTCCAGCAACCTGTCCACATCCTCATCCGGGTTCCACATCAGCCGAGCGCGGATATACAGATTGATGAAGATGGTAGCAAAGGCGGATCGGCTTTCGGTGCTGATGCCCAGGATGCCCGCGCGGCGGTAGTGATGGATGTCCTGCCGGATGGAGGCGATGGACGGGTTGGGAATGTCGCGCCACACCAGCATTCCCTGGTCGTAGTCGTAAATCACCAGTCGCCCCTGCATCACCTTTGCCCAGCGATACATCATGTCGCGATACTCCTGGCGCGGCGGCGATTCGGGGTTGTCCATGCCGTGAATGGGGTCAATATCTATTGGTGCCAGATACGCCACCAGCGGCTCCTTCGCCACAATATCCCGCACGGGCGGAAGGGTCATGTTGCTGTATGCCAGAAAACCGATTTTGGCGTTGCTGTTGGGATACTCCTGCATCAGGATGTCCGCCACTGTGTTGTACAGCTCCATAAAGGCGTCGGTCAGGGATGGGGTCAGGAAGTATTTGTCCCACTGCAGGGACATCAGCTCTTTGTCTTTGGGCGAGTCGGAGGTGTAGATACCATCTTCCATGCCCAGCGAGATGCGTTTGCCCGCTGCGAAGTCGGCTTCTATCTTGGCGGCAACGTGCTCGGCGGTGCGCCGTTCCGAGATGGGTATCTTGAAAATGTCTCCGTCTGGCGCAAGGTCTTTGGTGTACTGCCCAAGCGCATGACCGCTCGGCACCGTTTCATGGTTCATCATGTTCAGACGCATGAATTCGTCTCTGCCCGTGGTATCACCCAGCCAGGACACCCAGTAGTGCCTGATTTCGAAGGGCGAGCCATAGGCGTAATCTATCTGCCCCAGCGTCAGGCGGTCGTACTCGGGCACGCACTCGCCGAACTCGGTGGGCATGTAGAACCGGCATCCCCACCGACGTAGCAGCTCTGCCACCGCGAAGGCGTGTGAGTCCTCGTTACTGCCAGCCAGGTAGATGCGATTGCCTTCTGTCCTGAGCACAATGGCGTCGGCACGCAGGACGGGGTTCTTCTTTTTGACGCGGTTCAGTGCTTCCTGAAGGGCGGGTTTTTCGGACAGAGCTAGCTTACCAATCACGAACAGGGGGATGTCCTTGCGGTTCAGGCTGTTTTTCACCTCCTGTTCGTCGCGCACAATCTTTGGCTTTGCGCCGGTCATCTTGTAGATGTATGTGGCGAGGTCTCGCGCGGCGATGTTCTCCATCTCGCTGGCGTCGGGCGCAACAAGGATTCGGGCTTCGGTTTTTCCGTTCTGTACGATAACCATCTCCTCTGCCCCATGTGCACAGGCGATGATGGCGACGGGTAACAGCGCTGTCAGCAAAACGGTAAGGAAGTGCATTCACGCCCTCTCCCTCATCTGTTCCACCTTCAGGTTACGCTGTGTTTGCCGTGCACTCCTGTCGGTTACAGCAGTTTATCAGGACCGATGAGCGAGAGGTTGTGCGGCTGTTCCCGTGCGAGAGCAAGGAGAGGTTCGGTAAATCCGCCCACTGAGAAGATAGCGTAAACGGGCTGTATGCCTTCCGTCAGGCGTCTGGCGAGGAGGGTTTTTGCCTGCAGTTCACTGAGTACCTCCATGCCCACGGGGCGTTCTGCGCTCCACTTGCACTCGGCGAACAGGCGCGAGCCGTTCGACATATCCGCTACGATGTCGATCTCCACCCTGCCGTCCCGGCTCCAGAAGCGGCCTGCCTGTAAAATCTCTGCACCGAACACCTGTCGGGCGCGATTTTGCAACCACTGGAGGCAGATTTCCTCAAAGACTTCTCCCATGTACACGGACAGGTAGGGCTGAATGCGGCGGTGATAGATGTCTAAAGGGTCGGAGAACTCCAGCGCACTTCGGTTGGGGTGGATGAACCGATAGTAAAAGCGCAGGAAGGGGTCTGCCACGCGGTACAGGGAGCGACGGGTGCTTCGCTCGCCAAAGGGGTGTTCCTCGCGGAGCCAGCCCAGCTGCTTGAGCTGCTGGAGATAGTGGTTGAGAGAGCCTCCCGTGCCCGTTCGCTGTTGGATCTGGTTATACTGGGTTTCCCCACGTGCCACCGCAGCGAGCACTGCATTATAGGGAGCAGGTTCGCGGATTTGCTCGGTTCCCAGCAGGTAATTTACCTCGTGCTCCAGAGGGCTGGCGCGGCGCATCAGCAGGTTAACCACCGCCTCGTCCATCGGCAGGTTAGTGTCCACTAGAGCGTGATAGCGCGGCGTGCCTCCCAGTATGCCGTACATGGTCAGTTTCTCCCACAGCCCGTAATGGGGACTGCTGGCATAGAAAAGAGCCACCTCATCGTAGCGAAACGGGTGAATTTGGATGATTCCGGCGGTGAACCTGCCGAACAGAGGTGAGCCTTCTCCTCCTAAAGCACGCATCGCCGACAGACTCGAACCGCACAGGATGACCATCACCCGCGAGTGAACACCTTCGCGGTCCCACCATGCCTGCAAGATGGAAGGAAGCTCCGGCGACTGGTGCACGAGGTAGGGAAACTCGTCCAGGATGAGCACAAATCGCCTAGGGTCCTGCCAGTGCCGTGTGACGAAGCGCAGCAGAGCATTCCAAGATACGGCAATCTCCGCCGGTTCAGCGCCGGTATTCGGTATAGCCTGAAGCAGCTGTTCTGCCAGCATGAGCCGCTGGCTCAGGGCACTGGTCTGCTCGGCAAGGTAGTAACAGGCGGGTTTGCCATCGCCGGTGGTCACGAGTCGCTGGAGAAGATAGGTCTTTCCCAGCCGTCGGCGTCCATAAACCATTGCCATCTGCCCGCCTTTTGCCGGGTGCGCCCACGCTCTTTCCAATGCTTGCAGTTCCGCTTCTCTGTTGTAAAACGGTTCCGGCTTGAACATACGCTTTATCAGTGTGTTTAAGTAAAGTATATTTAACTAAAACGTGCTTAACTAAAGTATACTTGAGTAATATAAAAATGTCAATCTCTGAAGCCGAGTTCAGAACACGATCTGAAGCATCACAAGGGAGAGTGTGTCCTTGCGACTGGAAGCCGCAGGCAACACTGGGCAAAGCCTGCTGACGCAGGTTCCAGCCTCCGCAGGAGGCTTGGTCATGGGTAGCCCGCAACTTTCAGTTGCAGGGATGCTTTTTTGAGATAACTTTGCCCGATTATGTCCCCTGATACAGTTCTGGACAGGGGTTTCCGTTCTCGTCGTACCAGCCGTATCGCTCGCGCATTTCCAGTATCAGCAGATAGCGCTCCAAGGGCAAGCCTTTGAAAGCCACGTTGGTGGTGCAGTAGACGTATCCGCCTCCCGGCATCCCGTGACGCAGTACGTACTTGCAGTTTTCGATAATCTGCTCTTCCGTGCCCGTTTGCAGGAGACTGCACTGCACCCCGCCCAGCAGACAGAGCCGGTCGCCAGCGAGTTTTTTAATCATGGCGATGTCCATCTGCTTTGCCTGGCTGTCGATAGAGTGCAGTCCGTGCGGTTCCGCCTCCAGAATCTGGTCAAGAACGGGCATGATGTTGCCGTCGGTATGCTTGATGACGTACAGCCCCATCGCCTTATAGCCTGCTACCAGCTCCTTCAGGTAGGGCGTGATGAACTGGCGGAACATGCGAGGCGACAGGAACGGTCCGTCGTTAAAGGCGTAGTCCGCACACAGCGCGAAGCCGTCGATACCATACTCCTCACGCAGACGTTTGCCGCGCTCTAACGCCCACGCCACGTTTCGTCTGGCGATGTCGTGCATCTCGTCGGGTCGCTCGAAGAAGGCGGCGGCAACCTCTTCCATGTCGCTTCCCGAGGGGATGGCAAAGGTAGCATCGCCGTGCGCGATGAGCAGATATTTGTCGCCCACCAGACTGCGGATGTGGCGGATGGTCTGCCCCAGCGCGTCATCATCGGGCGCGTGCACAATCATGATGATGCTGTAGTCCAGCCGTTCGGCGACCTCGATATACAGCTCGGCGTTTTCGCGAAGCATACGGTCGCGCTCGGAAGATGTGGCGCGCTGAAATTCATGAGCATGGTGGTACTCTTTGCCAAGCAGTTCCTGGGTAAGCTGAAATTCCAGCTCAAAGGTAGGCACTTTGCTGTTGGGGCGTGGCGGTTTGCGTTCCAGCGCCCAGATAGCCTGTTCCTTCGGTGTCAGGGTGTCGGATGCCATGGTCGCTGCACACTCTCCTATCGGCGTTACTCACCATTACACCCTGAGAAGCACATTCTCCTGCACTCTGAAGGGAATGTCCGGCATCGCCGGGTCAAACAATCGCTGAAGAACCTCCTTCGACTGAATCTGCTTCAGACGCTCTTTCATCTAGGGATTCAGGGATCCTCCTATCCATTGGCTCTATCGTGGCATGCCTGCTCCAGCAGGAGTTGATAGCCAAAACCGCAAAGCATACTAACACTGACGACGGCAAAAGGGAGGCTTGTGGATGCGGAGGAGAACAGGGTTAGCACTACTTCTACTCCTTTACTTCACCACCATTGCCCTCGCAGACCTGAAAGGCGATATCGACAGGCTTCTGCAACACCCCGCCCTCGCTCACAGCGTCACCGGTATTCTGGTGGTCTCGCTGAAGGATGGCAGGACGCTTTACGAGCAGAACGCGGATGTGATGCTTATCCCCGCATCCAACCAGAAACTGCTAACCTCTGCCGCTGCCCTGCACCGGCTGGGCGCGGACTACCGCTTCATCACACGCCTGTGGATGACCGGGGAGATAGACGCACAGGGCGTACTGCGCGGTGACCTTATCCTGCAGGGCGGCGGCGACCCGACCCTTCTCCTCAAAGACATTGAGACGATGGCGGAGGCGGTGGCAAAAGCTGGCATCCGCCGTATTGAGGGCTATCTGCTGTACGATGAGAGTCTTTTTGACGGTATCCGCCGCGGCTGGGACTGGGCGTGGGACGATGAGCCATACTACTACTCGCCGTGCCTGAGCGCAATTTGCGTGGAGCGTAACGCGGTAACGGTGTTCGTGTCGCCCGGTGAGAAGGTCGGTGACCCGCCGCGCATCCGCCTCTTCCCGCCGACCGAGTATCTGCTGGTGCGCAACGAGGCGATGACCTCTCCCGCCGGCACACCCTCTACCATCCTCATCACCCGGGAGCACGCGCGGAACATCGCTATCGTGCGTGGGCAGATACCTCTTGACGCCCGTGCCGACTCAGCACGGCAGGCTCTGTCCGTGGAAGAGCCTCCCCAGTATGCGCTTTGCCTGTTGAGGGAAGCACTGCAAAAGCGCGGCATTACCACCCGTTACCGAACCGCCCTGCCTGACCGCGTTCCACAAAGCGCACGGCTGGTTCACACTCATACCTCCCCTCCCCTGCGCGAGATACTGCCTTTGCTGAACAAGCCCAGCGATAACCTGATTGCGGAGTGCCTGATGCGCACACTGGGCGCAACCGTTCATCGCGAAGGAAGCGCAGAGGCGGGAGAGCGGGTGATGCTGGACTTTTTGAAGCAGGCGGGGCTGAACCTCTCCGCGCTGAACATTGTGGACGGCTCGGGGCTATCGCGACGCAATCAGGTTTCGGCACGCAATCTGGTCACGCTGTTGCGCTACATGGCGTCGCATCCGCAGGCAAAGGTGTTTATCGATTCTCTTCCTGTGGCGGGAGTGGATGGCACGCTACGCGCTCGCATGGTGAACACTCCGGTGCAGGGTAAAGCTCGCGCCAAGACGGGCAGTCTGGGCAGAGTGAGCACGCTGTCGGGATACCTTACCACACAGGCGGGCGAGGAGCTGGTTTTCGCCATCCTGATGAACAACTACAACGGTTCGAGCACAGAGGCACGGCGCATTCAGGACAGCATCCTCCTGCGTCTGGCGCAGGGCGAGTGAGGCGGGGTATACTGGAGGAGAAGACAACCTAACCCCCTGGCCCCCTTCCCTGCGAGGGAAGGGGAACCTCTCTCCCCGCGTCGGGGAGAGGATGGGAGAGGGGTTATACATAGAAGAAGAATAGGAAAGGGGTAAACATTTTTATGAAACGCTTGG
This sequence comes from Chthonomonadia bacterium, assembly GCA_013314755.1. GTDB lineage: Bacteria > Armatimonadota > HRBIN16 > HRBIN16 > HRBIN16 > HRBIN16. The sequence goes on from JABUFA010000022.1 coordinate 15,145, forward strand.
AAATGAAGCCAATTGTTATAGGACAGCATATCTCGCAGGAAAAGAAAGAACTTGCTCAAAAATTGCGACACAACATGACACCCGTCGAAAGACGGCTCTGGCAGTGCCTCCGGGCGAACAAACTCAATGGGTACCATTTCCGTCGCCAACAAGTTATAGGCGGCTTTATTGTAGATTTTTACTGCCATACCCTACGACTGGCTGTGGAAGTAGATGGTGAGATTCACGATGCTTCCTATGATGCAGACAGAGACAGACTGCTTGCTGAATATGGTATCAGTGTACTGCGCTTCACAAACCGGCAAGTTTTCGGAGATATCGAGGGCGTGCTGAGTGCCATTCTGCGGTACGCAGAGTCGTATTTGGCACGCACAGATCAACCTTAACAATCACTGAGAGAGAACGAACCATGCATGTTCAGTTACTTTTTCCCACCAAAGAGATAGCCGAAGAGTACTATCGGCAGTTGGTCTACCTTGCCTGTCGCACCTGCTACAGCGAGCAGAAGCCGGAGGAAATCTGGCAGCGTATTCGGGACGGGAAAGTGCGGGACGAGAAGATGGAGCAGCTCATTACCAAGGTGGTGCAATCGGGGCATCACTCCACCATTGAGCACATCGTCTTCTCGTTCAGCATCTCCGGTGTGTCGAGGACGCTCACCCATCAGTTAGTTAGACATCGGATCGGTGTGGCGTTTGACCAGCAGTCCCAGCGTTACGTGCAGTTCAAAAACACCGAGGACATCTTCGTAGAGCCCGATACTATCAGGGAAAACCCCGAAGCGCACGCGGTGTTTGAGGAGATCCGAAAGAAGAGCGCAGAAGCCTACGAAAAGCTCATAGAACTCGGAGTACCGGCGGAAGATGCACGGTTCCTGTTTCCTCAAGCGGTCACCACTAACCTCATCATGACCGTGAACCTGAGAGAGTTGATACACATTTGCGGGCTGAGGCTGTGCACCTTAGCGCAGTGGGAAATCCGCAGGCTCTTCAAGAAGGTGCGCAAAGAGGTGATGGCGGTCAGCCCATTCTTTGGAAGGATGCTCGTCCCCCACTGTGTGCACGAAGGCTTCTGCAACGAGCTGAACAACATGGACTGGCATTGTAAGATCAGACCTCCGCTACACATAGCACAGGAGGTGTTCGAGAAATGGCGAAAGGGCGAGCTGGTGGAGCGCGAGAAGTCAGAGTGAGGGCGTTCGTTCGCAAAAAGCTATCCCAAAAGGGGATGTCCCCTTAGGTTACCCCGCTGACGACGATGAACACAGTCTACTTCGCCGACAGCCGAAACATGGCAGAGGTAACCGATGAGAGCGTCCATCTGGTGGTGACCTCACCACCGTACTGGCACATTAAGGACTACCGCGCGGAGGGGCAGATCGGCTACGGACAGAGCCTGCACGAATATCTCTATGACCTCTCCCGCGTGTGGCGCGAGTGTTACCGCGTGCTGAAGCCCGGGCGCAGGCTGTGCATCAATATCGGTGACCAGTTCGCGCGGGGCGTGGAATACGGACGGTACAAGGTTGTTCCCCTGCACGCTGAAATAGTTGCACAGTGCGAAACTCTCGGCTTCGATTACATGGGCGCGATTATCTGGCAGAAGAAAACTACCGTGAAGCCCACGGGCGGCGCGGTGGTCATGGGGTCCTTTCCCTATCCACCCAACGGCGTCGTGGAACTGGATTACGAATTTGTCCTGCTGTTTCGCAAACCCGGCAAAAGCCCACCCGTGCCCCCGGAGGTCAAGCAAGCCTCCCGGCTGACTCGCGACGAGTGGAAAGAGTACTTTACCGGGCACTGGATCTTCGGCGGGAAGCGTCAGACCGAACACGAAGCGATGTTTCCCGATGAATTGCCCCGAAGGCTTATCCGCATGTTCACCTTCGTGGGCGAGACGGTGCTTGACCCCTTCCTGGGCAGCGGTACGACTGTGAAGGTTGCCATCGCACTGAACAGAAGCGCCATCGGCTACGAGATTCAGCGCGCATTCGAGCCGGTCATCAGACAGAAACTGGAAGAAAACGCTCCGGTGAGTTTTCTGTATCGGGAAGTGACCTTAGAGCCGGTCTATCCTCCCGCAGGATACGCGCCGCACGTGCAGGAGATGAAGCCTGCGGGTGCCTTTACTCCACCAGACGATATGGTAAGCCGGGTGGTTGCGATTGTGGATGAGCATACCCTGCAGATGGAAGACGGCTCTCAGGTGCGCCTGCTGGGTATTACCGTACCGGCGGAGGGACGCGAAAAGGCGATAGACTACCTTCATCGTTACGTGCTGGGTAAAAGAGTCGTCATTAAGGACAGAACAGTTCAGGCGCAGAATGGTGCGCCGGTGCTTGCCTATGTTTACCTGGCGAACCGCCTGTTCGTCAACCGCAAGATGATAGAGATGGGGCTGGCAAAGGCGGACCGCACGGCAAGCCATTGCTGGCAGGAGAGGTTCATCCGGGCAGAACGGAGCGTCGCCGACAAACCCCTCTGACCGGACCCGAAAAACAGACGGGGTGAATCGCCCATGGAGGTCCCGCGAGGTCTCAAAACCGGCTGTCTTGGCGCATTGGCGGCGGCGGTTTTAGCCGTTGTGCTTTTTGTGCGGTGGTGGACGGCGCCCATTGACATTCCCCGTCCTCAGCGTCCGCCCGAACCCGCCGACAATGCCTACGAGGTATACCGCTCGCTGGCAGCGTACACCGCGCAGATGTCCCGCACCGACCCGTGGCTCTCGTATGCGGAGCGCGGTGTGTTCCCGACGCGCTTTGAGGTACGTACCAACCTGCCTGAACTGCACCGTTACCTTCTGCAGAAGATGGCTCCTGTTCGTGAGGAGTACCGTCGCTACCTGCACAAGCCCTGCACGGTGATTGTGGAGTACAGCCCGGACTGGCAGATCCCGGAGATTGTGGAGTTTCGTCGCTGGGCGAACGTGGAGGCACTGGACATCGCCCTCGCGGCGCAGGAAGGGGACTTCGACCGGGCAATAGATAACTATCGTACGGTGCTCCTGCTTTCCGAGCAGATACGCCGACAGGGGCTGATAATCAACTATCTCGTGGGGTTGAACATGCAGGAAGCGGTAAACAGGCAGATGGCGCGCATCCTCCACCTCTTGCCCGCCCGAGCGTGCGACAGGCTGGTGCGTGCAGTTCGGGAGTGGGAGGGGAAACGGGTTCCTGTGACCGAGGTGCTGGAATCGGAGCGGAGCGCGTATCTGACCAACCTGCATAACCTGTACGAGGGCAAGTATTCCATGCGCCGCCTGCTGTCGGGGTGGAGCCCGACTGTTCGCTGGAATCCGCGATGGCTGAACCTGCGCCAGGCAGCACGCGAGGGCGAAGCCTACTATCGGCAGTTGGAAAAAGAGTGGCGAAAGCCTATCGTCCAGCAGAAACCTGTGCCTCCTCCTGAGCATCGGATTTTCTCCCTGCTGGGCTCTGTCGTGGAGTTTGTCCCCAGTAAATCTGCTTGGAACACGGCTCGGACTCGTTTGCTCGCCTGCGCGGCGGCGGTGCGTGCCTATCGGCTGAAGAATGGCACCTATCCCTCTACCCTGCAGGAGGCAGGTGTAGCCGACCTGAACAACGACCCCTTTACAGGCGAACAGTTTGTGTATAAACCTGCCGAAGGTGGTTTTCTGCTGTACAGTGTGGGCGAAGATGGCAGGGACGATGGAGGATGGCGTGCGCCAGAGAACGTGACCAAAACGGGTGGAGACGTTGCACTCATACCCTACCGGGGAAGACCTCTTACTCAGGGCGGGAGGCGGGAACGAGGAGAACCTGTTTTGCTACACTAAAAATGAATTTGATAAAAAGGCTGACCTTGCGGAATAGAGCCGTTTTGTGGTATACTCAAACTGATAAATATAATATATCAAAATGTTGAGATTCAGCACCACCTGTGGTGCTGAGCAGGGGTTACGCAGGGGAGAGAATCTCACGGCGAAGGTGCCGCTGAACATAGATGGTGCTCGGTGGCGAGTGCGTTTTTTGCCAATATCCCCTTGTTGCCCCTCAACAGCCAAAACTACGAACAGACGGAGGGAGCGCGGAACATGCATTTCACGAAACCATCTCCGCCTTCGGACGACAAGCGGTGGCGCATTGTTGAAGCCACTATGCGTCGACACGGGTACGACTCGCACGCGCTGATAGAGACTCTGCACTCGGTTCAGCAGACGTTCGGCTACCTGGACACGGAGGCGTTGCGATACGTGGCAAAGTCACTGCGTGTGCCCCTGAGCAAGGTGTACGGAGCGGCCACGTTCTACCACTTCTTCACGCTGAAACCGCAGGGCGAACATACCTGCGTAGTATGTATGGGCACGGCGTGCTACATCAAGGGCGCGCCCAACATTGTGGCAGCGGTTTCGGAAAAGTATCAGGTAAAGCCCGGCGAGACTACCGCCGATGGAAAACTCTCCTTGCTGACCGCCCGGTGCCTGGGGTCATGTGGGCTGGCGCCGGCAGTGGTATTTGACGGAGAGGTAGCAGGCAAAGTGACGCCCGAGGAGGCGCTGGAACGGATAGGGAGGTGGATGAACCATGACTCCTGAAGAACTGCGCAAGCTGGCGTCGTCGCAGGAGGAGGCTCGCCCCGAGCCAAAGCACCGGATTAAGATATGTGTGGCGGCGGGCTGTTTGTCCGCACGCAGTGACCAGGTGCTTCAGGCACTGCAGGACGAAATCGCCCGGCGCGGGCTGACCGACGAATGTGAGGTCAAAGGCGTCGGTTGTCTGGGGTTGTGTACGGCAGGACCGCTGATGGTGGTGGAGCCTGAGGGTGTGATGTACGAAGGCGTCACCCCTGAAGACGCCAGCGACATTGTGAACAGCCTGGGCGGTAAACCAGTGGAGCGACTGCTGTGTCCTGCGGATTCGCCCTTCTTCCAGAAGCAGTACAAGATTGTCCTTGAAAACAGCGGGCTGATTGACCCCGAGAAGATAGAGGACTACATCGCGCGCGATGGCTATACCGCGCTGGCTCGGGTGCTGGAAGAGATGACCCCGCAGGAGGTGATCGACGAGATTACCCGGAGCGGACTGCGCGGGCGCGGAGGCGCAGGCTATCCCACCGGCTTGAAGTGGAGCACCGTCGCCAAGGCGGGCGGCAGCCGCAAGTTCGTTATCTGCAACGCCGACGAAGGCGACCCGGGTGCGTTCATGGACCGCAGTGTGCTGGAGAGCGACCCGCATCGCGTGCTGGAAGGGATGGCGATAGCCGCTTACGCGGTAGGCGCGAGCCAGGGCTACCTCTACGTGCGTGCCGAGTATCCGCTGGCGGTGAAACGCCTGCGCACGGCTATCCGACAGGCAGAGCGCCTGGGTCTGTTGGGCAACAATATCTGCGGCACCACCTTCAGCTTCCATGTGGACATACGTCTCGGAGCGGGCGCGTTCGTTTGCGGTGAGGAGACCGCCCTGATTGCCTCCATCGAGGGCAAGCGCGGTCAACCCCGTCCGCGTCCACCCTATCCTGCCGAGTACGGCTTGTGGGGCTATCCCACGCTGATTAACAACGTGGAGACCTTTGCCAACGTCGCCCCCATCATCCGCAACGGCGGCGACTGGTTCGCCAGCATCGGCACCGAGAAGAGCAAGGGCACGAAGGTGTTCGCCCTGGCGGGGAGCGTCAAGAACACCGGACTGATCGAAGTGCCGATGGGCATCACCCTGCGCGAGATAATCTTTGAAATCGGCGGGGGCATCCCCGAAGGGCGCAGGTTCAAGGCGGTGCAGACGGGCGGACCCTCCGGCGGTTGCATTCCCGAACAGTATCTGGATATGCCGGTGGACTATGAGTCGCTGGCGAAGGTCGGTTCCATCATGGGCTCAGGAGGGATGATTGTGATGGACGAAACCTCCTGCATGGTGGACGTGGCGAAGTTCTTCATGGAGTTCTGTATGACCGAGTCGTGTGGGAAGTGTGTGCCGTGTCGCGTGGGCACAGCGCAGATGTACGACATCCTGCAGAAAATCACTACAGGTGAAGCCAGCATGGACGACCTTGCCCTGCTGGAAGACCTGTGCGACATGGTGAAGCACACCAGCCTGTGCGGACTGGGGCAAACCGCCCCGAACCCCGTGCTGAGCACCCTGCAGTACTTCCGCGAGGAGTACATCGCCCACATCGTGGACAAGCAGTGCCCGGCAGGGGTGTGTCAGATACATCGCAGGGAGGGACACTGATGAACCAGCCAGTTCGCGTCAAAACGCTGAAGATAGATGACCGCGACGTCAGCGGTCGTGAAGATGAGACCATCCTGGAGGTCGCCCGGCAAAACGGCATCTTCATCCCCACGCTGTGCCATCTGGAGGGACTGACCTCTATCGGCGCGTGTCGGTTGTGCCTGGTGGAGGTCAAGGGCGTATCGCGTCTGCTGCCCGCCTGCGTGACGCGCGTGGAAGAAGGGATGGAGGTGTACACCCAGTCCGAGCGACTGCAAAAATATCGCCGGATGGTGCTGGAGCTGATTTTCTCGGAGCGCAATCACATCTGCTCGGTGTGCGTGGTGAACGGCAACTGCGAACTGCAGAGCATGGCGCAGACGCTGGGCATGACCCACGTGAGCGTGCCTTACCGCTTCCCCCGGTTGCCTGTGGACGCCAGCCACGAGCGGTTCGTGGTTGACCACAACCGGTGCATCCTGTGTACGCGCTGTGTGCGCGTGTGCGACGAAATCGAGGGCGCGCATACGTGGGACGTTATGGGGCGCGGTATTGACAGCCGCGTGATCACCGACCTGAACCAGCCCTGGGGCGAGTCCGAAACCTGCACCAGCTGCGGCAAGTGCGTGAGCGTCTGCCCCACCGGTGCGCTGTTCGAGAAGGGCAAGCCTGTGACCGAGCGCCTGAAGAGGCGGCAGTCGCTGTCCTATCTGGCGATGATGCGGGAGGGACGACGATGAACAAGAAGCGCATAGCAACCGTCTGGCTGGACGGCTGTTCCGGCTGTCACATGTCCTTTCTGGACATGGACGAACGGCTGATCGAGCTGTTCCAGCAGGCGGATTTAGTATACAGTCCGCTGGTAGACCCCAAAGAGTTCCCGGAGAACGTGGACATCACCCTCGTGGAAGGGGCGGTGAGCAGTGAGGAGGACCTGCACAAGATTCAGATGGTGCGAGCGAACACGAAGATACTGGTCGCCTTTGGCGACTGCGCAGTGACCGGCAACGTGCCCTCCATGCGCAACCCGTTCGGAGTGAACGCCGTTCTGCAGAGGGCGTATCTGGAGAACGTGACGCTCTACCCGCAGGTTCCTCGCGAGGTAATCCCCGCCCTGTGCGAGCGGGTGCGCCCCGTGCACGAGGTGGTGAAGGTGGACGTGTTCATTCCGGGCTGTCCGCCGTCAGCGGAGGCAATCTACCTCGCGCTCACCGACCTGCTGGCAGGTAGAATCCCCGACACCGCAAAGCTGACGCGGTTCGGAGCATAAGGAGGTGGCAGAATGGCACAACAGATTACCATAGACCCCATCACGCGCATCGAGGGACATGCCAAAATCACCATCCATCTGGATGAGCAGGGCATCGTGCGCGATGCGCGTTTACATATCACCCAGTTTCGCGGCTTTGAGAAGCTGTGCGAAGGGCGGCGATTCAGCGAGATGCCGGCATTGACCGCGCGTATCTGCGGGATTTGCCCCGTCAGCCACCTCATCGCATCGGCAAAGGCGTGTGATGCCCTGCTGGCGGTGCGCATCCCGGAGACGGCGGAAAAGCTTCGGCGCATCTTCAACCTGGCGCAGATGGTGCAGTCGCACGCGCTGAGCTTTTTCCACCTCTCCTCGCCCGACTTCTTGCTGGGCATGGACGCCGACCCCGCCATCCGCAACATTGTGGGCGTCATTCAGGCGAACCCTCAGCTGGCGCGCGATGGCATCCGCCTGCGACAGTTCGGTCAGCAGATTATTGAATGGCTGGCGGGCAAACGCATCCATCCCTCGTGGGTGGTGCCGGGCGGCGTGGCACAGCCGCTTACCGCAGAGAAGCGCGAGCAGATGCTGGCAGGCATTCCCGAAGCGATAGACATCACCCAGCGTGCGCTGAAGTGGTTCAAGGGCATCCTGCGCCAGTTCAGCGAGGAGATACAGACCTTCGCCAACTTCCCCTCGCTGTTTCTGGGGCTGGTCACCGAAACGGGTGCGCTGGAGCATTACGATGGAGTGCTTCGCGTGGTAGACTCCGCCGGCAACGTCATCGCCGATAAGATTGACCCGAACGACTATGAACAATACATCGGCGAGGCGGTGGAACCCTGGACCTACCTGAAGTTCCCCTACTACAAACCCATCGGCTATCCGGAGGGCATCTATCGGGTGGGACCGCTGGCGCGGTTGAACCTGATAGACCGTTGCGGCACGCCGCTTGCCGATGAGGCTTGGGCGGAGTTCCGCACTCTGGAGCGCGGCGCCGTGCTCAGCTCGTTCCACTACCACTATGCCCGCCTGGTGGAGATACTGTATGGCCTGGAGCGCATCCAGCAACTGCTGAACGAGCCCGACATCCTCGATACGCGTGTGCAGGCGGTCGCCGGTCCCAACCGCACCGAGGGAATCGGCGTGGCGGAGGCGCCGCGCGGAACGCTGATCCACCACTATCGCATCGACAGGGACGGGCTTATCACCTGGGCGAACCTCATCATCGCGACAGGGCACAATAACCTCGCGATGAACCGGGGCATCCTGCAGGCGGCGAAGCACTTCGTGAAGGGCGACAGGATCGAGGAAGGGATGCTGAACCGTGTGGAGGCGGTCGTCCGCTGTTTCGACCCCTGTCTGAGCTGCTCCACGCACGCCGTGGGGCAGATGCCCCTGCAGATACAGCTGCTCTCGCCTACCGGCGAGGTGCTGGACGAGGTGAGGCGATAGCACTCCGGGAGAGGGCAGAACACCTGCCCTCTCCTGCCACCCCAACATGCAGATTATATGTTCGCCTCCGATTCTTAATGTCTGCCCTTGCGATTGGGAGTCGCGGGCTACAAGCAGGTTAGCCTCCGCAAGCAGGATTTGCTGAAGCAAGCTTCGGCACTCCATAAAATCTGCTACTGGTAACTCTGCTCCTGCTGTGGGCGTCTAAACGGTGCGTTCTTGTTGATAAACATGTTCTGTCGCTGTAGATGTCCTGGCAGGTCAAAGAAGGGGAAGCCTTATCTATGCAGGGTGCAGAGCACAGATCTCGCAGGGCGCACACGCTGGTTATCGGTTACGGCAACCCCCTTCGTGGGGATGATGGCTTCGGTATGGCGGTTGCGGAGCAGGTTAGTCGCCTGCTGGCGTCGGAGACGGTGGCGGTGATTGCCTGCCAGCAGCTCACGCCGGAGCTTGCCGAACCCATCAGCGCAGTGGATACAGTTGTTTTTGTGGATGTGCGAGTGGGCGAGCCGATAGGGTTGATAGAGTGTGAGAATCTCTCGCCGAATCCGTCTGCATCCTCGGTCACGCATTCTCTCGAGCCCGCAGGCTTGCTGGTGCTTGCGCGAGAGCTTTACGGCAGAGTTCCCCAGAACGCTTTCCTGCTAACCGTTCGAACAACCCACTTCCAGTATGGCGAACAACTCTCGCCAGAGGTCGAGCGGGCGATTCCCGAAGCGGTGGAGCGTATCCGGCAGATACTGAGTGGCTACTGAGCAAGACGCTGGTTATGCCCGCGTGCCAGCAGGACAAAAACGACCATCGCGCAAAGCTGAGCTGCCACCGAGAAGGAGACCAGCGCCATGACCGAGCGGTCGTAAAGCCATCCCATCAGCGCACTGCCGGCAAACCAGGCGATGCCATATCCCGTATGGAACACCCCGAAACCTGTACCACGTCGTTCCGGTGAGACCAGTTTAGCAATCGCTGCCCGCATCACCGACTCCTGTGCGCTCATGCCGATACCCCACAGGATGGCTCCGGCAACCGCACCGCCGAACCCGCCCAGAAACGCGAGTGGGGCAAACCCTGCGGAAATCAGCGACGCCAGCGTCAGCGTGTGGAAACCGATTCGGTCAAACAGTCTGCCCAAAATCAGCGCACCGATGGCGTCCACGCCCATTGCCAGCGCGTAGAACAGCGCGATGTGTTGCGAAGAGACCACAGCCGTTTTGCCGAAGTGGTAGGCTATCAGAGGGAAGTCAGCATAACCTGCGGCAACCAGCCCAACCGCCCCCAGGTACAGCCAGTAGGTGGAGGAGAACCCGCGCGTCTCCAGATGCACCACTTTCACTTCCAGGTCCTGGGGGCGTGGGAACTGCATCCGCGCCACAGTGAGCATTGCCAGCGCCAGCAGGGCGGGCGCCAGCAACACCGCGAACCCCAGCCGATAGTCACTGCGGTACGAGAGGGTGGCAAACACAATCAGCGGACCCAGCACCGCGCCTATCTGGTCCATCGCCTCGTGCAAACCAAATCCCCAGCCATGTCCTATCTGCCGAGTGGCGTGTGAGAGCATCGCATCGCGAGCGGGCGTGCGAATGGCTTTGCCCAGACGCTCTATCACAATCAGCATGGACGCAGTGACCCAGTGCCCAGTAAGAGCGAGCAGGGGAACCGCCAGCAGGTTCACCGTATAGCCGGTGAAGGTGAGTAGCCAGTAGCGGCGGGTGCGGTCGCTGAGATAGCCCGATGCCAGACGAAGCACATAGCCCACCAGCTCGCCCAGCCCCGATACGAAGCCCACAACAGCACCGCTTGCGCCCAGCGTCGCGAGGAATGGACCGGTGATACTGCGGGCGCCTTCGTAGGTCATGTCCGCGCACAGGCTCACCAGACCCAGCAGAACGACAAACAGCATGGAGCGCGAGAGTGTTTTCATCACGCACAGCTCTCCTTGAACAGCCTGTCCTGACGGTATTTACTTCCTGCAAGGCGGACGCGTTTCCTGCGCCTGGCTACTTCGCCACCAGTACATGGCAGGGCACGTGGGTTACAATGGAAGACGCCGTGCTCCCGAACACGCGCTCGTGCAGGGTAGAGTGCCCCTGATGCCCAATGACCACCAGGTCTACCTGATGGTGCTTCACGAAGTCGACGATAGACCATACCTCGTGCCCGGCGACGATGTGTGTCTGCACGAGCACATCCGCCAGCTGCGCAGCAAGATGCACCTGCCGTTCCAGCTTGGCGAAGTAGGCATCACGCTGTTGTTTGACCTCGTCGTATTCGCCGATGGTGGAGGCGTATTTGGGCAGGTCCTCTTCCACCATAATCACGTGCAGTTCCGCCTCCAGCGCCTTTGCCAGTACAAGCCCGGCATTCAATGCACGCTCCGCCCCCTGCGAACCATCAAAACCAACGAGGATACGAGAATACATACTCAACCTCCCGTTACGATGACGATTGTTTGACCAGAGGCTGATGCAGGGTCGCTCTCGGCTCGGAAGGCATCGCTGGTCGAAAGAAGGTCTGAGCGACCACGGTCGGCACAATCGCACTGGCGATGATTACCGCCACCAGCATAGTATACTGCTGATGATTAATGAAGCCCTGCGAGAGCCCGAACAGCGAGACGATGATATCGAAGGTCAGTCCGGTCGCCATCAGCAGAGTAGTGTACATCGATTCGCGGTGGCAGATACCCTGCAGCCGGCAAACAGGGTAAAGCACCACCATCTTCGTTAGCATCCTGCAGGTCAACAACAGCGTTATCCATCCCGAAGCCCGCCAGACAACGGGCAGCGACACATAGGTTCCTGCTTTCAGAAAGTAGAAGGGCGTGAACATGGTGAAGCTGAGCGTGCGGATGCGGTGTAACAGCCCGGGTACGCTGACCAGCACGCCCGAAAGTGCCAGCCCCAGCAGGTATGCGCCCAGCACCGGTTCGCTTTTCGCCTGCACAGCCAGCGCACTCAACAACAGTAACATGCCGGCTACCAGCTTTATCTGCGGTTCACTGAGGTGCTCGCCGGTCCGCTGGAAGAACGCGCGTGCCAGATGAGGAACAGCCAGAAACGTTGCGATAATAGCGACGAGGAATACCACCAGCCACCACGTGCCCCGTGCGGTCAGGATACCCAGGGCAAGCATTGCCAGCAGGTTCGCAAGAAAACACGCCACGATGATACGCTTGCCCAGCGGAGTGCGGTTCAAGCCCGTCTCTACCATCACCGTGTACACCACCGCAATGGAGGTCGGAGACATCGCGATGGCGGCGGTTATGCCTGCGTGCAGGTCCCACCCCACGCCCCAGCGCACCAGCGCCAGCGTGCCCAGCAGAGAAGGCAGGAACGATGCCAGCGCGATGGAGAGCGCGGACTTTGCATACAGGCGCAGGGTTTGGGGCTCTATCTCCGCGCCCGCCAGAAAGGTCAGCAGGATGCCTCCCAATCCCGCCAAAAAGTTAATCCACTCGTTTGGCTGAAGGTGCAGCAGGTTGCCCCCTATCACGCCAAACAGAATCTCAATCAGCGCAACGCTCACTGCCAGCCGCACGGAAACGACCGAAGCCAGCAGTGCCAGGACTACCCACACAAACGCCGTCCACCACATGTTCATCGCTGATTATACTCCTGTCCTCTGCGTGGTATGAAACGCATCTGCACAACCTGTTGGGCACTTTGCAGTTCACGTTCAACGGCGTGTCGCAGCCGGTTAATCGCTTCACGTTCCTGTTCGCTCAGGGCACCGTATCGGCTTACTATCCGATCGGGGTCCATCTCGGGCAGGAGAGTATCGTGCAGGCTTCCCAGCAGAAGCCTCAGCCAGTAGTAGGTCACTTCAATCGGCTCGGGCTGGTCGTGTTGCTGGACGGTTTGCGGGGCGAGTTGACTCATCGCGTCGTGGTAGCTTTCCACCAGTCGTTCCAGTACCTCCTGAAGCATCTTCCACTGCGATGGCGGAAGAGGAGTAAGGCGCTGTCCGCCGCCAGATGGCGAGATACCCATCCATCCCGCCTGCGTCATGCGGCTGACTGTATCCTCCATCTGCACCAGCAGGGCGAACAGGTGTCGGCGGTGGCTATCGTTCATCGGATGCCTCCTCGGGCAGGGCAGTGCCGTACAGTTTGTGGAAGGCGCGCCTCCAGCTGCCTGTCTCCTCTCCCCACGGCACGTCCTTGAATCGGTAATCGTGCTTCTGAATGACCTCTTGCAGTTGCAGACGCAGTGCCTGCCAGCGTGCCCGTTCGCACTCGATCAGCCATCCCTTTGTCTCGCGCCTGCAAACGCGCGCCACCATTTGCAGATGGGGTACGCACAGCCCCGCGCTCTGCTCGTAGCGTCCGCGCCATTCTGCGTCGTCCAGCAAACGCGCCAGCAGGTGGGCAAACTGCGCCATGTCCTGACCCTGCGCTTCGCAGAGCTGGCATCGCTGTGGGGCGTGTCGCTTTGTCGAGAACCACTGCTCAACATGCGCCAGCACGTCTTCGGCAAGTATCGCCAGCGGCAACACCTCCCCATGCCGAAGCATCCAGTCCGCATGGTAACTGCAGAAACCGCTCCCCTGGCGCAGGGAGGCTCGCCACTCGGGGTCGGCAAGGTGCTCACGAAGCAGTGTCTCCGTCCGCCGAAGCAGGTTTCGGTGCGCCAACCAGCACAGCGCACACTCGCCGTGCGACAACGCCTCTTCCAATGCCATCTCTGGCAGGTGCATCGTTACCTCCATAAACGCAAAAATGGCTCGCTGTTCGCGTGAACAGGAGCCATCAGCCTCTTCTGGCGGTTCGCCCCTTGGATGAAAGGGCTGGCGGACCTCCATCGCCTTTTGTTCAATTGTTCCATCCGTATTATACCACAGTTATCTCCAGCAAGTTCCACCCCTCGTTGTGTGCTACTTCCAGTCGCAAGGGCACAATTGAAGAAAGGCATCCCTTCTGCTGAAGCATGGCTTCAGCAATCCATATCTGCGGCAACTAACCTGACCTCTTTGGAGTGCTGAAGCTCGCTTCAGCAGACCCTGCTTGCAGACCCTTAACCTGCTTCAGCAGGTTTCGCTTTGTGTAGCCTGCGATTTCCAATCGCAAGGGCAGAGAGAAAGGGAGGAGAGACCTCGAAATCACTCACCAAAATCTTGACTCTCTCTTCTTTATCCAGTATAATTAGGTTTGATAATTTTTTCTCAAACTAAACGTAACGAAACGAGGCGAGGCGCGTGAAGGGCACAACCGCAGTCCCGCGCAATCTGATAACCCCACTGGGGCGAACCGCACTGCTCGACCTGGGCGCATACTGGCAGCTCAGCAAGCCGCGCGTTACCCTGTTAGTGTGGCTGTCGGCACTGGCGGCGATGTGGCTACCCGGCAAACCGTTTTCACCTGCCCAGTTTATCTGGCTGGCGGTGGGAGTATGGCTGGTAGTTGCATCTGCCAACGGGCTGAACGAGACCATTGAATGGCGCTACGATGCCCGCATGAAGCGCACCGCAGGTCGCCCCATCCCCAGCGGCAGGCTGTCGGTACGGGAGGCGGCAGTGGTGAGTACGCTGTGGGGAGTTGCCGGGGTGATGGTGCTGTGGTATCTGGTCAATCCGCTGACCAGCCTGCTTGGAGCCTTCGCCCTGCTGACCTACGCTCTGGTCTACACGCCGTCCAAACGGCTTAACGCCTGGTGCACGGTGATTGGCGCAGTGCCCGGCGCGATGCCGCCCGTCATGGGCTGGACGGCGGTCACCGGTCACCTGAGCTGGGAAGCGGTGTTCCTCTTCGCTATCCAGTTCCTGTGGCAGTTCCCGCACTTCTGGGCGATTGCGTGGAAGTATGGCGCGGAATATCGGCAGGCAGGCTTCCGAATGGTGCCCTTCGACGACGCGAGCGGTGTGCTGGTGGGCAGGGCGATGCTAGCGATGTCGGTGTTACTGGTAGCGACGAGCGTCGTGCCCGCTGTGGTTGGATGGCGTTCGGTGCTCTACGCAGTGGGTGCGCTTCTGCTGGGCTGGTGGATGGTCTGGACGACAAAGGCTTTCGCTTGCCAACCGAGCAGCAAAACGTCAACGAGGGTGATACTGGCTTCTCTGGGCTATTTGCCTTTATGGTTCATCCTGTTCATACTGGTGCGCTGAGGGACGGAGGAGAGACACGATGAGCATCGCACGATGGACTATTCGCATCGCCAGCTGGGGTGTGCTGGTGATGGCAGTGTTGCTGTTGATAGTGAGCTATGTACACTCGCGGCGCGCGAAGCCCTTTACACCTGTATCTGCCTCTCTGCCGGTGCTTGGCGAAGTGCCTGACTTCACCCTTACAGCGCACACCGGTCAGCCCATCGCGCTGAACGACCTGCGGGGCAGGGTGTGGGTGGCAAACTTCTTCTTTACCACCTGCCGGAGCATCTGTCCCATCATGCAGGACAACGTGACCAAAGTGCAAACGGCTTTCGCGGACAACCCGGCGGTGCAGATTGTCTCGTTCACCGTTGACCCCGAGCACGATACCGTAACAGTGTTAAGCGAGTATGCGCGTGGAAAGGGCGCCATCCCCGGCAAGTGGCTGTTTGTGACCGGTGAGAAGAAAGCCATCTACCGGCTGGCACGCAAAGGCTTCAAACTGGCTGCAGAAGATGTGCCCGAGCAGATAGAAGGCACGACCCATGATTTCGTCCACAGCGAAAAGCTGGTGCTGGTGGACTCGCAGGGGCGCATTCGCGGCTACTACAGCGGACTGGATATGGAGCAGGTCCAGCAGTTAATCAAAGATGCTCAGCAACTGTTGGTGGAAGAGGGGAGACGATGATCGAGTGGCTGCCTTCCTTCAACGCACTGATGAACCTGACCAGTTTTCTGCTGCTGCTGGCGGGCAGAGTATACATCGGGCGGGGCATGATAGCCAAACACCGCGCCAGCATGTTATCGGCTCTGGCCGCGTCGGTGCTGTTCCTCATCGGCTATCTGACATACCACGCTTACACGGGCACGACGCGCTTCATGGCGCCCTCTGTGCTGCGAACGGTGTATCTGATGATACTGTTCACGCATACCGTGCTGGCGGCGGTCATCGTGCCTCTGGTGCTGGTCACGTTGTGGCGTGCGCTCAAAACACGCTTTGAAAAACACCGGGCAATCGCCCGCTGGACACTGCCCCTCTGGATGTATGTTTCTGCCACTGGCGTGGTTATCTACCTGATACTGTATGTGCTGTTTCCACAGTATGCGCAGAGGGGTTGAGCGTTTCTTTGTGAAAATGGGAACGGTTTTTTGTGTTTTCAAGGCGTTTTCTATTGAAAAATATGAATAGGGTCGTGTATAATTAGCAACGAAAATTGCTCGGTAGACAGATTAGACGCTGTTATTTAGTGTTTTTCAATGTTGAAAAGGTCATTTCAGCCGCAAAGATGCTGTGATAAAAAGCACAAAAGAGAGGGGGCATCCGATGCCACAGGTCTTTCATCGCAGTAGTAACACACTGGCGCGACTGAGTATTGTCACGGGCGCGGCATTGCTGGTGTCCAGCGTGCTGATTGGCTCCAATCTTAGCAGGTCGCCGTACGTCACGCAGGTGGGCGCTCCGGTGGACCAGCCTGTTCCCTTCAGCCACAAGCATCACGTGAAGGAACTGGGCATTGACTGTCGGTATTGCCACAGCACGGTGGAGACCTCAGCAGTCGCCAGCGTTCCTCCGACGCATACCTGTATGAGCTGCCACTCGCAGGTGTGGACGAACAGCCCCCTGCTGGAGCCTGTCCGACAGAGCTACCTCAACGGCACACCTATCCAGTGGAATAAGGTGTACGACCTGCCTGATTTCGTCTACTTCAACCATAGCATCCACGTCCAGAAGGGCATTGGCTGTAACACCTGTCACGGTCCCATCCATGAGATGAACATCACGTACAAGGCACAGCCGTTGAGCATGAGCTGGTGTCTGGACTGCCATCGCCAGCCCGAGAAGTATATCCGCCCCAAGGAAGAGGTCTTCAACTACAACTACCAGCCGCCCGCCAACCAGATGGAACTGGGCAAGAAGCTGGTGCAAGAGTACCACGTCAAGAAGGAGCAGTTAACTAACTGCTCGATATGCCATCGCTAAAGTGCAGGCTCAGGGTGAAAATGGGAGACAAAAGACACCGACCGCTTAATCTGGAAGAGATACGCAAGCGACTTGCGCAGGCAAGAGGTGCGCAGTACTGGCGCAGTCTGGAGGAACTTGCCGATAGCGAGGAGTTCCAGCAAATACTGGAAAAGGAGTTCCCGCGTCAGTCCTCGCCGTTAGGAGCCTTTCTGCATCGCCGGCAATTTTTGAAGCTGATGGGAGCCTCGCTGGCGCTGGCGGGATTGACCTCGTGCCGTCCGCTTCCCATGCGCAAGATAGTGCCGCAGGTGCAGCAGCCCGAGGAGATGATTCCGGGCAGACCTCTCTACTTCGCTTCCGCCTTTCCGTTCGGCGGCTACGGGCGCGGCGTGCTGGTAGAAAGCCATGAGGGACGTCCCACCAAGATCGAAGGTAACGCAAAGCACCCCGCCAGCCCGGGCGCACAGGGAGTGCTCAACCCGCAGGCTCCTGCGCAGCTGAACCCCGACGGCACGCCCAAACATCTCGGCGCGACCGATGCGTTCACACAGGCGTCTATCCTGACCCTGTATGACCCCGACCGCTCACAAAGCCCGATGTATCAGGGGCAGCTGAGCGCATGGACGGACTTCAACGCTGCGCTGACCGCGGAGATGGCAAAACAGGCGGCGGTGCGCGGCGCCGGTCTGCGCATCCTGACTGAAACCGTAACCTCGCCGACCCTCGCCGCGCTGATGGAAGAACTGCTGAAGAAGTTTCCGCAGGCGAAGTGGCATCAGTACGAGCCCGTCCATGCGGATAACGCCTACGAGGGCGCAAAGATTGCCTTCGGCGAGCCGGTGCACACGGTCTACCGCTTTGACCGCGCCGATGTGATACTCTCGCTGGACGCCGATTTCCTGTACGGCGCACCTGCCAGCGTGCGCTATGCCCACGACTATGCTTCGCGGCGCAGGGTGCGCAGCGGCACAGCGGAGATGAACCGCCTGTACGTGGTGGAGAGCACACCAAGCGTTACCGGCTCGGCAGCAGACCATCGTTTGCCTCTGCGCCCCTCGCAGGTTCAGGCTTTTGCGCTTGCGCTGGCGCGTGCGCTGGGTGTGCCCGTGTCTGCCCCGCAGCTGCCCGCCGAACAGCAGAAGTGGGTGGATGCGGTTGCCCGTGACCTGCAAGCGCATCGTTCGCGCAGTGTGGTGGTTGCTGGCGAATCTCTGCCCCCGGCGATTCACGCACTCGTGCACGCCATCAATCATGTGCTGGGTAACGTGGGGCAGACGGTACTTTACACCGCGCCGGTGGAAGCACAGCCCGTCAACCATACCCAATCCCTGCGCGAGCTGGTGCAGGACATGACCGCCGGCAAGGTAGAGGTGTTGATTATTCTCGGCGGCAACCCTGCGTACAACGCGCCTGCTGACCTGGAGTTTGCCCGCGTGCTGAAGGAGCTCACCCAGCGCAATGGTTTCACCGTGCACCTGAGCCTGTACGAGGACGAGACCTCCGCGCTGTGCCTGTGGCATATCCCCGAATCGCACTATCTGGAAGCATGGGGCGACGTGCGCGCGTTCGACGGCACGGTTTCCGTCATCCAGCCGCTCATTGAGCCGCTGTACCCCTCGCGCTCGGCGTACGAGATGGTGGATGCCCTGCTGGGGCGCCAGCGCACCGGCTACGACATCGTGCAGGCGTACTGGAGCAAACGTCTTGGAACCGCGAACTTCCAGAAGACCTGGCGCAGGATATTGCATGATGGAGTGGTGCCGGGCACTGCCCTCCCGCCCAAGCCGGTAAAGATTCGCACCGAAGCGGTTGTCGCCGCCCAGAAGACGCCAGCCCCCGCGGAGGAACTGGAGGTTGTGTTCGTGCCCGACCCAACGGTGTGGGATGGGCGATTCGCCAACAACGGCTGGCTTCAGGAGCTGCCCAAACCGCTGACCCATCTGACCTGGGATAACGCCATCTTCGTCAGTCCCGCCACTGCCCAGAGGCTGGGTTTGCAGATGGACACCGGCGGATTGGCGAACATGGTGGACGTGGTGGAATTGCGTCTGCGCGGCGAGAAGCTGCGGGCGCCCATCTGGATCATGCCCGGTCAGCCTGACGACTGCGTGACGCTTGCGCTGGGCTACGGGCGCACCCGGGCAGGCAGAGTGGGCACTGGCATCGGCTACAATGCCTACAAGGTGCGCTTCTCGGATGCGCTGTGGACGGCTTCGGGGGCGACGCTGGCGAAAACTGGCGACCGCTATCCGCTGGCAAGCACACAACAGCACCACAGCATGCAGGGGCGAGACCTGGTGCACGTGGGCACTCTGCAGGAGTTTCGCCAGAACCCCGAGCATCTGGTGAAAAAGCATTCTGCCGAAGGCGAACACCTCTCGTTGTATCCTGAGCATAAATGGGATGGCAACGCCTGGGCGATGGTGATAGATACCAGCCTGTGTATCGGCTGTAACGCCTGTGTGACTGCCTGCCAGGCGGAGAACAACATCCCGATTGTGGGCAAGGAGCAGGTGGCACGAGGGCGCGAGATGCACTGGATACGTATTGACCGCTACTACGAGGGCAATCTGGACAATCCTTCCACCCATCTGCTACCGGTGCCCTGTATGCAGTGTGAGAACGCGCCGTGCGAGCCTGTCTGTCCCGTGGGGGCAACCAACCACAGCGAAGAGGGCTTGAACCAGATGGTCTACAACCGCTGTGTGGGCACGCGCTACTGCTCCAACAACTGCCCCTACAAGGTGCGACGCTTCAACTTCCTGAAGTACAACGACCCGAAGGAGCCTGTTCTGCAACTTCTCAGCAATCCGGACGTGACCGTTCGGGGGCGCGGTGTGATGGAGAAATGCACCTACTGTGTACAGCGCATCAACGCCGCGCGTATCGAAGCGAAGAAGCTGGGGCGCGAGGTGCAGGACGGTGAAGTGATTACCGCCTGTCAGGCAGCCTGCCCCACGCACGCCATCGTCTTCGGCAACATGAACAACCGAGAGAGCCTGGTAGCCCAGCTGAAACAGCAGCCGCACCACTACGGTCTGCTGGAAGAGCTGAACACCCGTCCGCGCACTACCTACCTTGCCAAGGTGCGCAATCCCAATCCTGAGCTGGAAGGGGCATAGTGTATGCAAGGGCAAATTGTGAGAACCGAACCGGCGACTGAACTGATTGAAGGTCAGCACACGTACGAGACGGTCACGCACAAGATTGGCTCGGTGGTGCTGAGCTATCGGCATCCCAGAGCGTGGTATGTGGTGACCGCCATCGCCGCCTTCTTCGTGTTCGTGTTGATTACCTCCATCGCGTGGTTGTTACTGCGTGGCGTGGGCATCTGGGGCATCAATCAGCCCGTCGGCTGGGGGTTCGCCATTATCAACTTCGTGTGGTGGATTGGTATCGGACATGCGGGCACGCTGATTTCGGCGATCCTGCTCCTGCTTCGCCAGCAGTGGCGCACCTCCATCAACCGCTTCGCCGAGGCGATGACCATCTTCGCCGTCATGTGCGCCGGCATGTTCCCGCTCCTGCACGTCGGGCGTCCGTGGGTGGCTTACTGGCTCCTGCCCATCCCCAACTGGACAGGAGCATGGCCCCAGTTCCGAAGCCCCCTCATCTGGGACGTGTTCGCGGTGACCACCTATTTCACCGTGTCTCTGCTGTTCTGGTTTACCGGTCTTATTCCCGACCTGGCGACCCTGCGCGACCGCGCGAAGAACCGGCTGGCGCAGGTCATCTTCGGCGTACTGGCGATGGGATGGCGCAACTCCGCCAAACACTGGCATCGCTACGAATCGGCGTACCTGCTTCTGGCGGGACTGTCTACCCCGCTGGTGGTGTCGGTGCACAGCATCGTGAGCCTTGACTTCGCGGTGTCCCTTATCCCCGGCTGGCACACTACCATCTTTCCACCTTACTTCGTGGCGGGAGCTATCTACTCCGGCTTCGCGATGGTGCTGACGCTGGTCATCCCCATCCGTGCCCTGTATAAGATGCAGGACTTCCTGACCATGAAGCACCTGGACTGGATGGCGAAGATTATGCTGGCGACAGGGCTGATCGTGTTCTACGGCTACATCATGGAGATATTCACCGCCCTGTACAGCGCAAACCAGTACGAGCAGTACCTGATTACCAACCGATTCTTCGGTCCTTACGCGCCCTTCTTCTGGGCACTGCTGATATGTAACGGGCTAATCCCGCAGGTGCTGTGGTCGCCGAAGGTGCGGCAGAACGTGGTGCTCCTGTTCATCATCTCGCTCATCGTGAACGTGGGCATGTGGCTGGAGCGATTCGTGATAGTGGTAACCAGCCTGCATCGCGATTTCCTGCCCTCTTCCTGGGGCATGTATGTGCCCACCATCTGGGACTGGGGGCTGTATCTGGGAACCATCGGCTTCTTCACCTTTATGATGTTCCTGTTCGTGCGCTTCGTGCCGATGATTTCCATCTTCGAGATGCGTGACCTGCTTCACCAGACGGACAGACATCATGCCGCACCGGCTACCGGCGCCGCGGTGACACCAGCCGCCAGCACGGAGGTGACGCCATGAACGTTCCGCTGCACGGAATCATCGCAGAGTTCGAAAGCGCGGAAGACCTGCTTCACGCGGCAAAGCGTGCTCGAGAAGCTGGTTACACCCAGATGGACGCCTATAGCCCCTTCCCGATACACGGGCTATCCGAAGCGATTGGATTTGAGGACCATAAGGTGCCGTGGACGGTGTTCATCACGGGAGTAATTGGCGCGATTGCTGGCTTCTCGCTCCAGTACTACATCTCGGTGGTGGACTATCCGCTCAACGTCGGAGGGCGACCGTTTCTGAGCTGGCCCTCCTTCATTCCGGTGACCTTCGAGACCACCGTGCTGTTTGCTTCCTTCGGAGCGTTTATCGGCATGCTTGCGTTCAACGGGCTTCCCCAGCCGTATCACCCCATTTTCAACGCGCCGCGCTTCGAACGGGCATCACAGGACCGTTTCTTCCTGTGCATCGAGGCGAAGGACCCATTGTTTGACCGCACCAAAACGCGCCAGTTCCTGGAGAGCCTGGGGGCAAGGCTGGTCTCGGAGGTGGAGGAGTAGAGACATGAAACAGACACGGCGTCGTTTACTTGCCCTTATCATTGCAACGGCGGCGGTTATGTCGCTGGCAGGCTGTCATACCGATATGTGGCACCAGCCCAAGCTGAAGGCACAGTCCGCGAACAACTTCTTCGCGGATGGCAAAACCGACCGCCCGCTGGTGACGAATAGCGTACCCGTCGGCTACCTGCGCGACAACGAAGCGTTTTACACCGGCAAAGTGGCGAACAAGCCGGTCGCGCAACTGCCTGTGCCGCTGACCAGAGAACTGCTCCAGCGCGGACAGGAACGCTACAACGTTTTCTGCTCGCCCTGTCATGGTAAGGTCGGCGATGGGCAGGGCATGATTGCTCAGCGTGGGCTGGCTCTGCGCCGTCCGCCAGCAACGTTCCACACCGACCGCCTGCGCGGGATGCCCGTGGGCTACTTCTACGATGTGATTACCAACGGCTTCGGGGTAATGTACAGCTACGCTTCACGCATCCCACCCGAGGACCGCTGGGCAATCGCCGCCTATGTGCGCGTGTTGCAGCTGAGCCAGTATGCCAAGACCAACGAGCTGACACCTGAAGACCTGCGTAAACTGCAGGAGAGCACCACCAACACGGAGAGCAAGCCATGAACCCGGTACAGGAGACCTATCAGCGATTTGCACGCCTGAGCCAGACCGCACTGGCGGTGGGTATCATCGCCCTGCTGGTCAGCGCCGCAGGGTTCGCTCTGGCGGGCAAAACGCAGTTCTTCCGCTCCTATCACTACGCTTACATCGTGTGGATGTGCCTGACGCTGGGAACGTTTGGGTTGACGCTTCTGCACCATACGGTGCGGGGCAGCTGGGGACTGCCGATACTGCGCTTTCTGGAGGCGGGCGCAGCAACCCTGCCGCTGATGCTGGTGTTGTTTCTGCCGGTGGTAGCGGGAATGTCTGAACTCTACCCCTGGGCGCGTCCCGAGGTCGTGCAGGCGAACGAACACCTGCAGCACAAAACGGGCTACTTGAATGTGCCCTTCTTCATCGTGCGCAGCGCAGTGTATTTCGCGATATGGATTGCGCTGGCGACGGTGTTGCGCCGCTCATCGCTGAAACAGGACGAAACGGGCGATGCCACGCTGCTGCAACAGCGCATGAACATTGGCGCGCCCGGACTGGTGCTGTTCGTGCTGACCGTTACCTTCGCCATGATAGACTGGGTGATGTCCTTAGAACCGTTGTGGCAGTCCAGCATTTACGGCGCGTGGTTTATCGTGGGACAGGGGCTGAGCGCGTTCGCCTTCAGCACGACGGTGCTGTTGATTGCAGCGCGTCACAAGCCGTTTGCGGACGTGGTGAACCCCAAGCTGACGCGCGACCTGGGCAATCTGACCTTCGCCTTCGTGATTCTGTGGGCGTATACCTCTTTCTCGCAGTTCCTGATTATGTGGTCGGCGAACCTGCCGGAGGAAATCGTGTACTACGTGAAGCGCAATCAGGGGGGCTGGCAGTACATCAGCGCGGCTCTGACGGTACTGCAGTTTTTCCTGCCGTTCCTGCTATTGCTGTCCAGCCGGGTCAAGCGCTACGCCGGTCTGCTGCTGAAGGTGATGGTGTTCATTCTGGTGATGCGGGCGGTGGACCTGTTCTGGATTATCCAGCCGGCGTTCGGGCTGGAGTCGCCCCGCGTGCATTGGCTGGACATTACCCTGCTGGCGGGGATAGGCGGCTTGTGGCTGTGGTGGTTTGCCCGGCACGTTTGCGCGGCGCCGCTTCTACCACGTCATGACCCACGTTTACAGGAGGCTTGGCTGTATGAGCACAGCGCATCATCCGTTGCCTAAGAAGAACGGACACGGCGGCGGCTACGAGAAGCAGGATATTGGCTTCCGCTTCGCGATGCTGTTCGTTTCGGCGTTGATTGTCTCGGTGGTGGTCGTGCTGATATTCCTCGTGTGGTTCTACCGCCTCGTAGCACCCGCACCGCCACAGCAGGCAACCACAGCCAGACGGCTGCCTCCTGCGCCGGTCCTGCAGGCAAACCCGGCGGTGGACATGGAGAAGTTCCGACAGCGTGAAGAGCAGAAAGCCTCTTCATACGGGTGGGTAGACCAGCAGGCGGGCATCGCCAAAGTGCCAGTGCAGCGGGCAATAGAGATAGCCGCAGAACGCGGACTGCCCCAGTGGCAGGCACCCAAAGCCACACAGGAGAAGAAGCCATGAGAACGAGGGTATCCCTGATCGGGTTAACGACCATATTCGCGCTGGTGCACCTTCCAGCGAGCGCCCAGTTCTGGCAGCAGCCAGACCGCGAGAAGATGTCGGGCGCGACCATCTCGCGCGAAATCACCATTGAGCAGAAGCTGAACGAACAGGTTCCGCTGAACCTGACCTTCCGCGACGAGACGGGTCGTGAGGTGCAGCTGAAGCAGTATTTCGGCAAGAAGCCCGTTCTGCTGACGCTGGTGTACTACGAGTGCCCGTCGCTGTGTGGGCTGGTTCTGCAGGGGCTTCTGAAAAGTCTTCGGGTGATTAACTACACGCCCGGCGACCAGTTTGAGATTGTGACGGTGAGCATCAACCCCAAAGAGACGCCCGAGCTTGCCGCCGCGAAGAAACAGAACTTTCTGAAGGAGTACGGCAGGCTGGACGCGGCGAAGGGATGGCACTTCCTCACCGGCGATGAGGCGCAGATCCGCCAGCTGGCGGACGCGGTGGGGTTCCGCTACGTATATGACCCCAAGTCGGGGCAGTACGCGCACGCCGCGGGAATCATGCTCCTGACGCCGGGCGGGAAGGTCGCCCGCTACTTCTACGGCATCGAGTACTCGCCACGAGACCTGCGTATGGGCATTATCGATGCGTCGCAGGGCAAAGTGGGTTCGCCGGTGGAGAAGGTTATCCTGTTCTGTTTCCAGTACGACCCCAGTACGGGCAAGTATAGCTTAGCCATTATTCGCGTCATCCAGCTTGCCAGCGTGTTGACCGTGCTGGCGCTGGGTGGTTTCATCTCCACGCAGATGTATCGTGAGAAGCGCAGGCACAAGAAGGAGGCAAAAGGATGAGAGGAGTGCCTCTGATACCCGAAACAGCCAGCACCTTCGCCCAGCAGTACGACCTGCTGTTCTGGTTCCTGACGGCAGTGACGGTGTTTTTCACCGTGCTGATTTTTGCGCTGGTGCTGTACTTTGCCTACAAATACCGGCGCGGCTCCAGCGCCAGCCGTGCAGGTGCTAAGGATACCGACCTCCGGCTGGAAATCGGCTGGTCGCTGATTCCGCTGACGGTGGGGCTGGTGGTCTTTGTGTGGTCGGCAAAGATGTATGCAGACGTGTACGGTCCGCCACCGGAGAACGCCCTGGAGATATTCGTCATTGGCAAGCAGTGGATGTGGCATGTCCAGCATCCCAACGGCATCCGCGAAAACAACGAACTGCACGTCCCTGCGGGGCGACCGGTGAAGCTGACCATGATTTCGCAGGACGTGATTCACAGCTTCTTCGTGCCGGCGTTTCGCATCAAGCGCGACGTTCTGCCCGGCAGGTACAACACGGTGTGGTTCACCCCCACCAAGCCCGGCAAGTACCATCTGTTCTGCGCGGAGTACTGCGGCACCCAGCACTCGCGCATGATTGGCTGGGTGTACGTGCTGGAGCCTGCGGAGTACGAGAAATGGCTCGCCAGCGGTGGTGAAGCCCGACCGGGTGCTGTCGCCAGTGGTGCAGGCACAATGGCAGGGGTCTCCACGGCGTCGCTGGTGGAGGCGGGCAAGCAACTCTATACCCAGCTGCGCTGTAACGCCTGCCACGGCACTGCCGACGGACAGCGGGGTCCCACGCACTACGGGCTGTTCGGCAAGAAGGTGAAGCTGCGCGATGGGACGGTTGTCGTTGCCGATGAGCAGTACATCCGCGAGTCCATCCTTCGCCCGCTGGCAAAGGTCGTGGATGGTTATGAACCCATCATGCCCAGCTACGAAGGGTTGTTGAACGAAGAGCGCACCCTGCAGCTGGTTGCCTATATTAAATCGTTGAAGAAGCCTTCACAGGTTGCGGAGGTGAAGCCATGAGCATGACTGTAGCCCGACCCGGCGAGGTGCGCCACAACTACCTGAACGCAGGCGATACTGTGCTGTCGTGGTTGCTCACCACCGACCACAAGCGTATCGCCATCCTGTATCTGGTGTCGGTGACCTTCTTCTTCATGGTCGGCGGGTTGCTCGCGGCGCTGATACGGTTGGAGCTTTTGACCCCGCAGGGCGACCTGATGACCTCCGAGAACTACAACCGGGTGTTTACCATGCATGGCGTGGTGATGATTTTCCTGTTCCTGATACCTGCCATCCCTGCCGTGCTGGGCAACTTCCTGGTGCCGCTGATGGTGGGGGCACGCGACCTTGCCTTCCCCCGCCTCAACCTTGCCAGCTGGTATCTGTATATGGCTGGCGGGCTTATCGCCACGTGGGCGATGGTTCGGGGCGGTGTGGATACCGGCTGGACGTTTTACCCGCCATACAGCAGCTCGTACAGCACGTCGCAGGTGACGCTGACCATCATCGGCGCGTTCATTATCGGCTTCTCCTCCATCGCAACCGGGATTAACTTCATCGTCACCGTGCACAAGATGCGCGCGCCCGGCCTGACGTGGTTCCGTCTGCCGCTGTTTATATGGGCGCACTACGCAACCAGCGTCATCATCGTGCTGGGCACTCCAGTGGTCGCCATCACCCTGCTGCTGGTGGTGGTGGAGCGTGTGTTCCGGCTGGGCATCTTTGACCCCGCGTTGGGCGGCGACCCCATCCTGTTCCAACACCTGTTCTGGTTCTACTCGCACCCGGCGGTGTACATTATGATTCTGCCCGCGATGGGCGTCATCAGCGAGGTGGTGGCGTGCTTCTCGCGCAAGCGCGTGTTCGGATACCACTTCGTAGCGTTCTCCAGCATCGCCATCGCGGTCATCGGCTTCCTCGTGTGGGGACACCACATGTTCACCACCGGGCAATCGGTGTATGCGGGCATGGCGTTCTCCCTGCTGAGCTTTCTGGTCGCCGTTCCCTCCGCCGTGAAGGTGTTCAACTGGACGGCTACCATGTACAAGGGCACGATTGACCTGCGTGCGCCGATGCTGTATGTAATGGGCTTCTTAGGGCTGTTCGTTATCGGAGGGCTGACCGGGCTGTTCCTGGCGTCGCTCGCTACGGACATTCACCTGCAGGATACCTACTTCGTGGTAGCACACTTCCACTACATCATGGTCGGTGGAACCATCTTCGGCTATCTGGCGGGATTGCACTTCTGGTGGCCCAAGATGACCGGGCGCATGTATCCAGAAGGCATCGCCAAACTCGCCGCGCTGATTATCTTCGCAGGCTTTAACCTGACCTTCCTGCCACAGTTTGTGCTGGGCTTCCTGGGGATGCCTCGCCGCTACCACTGGTATCCCGAAGAGTGGCAGATGCTTCACGTGATGTCTTCCGCAGGCGCGGCGCTTCTGGGGCTGGGCTACATCCTGCCGATGTTCTATCTGCTCTGGTCTCTGCGTAACGGCGCGTTAGCCGGTCCCAACCCGTGGGGCGCCACCGGTCTGGAGTGGAAGACCGACTCGCCGCCTATCACGCATAACTTTGAAGAGACACCTATCGTGACCGAAGAGCCTTACGCTTACGACAACCATCATCAGCATGAGGAGGTTGCCAGTGGTACAGGAACAGGCACCACAGAAACTCGGGATTCAGTTTGAGGACCTGCAACAGCAGAACGAGTCCTACATCGTGGGGATGTGGACGTTCCTGGTCACCGAAATCATGTTTTTCGGTGCGGTGTTCGCCACCTATCTGGTCTATCGCGTGGCGAATCAGGAAGCGTTCTGGGAGGCGCATCGCCATCTCAGCATCCCGTTAGGCTTCTTTAACACCTGCGTTCTGCTGACCAGCAGTCTGACCATGGCGCTGACGGTACACTATGCCCAGCGAGGGCTGCGCAAACAGCAGCTGCTATGGCTGTTCGTGACCATGGCGCTGGCAATGACGTTCCTGGTGGTCAAGGGTTTTGAGTACCACCATAAGTTCGTGGAGGGGCTGGTGCCCGGACCGAACTTCCGCTTTGAGCCGGCGGAGTATTTCCGCGTGGCGCAGCTGTTCTTCAGCCTGTACTTTGCCATGACGGGACTGCACGCTCTGCACGTGGCGATTGGCGTGCTGGTGATGGGTGTCCTGGCGATACTGATTGCCATCAGGCATCCCAGCGTGCAGGACTTTATCCCTGTGGAGCTGGTGGGGCTGTACTGGCACTTCGTGGACATCGTGTGGATTTTCCTGTTCCCGCTACTGTATCTGATACCGAGGTGATGAGCATGTCGGACGAACAGCATTCGCATGTGCATATCGTGCCCATTCGGGTATACCTGCTGGTATATGTTGCCCTGCTGGTACTGCTGGTGCTGACGGTAGGCGCGGCGTACCTGCCGGGGCATCATACCACGCTGAACAACATCATCGCGCTGACCATCGCTATCGTGAAGGCGGTGCTGGTGGTGCTGTACTTCATGCACGTGCGCTACAGCACGCGCCTGACCTGGCTGTGGGCATCGGCGGGGTTCTTCTGGCTGGTGATTATGTTCATCCTCACGCTGGGCGACTACTTCACTCGCCACTGGGTTCCCGTTCAGGGCTGGGAGTAGCAGAGCAGGGGCAACCGCTGTGGTTGCCCCTCTTCACAGATACATCCTCTACTGCGATGTGCCCACGTTCCCGCTTATCTGCACCGCCCCCGTGGAACGGTTGGTGATGCGCACCTCTCCGGTCATCACGTTATCGGTAATCACCGCGCGACGTACCCCTTCGCCGATTTCTACCTGCGGGCGGTTATCGCGGAACTCGCATCCGCGCACCAGCACCGTGCCGCCGCGCGCCTGTATCGCCGAGCGTCCCTCCCGGTCCTTATCCCACTGCATGAAGGTGCAGTCCGAAAAGCCAACCGTTCCCGTGCCTTCAATGACCGCAATCTGCTTGTTCGGTCCCCAGTAGGCGCAGTTCACGAAACGCACCGTGCCCGAATGGCTCGGAGCCACACGCACCATCGTGGGGTCGCTTCCCCGGAAAGAGACGAACTCGCCGTTGGTGATGAGGATGCCCATCGGGGCGGTCTGATCTACCTGCACTGCCACCAGACAGTCGTCCGCGCCGATACCCAGGAAGTTGCCGTTGCACACGCCCGCCTTCGTCTGGATGAAGCGGTAGCCTATCCGGTAGCCGTAGCAGAAGGTGTTCAGCACATACTGCCAGTCACTGCGCCCGAAGATAAACGCCTCGCCGTTCTGCATCTGCCACTCAAACAGTTTTGGCTTCATGCTGAACCAGGGGTTGAAGTGCACGTTCTCAATGCGCCCGATGTCGTATATCTGGTCCACCAGCACTCCCCGACGCAGGGGCTGACCGTGCACGTTGCGTATCAGGTGGCGTTCGTTCTGGGTGGCGTCAATGCCGTTGTAGGGGTTCAGCAGTTCCACGTCCAGCACGGCGGGGTTTTTGCCGCGCATGGCGATTGCCCAGGGATAGGGGATGGGCACGTCGTCGGTCTTCTGGTCGGGGTAGTATATCACCACGCCTTTCAGCGTGCTGTTGGTGTTCAGGGTGATGAATGGTGCGCCTTCCTCGCTACCTGCGCCCTCGGTCACCAGAAAGGTCGTGCCGTCGTCGGTGGGTTTGGGCAAACCCGCGTCCCGTATGCCGTTATGCGCCGGAACCGATTCCCACACTCCCTTCAGAGTCACGCCGTTGGGCACTACCAGGTGTCCCTTGAACAGATAGAGACCGCGCGGTGCGTACACCACTCCGCCTCCCGCTTTGCCCGCTTCGTCCAGCGCCCGCTGGAAGGCGGCGGTGTCGTCGGTTTTGCCGTCTCCTTTCGCGCCGAAGTCACGCACATTATAAACGTCGGTCTGTGCCATTGCCTCCAGTCCTCCTGTGAGTAACAGAAAGCCCACTGCTACCACAAGCCACCTCATGCCACTACCTCCCCATGCGATGGTATGGGAACAGGTTCGATAAGGGGAGAGAGGTGTCCTGTTGGTGAGAGGCTCTTGCCCTTTTTCCTCGTTTGCACTAAGATTAGATAGCGCACGGTTCAGGTTCATCGGCAATGATTTCTCCGACGCTTCTGGCAATAGATGCAGGCGGAACGAAGACCGACCTGCTGTGGGCACAGCCGGACGGGCGGGTGCTGGCGCGGGTGGAGGGACAGGGCATCAACATCGCCAGCAAGCCTCCCGCCCTGTGGCAGAGTGTGCTGGAAGGTCTGCTGGGCGACGCTGGGGTGGAGCACGATTCGGTCAGCGTGGTCTGCGCCGGGGTGGCGGGCTACACTCTGCCCGACCGCAGGGAGCTGTTCGAGCGTTTACTGCAACAGCTCCTGCCCCGCGCCCGCCTGATCCTGCTTCCCGACTATGCGATTGCGCTGGAGGGCGCCACCGGCGGTGCACCGGGCGTGCTGGTGATCGCGGGAACCGGTTCCATCGCCTGCGGGCGCGACCGGGAAGGGAGGTTGATGCGTGCCGGCGGATGGGGCTACCTGCTGGGCGACGAGGGCAGCGGCTTCTGGATAGGCAGGGAAGCCATCCGGGCAGTGCTCGCCGCAGAGGAAGGCTGGGGAGAAAGCACGCGCCTTCGCGAGGTACTGACGGAAGCCTTCGGCACGGGCGATACCGGCGAATGGTTAAGTGCCCTGTATCGCACGCAAAATCCACAGTCCCTGCTGGCGCAGATAGCGCCGCTGGTGAGCGACGCCGCCGAGGAGGGCGACGTTCAGGCAAAAAACATTCTCATCGCTGCAGGCGACCATCTGGCTGGGCTGGTGGTGCACCTGGCGCGACACCTGCACCTGCCCGAAGATTTCCCTGTGTGCACGGTGGGAGGCGTCTGGAAGTCGCAGACGATACTGCTGAAGCGGTTCCGCGAGCGGTTGACCGAGCGACTTCCCCACTGGAAGGGTGAGGTGAAGCCGCCGCTTTACGCTCCGGTAGAGGGCGCCCTGCTGGTGGCACAACGCATGATGTGGGCGTAGGGTCTTTCTGCAGCCAGCGGGCGGTGCGGGGGGCATAGGTGCAGGCGAGACAGAGCCAAGCCAATCATCCAACTATGCCTTTATGAAAAACACTCCGTGTAGTCACTTCTCACGCTACAAGCAGGAGGCTCCCCAATATCCTACCTCTCTCCAAACTCCTCTTCCACCTCTCGCTGCACTTGTTCAAGCGAATATTGCTCCAATATCCAGTGATATACGCTGGAAAATCTTTCAACCTTTTCCAACTCTGAGCACAACTCATACACCCCTTCTTCGCCTGGACGCACTCCTACCTCAGTGTAGATATCCGTATCGGGTGCCAGCTGCCCTATCCGCCAATACCCTTCGCGCAACTCCGCAGGAGTTATCCGCGAAAAGTCGAGCCCGTCCGCACCACGCAACGGATCCTCTGTTCCTGCCAGCTCAATTCGGTCATACTGAACCGCTAATTCCTGCACATCTGCAGGGAGTTGGGCTAAAATCTGAGCATCCCGTGGTCCCGAAGACGGCACCAGCCGAAACACGCGCTCATCTCGCAACACCTGCAGCGCTTCCTCCCGCGCCTGTTCCACACTCAACTGCGCAATCCGCTGTTTTTGTGCCTGCCAGCGTTGCGACTCTACTCTATCCATCTGGAACATCTTCCATATCCGCTTGAACCAGCCAAGCATTGCCCTCACTCCTCACATCCCTGGACCGAATCTCTGTGCAGGTTGTTCAGGAAGCGTGCACTGATAGTATACCGATTTGTGTTGATTCGAAGAACCTGCTCCACACGCCGCAACCGCCGATGAGCACGCTTGTGCGCCTCTTTATCCAGCACCTGCAAGTTCCAACGACCGCTGTGAACCTTCGGTGGTAAACCCGCTGTCGGAAAGAGAGTGCGCTGTCCGCCGGGATGCCCCAGCAGGGGATTGACGTGATGCACAATATGTTCACGATTGCCCATGCGCAAGGCTTTAACTATCGTCTTTGCTGCATTACGAGCCCTCTGGTAATTTCGCACCGCCATCCGGGTCAGTACTTTTGACACACCTGCCAAACTGAGCTCCGCAACCAATTCAGTATATTCGCCGGCGCGATATGCCAGACACCCCTTATGAACAACCTCGTTCACCCCTAACTGTTCACGAATCCAATCGGTAGCGCCGAAAGTGAGCGAGGCTCCCACACCTGCCCAGAAGTTTCCCATCGTATACAACCAATCCAGCCCCAACGGGTCAACGCCGTTGATGGGGTCATTCCCGCAATACCGATAGAGGTTCGGGTCGCCGGTAGAGACGTCTATGGGGTCTCTCTGCAGCCAGCGGGTGGTGCGGGGGTCATAGGCCCGGGCGCCAACGTGGTATAAGCCTACTGTAGCAATCCACTCATACCCATACGCGCCTCTTCAGGTAATCTTGAACCAATAATCAAGAACTCTCTCAGCGTAATCGAAGCTAGCCACTCTATAGTCACCATGGCGTAAAATGTTCCACTCCATTAGAAGTCGCCGGGCTGGTTCTATAGGCTCACGGGGAACGAACAGGTAGCTCTTGTCGTCGTCCCCAATGATTATTATCATCAACTGGATGCATCCGCTCTCATTCTCGAGAAATTGCACTGCCGCCTCCTTCACCTCGTCTGGCTCCACAGGCGATTCCGAAAAACACCCATAAAACACAAAAGAGCGACCATAATCGTCGACATCTACCTCTTGCAGCTCTTGAAGTAACCTTTGCTTCGTCTGCTCCGTTAAGAGAGTTATGGGGGTGGTGGCTGGCAAAAAGCTAAACTCGGGTCTCGCTTCCCGATCGCGCTTGCTTTGCCAATACCATGTCAATCCAGAAGTGAGCAACTGGTCGGGCACTTGATCCATTGGAACTGTATAGCCGAAGAGGTAGGCGGCATAGCACACAGCCCCTCGCTGTCGGGTGTAAAGGGTAATTTCCTTTTGGGGTAGCCCTCGCTGGTACTCACGCCAACGTTTCAGGCGTTCCGCGATCCGATGCCACCAACTACCCATCTTTCCGCCCTCCTCAAAAACGGCTGCCTACCCATTGTCCCAAAGCACTTCCTGCCATCCCTCCTATGGCTCCCCCTAACGTCGTTCCTATGCCAGGACCTAACAGTATGCTGCCTAAAGCAGCGCCTCCTACTGAACCAACCGCTCCTCCGATTGCTCCCCCTACAGCTCGGCATCTTTGTGCACGCGGGGCAGTGGCTACATCATAGATGCTTAATGCGAGCCCTGCCACCATGCTACCGCGCGCCAACTTAGATAATACTCGAACCTCACCCAAGCGTTGCGCCCAGTTCGGAAGTCTGTGATGGTCGTAACGGGTCAAGAAGCCAACATCAGCGTTCAAGTGAACACCATGTTCAAGGTGGTAATCAATATGGAAAGTGCGTTCCCATCCGAACCGCCTGGTAGGATTAGGACGTCCGAAACGCACATGCCCTGTCCGAGTTGGCTTGTTTTGGTAACGCAGCGCGTATTCTAAACCGCCTCCGAAACCCAGTAGGCCGCCGCCAAACAGATTGGAAGGCACATCCAGCCATAAGGGACAGTCAGGTACAATAGGCATCAGTCCTGTAGGGTCGGTATAGTTTATAGGGTCATTCCCACAGTACCGATACAGGTTCGGGTCGCCGGAAGAGGTGCCTATGGGGTCTTTCTGCAACCAGCGGGTGGTGCGGGGGTCATAGGCGCGGGCGCCAACGTGGTATAAGCCTACTGTAGCAATCCACTCATACCCATACGCGCCGTTCCAGCGGAAGGGGTTGGGCGTGGAGCCTACCTGTTCAATGGGGTTGCCCCAGGCGTCGTAACTGTAGCGGTCGGTGATATTGCCCTGATTGTCAAGGAGCAGGCGGACATGACCGCGCCCATCGAGGATATAATAGCGTGTACCTGCAGGGTTGCGCAAGTCGATTCGGGCAACAGGTCCCAGCACGCCCCACACATACATCGCACGCACCCCGTTCGTATCAGCCTCTGCAAGAAGCGTATCCCCGTCGTAGATGAGCGTCACTGCTCCCTCAGAGGTTTCCATCCACACACGTCGCCCAAGCGCATCATAAACCGCCTGATAGCCCTCGGTACCAGACACGACAACCAGGTTGTCAAACGGGTCATAAGCGTATCCATTTACTACGCCATTCCAGTTAGCGGTCACACGATTTCCGTTTGCGTCATAGGTGAACGTCCAGTTGCGCGATGGCACGCCCACTAGGCGATTCTGGGCATACTGCCATGTAGTGCCGGTCCAACTCGTCAGGTTGCCGCCCGCGTCATAGGCGAAGGTGGCCGTTGCTCCATTCAATCGTTCATATTGCAGAGAGCCGTCAACGTTATATTCCCACTCCCAGACGCGATTTGACACGCCGCTGACCTGTTCGATTGCTTTGCCCAGGGTGCCATCGGTGTAATAGCCGCGGTCGGTGCCTCCTGCACCTCGATAATCGTATTGGGCGAACAAGTTTCCGTTGAAGGCGTGCTGTATCAATCCCACCGCCCCGACGGACTGACTGTCAACATAGCTGATCGTCGTCTGCAAAGTGTTATTGTTACCCACAGGGTATGTGGTCGGGGTCTTCACCCGTCCAGCTCCGTCGTATTCATAGTGCACCAGCGGTATACCATTGTAGGCGATATGGGTCAGGCGTCCTGCCGCATCATAGCCATACTGAAGACTACTGCCCCACGAAGCAGTCAGTGTTTCCACCTCGCCGCTGGGTAGATAGCTATAGCCAAGTGCATAGGACACGGAGCCGATTGTCCCGCTTTCTTGCAAAAGGCGTCCAGTCGTCGACTCGTAGCTGAAAGTCAGGCTGGTGCCATTTGTAGATGCACTGAGCAATCTGCCGGCAGCGTCATAGGTGTAGCTGCTGTAGGGAGTGCCGTTTACCTGTATTTGGGTCAATTCTCCTGTCGGACGGTAGCTGAACTCTATCTGGGTGCCGTCCGATTTGGTCCAGCGTTTGACCCGCCCGCAGCAGGTGTAGTCAAAGCTTTCCGCGCTCAGCCCGTCCACCTGTAAGGTGCGCAGCTCGTCGCGATTGCCGTAGGTGTAGCTAACCCCAACCCCGTTGCCGCCTTGCACACGCGTGAGCCGACCGAAGTTATCGTAGGTAAGGCTGGCGTAGGTCTGCCCGTTGCCGAAGCGGATTGCCGACAACAGCCCGGCCGCGCCAAGAGCCGTTTGCTGATTGTAGAGGAAGTTCACAGTGCGCTGGCGCGCATCAGTCAGGCTGCTTAAAGCGATACCGCTCCAGTTGAGGCTGATGCTTGTGTTATCGCTGTAACGCACTTGCGTGGGCAAACCGAAATTGTTCAGCGTAACTTCTTGCCAAATAGAGGGTTGCCCTTCGCCGTTGGGATAGGCCTCCCAGCGCTTTGCCCGTCCGAAAATATCATAAGCAGTGATGCGTATTACCCTTCCCGTCGGGTCCCACAGTGCACTCACCTTGTTACGCCACTGGTGATCCGCTGCGTAGTAATTGTATATCCAGGGCAGGCGGCTTGGTTCCGAGAAAGAGAGGACACGCCCATCTGGCAGGTATTCGAAGCTCCATGTATGGTTTGCCCCATTTTTAATCGCGATGGGTAGTCCTGCCTCACTATATTGAAACTGCGTTTGTACGCCTGTAGGATCCGTTATGTTACTGACCAGGTTGGCTTCGCCAATCTGTGTATACCCGAATGACCATAGATTGCCGCCTCTATCTACATATTGAGTAACTTTGTTGGCATCGTCGGGCAAGTAGGCGTAGCTTTCCGTCCATGCGGGTTGCAAGTCACTGGCATTGCGGAAGTACTGAACCTGCACAACCCGACCTTCAGAATCGAAGATGTATACTGTGCGCTCATTGCCTGCATGGGATAAAGATGGGCAAACATACTCCGCTTTGGAAAACATGTCTTTGTCGTCATCGATATAGTAGGTCAGAGTGGACGAGGGTTTGCCCTGCGGCTGGATGGTAATCCTCAGTTTGCGAGGTTCACCGTTCATCCTTTCTACATATGTATACTGGTAGGATGTGGGGTTGAGCGACCCGATACGGTATGAGCCTAAACGAAGTCCGTTTTCAGGGGCGGTCTGATTATTCAGGGTGGCGTTGGTCCACGTCCATGACTCCTGCCAGAAGGGACCATACGGTGGCCCCCCGTATCCACCGCCTCCACTGCCCATGACGGTTAGAGAAGAGAAACCGTTGGTCGAGAAACTGACTCCACCCCATGAAATGGAGCTGCTGGACACCGAACCTATGTTGTTCCACGTCGACGAGTTGCCAAGCTGGTGGGAAACGGTACCGTATTGGAAGCGCAGCTTACTGCCAGATACTGAATCGGTCAACGTGACAGTGCCGGTAGCATCGCGCGTTACCGTAATCGCGTTGCCCAACGGGTCTGTGATGTTTGTGATGTAAGCCACCCGCGGCTGGTCCCGGGATGCGGAAAACTGGTAGAGCCAGTTACCCTTGGCATGCATTGCGCCGGGAGGTCCGCCCCGCAGGACAAAAGTGCCCGGAGATGGTTCTTCCAGCTTGCTGTAAACGCCTTTTGCACCACCATAGACAGGCACACCATTTTGTTGCCCTGTTTTCCAGAAGCGTAACGACAATCCGTTCGCGTCGTATACCACTACTTCGCGCTGGCGAGGCCAAAGAGGTCCCTTTGCTGCGTTTGGGTCTCCAACACGCCCCCACAAAGGTACTAGCGGAACTGGAGAGTCTCGTTCCGGTTGTGCCAAAGCACTGCTGTCGTCCTGTCCTGTCGAGCGAATAACCACACAGATACGTTCCAAACCGAACCATCCGTCAGCATTCGCCAGGGGTTCTCCCATGTAATCGTCGATCTCCTTGGGGGCAGATGTTCGGGTATAACCGGTATGAGGAACGTCAACCGCAGCGAAGGGAATGCTATAGGCAGTTTGCCCTGTGACCGGGTGCAGGCGGCACAGGGCGGGGTCGCAGAACCAACCAGCTCCATCGACTAAACTGACCCCCATATCCAGAAGCACCACACTTCCCGCACGATAGATATCCACCATCCGCTGAAAGCTGGCAGAGGCATAACCCATGCGAGTGCCATGTGTGCGCGGTTGCGTCTCGGACGCGTAGTGCACGTCGTTAGGCGTCATTAACACCTCTTCCCATAGGGTAACAGGTATCTTAACCACTGCCACATAGCGCCCTGTCAGTTGCTCGTACTGGACGGGAACCTGCTTGAGAAACACGAAGTCGCTTGTTCGTGTATCGTTGGTTTGAGACGATGGCGCGCTGGCATACGCTTCTGCTAGCAGGTCGCCGGCAATCGCTACGGCTCCAGCATACACAGTGCCTCGTGGAGGGTTCCCGGAATTAGTCCACCCACTAGCGACCGCAGTTACCTTCAGCCGCGTGTAAACCGAGACCTGCGGCGGTGGGTCGCCTGCGCCCTGCCATACTAACTTGACGACACTTACTCCTGACCCATGAATGCTACCGTGGCTGGCATCATAGTAAACCGGGTGGTCGGTAGACTCAATCAGCGCATAAGATAAACCAACGTTAGAATCAAACCGTTGTGTAAGCGTTTCCCACCCTCCAGAATGGTATTCCCGTCCTTGAGGCGAGTTGTAGGTGTCGATATGAACGCGATGCCAGCAGTCTCTATACGCGTATGGAGGGTTATAGTAATCAAGCCAAAACAGCGGAGGCCATCTAAGGGTGACATTTAAATGTCCGGGTACGAAGCCGGTCTCCGTTTCGAACCGATATTCGACACTCCATAGAGATGCCGGATTATACTGCGCGTGCACGGGGGAAAAGGAAAGCAGAATAACGAGAAACCAAAGAAGAAACCTGCAGATGTAACGGTCGCAGAGCGTCCCCTCTACCCCCCCCCTGTATTTGTGAGGGGAGTTACAAAGCACATTTTCATAGATCCAGAGTCAATCCCACTTTTCGACGTAGTAGTAGCGTTCATGATGAACCCTCCTCTCCGGTCGCAGGGTTGGTGGAATTGTTCTCCAACCTTATATATGCAAGATTCGTACCATTCGAGGCGTTTTGGGGGGTTAAGGCGAGATTTTTTCAACAGATTTTGCTTGTACCGATTAGCCGAACCGCTCCAGCAACAGCCGTTTGGCGCCTTCCTTGTCGTTGGGCGCGAGCCTGCCCTCAATCACCTCGTTTTGCAGGAAGGCTTTGCACTCACCCACCTGCTTGCCCGGCGGAATGCCGAGCAGTTGCATAATCTCGCGCCCGCTCAGAGGGCTATCCAGCGACTGAACGTCCTCCCGCGAGGTGAGAAGCTCAATTCGCGCCTCCAGCGCGTCGATATCTGCCTTCGGATAGGCGAGGTTACTCGCGGCAATATCTGCACGCACCAGGGTCAGCAATTCTTTCAGCAGACCGTCAGCGTCGCGGATGAGCCGGCGCACCGCCGCATCGCTCCACGAGTAGTCGTACTCGCCGGGGCGCATGTGCAACCGCACCAGCGTCACCACCTGCTCCACCACCTCGTTGCTGTAGCGCAGGCGACGCAGGATCTCTCCCGCCATCTGCGCCCCCACGTTCTGGTGACCGTAGAAGTGCACCCTGCCTCCTTCATCCACCGTGCGGGTGACCGGTTTGCCCACGTCGTGCAGAAGAGTCGCCAGCCGCAGGGTCAGCGAGGCGTCCTCCGGCAGGTGCGAAAGCGCCACCAGCGTATGCTCCCACACGTCGTCCAGGTGGTATTCGTTCTGGGTGACGCCGTGCATCTGCGCCAGCTCAGGGGCGAACTGTTCCAGCAAACCCGTTTCCAGCAGGAGGCGCAGTCCCTTCACCGCGTGGGGCGCCTGTAGCAGTTTGGTGAACTCATCGCGGATGCGCTCCTTACTGATGATGGCGAGGCGATGGGCGGTTTTGCGGATGGCGTCGAAGGTGTTCGGCTCGATATCAAAGTCCAGCTGCGCGGCGAACCGTATCGCCCGCATCGCGCGAAGCGGGTCCTCTTCAAAGGTAACGGTCGGCTCCAGAGGGGTGCGCAACAGCCCTGCCTGCAGGTCGTTCAGCCCCATGCCCGTCAGGTCCAGCAGGTCGCCGGTGTGCAGGTTGCGCATGAGCGTGTTCACAGTGAAGTCGCGGCGGAAGGCGTCCTCGCGCAGGGTGGCGGGCTGTACCTGCACCGGCTTGCGGCTGTCGGCGGAATAGCTCTCACGCCGGGCGGTGACCAGCTCGAACTGCACCCCGCGGATATGCACCATTGCCGTGCCGAAGCGCGGATAGGTGACCGGCAGGTGGTCGGTGACGCCCTGTGCGTGGAGCCAGTGCGCCAGCTCCAGCGCGTCCAGATCGGTCACAATGTCCACCTCCGGGCGGAGCGGACGCCCCAGAATCTGGTCGCGCACCACGCCGCCAACCAGGTAGAGATTCCCCTCCCACTTCGTGCCGCGCGTGATTTGGCGCACAACATCTATCGCATCCAGTGCATGGCTCACATGTTCAGTGTACCACAACTATCTGCGTTTCTCCCCGACGAACTGTTACCGGGTAGCCGCGCCTCAACTCCTCGCCTGTTACCCGGCGTTCCCTGTGTCCGACGCGCACCCGGTAAACCCTGTCCGCCTGCACGGTGAACCACTCGGGGAACTCGTTCAGACGGGGATAGTTGGTCGGCAGGTTCAGGTGTTCGCGGTGGCGAGGGTGGTCAAAGAGCAGTATCCCCTGCCAGTCCGCGCCGGCGGAGAGGGCGATGGTCAGGCTATCGCCGTTGCGAACCGCTCCCACCAGCAGGTCGGGACGCCACGGTCGGGGAATGACACCCTGCGTGAAGTACAGCCCCACCATCAGCGCGGTGCGGGCGTAGTTGCCGTCGCCGTACCAGCCTTCCACGATGCCATCCTCGCGCTGTTTGCCCAGAAACAGGGGCAGTTCCGCCTCTAACCAGCGGAAACCGCTGTCAATGGGCAGGCGGTTCAACAGGAGCAACGCCCCCTCGATGGCATCGGCGAAGGAATCTGCTCCCTCCCACAACAGGTATTGAGGCTGGTAGATGCGCTCTAAGGCGAGCCTCGCGGCGTCGGTGAAGGTCTCATCGCCGGTTGTCAGCCCGAAGGTGTAGACGCCGCTCAGCGCATAGCCCCAGGTGTCGGGCACGGCGGGGTTTCGCACCTCGGCGGTAGAAGCGGTGAGCAGTCCATACCACAAGCCATCGGCGTTACGAGCCTTCTGCAGGAGCCGGGAGAACATCTGCTGTAGCGGGCGCAGGTAGCGTCGCGCTTTAGGTGGGTTCGCTTCGCGCATCATCAGGTACAGCTCCGCCAGCCCGCCGATAATCTCGTTGCCGTGATCGTTCAGGCTCAGCACGTCGTTGATGGGTTTATGCTGGCTGAAGTCCCAGCGGTGTGCCGGCAGGCCGCCGTTGCGCGGGATGACCTCCAGGCAGTAGGCATCCCCGATGCGTTCCGCCCAGCGCAGGTAGCGTCCGTCGCGCGTCATGGCATACAGCCGGCTGAGCACCTGAAGCAGCTCGCCGTTCACTTCGGTATCGTCGGCGGGCAGGTTGCCGAACTCGGAGCGGATGGGAGCGTGCTCGAATATCGCTTCCACCAGCTCGGTCATGCGCTCGGTCCACCAGCCTCTGCCCATCACCTCCGTCATCGGCAGGAGACCGTCCTTGCAGTACTCCGCCGCACCGAACAGCAGGCGACGGATGTCACTATCGGGGTGAACGAAGGTGCGTTTCTCCATGTCATACCAGTCGGGCAGAACGCCGAGGCGGTTGGTTATCCTGCGCTCGCTGGTGAACGTACGCTGAATCTCGCTCTGACGTTCGGGGGCGAGGAAGTACGCTGTCAGGTACAGGAAAGGCGCAAGGTCGGCGGCGTTGTCGTTGGGCGCCCACACGCGCTGGTCGGTGCGTCGGGGAAGCAGGTCGGTCTGCCGGTCGCGGATTGCCCACCATCCGTCCAGCACGCCCATCGCCCGGCAGAAGGCGCGTCTGGCTATCTCGGCGCGACGCAGAGCCTCACGCCCGGCGTCACGCTCGCGGCGCCAGGGATATGCCTGTCCCAGCACTTGCGGAAGCATTGCCCACCATCGGTTCCCCTGAAAGATGTGCCCGCCCGGATGGGTGTCCAGGTAGAAGTTCTGCTCTGCGCGGAAGACGCGATATGCCTGTGCAATTTCCGCGGCAGGTTGTCGGGCAATCTCTATGGGGAATCCGCCCGGAGCGCGCTCCCCTTCGCCCAGCTCGCAGATAAGCACGCGCGGCGCTACACAGGCGAAGATGTCGGCAAAGTCAAAATGCTCTTCCAGCCCCGCGAAGTTCCAGCAGGGGCAGTGCCCGTTCTTCATGTTCTGCACGGTGGTTAGCCAGCCGCTACTGCAGGCGATTTTGACCCGTTCGTCCAGCGCGGCGATGTACATGGTGGTCTCGCCGCCAAGCGATAACCCGCAGACCCCGATGCGCCTCGCGTCCACCTGCGGGATGGTGCACAGGTAGTCCAGACAGCACAGGCAATCCCACACGCGCTCACCCATCAGCGACCATCCGCTGTGCTGAAGGTCGTGCGAGCCGATGTCGGGCGCCATCACCACATACCCCATCTCCGCCAACGCACGCCCGTACCAGTAGAGACCGACCCCTTTGACCACCTGTTCGCCTGTGCCCCCGTGTCCATGCAGGGCGAGTATCGCAGGCGCTTTGCCCGAAGGCTTCAGGGGCAGTGCCAGCCACGCATGGACGCGGCGGTCGGGCAAAGTTTGCAGGGTAACCTCCTGCACTACGTAACCGCCAGCAGGTTGCTCAAACCGATTCAGCACCTGCGGTTCTAAGGGCACGCGAGCAGGCTGACCGCCTCCCATCATCAGCTCAAACAGTTTCTGGCGGCACCGTGCCTGCCACTGGCGAGCTTCGGACACTGTGCGCGCCACAAAGCACATCTGTCGGATGGTCATAGAAGCACCTCCGGGCGTTTTGGGAAAGCAGTTCGCGCTGGTATGGGGAGGTTCCTGTTAGGCAGATTTCAGGAGGTTATCTATGGCGTCGTTCCACATCATTTTAACCGTCGCCGACGCTTGCTCCAGTTGCTCTATCAGCACCTGCTGGAAAATCTCTCTTCCCCTGCTTCCCACCGTTGCGAGATTGTAGTAAACCCAGTCGCCGATACGGATAAACCCCATCTCATGTCCCTGAGCGAATAGCAACCTGGCAAACTGCCTGGCTTCCTGAGTGGGTTCCTCTCTCACAAAGGCGAACAGATAATCGTGTTCATCTGTCAGCTTGTTGTGGAAAGTTGACTCAACGCGCTCCCTGTCTATCCGGCGCTCGGTTACCTCCAGAACCATACGCACAACGCCGTCCTTATCCAGAACGGTAACATCTCCGCCGACACCCGCGGCGCTGTCAGCGACGTTGATACCCTGCGACTGTATACTCCAGCCAAGCTCAAAGATGCGCGATATGCTTTCCAGCAGTGCACTGACCAGCAGTACCGGGATAGCTCCTCCGCTTCTCTGGCTCAGCAGGTGTTCCGTAATGAGCCGGTACTGTTCTAAACTGATGCGAGGCAAGCGCTTCACCTGTATCGTAGCCTCTCGTTCACGCAATTCGACGAATCGGTAGAGCAGATAGCGCAAGAGAGTTCGAACCTGTTCAGTATCTGCGTGCTCCAGCTCGGTGATGTAGTCCAGAAATGCATCGTATGCAGATTTGTCTTTAAGCCCTTGCCGGGTCTCTGGGACAAAGCGGATGTTTCGGCGGAATACCGCAAGGTAGGGACCACGTGAGCATGGGATACGCTTGCTGACCAAGAAGGGGTTCACCACTTTTTCATCAAGCGACCGTCCTGAAAAGGCGTTCTCGCCCTGGTTGGCGTAGGGTGACCTGATGTCGGCATCAGGAACCAGCAACCGCACCAGAGCACATCCGAGTAGCGCCTCGCGGTACGATTGGGTAGCTGTCTCAAAGAGCGCTCTTGTAATTTCCTGCACATGCACACTCACAGGCGGGGGTTGACCTGCTGCGTATGCCTCCTCCGCCCACCGAAACTCCTGTTCCAACAGCTCTTCGGCTTGCGCGTAGTTAATATTCTTTGCCATGCTATTGTCTTTGTTTTCTCAACGTTCAATCTTGTAATTGACCCACAGGGCTTCCTGCCTTGGTTGCTTCACCGAATGACAGGTTCTAATGGGAGCAAGGATGCATGTCCAGTCGCCGTAGAGCTCGTCCATCAAGGCACAGCGATAACCGGAGATAGCAACCTTCCCCTTGCACTGGTGCAAGACTTGCGCCAGCTCGCGGTGTGCCTCTTCGTCCATCTCGAAACCGTAGGCACGCTTATCCCCTCTGGTTTCGGGCACATACGGTGGGTCACAGTAAAACAGTGTGTTGGGTGAGTCGTAAAGACGAATAACCTCTATGGCAGGGCGATTCTCTATTTGAACCCGAAGCAATCTTTCGGCAATGTCAGCCAGCATTTCGACGCCACCCAGCCAGCGTGAAACAACCCCTGACATGCCTCGCCGCGAGGTGTTTTTGCAGTTAGCCCACCGTCCCAGTGTTGCCGTTTGCGCTAAGCCCGTACGCGCCTGACGTGCCCGCACGTAGAATCGCCGCGCCCTTTCGAGGTCGGTAATGTCCTCCTCTGGCGGCGAAACCGCCAGGTCGAACTCTTCCCGTGAAAACGGCGTCAGGGCAATGGCTTTAATCAGTTCGTCCGTCTGCTCTCTCAACACCCGGAAAAAGTTAACAACCTCACCGTCCAGGTCATTATATGTTTCTACCGGAGAGGGTTCACGATTCAGTAGAACCGCTGCAGAGCCACCAAAAGGCTCGCAATAATGGTGGGCAGGAGGTAGCAGAGGTAGTAACCAGTCTAAGTGTGAGTACTTTCCTCCATACCAGCCAAAGGCAATGAGCTTTCGTCCATTCGTTCTACCGTTCCGTGAGACGAGAGGTGCAGGCTTGCGCCCGTGTTGTGGCGGGGCGACAAGGAAGTATTCGGGTTCTTCCGCCGGCTCAAACAGTCCCATCGTGCCTCTCTCTGCCTCTTAGTGTCAGCATCATTCTGCGTGCCTGATGCAGATATATATTACCTTACTCGTGACCAACGGGCAACACGATGGATGACCTCACCAGTATTTTTCTGAGAAATCTTTCGTGTCTGTTACAGCAAGGGTTGGTTTGAAGGGTAGAAGGCTCGCCAACACGAAAAATATCTCCAGAACCACTCGGCATCCCACAGGAGGTAAGCCATGCCACAACTGCTCCTGCGTCTACCAGAAGT
>JABUFA010000077.1 GCA_013314755.1 Chthonomonadia bacterium
CTGTTTCTCGGATGACCGCTCTTCTCTCTTTCATGTCCATCCCCATTGTGGTGTTGCCTTCTGGTTGGTTGTTACAGGAGCCCATGTTAACACGTTTGGTTTAGATTTTTAAATGAGGCA
The DNA here is from genome assembly GCA_013314755.1 of Chthonomonadia bacterium. GTDB lineage: Bacteria > Armatimonadota > HRBIN16 > HRBIN16 > HRBIN16 > HRBIN16. The sequence goes on from JABUFA010000077.1 coordinate 121, forward strand.
ACGTTTCCATTTCGTTTAGATTTTTCATGAGGCAATTCGAGTTGTTGACAAAATCTGAGCGATGAGGACAGAATAACAGTAGCCGTAGTGCTGAGAGACTACGACGCAAGAAGTTTATTCAACAAGGAGGGAAAAATGAAAATCACTATCTTCATCATCTCTGCAACACTGTTATGTCTTCTCTCTACAGAAGGGGCAATTGCACAATCGTATCTGCCAGAGATGTCAGGAGGATGCGCAGCAGTCACGGTGGAAGTCGTTTCGGGCGCGTCATTTCACTATGTTCTCTGGCAGAAGGATAGAGACACTCTTGGCACAGGACAGCAAGTACGGGATGACAAGGCCAAGATTATGTGCTCACAAATGCGTAGCATGAGACCCGGCTACTCATGGGGGGCTGTCGCGCGTGGAAGATGACGGTAAGATGTACTGGGTCGTGACGGGAACGGCAATATCTGTGGACAAGGAAACATGGGCGATGGATACATGGCGATTATACAACGATCGTGCGAGCTTCGACCCATTATGCGACCCAAACGTTACGGTAGTGCAGGCCGTACTGATCAAGCCCCTGCAAACCCAACCTCCTGCTCCTGTTCCCCCGGGAGGCGGCGAGTAGAGTTGGACACTATACAAGAGGTGGTGTTCCATCCACCTCTCCTTTGTCCCACTGTAAGGTATATAATGGTGCGTATACCGCAAAGGATATGGAGGTGCCCAGGTGTATAAAACAACCTTAACTATCATCACGGGGATTTCGCTCCTCAGCCTGATTGCAGTCCGCTCACTCGCCCAGCAGACTTCTTCTGGAGGTACACAGGAACTCACACGTTTCTCGGACGCCTACCAACAAGTGCTGAAACGTTACTCTGTCAACATCCTGTGTGAAGAGTATCTGAGCGGCGATGTCTCTAACACTTGGTCAGAACCAAAGATGCCTCGCGCGGAACAGGCTGTGGATAGCCTCGCGACGTCGTTTCAACGAGAGATTATCAAGGTAGGGGATACCTTCGTGTTGAGGGCGAAGAACTGGACCCTGCGCCGCCTGCAGGATGAGTACGCTCAGAAACACTATGGTCTGAAGTGGCGGGATGATGGCAACGTCAATATCACTACCTCGGATCAGAAAGGCAAACAGTTGTTGAACATTTCGGCGACGGCAGTACCCATCTCACGCTTCACCAAAGTACTGTCTCAGATTACGGGCTGGAATATTCAGGTCGAAGAGGAACTTCAGAGTGTGCGCGTGAGCGTGCGCTGGCAAGACGCTCTTTTGGGAGAAGTGTTAGAAGCACTGGCTCTGCTGTTAAATGCAGACAAACAGGTGTCTTTCTATCGTTCGCAGCAGCAGAAACAGCGGGAAGCAGAGCAAGTCAGGCAGGCTACGGATCCCCTGTCAGAGGAAGAGAAGGCTTCTGACCTTCTGCTGCCCAAGTTGGTGGAATTGTTGACGCCTGAGGAACTTGCTCGCTGGATGGATGCGGAGCCGGTACGGCTACCACTAACACGAATCCCTTCGCAGATTTTGCCAGAGGTGCTCAATTACGTGTCCATGCGGTTTGAACAAATCGTGAAGGTTGCCCCGCCGCAGACAGGACTGTCACACGAACTGCTTAACGATTACCAGAACATCTTCCTTGAGCTCCCCCGTCCCGATGGGCGAATCATAGGGGTTTTTATCCGCAATCCAAACGGTCCAGATTACCTTTTCTAAATCCCCCTTTGGGGACACTCCCGCTCACGCGCCCCAGAAGCTGTAGGTGGGCAGGTCGGTGAACATGCCCAGCAGGCTCCAGATACTGCCCACCACAAACTCACCCAGCATCAGCCCCAGAAAGAACGGCTCGAAGCGGCGATAGGTCTGCAGGGAACCATAGCGCAGGACCAGCCACTTAATCAGCCAGGCAATCATCAACGGAAGCCAAACCAGATTCATGCTCCAAGAGCCTGAAATGGCAAACCCAATCGGATGGAAGGGAAACCACAGCAGTTTCAGGCGCAGATACATCAGCAGAGAGCAGATACCAAAGCCAATCGCCATCGCCCAGTTTGCCTGCGGGTTCGGCTCGCTGGGACTGCCAATCCACGTGGCAAGGCGGTTGTATGCTTCGTTGCCGAACCAGATCCCCTGAAAGAACTTGGATGCCGTGCCCAGCTGATAGCCCAGATGCACGAACGCCCAGAAGGAAGACAGCCCGCCCACCACCACCGCCAGCATCAGCGCTGCCGCCATGCGCCGCTGGGAGGCGTTGACGGAGCCGGCGATGCGCTGGCTCTCGATCACGATGGGCGCGGGATGACTGCGATAGGCGCGATTGAACCAGTAAAAGAAGTTCAGCATCGCCAGACTGCGCCCGTCCAGCGCACCCGTGCCGAATGCCCGGGTAATCACATGGTCGGGACCTGAAAAGTGCAGGTCGTGCACAGGAGGTCCCAGCTCCGCCCTCATGCGCATTACCGCCAGCGTGAGCGCAAAGTAGATTGCCACCGCCAGCATCGCCCACAGAGGCGACATGCCGTGATACCACAGAAACCCCACCAGAAACGTTAACCCCGCTATCAGCCCAATGAGCGTGGCGCGATAGGACATCGCCTCCTCGGCATCGGAGAGGTCGCCGGCGCCGTGCCACGCTTTTTGCCAGACCGCCTTCAGGTAGCCGCGCGCCGTCCAGGTCAGGAACACCAGTATCGCCATGTAGCCCCCGAACGCCTGCTCGCGGATGAAGGGGAAATCGGGGATGGTATCCCATGCCATCGCGTTGGAGACCACCAGTTCCGCCTTCCAGAACAGATAGAAGAACCAGCACGAGAAAACCAGGTCCAGCGGCAGAAGATACCCCAGCCCGATAACGAACGGATAGAAAGAGTAAGGCGTCCAGCCGATGGCGTTCCAGGGCTTCTGTGTGATATAAGGCAGAAGGTCCTGGTGCTTGACGTTGATGGCGGGCAGTGACGGCACCATGTAGTTCAGCCCGTTCAGCACATCAATGCCGCCCGCCAGCAAGATGCCTGCCCACAGCAAGCCGTTTCGCCAGAACGGAACGCGCTCTTCGGTCATCTTCAGCGGTAGGATGACAATGGGGAAGGTCAGGCGTTCACGCTCCACCCACAGTTTGCGCAGAAGACTGCTGAGGCACAGCATCACAAACAGCAGGGCGACGATGAATACCATCCAGCGCATCACGGGCGGCAGCCACGCTCGCAGGTGTTCCCAGCGATACAGGGTGTCGTTGCCCTGATAGTAGCCCTTCAGCGCGGATACATCGGTAACCATCAGCGCACGGGGCAGATACTTGCCGAAGGTCGCCATCCAGCCATTGGACTCGTTGCTGAACTGGAAGGGATGCCCCATCATCTGCACCAGCACGGGTATCATGTCCAGCCCTGCCAGTGCCGAGCCGAGGCACAGCATGGAGTACACCGTCAGCAGCTCCGCGCGATTGAGGGCAATTCGGGGCAGCCACCGCCGCAGGGGCGCATTAACTACCTGCATGACAACGAGCAGGAACACACAGTTAGCGAAGATGGAGATGGTGGTGGGATAGGGACCGGTGCGCACCTTCTCCATATACACCACCCAGTAGTTGTTGGGCACGATGAGCACCAGTCCCAGCAGAACCGTCCACCAGCGGATAGTGGTCGCTGGCTGTGTACTGGTGATGGTTTGAGCAGGGGTTATGCGTTCCTGCAGGGTGTGCATGGCACAAACAGAGACCCTCTCCCCTTCCCTTTCACTGAGGCATCAGTTCGCGATGAGCGGGCGCGCTCCTGCGCGCCCGCCCTGTGCCTTCTCAGCGGGTTGTTGTGCCCGGCGTACCGACGCCACCAGCTCCTTGAGGCATCATGAAGTTCGGTGGCGGCTGGAGGGGACGTGCCGGCTCCTTGCTGATGTTGGACCCCCCACCGGAGAGTGTCCAGTAGGCGCCAACCACAATCAGCAGGATGACCACAATCACAACCACCGCCGCCACAGGCGATACCTCACGCTTGAGTGGAGATGCCATGTTCGTCGCTCCTAGTCCCCTTCCTGAACGGTCCACTGTCCCCAGCGAGTGGATGCCTTCCGGAAGTATTTGGCGTGCCCGTCACCCAGTGTGGCGTTGAAGCCGTCGAAGTGGCGGTACGCGATTGCCGGTGGTCCCCACCATACGTCCTGTCGGTTCCAAATCGGGTCGGCGTCGCAGTCCGCCCACGTCTCGGGCCACGAACCATCCAGCAGGAGGATAGTACCCGCTGGCCCCTGTACCTCGGCATCCGAAATGTAGTGCTTGAAGCCGTACTTGTTGGGCCAGTTCCAGTCCGAACGCGGGTCTGTGCAGGGCCATGCCCAGATGCTGTTCCACTTGTAACTGAAGTAGTACCTGCCCGTGCCCTGTCCGGTTCCGTCGGTACAGGTTCCCGGCACGTCCATGGTGGAGGGCATGGCCAGGTCGGTCCACTCTACTCCCGACGGGCAGCGTTTGAGCTGCTTGTTCTTCACATAGGGGTTGAGCAGGTCGGGGAACCACACCACCGTGTCGCAGGGCCACGGCCAACCAGCCGCCCAGTAAGGGATGTAGGGACCGGGTAGCCGCTCGTCGTAGTCCTGCGTGTACATGCGAATAGCCAGCCCGAACTGCTTCATGTTGGACAGGCAGCTGGCCGAGCGGGCGCGCTCTCGTGCCTGTGCGAACACCGGGAACAGAATCGCTGCCAGTATCGCGATAATCGCGATGACCACCAGCAATTCGATCAGGGTAAAACCGTTCTTGCGCATTGTGCTAATCCTCCCTCAGTGATAATGTATGATGCAAAGGCGGAGCGACGGTGGCGCGCTGAACCAGCGAAGTGTGCACCGTCTGCGACAGCGAAACGGGTTCCCTTCGCTCCAGCATCGCCAGCAACATCTCTACCGCCGATTTGCCCAGCTGTTCGTAATCCACTCGTACCGTGGTCAGCGGTGGGTCGGTGAACTGCGCAAGAGGAACATCGTCGTGGGCGATGACCGACACATCCCTGGGGATGCAAAAACCCATCTCGCGGATTGCCCGCATCGCGCCGATAGCCAGCACGTCGGTACGCACGAACACCGCCGTCGGGCGGGGGTTATGGCGAAACAGGGTGTAAGCTCCCTGTGCACCTCTGTCGGGCGTTTCTCCGACATGGACGATATACTCTGCCGGAATCGAACCGCATCGCTTTTCCATCTCTGCCTGTAACATGTCCAGCACCGGGTCGCCCGGAATACTGCCGATGTATCCGACCTGGCGATGTCCCAGTGAGCATAACAGCTCCGCGACCTGCGCGATTCCGCGCGACAGGTCCAGCGTCACGCATCCCACGTTCGCCATGGGAGGCGGCGGGTGGTGCACGATGACCACACAGAAGGCTTTTTGCGCCACCAGTTTCTGCAGCCACTGCACCGGCACATCCGGGTTGCCCACCACAATCGCGCCGTCCACCGCTCGCGAACGCGCCCACCGACGCAGAAGACTCTCTTTCTCAGTGGTTACCCCCACCGGGTTGAGTAACAGGTTATAGCTGTGCTCCGTCAGCACGCGCTGGATGCCCCGCGCCAGCGCAATCAGGAACATGTCCGAAAGCACTTCGGTCTGCCCCAGATACTCCAGCCCAATGGTGCGACTGCGCCGGTGAGCGAGGCTCTGGGCATGCAGGTTGGGAGTGAAGCCCATCTCCTCCATGCGCTGAAGCACCATCTGGCGGGTCTGCGGGCTGATGCGCCCTCTGCCGTGAATCGCCCGCGACACCGTGGCGCTGGACACCCCGATTTTGCGTGCGAACTCTTCAATGGTCATAATTGCATCCATTGCTGTGTAAGCGTTTACGCATCTATTATAAATATCTCCTCCAGAAATGTCAAGCGGTTTTGGGGAAATTTTCGAGAAAAAATCTGAGGAAGGCAGGAAACGCCATTGGTAACCCTGCTCCTGCTGTGGGCGTCTAAACTGTGCTTGCCATGCAACAAATCCCATCCGACATCCAGCCCAGAAAGGGGGTATACCTTCGGGTTATCCGCTGGGGGAGGAGAACTGGCACCTGCCCAACAAAAAACTTCTTGCGTCGTAGTCTCTCAGCACTCCGACTACTGTTATTCTATTCTCATCGCCCAGATTTTGTCAACAACTTGCCCTTGCTTTTTGTGCCCCAAAACGCTATCATTGCAAAAACACTGCGCAAGAGGTGAATGCGACCATGCTCGACTGGCAAAGAATCAAGAAAGAACCTGCGCTGTTCAA
>JABUFA010000023.1 GCA_013314755.1 Chthonomonadia bacterium
TCTTCAGCACTCCAAAAGTCAGCCTCCGCAGGAGGCTTTGTCATGGGTAGCCCGCAACTTCCAGTTGCAGGGTTGCCTTCTCACCCCTGTTACTCTGCCCTTGCGATTGGAAATCGCAGGCAACACAGAACAAAACCTGCTGAAGCAGGTTAGGAGTTTGCTGAAGCAAGCTTCAGCACTCCAAAGTTCATGTTCCTCACGGAGTTCTTGGCATCACGGGTATAATGGAATGGCAAAAGATGATGGGGCAGGATAGAACGATGAGTGAGAAGCCTCTGGTTGCCGTGGCGATGAGCGGCGGCGTGGATAGTTCGGTGGCGGCGGCTCTGCTGGTTCAGCAGGGCTATCGGGTGGTCGGCATCACCCTGCAAATCTGGCAGGAGAGCCAGACCGACCCGCGACATGCGGGCTGTTGTTCGCTGGGCGCGGTGGTGGATGCGCGTCGGGTGGCGCGGATCCTGGGCATCCCGCACTATGTGCTCAACTTCCGCGAGAAGTTCGCGCAGACAGTGATTGCCGACTTCATCACCGAGTATCGGCGCGGGCGCACGCCCAACCCCTGCGTGCAGTGCAACCGCTACGTGAAGTTCGACGCCTTTTTGCAGAAGGCGGATGAGGTGGGTGCGCAGTTCATCGCCACCGGGCACTACGCGCGTATCCAGTACGACGAGAAGTCGGGGCGGTGGCTGTTGCTGAAGGCGGTTAGCAGGGAGAAGGACCAGTCGTACGTGCTGTTCCCGATGACGCAGGCGCAGTTATCGCGCACGCTGTTCCCGCTGGGCGACCTGCCAAGCAAGACCGAAACGCGCACGCTGGCAAAGCAGCTGGGTCTGCCCGTTGCCGATAAGCCCGACAGCCAGGAAATCTGTTTCGTGGCAGAGGCGGGCGGATACCGACAGTTTTTGCTCAACCGCGTGCCCGATTCGGTGCGCCCGGGCGAGATACGCGACGTGCATGGCAACGTGCTCGGCAGGCATCCGGGCATTGCCTTCTTCACTATCGGACAGAGGCGGGGGCTGGGCATCTCGGGGCATAAGGAGCCGCTGTACGTGGTGGATATCGACGTGGAGAACAACGTGGTGATTGTCGGCACGGAGGAGCACCTGTACTGTCGGCGGTTTCTGGTGGAGGATGTCAACTGGATTGCCGTTGACAGGTTAGCGAAACCGCTTGCGGTGGAGGCGCGGATTCGCTATAATATGCCTGAAGCGCCTGCGACCATCTTGCCGACCGAGTCGGCGACATGCGTGGAGGTGGAGTTTGCACAGCCTCAGCGGGCGATTACGCCGGGGCAGGCGGCGGTGTTTTATCGCGGTGACGTGGTGGTTGGCGGTGGAACCATCTCTCGCAGGCTGGAGGTTACAGGGTGGAAGGGTTGATACAGGTTGGGGTTGTGGTGTTGATATTGCTGGCGATTGTGGTGCTGGCGTTGTTGATACCTGTGGTGATTCGCCTGCGTCGCACCGTCACCGAAGCCGAACGCACGCTGGTGGAGATACGTTCACAGGCAGTGCCCGCGCTTCAGGGACTACCTCCAGCGATAAACGAGCTGCATCAGGTTTTAGAAACGACCGACACCATCCTGAACGAGACACGCACGGCGCTGATGCCGGCGGTCAAAGAGGCTGGAACGACTTTAAGCAATGACGTTATTCCGTCCTTGCGCGAGGCACTGGTCACCGTCAGGCATCTGATAAAGGTATCGCAGAGCCTGGTGGAGAAGATAGAGCGCGTGGAACGGGTGCTGTCTGTGGTGGATACGGTGACTCATCCGCAAAAGGTGGTGAAAGTGGTGCGGTCGGTGGCGTCGTCGCCCGCAGCCCGTCCTTCGGTGTGGATTGAGGCGTTGAAGCGGGGCTATGCGGTGTTGAAAGGCGAACAGCCGACCGAAACGCCGCAGGCACCTGAAGGGTCAAAAAACATGGATGAACCCCCTGCTGGGGAGGCATCAGAAGCACAGAGAGGAGGAGGGAACCATGTCGAACAATGAGGATCGCAGTGTGTTGCTGAGCGTTCTTGCGGGTATCGGCATCGGCGCGATTGTGGGAGCAGCGGTGGCGTTGCTCCTTGCGCCCAAGTCGGGTCAGGAGACACGCGAAGACCTGGCGAAGGCGGTTGAGAGGCTGAAGGAGAGTGTGTCCGAGCTCACCCAGCGTCTGAAGCCTGCTCTGGAGACGGTAGCGTCCACGATTCGCCAGAAGACCGCTGGTGTTGAGTCTGCTGAGGCGGGCGAACATGCCCCGGAGCAAGCGCAAGCGTAGCGAAACCGCTGAGACATCCCGCCCGCCCGCCCAACGGGCGGGCGATGTTACTGCTCTGGTCGCGCAAACACAGGCAGACCTGCCCTCTCTGCTTCCCCCGAGGGTGCGTCCCTGGGTGGGGCTGGGAGTGCTGGTGCTGGCAGGCTCTGCGCTCTACTACGTATCTGACGTGCTGTTACCCTTTGTGATCGCCTTCGCGATTGCCGGCTTGCTCGATGGGCAACTGCGTGCGCTGGAAAGGCGCGGTTACTCCCGCTTGATGTCCACAGTGCTGGTGTTTATCGCCTTTATCCTGCTGGTTACTGCGCTGTTGCTTTATGTGGTTCCTCTTATCGTGGCGCAGATGCAGGGACTGATCAAGGATTTGCCCGGTTATATTCGTAGCGCAAACAACTGGTTCCAGCAGGAGTTCCAGCCGTTCCTGAAACGCCATCATGACCTGCTCCAGCGACTGAACCTGCCGGAAGACCCACAGGAGCTGCTGAACCGCTATTCTGAGCAGGTAAACGCACAGGTCACCGCGTGGATGAGCAATCTGCTAAACTATGTGACTTCTCTGCTGGGCAAGCTGCTGTGGCTGGTGATTATTCCCATTGTTACCTTCTTCGCGATGGTAGACCTGCCACGTATCCGCCAGAGGTTGCTGGGTATGGTCCCCGAGGGGTCTTACCCTTCGGTGACGGCACTTTTGCGTGCGCTGGGCATTGTGTGGACAGGTTATCTCAGGGGACTGGCGGTGGTTGCCATACTGTATGGAATTACCATGGGGTTGGTTTACACACTGCTGGGACTGCGCTACAGTCTGGTACTGGGCACGCTGGCTGGTTTGCTGTACACGGTCCCCTATATAGGGGCGCTTTTGATTGCGCTCACGTCGGGACTGGTGGCGTTTTTTGGGGGCGAAACCCAAGTATTGTGGACATTCACTGTGCCTGCGCTCTCGTGGAAGTACGTCCTGCTGGTGGTGGGCACGACGATAGTGGTGAACAATCTGTTTGACCATCTGCTGACTCCGCGAATCGTGGGCAGCTCGGTAGGGCTTCACCCCATCGCCAGCATCTTCGCAATGCTTGTGGGCGCGAAACTATTCGGCATCTGGGGCGTGTTGCTGGCGATTCCTGCGGCCGCAAGCCTGTGGATTGTGCTGCTGGCACTGTTCCCTTCACTGCGCCCGAAGAGCAAGGGAGAGAAGGCAGGTGTATAATAATGCTGGAGGTAAAGGAAGATGCCAACTGTGCAGGTAGATGTGCCCGATGAGCTGCTTGCTCTCATCGGCTCGCCGGAAGCATTACGCTCGGAGCTGAAGGAAGCCCTCGTGCTGAATCTGGTGCGTCGCGGGCGTCTTTCGCGTTCCAAAGCCGCGGAGTTGTTAGGTGTTAACCTCTGGGATTTACCTGAACTGCTCGCCCGGTATGCCATACCCTGGTTCCACTACAGCAGGGACGACATCCAGCAGGACCTGCAGACGCTTCAGGAGTACGAAAAAAGTATCGGTCAGCCAGAGTGATAGTTGTCGATTCTACCACACTGATTGCTCTTGCACGTATTCGGCGGTTGGACCTGCTGAAAATAGCTTTTCGGCAAATAGTTGTTCCAGAGTCAGTCTACGAAGAGTTGGTGGTCAGGGGGGCTGGCAAGCCCGGTTCAGCAGAAATAAGGGATAGCAACTGGATAGAGGTTCGGTCCGTAAAAGACCGCGAAAAAGTGGTGGGTTTGCAACAATCTTTAGGTAAGGGGGAAAGTGAAGCAATTGTTCTTGCGAAAGAGCAAAGAGCTGACCTGTTGATTCTTGATGACTTGGCGGCTCGCAAGTGTGCTCTGCAGGAGGGGTTGGTAGTGATTGGAACGCTTGGACCTCTTAAACGACTGAGAGAGCGTGGGATACTACCTGCGCTGAAACCACTCCTTGATGAATTGAAGGCGTCTGGTTTCTATATGGGAGCGGAATACGAGGAATTGCTGCGTCAGGTAGGGGAATTGTAGGTCAGACGATATTCCTGTAGAAGGGTGTGCAGACCATGAACCGCGAACGTGCGTTGAAGGCTTTCCACGGCGAGATGACCGACCGTATCCCGCACTGGGAAATCATTTCGTGCCCAGATGCGATTGAGTACATCACCGGCATAGACCCCTGGCAGCATCCGCGGCTGGCACAGAAAGCGCTGGTGGAGCGATACGCGATAGACCTGTATACTCTGCCGGCGGAGGATACTCCTGTGCCGCGCCCACCCAACGGAGTGGTGTACGAAGACGCGGAGGGGCGCAAAACCGTGCGCTGGGGCTGGGACCATACTTGGCACTGGGATTGGGGGCATCGCTTCCAGAGCGTGGAAGACGTCCTGCGCTACCAGCCGCTGGAGCACTGGGATTACCGTGAGATGGACCCGATTGGCATGGACCTTTCGCCTTCTGAAGAGGAACTGGCACAACGGTTTCAACAGCAGGTAGACCGCGACCGCGCCGCCAACGGCGACCTGTGCCTGGAGATTGGACATTTCTACAACACCATGTTCATGTGGCCCCTGCTGACCTTCGGCTGGGAGCTGTGGCTGGAGGTGGCAGTGTGTTATCCTGATGAGGCGAAGCGTCTGCTGAGAGACTTTGCCGAAATCTCGCGCAAGGTGTTTCGGGCGTGGGCGAAAACTGACGTGCAGGTCTTCTCCAGCCATGACGATATCTGCCACCGGCAGGGACCTGTCTTTTCGCCGAAGTGGCTGCGCGAAAACATCTATCCCTACTACGAGGAGTTCTGGGGCTACCTGAAAGCGACGGGCAAGAAGATTTTCTTCGTTTCGGACGGGAACGTGGACCTCGTGGCGGATGATATACTGGCGTGCGGGGCGGATGGAATCTTCTGCGAAACCTACACCGACTGGCGTGCCTTTGCCCGGAAGCATCCCGACAAGGTTCTGCTGGGCGGCGGGGATAACCGCGTCATCATGAGCAACGACCGGGAAGCCATCGAGGCGATGGTGCGTGAGATGGCGGAAGTAGGGCGGGACATGCCGGGCTACTTCTTCTGCGTGGGCAACCATCTGACCTGGGACCTGCCGCCCGAGGGCGTAAAGGCATACTTTGACGCCGCCGAGAAGTACGGGGTGCGTAGCGGATGACAGAGGCCGTTATCTTTGACATCGACGGCGTGCTGGTGGACTCGCCGCACGAGCATGCCTGGGGACAAACTCTGCACCGGCTGATGCGCACGCAGTGGGCGGACATTGCACCCGCTACCCGCTATGCACCGGAGCATTACACCACCGAGGTGTATCAGCAGGTGGTTTCGGGCAAGCCTCGACAGGAAGGAGCGTCGGCACTCCTGCGCTATTTCAACATTCCCGACCCCGATGGTGAGCGAGCGCGTCAGCTGTGCGACCTCAAACAGAAGATGATTGTGGAGCTGATAGAGCGAGGAGAGTTCAACGCTTTTGAGGACGGCTTGCGGTTTGTGCTTGCGTTGAAAGCACGAGGGATACGACTCGCCGCGGCGTCGTCATCCAAAAACGCGAACCGGATGCTGGAGCGGGTGCAGTTGTACCCCTTCTGCCAGAGTCATTCCCTGCGTTACCCCTTTGTGACCCCGCAAACCCGCCTGATAGACCTCTTTGATGCCAACGTGTGCGGACGTGACTTTGCCCAGGGCAAGCCCCATCCCGAGATATTCCTCACCTCTGCCGACCTGCTGGGCGTTTCGCCCGAGCACTGTGTGGTGGTGGAGGATGCTCCTGCCGGGGTGCTGGCGGCGAAGCGAGGCGGAATGCGCTGTATCGGCGTGGCACGAAGGAACGATTCCGACCTGCTTCGTGAAGCAGGCGCGGACTGGATAGTTACCACTCTGGACGAGGTGAACATCGAGGAGCTGTGAAACGCTATGGAGGACTATGACTTTATCGACGGCTACATTATTCGCGAGCGAACATACAAACCCGAAGAGGAGAGCGCAAAAGCCACTGTCTTTGCGCTGGCGAACGGTTACATGGGACTGCGTGGGGCAGGGGAAGAGCTGCCTCCAACCATCCCGGGCGTTAAGGGCTGTTACATTAACGGCATCTACGATACCCCGCAGGGCAAACTGACCGAACGGGAGTTTCCCAACATGCCCGACTGGACACTTATCCAGCTCTGGGTAGACCGCGAGCCTTTTGACCCCGCCAATATGGGCGAGCTGCTGGATTACAGCCGCGAGCTGGATATGCGCGAGGGCGTGATGCGCCGGCATGTCCGCTGGAAGAGTCCTTCGGGCAAGGTAGTGCAGGTAGAAAGCGAACGTTTCCTGAGCGCAAGCCACCTGCACGTGGGGGTCATCCGTTACCGCCTGAGTGTGGAACAGCCTGTGCATATTGAGCTGCGTTCCAGCATCGACGGCGCGGTCAACAACCGCTGGGCGTATCACTTCAAGCGTTTCACCCGCAGGCAGGACGGTGAAGAAGACTATCTGGAGGCGGAGACGTTCGAGCCGGGCTATCGTATTGGCGTCATGGCGAGGCATGAGGTGCACGCCTCTGCACCGGTGCAGGTAGAGCGCGATGACCCTACCGACCGCTGTGTGCAGACCATCTTCACCGCCGACCTGCAGGCGGGGCAGGCGATAGAGGTAACCAAGTGGTGCGCCCTGTACGAGAGCCGTTTCAGCGAGGGCGACCTGTATAGCCTGTGCCGGGCAGAGCTGGATGCGGTCTGCGCGATGGGCTATGAGGCTCTCAAGGCGGAGCACGTGGATTGCTGGCGCAGGCGGTGGGAGGCATCGGATGTGTGCATCGAGGGCGATGACGAGGCGCAGATGGGCATTCGGTTTGCCATCTTCCACCTGCTCGCCGCCGCACCTTATCACGATGACCGCATCAGTATTCCCGCCCGCGGTTTGCAGGGGCAGGACTACTACGGCTCCATCTTCTGGGATTGCGAGATATTCGTGCTTCCGCTGTTCACTTACACTCAGCCGCAGGTGGCACGCAATATCCTTCGCTATCGCTATCATACACTGGCGGGGGCGAAGCGGAAAGCGCAGCAGCTGGGCTTTCAGGGGGCGTACTACGCCTGGCAGAGCCAGGAAACCGGCGACGAACAGTGCGACCTGTACGTCTTCACGAACCCGATAACGGGCGAGCCGATACGCAGTTACTTTGCCGATGAGCAGATACACATCTCCGCCGACATCGTGTACGCCGCATGGCAGTACTATCAGGCGACGGGCGACCAACGGTTCTGGCTGGAGGGCGGCGCAGAGATTGCAGTAGAGGTGGCGCGGTTCTTCGTCTCGCGAGTGCAGTGGGAACAGGAGGGAGGGCGTTACGTCCTGCGCTCTGTGCTTGGTCCCGACGAGTATCACGAGCGCGTGAACAACAACGCCTACACCAACGCGCTCGCGCGGTTCAGCATCCAGAAGGCGCTGGAAGTGCTGGACCTGCTGAGGGAGAAGTATCCACAGGAGTGCGCGTCGTTGAAGTCAGCAACCGGATTGGCAGACGAGGAACTGGTGAGGTGGCGAGACGTGGCGGAGAAGCTGTATGTGCCTGCGCCCGACCCGCAGACGCACCTGATACCCCAGTTCGACGGCTACTTCAACCTGCGTGATGAGCCGGTGGATGAGACGCGCAAACGCCTGGCGCATCCCGACCTGCATCCGGGAGGTCCTCTGGGACCGTATCAGGAGACGCAAAACATCAAGCAGGCGGATGTGGTGATGCTCCTGTACCTCCTGCGCGACCGCTACGACACCGAGACCAAGCTGGCGAACTGGCGCTACTATGAGCCTCGCACCGCCCACGACTCCTCGCTCAGCCCGATGGCGTACTCGCTGGTGGCGGCAGACGTGGGCATGGTGGAATGGGCATACAAATACTTCCTGTACACGGCACATATCGACCTCGCCTCCTATGGTCCGCACTGGAATCTGGGCATTCACGCGGCGTCGTTAGGCGGGGCGTGGCAGGCGGTGGTCAACGGCTTCTGCCAGCTAGAGTTAACCAGGGAGGGTATCCGTTTCCTCAAGCCACCGGTCATCCCGGCACACTGGAAACGGGTGGAGTTTCGCGTGGTATGGCATGGACAGCCTGTTCAGGTGTGCGTATCAGGCGATAGCGTCTCGCTCAGCGTGCTGGGCGATGGGACGGTTCCGGTGCTCACGCCCGAAGGCAGGACGGTATTGAGCCCGGGCGAAAGGTGGCAGTGGCGTTATAGAGAGTAGAACCGACGGGGAGGAAACCCCTCTCCCATCCTCTCCCCGACGCGGGGAGAGGGGATGCGCCCGGTGTTCTGTCCGTAGGGGCAACCCTCTGTGGTTGCCCACTGAGAACGGGGATAGCCCATCCTGATCTCTCCGCAGGCGGGCGGGCACGTCCCCCTGCTTGCGGGGGGACCACAGGGGGGCTGCTACCTCAAACGGCTCGGCGGGAGTCTCGCCCCCCAGATTGTTCCGATTATCCTATCCGGGTTTGTCCTCCTCGTTGACCGTCAGTCCGTACAGCCGCGCGAGGTTGATCGCCTGCCTGCGCCAGTCGCCGTATACGGTCACTCGGTGCCAGCCCATATCCCACTCGTTCAGGATGTTCTGAGCATCTGTCTTCGCCGCCAGTTTGGTGCGGCAGGCTTTGGGGTCATCCACGTTGGCGACGGTTTTGCCGGTGTGGATGACCATCCTTTTGCCCATCACGTCAATCTCCAGCGTGGTGACGGTCTCGCCGATGGGCATCAGCGACTGCACCGACGCTCCTTTCGCGTCTTCGGCGTGTGAGCGGATGATGTAGGGGTTTGCCTTTCCTTGCGGACCGAAGACGCGATTGCTGGCAACGCAGTGCGCATAGATAATCCAGCCGCGGGAAGTATCAATCACGGGGTCGGAGACGTAGCCCGGTCGCCCGGTCAGGTAGCGCATCATCAGCTGCGTGCAGGTGGAGTTCAGGTCTGCTTCGCACACGCCAGTGCCGCCGTCGTTGTTCATCTGGAAGTGCGACAGGCACGGATACGCGGTGACACGCCCGCTATAGAACATGCCCAGGCAGTCCATGGTGACCGCATCGGCGCGTTTGTCGGCGGCAGCCTGCGCCAGCGCCAGATACATCTTGCCCGACTTGATAATCTCCTCGCGGGATGGCTCTACCACCTTTTTCGCCTGTTTTATCCACAGGTCTGCCCAGCGTGCGGCTTCGGCTTCGTCCGCCCTGGAATAGTAGGACGCCAGTTCCTCCGAACCCATCTTCACCACTTTCGTACCGAACAGGCTGTTGACGCCGCCCGCCCAGGCGGTGATGTCGTAGTCCGCGATGTCCAGAATGGTGGACTCTTTCATAGCGCGGATGACTTCAAACAGGCGCACCGCCTCCACGACGTCCTCGAAGCGGGAGGAACTGACCGTCACCACCGGCAGCTTCTCGCGGTTGGCGACCCCGGCAATGATGAGAGTCTCCCCGGAGCCGGCAAACAGGTCATCCACCATCACTACCGGCTTTCCACTGCGCACCAGCACATTGGGAGCGCCCGTCCAGATACCGATGTTGTAACACACGAAGCCGTCGGCGTTCTCGGACTCTTTGACCACCGCCTCCGCCTGCTGAGTGTTATGAGCGGTGCGCACGGTGAAAAGAATGTTCGGGCAGGCTTCCTGCAATTTGGCGGTCAGCTCGCGCTTGCGCCCTTCGTAGTCGTATCCGACAGAGGGCCAGGTGGGATACTCCGGCGGGACGTGGCTGAACAGCAGGGTCACCCGCGGCTTGCTCTTGGCGAAAATCGGCGTTCGGCTCTCCGGGGGAGCACCAGCGAACACGGGTTCCGCAGCGGGAAGCAGTGTCCATACGGCAATTGCGCCCGTCGCCCGAAGAAACTGCCTGCGGGTCAGGGGACAATGAGCACAGCGTGACATGGCGATACCTCCTGTGCGCACAAACAATTTGTTTTCTGGCAAACCGATTCTTTGGTTGTTATTCCACTCCTGCCCCTGAGAGAGGCTAACTACTTTGGAACAAATGCAGGATTCTCGGTTCGTCGCGACGAAAGGACATGTTGAAAGAGGATAGCGGATACATGGACGACATCCGTGAGACAATTGACCGACTGCTTCCCGACCTTATAGCGCTGCGTCATGACCTGCACGCTCACCCGGAGCTGGGCTTTGAGGAGCATCACACGGCGGAGCAGGTTGCGGAGTGGTTGTCGCGACACGGTATCGATGTGCGCACCGGTGTGGCGAAGACCGGCGTGGTGGGTACACTGCGCGGTGAGCAGGGAAACGGCGACTGTGTGGCTTTTCGCGCGGATATGGACGCCCTGCCCATTGAAGAGCAGAACGACCTGCCGTATCGCTCGCGCCATGCAGGCAAGATGCACGCCTGCGGTCACGACGGACATACCGCCATGCTGTTAGGCGCAGCGGCAGTGCTGGCGCAGTACCGACATCGCCTGCGGGGAACGGTACGCTTCTTCTTTCAGCCCTCCGAAGAGAGCGTATCCGGAGCGAAAGCGATGCTGGAAGAGGGCGTGCTGGACGAGATGCGTCCGCAGTGGATGGTCGCTCTGCATGGGCGTCCGGGTATGCCTCTGGGCAGTGTGGGCATTCGAGCAGGGGCGATAATGGCGTCGGCGGATACCTTTGACATCTGGCTGATGGGCAGGGGTGGACACGCGGCACTGCCCCACCTCAGCGATGACCCGGTTCTGGCAGGCGCGCATTTAGTGCAGGCACTACACGGCATCGTGGGACGCGAGACGTCGCCCGGCAATCCGATGGTTCTGAGTGTGACGCAGTTCCATGCGGGCAACGCCTATAACGTCTTACCTCAGCAGGTGCATTTAGCGGGCACGGTGCGCTGTTTGAAGGAAGAGATGCGCGTCAAAGCTTCTGAGCGGATACGCGAGATGGCGGAGGCGACAGCACGGTTGTGGCATGTACAGAGCCGCTTTGAGTGGCACTCCGGCACGCCAGTGACGGTCAACGCGCCATCGGTAGCCGAGCTTATCGCGCAGGTCGCGGAAGAGGCTTTCGGGCGTGAGCAGCTGGTCTGGCTGGAGGAGCCTCTGATGGGCGCTGAGGATTTTGCCTACTTCGCGCAGGCGGTTCCCGCCGCGATGTTCTTCTTAGGGCTGGGCGATGTTGCTGACCTGCATACCGCCTGTTTTGACTTTCCCGATGCTGCGCTTCCGTTCGGGGTAGAAATGTTCGTCAGGCTGGCGGTGGAGCAATTGGCAGTATAACGAGGCTAATGAAAAAGCGTTTAGTTTGAGATAGCACCCCGAATGCGAGTATTCCTTAAGGCTCGAACCCCTTTGCTCTGAGCTTGCTCAGGACAAACTCCTTAACCCGCACGGCCATCTGTAATCCACGCTCTGTTTCTTCAAGGGACGGAAATATCTCTTCATCGTACCGGACGCCGACAGCATACTTGGTGAGGCTATCAACTCCATCCCTGTTCAGTGTATCAAAATCGGGGTCAATGCTGGCGCACTTATTCACGATGAAGCCGATATCATGGGTACGCGGATACTCCTCGCCATGAAAGATCAGGTACGCTTTCAGATATTTTTCGGCACACTGTTGCATGTGAAAACATATTGTATCGGTCGCTGGATCTGTTGTGGCAAGCTCGTCTTTTCCTGTTTTCAGGTCGCTTTCTGCCCTTCGTATCCAGAGCCTTACCGCATCCTCATTCATATCTCAATCCCCTCTTTGAGCGCGTAGTAGGTCAGAAAACCTGTGTTGTCTTTTCTTTCCCGCACAACGGCTTCGCTCTGGATAAAGACATCACCACAGAAGCCTGCCTGCACGAATCGTCGGCGGATGAGGTCAGAAAGGCTCAATCGCTCTGAAGTGGACAGGTCCTTGTCGATAATAACGTAGAAATCCCAGTCACTATCGGGGCGTGCGGTGCCCTTGGCACGGCTCCCAAAGAGCAGAATGTGACGAGCAACGCATCCAGCCCGTTGTACCTCCTCGAGGATGATCGCTTTTGCGCGCTTGGTAATGCTGTCCATCTTGTGGCACTCACAAGGTTTCGTTCTTGACTCGAATGCACAGAGCACCGATCCTGCTTTGATTATACACGAGCTAAAGTGGGCAAGCAATTCCCTTCCCTGCACCTCAAATAAAAAACAGGGCGGGGTACCCGCCCTGTACGCGCAGGTGAACCGCTTTGGCATCCCTCCTCTCCGATGCCTCTGGTGTCCTTCGCCAGCCAAGTTAGAGGTATGCGCCCTCACGTATCATAAGTATCACCAGTGCTATCGCGGCGAGAGCCACACACACTGCCACGACCGTGGACATCCTGTCTACACCTCACTTCCCTGTATCGGCTATGCTAATGGGGTTTACCCTGATTGTCCTTTGTCGCCTGCACTGAGTTCGTTCCACGTGAGTGCGGGAAGCGAGCCTGAGAAGCCTGCGAGGTACGCCAAAAACCAGAAAGCCTACTGACGGTAAAGAGTGCAACAGCAAATCTACGGGTGTTGGCTTCCGTCTATCGCGCTCGTTTCAGCACCTTCAGCTGCTGTGCCTGTGGAGAACGCTTGTAAAACTCATCGAGCGGGTAGCAGCCGGAGGGCAGTCCGTTGCGCGGGGCGGTGGTACAGTCGCTGAAGGTGCGACAGAGGCGTTTGGTCTGCAGGGGGCGCCCCTCCAGCACGTCGCGCGGCAGTTCGGGGTATGCCAGCATCATGCGCCCCAGCCCTACGAGGTCTGTCCAGCCCTCGCGCACCGCCGCCTGGGCAACGTGGGGGATAAACTCCTGCAGGTAGGTGTACGCCGTACCGACGATGACCAGATGCGGGAACTGCGCCTTCAGGGTCCGAACCGCCTGCATCTGGCGGGCAACTCCAACCAGCGGGTCCTCAGGTGGCTGATAGCCATCGGATGGTGGGTAAAGAGCCGGTCGCTGGATGTGCGGGTTGTAGTAGGGACTGCCGGCGGAGAGGTTGACCAGATGGATGCCCAGTTCCTCCAGCAGTCGCAGAAAGGCGACGGTTTCAGTCAGGTCTGGCTCCAGCGGATTGTTCGGGTTCACGCCAAAGCCCCAGCGATACGGCAGCAAATGCTCGAAGGGTTCCGGCACACCGATGCCCGGTTTGCCCGGCTGAGAGGTTGCCGGGTCGGGACGGAAAGGTATCATGTCAAAGGCGGAAAGTCGCACGCCGATGCGCAGGTCGGGTACTTCGGCGCGGATGCCCTGTACCACCTCGCGCAGGAAACGGGTGCGGTTGTCGAAGCTGCCGCCATAATCGCCCTCGCGGGTGTGTGCGCTGAGGAACTCGTGCCCGAGGTAGCCGTGACAGTGTTTGATGTCCACGAAGTCAAAGCCAATTTGCCACGCCAGCTTTGCCGAGCGGATGAATGTTTCGATAATCTCCCGAACCTCGCCGTCGGTCAGCACGGGGTAGTCATCGGGCAGGTTGAGTCGCCTGTCCAGAATGGGGTGGTGGTAGAGGATGCGCGGTTCGGGCTTGCCGTCGGGGCGGCTGTAGCGACCGGAGTGCGTCAGCTGCAAACCGATGACCAGACCATCAGTCGTTCCGCACGCTTTGCGATGCTCTTCCACCAGTGCCTCGCGCAGGCGGGCGAGGTCGTCACGGGTCGATTCGTTTAACAGCAGCTGGTTGGGGTTGGCTCTGCCGTCATGCCGAACAGCAACCGCTTCGCCTCCCCATATCATTTTGGCTCCACTGCTGCCGAATCGCTTCCACCGGCGGAACGTCAGTTCAGATGGGCGTCCATCAAGCGTGCCATCCCAGCCCTCCATCGGCTGCACGGCGAAGCGATTGCCAACGGTCAGTCCATCCACCTGAATCGGCTGGGCGAGGGGAGCGGAATCTCCTGAAAGCACCTCCCTATCGCAGGGGATGGAAAGGTTCAGGGTACGCAGGACGTGGATAAAATCGTCCGCGCTGTGCAGGCTTCCTATCTTGACGTAATCGCTCATCTCAACGCTCCAGAAACATCACGAGGCATTTGCAGGCGCCGCCGCTTTTGATGAACTCACTCATGGGAACAGGAATCACACGGTAGCCGCGTCGCTCCAGCAATGCCGTGATTAACGGACAGCCTGCGGGCATCAACACGGTGTGGTCAATCACCACGCTGTTGCAGGCGAAGCGCAGAGCTTCCTCTTCCACCACGTGCAGAGTGTCGAAGTGTTCTTCAATCACGCGCCGCGCATAAAGGTCAAACGCGCCGGGATAGTAGACTACGGTTCGTTCGTCCAGCACAAACAGGGCGGTGTCGAGATGATACCAGCGGTCGTCCACCAGCTCCAGCGAGAGCACTTCGTGCTTGAGATACTCAGAGGCGAGGCGATGGGCGCAGATTTCGGTGCGCTTCCGGTAGCCGGCGAGATACCGCTCCCCCGCGTAAAGGATGTCGCCCTCGCCTTCGAAGGGGCAGTCTTCGGGCATGGTATACACCGTGTAGCCATGCTCCTCGAACCAGCGGCGGAAGTGCGGCTCTTCCACCCGGCGTTCGGGGTGGCGAAAACGGCTGAGCAGTACCTCCCTGTCGCCCACTATCAGCCCTGCGTTGGCGGTGAAGACCATATCGGGACATTCGGGGGCAGGGGAGACCAGTTCCACCTGCGCGATTCGTCGGACATGCTCGTAAAGCCTCTGCCACTGTTGCCTTGCCAGCGCAAGGTCTGGCTGATTTTCCAGGTGCATCCAGGCGTTAATCTCGTAGCGCAGGGCGTAGTGGTCGGGCGGGCACATCAGCACGCGAGGCATGTGGCTACTCCTTTCCGCATAACTGCTCTGCCAGCTCCTTCAGGAAGAAGGCGCAGTCGGTCACAATGCCGAACGCCTGATGCGAGCCGCGATCGGTGAGCTTGATCACCGTGTCGGCGTCGGCATCCACGCAGAAGGTGGTGACGGAGGCAGGCAGAAGGTTGCCCGTCGCGATGGAGTGCAGGGTAGTAGCCACCATCAGCGCCAGCCCAACGCCCTGAATTGCCTCGCGCATGGCGTCCTGTGCCTGCATCACGTCGGTAATCACGTCGGGCAGGGGACCGTCATCGCGGATACTGCCTGCCAGCACCACATGCACGTTCGCCACCACGCAGGCGTGCATGATGCCCCCTTTGAGTACGCCTTTCTCCATTGCCTGGCGGATACCGCCCAGCGCACGGATGGTATTAATGGCACGCAGGTGATGCTCGTGTCCGTGCGTTTCGGCGATGCCGGTATCCAGTGCTACGCCCAGCGAAGTTCCGTAAAGCGCATACTCAATATCGTGCGTGGCGAGGGCGTTGCCGGCGAACAGCACATCTATCCATCCCGCACGGATGATACGCTCCAGATAGGGCGCCGCGCCGGTGTGCACGATAGCCGGTCCGCCGACAAACAGCACCTTCCGTCCGCTCGCTTTCGTATCGCGGATAGCACGGGCAACCGCCTGCACAATGCGCGCCTTGGGCTTTTCGATGGAGACTTCACTGCCCATGAAGTGGAAAACGCTCTCCGCCTCACGGCGCGGTGCAGGGGTGACCCGCACGCCAGCAGTGCCCACCACAAACAGGTCGCCTTTGCGGGCGCGATGCAGAGGCACACACTCCGCTCGCCAGCCGGTGTCCGTTCGCGAGACGCGGATACCGCAGTCCATCTCAATACGCTCAACGAGTATCCACGTGTCCTCGATGCGCACGAAGGTCTCGAGGTTTGTGGTGGAATAGAATCCGTCGGGGAACACGCCGTCCTGGGGAGCTGGTTGCAGTTTGGCGTTCTCCTGCGAGATGACCGCGCCGTGCTGTTGCACCTCGTGCAGGGCACGCTGGAGGCTCTCTTCATCGGGCGCACGCACCAGTATCTCGGCGTGGCTGGTTTCGTCGTGCGTTTTGCCAATCTCAAAGCGGCGGATTTCGTAGTCCACGCCGGTGGACACCAGAATATCCAGCACTTTGGAAAGGGTTAGCGAATCGATAATATGTCCGTCCAGCGTGATAATTTCGGTGCGCATGTGTTCCCCTCCTCAGTTCGGCTGTGCCTGCAGCCACTCGTCCCAGTGCGTCACTCTTGAGAAAGCGAGCAGGTTGTAGCGCGTTTCGAACTCACTGGGGCGCGGCACGTAGATGGACAGTCCATGCGAACGGTTCACCCGGCGGTTGCTGTGCGCCTCGGCGATGACCGTCTGGGAGAGTGCGCTTTGCACACCGTTGATGGCATCGGTCAACGCCTGCGAGGCGGGCAGGCGGGCGCGCAACTGCTCCGTGTAGTCCCACAGGTCTTTGTAGGTATACTCGGCATAAGCCTGCGCGTTGTCGCGGGCGGCTGCGATGGCTACGCCGTTGCCCGGTGCAACCGAAAGCAGGACCTGCGCCAGCACGTCCACCTTCTGCGCGAGGTTATCCAGCTGGGCGGTGTCCAGCGCAGATTGCGTGATATTATCCGTGCTATCAGGGTTAAAGTAGTTGATGGTCTGGGTCACGATTTGTGCGGCGAGGTCGCGTGCTGAGATAGCTGGGTTGGCAACGACCGGCGCGAGAATACGGTGGTAGGGGTAACCCGCCGCCGGAGGACTCTCCTCCGAACCCACAATGTAATCCGCGAGGTTGCGGATTTCGTAGGCGACCTCCAGCATCTGCATCA
Source organism: Chthonomonadia bacterium (assembly GCA_013314755.1). Classification (GTDB taxonomy): domain Bacteria; phylum Armatimonadota; class HRBIN16; order HRBIN16; family HRBIN16; genus HRBIN16. Next base: position 16,809 of record JABUFA010000023.1, read on the forward strand.
GCGAGGCATCGAAGGCGACAACGTTCCACTTGTTTACGCCTGCCACGCTGAGCGCCAGGGGCAGCTCCCAGATGCGGATGTTGTTGCCCGTGTTGTCGTCGTAAGAGACGCCGCGCGCCAGAATGTTCAGCCGGTCGCGGTACGCTCGCCATCCCGCGCCGTGGTTCCAGATGACCAACATGTACTTGCGGGCCGGGAAGCTGCGCACGCCCCACTGCAGGAACTCGCGCAGGGTGGTGGAACTGCCCATGTCCACCCCAGACCCCATATCCACCAGCAGATTCGAGTTAACTGTTGCCGTATCATTATCTTTTGTCACGTAGTAGCGGCGTGTGGTTCGCCAGTCGCCGTTACTGCTGTCGTAGCCCGCAATGCGCTTCCACTGCACCACGATGTTCACGTCGGCGGTGGAACCCAGCTGTTCCATTTCGTTCATGTCGTCGATGCTATCTGGCTCCAGGTTGTTCGCCGCGTTCATGAATACCAGAATGGTCCATTCTCGGGTAACGGTCTGCACGCCTACGGGAATGCTTGCCTGCATCCCCAGGCTGTCCACTCGTGCGGTGACGGTGACATTGCCCGGAGCCAGCGCACGCGCCACGCCGTCGGAGCCGACGTTGAGCACGCTGGCATCGTCCACGCTCCACTGCACCGAGGCTGTGGCAGGCAACAGCAGATACCTGCCCTGGAAGTCCACGCCCAGCACGGAGAGGGGCAGTATCTGTCCGGGCGTCAGGTTGACCACGTTCGGCAGAATGGCAAGCGAAACCGGCGTGCCCTCGGTGACGATATTCAGGCGCAGAGGGGTGTCCGGCACTATCTGCAGGGTGATGTCGCCGGCGGCGATGGGCATGCCGGTGGCATCCTCGCTGGCATAAACGGCAACATGCAGGCGATAGATGCCCGCTTCCATCTGCGATGTCCACGCAGAGGATGGGCTGTCGGAGCGACGGAGCGTTACCTCCTGCAGAAGCTTTTGCGAATCGTAGAGGTTGAGGCGCACCGTGTGGGGCGCCTGGGCATCGCCTCGGTTGCCCGTCCAGGCCACTGTAAACACCAGATTGCCAGAGCCGTTGGGCGGCGGACCGTTGTCACTGCGGAACATGCCGCAAGCGGAAAGCATAAACGGAAGGACCAAAAGCAGGAACAGACTTTTCCGATAGCGTGCAATCAAGAGCCGAAAACCTCCTCATGGTGCAGTTTGAATATATCGGCGAGAGCGACCGCCAGACCGTTTTGCTCGATAGGCGGGGCAATCCAGTGTGCCAGCTCCTTGACGGCGGGTTTGGCGTTGCCCATGGCGACCGCATATCCTGCCCACCTCAGCATGGGGATGTCGTTGTTGCCGTCGCCGATAGCCAGCACGCGCTCGCGGGGCACTCCCAGCTGATACGCCAGCCGTTGCAGGGTGCGTGCCTTGTTCGCGCCGGGGTGCATGAACTCCAGATACTCATCATTGCTTTTGATGATGGTCAACCGCTCCCCGAATCGCTCACAGAACATCTCGCGCAGTTTGTCGGTTGTTTGGGGGGTATCAATCAGGATGAGCTTTGTCGGGGACTGTCCGCGGAAACGTGTGAGAGTGCCCACCGGCTCAATGATGGAGCCGGTGCGCTGGCGATACAGATGGGACCACTGGTTCTCCTGTTTTACATACAGATGGTCGTTCAGGTAGTAGTTCAGGTGATAGCCGTTCGTTTCGCAGAAGTCCACGATTTCGTCGGCGAAGCGGGCAGGCACGGTGAGGTGGAACCAGATGAAGCCGTCGCGCGGGTGCTTGATCATTGCGCCGTTGTAAGAGAGGATGGGTGCGTTCAGACCCGCCTCATGCCAGAAGCGTTCGGTCGCCGCGTGCATCCTGCCTGAAGCAATCACCACGTACCCGCCCCGTTTAGCGACGGCGTGCATCGCCCGCAGGTCAGCCGGTGAACAGCGGTTATGTTCGTCTGCCAGCGTTCCGTCCAGGTCAACGGCAACCAGGTCAAAAGGGAGTATGCTCATCTCTCCTCGTTCATGCATGTTGTTTGCCAGTAATAGAGGATACGCTTTTTGAGGGGTGGGTGTCAAGCGGGAAGGGCGGGGGGGTAAATGCAAGAGAAAAGCTTATGCTCACGCTCGGCGTTTTTCCATCTTCAACAAGAATCGTCCTGCCTTCTGATGCTCCTCCTGCCTCCTTTGCGCTCATTATCAAACACTCTCATTTTGAAACATATTTACCAAGACGCTTTGATAACGTGCTAAGACGGTTCGATAACGCGCCTGCCCATGACGTAGCGCCTGCCTCGCTTTTCGCCCATCGGTTCCAGCCATCCGCCCAAAACCAGGCGGCGAGCAATCAGTCGAGCCTGAACAGGTGACACGCCGAGCGATTCTTGGATGTCGTGGTTTTTTATAAAGCCCTTTCGTTCAAGGACAGGCTGCAAAGCCGTAAACTCCGGCGGGGGTTGGATAATGGCTTTCTCCTGCTCTGTGACGATTTCATAAAAACGCCCTTTGGGTCTGGTGAGACGGACAATGCCTTTACGGATAAGGTCTTTGATGTCTCGACTGGCGGTGTAAATGTCCACGCCAACGAGTTTCTGGTAGACTCGGCTGGTGAATTGATTGCCGTGTTCACGAGCGTAAGCCAGCAACCGGATTTGATTGTGACTCAATCCTGTGCCCTCAAATTGCCGAAGCCATCGCATGGTTTCAGGGCGATAGACGGGCGTGTTGCGCAGAGTGACGACGAACCGCCCACCCTCCAAACGGAACTCTGGGGGATGCAGCCCCAGTCGTTCCATGACCTCAAACATCCTTGGAATACCCTCACCCAACTCCCGCATGTAGCCGAATTCGGTTAGGACACGTACAATGCGAGGGTTTCGAGAAGCATGGACTCGTTCCTGGTTGCGCAACCGCTCCAAAGTGACGGGTTCCACCAGTTCGCCGGGACTCCATATCTCCATATGGTCATCAAAGAGATGGACTTCGATGCCAATCCCGGTCAGGCGATAATCCCGATGAGCGACGGCGTTGATAATAGCTTCCTGCCAGGCGAAGTTAGGGTACTCCAGCCGCTCTTCAAAAAACAGGTCCACCAGCTCCTGTCGTTCAGGAATGTAGGGCTGGATCTGCTCGTAGGTTTGCTGAATGAGTTTCACGAGGGGAGCTTCTATGTGGATGCGCTTCGTCACGTTCAGATTCGCCCCTGTCCGACGCTCTACCCCGCGCCAGCGGATGAATTCGATGCCGCACCGGGGATGCCATTTCGTCGGCTCTCTGCCGAAAAGAAGCAGGGCAGCCAAGGTCAAACGCAGTTGACCGTTGATCCTCTCCGCGAGTCGGTAGTGGAGGAGGGTTTCCTCATGCGGCAAGGTGAGCTTCGCTCGTCTCGCCAGCTCCTCGACCAGAGTAAGATCTACATCGCCTATGGTGGCATCGGGTAGGAACTGCATTTCAGTCGCCCTTTGCCGCCGGGAGGCTTTCATTGCTTCTATGTCTTTGGCAGGAAAGGGCAGATTTTGGGACCCAACACGCAACAGATAACGTCCGTCTACAAGCTGGTGTACATCAGGGCTCCAATCCGTCTCAAAAACCCAAATCCTTTGCTCCTCAAGAGAGATTTCACGAGCGCGGAAGTTCAGGCGGGGACGGATATAGTCGTTCAATTGCCTTTGAGCCTGCTGGAATTCGTAGCGCAAGGGAACGCCTGTCACAGCGCCATCATCTCCAATCCAGCAACAACAGTGCCTCCATCGGCGTTTGCCATCGCCACTAACGCTTCTGCAACATCCTGCAAAACCTCTTTCACCGAACGAGGGCGGCTTTGTCCTGCTGAGCGGTCATAGCAACTCTTGCGCTCCAGAAATTGTCCTTCTTGCTGGTCTCTAAGCCATTCCCACGCATCAAATGCTTGCATATTTGAGCCATCCCCTGTAGCCTTGAACTTATACTCTTATCACTCATTAAGCTTAACCACCCTCACCACTTCGTTCCCCCGAAAGTCTATCACTTTCACGGCAATGCGCTGGTAGTTGCCAGGCTGGTAAGAGGAACGACACGGTGCTGCGCATGTGCTCGGAAGCTTTCAAGACAATCTGCATGTGGAGAACCCTCTGCAGCTTCACCCGCACATCAGGGCGTGGGGAAGAACGCCAGACACATGTGGAAAGTCTTGCCCTCTCCGTCTGCGCCAGATGGTCTGCCCTTGCGTGCCATACCTGCCTACCTTTCGCCTCATGAACTGACGCTTTTGATTATAAACTGTCGGACAGAGGAAGTCAACGTGGAGGCAGCAGGAGGCTCATCAGATGATAAATCCCCCTCTCCAGGGGCAGACAGGAGAGGGGGACCTTCTCAGCGGTTAGTAGGGATACCAGCCTTCAGAAACCCACTGGGCGGGCAGACCGACTGGCACGAAGATGTTCTTGTACCACATAATCTGTCCGCGTGCCATCGCCTTCGCGTGACCGTCTGCGAAGATAACGTTGGTGGTTCCGTTGTGGCGATAGCGCGGCATCATGCCACAGCCTGCCCAGGTCGCGTCGCCGTCGCCATCGTTAACCAGGTCGCAGTCGCGCTGGAGAGCGATTTCGGAGCCATCCCTCTGGGGTGGGCGTCCAATCCACTCGACCCAGTCCCACTCCCATGTGCCGAAGAAAACCCATCCCCAGTAGGCATCGTTGACGCCTTTCTCGGCGATGATGATTTTCTCGGCGGGGTTGTCAACCACGCTTTCATGGCTGACGCGATGGCGTGCGTCGGCGCGGTCGGTGGGATAACCCCAGAAGTCCGCGAACAGGTCATAGTGGCATCCATATTTTCCGCTCTGGTCGCGGTCTGGGAAAGAGGGACAGGCGTAGAGTCCATGCGTGCCCCAGCTGTATTCGACGGGCTGTCCGTTGAAAGTTTCTCGCCAGCGGTCGCCTGCCTTCACGTAGGGCCATATCAGACTGTACCACGCCTGATGGGGAACGCCGGTGCTGCCGCCGCCATACGCCGAGGGCGGATAGTAGCCTTCGTAGTCCTGCATGTACATGGCGACGCCGAGACCGATTTGCTTGAGGTTGTTCAAACAGGTGATGGCTCGTGCCTTCTCACGCGCCTGAGAGAAGACGGGGAACAGGATCGCCGCCAGTATCGCGATTATCGCGATAACGACGAGCAGTTCGATAAGCGTAAATGCGCGTTTCATTGACAGAACCTCCTTCTGTTAAGCCGAATTATGGGTTGTGATGGGAACCAGACCGCGCAAAGCCTGCGTTTCCACCTCGGTCATCTCGGGAAGGTGGCGGAATATCCGGTGGGCAGGCTCGCTGTCACTCAGCAACGGCAGCACGAACTCCTTGGCGAGGAGAGAGCCCAGAGTGTTCAGGTCAATATGCTGGTGTGCATGGGCATGGCCAAAAGCCAGACGCAAGCCGGGCTGGCACTGCCCGCTGACGCCGAAATCACCCGGCTGTTCTCCGATGAACCTGCCATGCCGGGCAAGAGCGCGCTCCACGCCGTACCAGCCTTCGTTATCCGCCGTGACGACGACAGCTGTCGGTTGCTGGCTGGGAGGCAGTCTCAGCCATATGTCCATCTGGCGCTCCGCGTCCTCAATGCTGTTGACGTTGCAAAAGACCATCTCGTCGGCGGGAGGCTGTCCACTGAGGGACCGCACCGCGTCCACAAAGCCCTGCAGGAGATGCAGGCGATAGGTCTCTTCCAGCGGATAACCCAGATAGGCGATGCGCCGATGCCCTAGTCCCCACAGGTGCTGAACTGCTGTGCGCATCATGCCCTCGTGGTCGAAGTCCACCTGATACCACTCAGGATGGCATCGTTCGTGGCGCCCCTTGACCGCGAAGCGAACGCCGTGTCGCTGAAGATACTCGCCAAATCGTTCCATGCGGCGCTCGCTCCCCCACAGCACGACCGCATCGGCACTGCGTGACTGCACGATGTCGTGGAGGCTCTGCTCAAACTCCTCTTCGTGGCTTACGACGTACACGTGCAGGCGGTAGCCTGCCTCCGCCAGCGCCTGCGCCAATCCCTCGATGCGCACGTACTCATTCTGCCAGTACAGGAGGGCAACGGTGTGCGTCTTGCCGGAGCGCAACATGCGTGCCGCCGCTTGCGGGCGATAGCCCATCTCCCGGGCGGCTGTGAGGATACGCTGTTGAGTTTGTTCCGATACCCACGGACCGCTCTTGCCGTTGAGCACTGCAGACACGAGGCTCGTGGACACGTTCAGCGCACGGGCTATGTCCTTCAGGCGTACTGGCTTTTGCATCGGTTTCATCCAGGATGTATATCGTTCCACGTGTATCGTTCTACATTGTATCAGACGCGAAAAGTGGTGTCAAGGTTGCGGGGTAGCTTCTACCTCGAAAATCGTTCCCTCCCTGCCAGCCTCTACAGGAGATACCCTCCGCTACCTGTTTGCAGTCTCTGGCGCATCTGGCGTGCCTGCACATGGTAGCCCTCATGCAGGTACAACCAGTAGCGCAGGCGCACCGGTCGGGGTGGGCTGGCGATGAGCTCGATAACAGCGTGGGAGCGCGGCGATGCCTTCCCTCGCGGTTCGCCCCAGAAACCCTGCCTCACCCAGTTGCACCCCTCGTTTTGCATCACCAGCAGGGAAAGCGTTTCCGACAGGTTGCTGGGGTTAAACAGCGAGAGCACGGGCGGCACCCAGTCGCCCATCCGCCATCCGTAATGCACAACCTCTCCCGCCACTTCCTGGGGCTTGTCGCCCAGACCGACGAAGTTGGGGAAGGTTTTGCTCCACCATCGGGCGGAGAAGCGTGCCTCCAGCGCAACCAGTTCGTTTGCACCAGTGCTCAGTGGCTCCGCCTGAACCGTTACCTCCACCAGAGGCAGTCCGGCAAACACGCGATACCGCTGGATTGCCCGCACCGATAACGCGGCAGGGTCGGGGGTGACCTCCACCGTTACCCAGACCGGGTTTCGTTCGACTACCCGTACCTGTGCGCGTGTCTGCCGTTGCCAGCGAAAGCGGTCTTGCACAAACTGCGCGGTGTTGATGGCGGGGCGGGTTGGGTCGAACTGTCCAAACACACCAATGCCCACGCCGCCGGTGGAAGCAGACACCTCTCGCCCCGTGCGCTGCGAATAGAGGCGGGTGATGGTACCGCCGGCATCCTGCCTCCACTGCAGTTCCAGCACGCCGTTATCCACCAGCACCGAACCAGGCGCGACCTTGACGCTGAGGCTTGTGGACGCCGGCGCGGTTGCAGGCAACAGGGAGAGTATGCCCGCTTCGGTTGCCGGCACAGGTTCCAGAGCAATCCAGTCCAGCGCGAAGTTACAGACACGCCGGTCGGTTCCCGTGCCCCGCTCGGCAGGCACATTCGCCCGTTCGAACACCAGCCTTACCTCCCGTGGCGCACTGGATGGGCGCGCTCGTCGCGGCATGTCCACAGAAAGAGTCTGCCAGCCGGGCACGAGGTCCTTTCGCGCGACAGGTCTGCCGTCGATAATCACCGTAACGCGGTTTTCCCACATCGCCTGACCGTACATCAGCAGGCGTGCGCCATCAGACATTCCTCCGGGCAGACGCAACACGGTCTCTTTCCCCTCACCGGGCAGCCACCGAATGGTCGCGTTTGCCCAGCTTTCCGCCTGAGCGTAACCGCGCACCAGCACCTGTTCGTCGCCCGGCGAGCCGATGTCCAGCCGCCACAGCTCGCGACCGGGTGGAACGATGAAGTGCAGACGTGCCCCCTGGACGTAAGCGGGAAGTATCATGCCTGTGGGCAGACGCAGGAGATACTGTCGGTTGCGCAGGGCAGGGGGCAGGGTCACACTGTGCGGCACTCCCCGCGCGTTTTCCAGCGAGGGCAGTATCACATGGGCGATTTCGTGTGCCTGCGTGCGGCGGAGACTGCGGGGCATCAGCGTGACAGTTATCTCCCGGCTGTGCTGGTGCGTGCCCGCGCTGTCTCGCCAGCGCACAGTTAACGTCGCCCTGCGGGTGACCGGACCGGAGGTGAAGGGCAGGGGCAGGCGTATCTCGCGGCGCGCCCCATCCGGTATATCGCCGACTCTCATCTGGATTTGCCGTCTGGGGTTGGCATCCCAGCCCGTCAGCACCAGCTCCACGTCGCGGGCGGTTTCGCCCGGCACATCCAGCGCGGGATGCCACCAGCTCTGCTCACCGTGCGGCGTTATCGGCAGGTTCGCCACCACAAGCGAGGGGGAATGAGAACTGATAGCGGCGGTCTGTACGTGCACCTGCGCGTTTCGCCCTACCATCAGCGGGCGCAGGAAGTAGGCGATGCGCTCTTTGCCCTGCGAGCGCGACCGCACCTCCACGTACACGGTCTTCATCCCCCAGTCGGCAAAGGGCTTCACTTCCAGCGGTAACTGCACCGTCTTTTCCTGACCGGGCGTCAGGCGCAGGGTCACCGCCTCGCCATGCACGCTGGCGATTTTTGCCCCCACTTTCAGCGTTACCTCAACCGGGTCGATATGGATGTTTCGCACTTTAGCCTGCACACTGCCCTTAAAGCCCGGAAAGACCTGCCAGCCCTCCGTCTGAATCTGCACTGGTGAGCGCACCACCCCGTAAACGGCGACATAACGAACGGTCTGCGGCTCCTTAACCCATTTAACCATCTGGTCTATCTGCAGGGGCACGAAACGCCGCCCATCGCAGGTGATTGCCATGAACTCCGCAAACGGGTAGATGCCGGGGTCGTGCACCACGGGAGGATGCAGTTTCAGCTGTCTGGGTGTGCCCGTGCGGTTTTCTACCAGAAGGAAGGTGGTATCGCCTGCGAGCAGATGTGCGCTCATGAGGTCAGGCTGGTCGGGTAGAACCCATGTCAATGTCTCTGCAGGGTCGTACAGGGAAGCAACGGGACTGTTTTGATTGTCGTACTGCAGGTTATAAAGCCACTCCCACCAGCGCGGGTCATCGGTGAAGATGCCGTTGACAATGATCAGGATACCGTTTTGTCCCCGCTCAGAGCGCACCACACACCGCACATCGCGAACCCAGCCATCTTCGTAATAGCTCTGCACAGTGCCGCGTCTCAAGGTAGTTCTGCGGCGATGCAGGGGAACCCGGAAGGTCTGTTTGGCACGCCCTAAGCCCGTGCTTTCGCACAGCCCCATCGGCTCCCAGTCCAGCTCACCCGGTTGACCGGGAGGCACGTTGGGAGTGCATATCTGGAGCCAGTCCAGCGCGAGGTTGCACACGCGGTTTTCGGAGGGGAAACGCTGGGGGTCTATCTGCTGGGGCACATGTGCCTTCTCGAAGCGGAACTGCACCTCCAGCAGGCGCGAGCCGCCCACCACGCTGGCAGGCACGGGCACTTCATACTGGTGCCAGCCGGACTTTATCTCTACCTCGCCCACTTCCTGTTCGTTCACCACCACGCGCAGGCGTTGCTGCCACAGCGAGTTGCCGTGCCAGCGCAGAACGAGGTCGGTATTGGGGGCGGCTGGCAGAATGAAGGTGCTCATTGTGCCGATGCCGGTGAGCCAGCGGACAGTGGCTTTGCTTCCGGCTCCATGCGCACCAGGCGGGAGCTGCCCCCAGTCTTCGCGCCCGGAGAACCCGCTGAGAAGCACCTTCTCGTCGCCCGGCGCGCCGATGTCTGCGAGGTAGTTGAAGCGCGACGCTGGCTCAATATTTTGGGCTTTGCCGGCTGAGGGCGTGTCGCCGGAGGTCAGCGTTTCGGGAGAGACGGTAACCGCCAGGCGTCTGTCGCCCAGCTTGAGCCACTCCTCCAGCAGGTGGGCGATACGCTCTCCCTTCGCGTTGTATCCCAACCCCACGCCGCCTGTCGGCGCCGTGATGATGTAATACCTCTGAAGCCTCTCCAGCGTCGCCTCGCTCTGCGGGATGACGTCAAAGACGATGCCCGCCGCGCGCATTCCCTGCACGGCATGATAGAGGTCGTTGGGGTCGCCTGCGCCGTGTTCGAATATCCAGTCGTTCACCAGCAGGGCGGTGCTGGTTTCCGGGTTCTGCGGATAGGTCAGCTGCCAGATGGTGCTCCATAGCAGGTTTGCCTCACAGAAGCGTTTGCCCCCTTCGAAGCTCGGTTCGAGGTTGGAGCCTTCCCACCACTCGTTCCAGCTAAGATGTAACACACCGTCTGCCCGGCGCAGCAGATTGCCCGCCCAGAAGCGGTCGTAGTGGAGCGGCTCTGGGGGATAGCCCGTGCCCGGCACCCGGATGTTCCAGTCGAAGTAGCGGTGTTTCAGGTGGTCCAGGAACACGCCTCCACATGCCCGGGTGACCGCAGTATGCAGGTATCGCTGGGCGTCCAGCTCGTGCGGCACACCGAAGACGCCGGCGTAGGAATGCGCCCCACCGAACACGCGCGCCCACCGTTCAAAGCCGAAGCCCATGTAAGGCTCGTAGCCGATGTCAAAGGATGCGCTCAGCCCCGGCAGACCGAACCGCTCGCGGATAGCCTGCTCCATCTTTGCCCACTCCTGCGCCCATCGCTCGTATTGATAGGCGATGCTCAGAGCACGTACCGGACCGACGGCGTTGAAATCCATATTTATCTCGTCGAAGTCGCGGAAGCTGGTTCCCCACTGGGCGTTCAGGCGGTCAACGTGCGTGTAGCGCTCTCTCAGCCATCGCCGAAAGCCGTCGTGGTCGATAGTGACTTCGGGGGCGCCGTTGCGCGAGTATACCAGCTGGTAGGGCTTCTCTCCCAGCCATGTCCATACGGGCGAGCGGGCATAGCGCTCCATCCAGTAGGGAGGGTCTTTTCGCTCGGTGACGTTGCGCCAGAACTCGCGCATGGCGAAGTTTTCGCCGTCCTGATACAGCCCCATGAACAGGTTATAGCCCAGCGCACGCACCCTTTCCGCCGCTTTCACCACAGTGGCTTCGCGGGGCTCGCCGTTTTCGCCCTGCCAGCCCTGTCCCCAGTAGTCCATGAAGAGGTGGGTCATACCCCAGTCTGCCGCCAGCAGGATGGAGCGGAAGTTATCCGCAAGCGTGCGGCTGTTGTAGTAGCCGTACAGCGGCGTGTTATGCACGCCGCCAATCCAGTTGCCCCATTCGCCGCCTGCCGTTTGCCATTCATACCAGTAGAAGTACGCCGCACCGACGATGGGGAGTCGGGAGACGGGTCGTTTCGGTGACGGTTGTTCTGGCTGTCGCATCGCCTGGCATCCTCCGGGAATGCATGCTGTTTTGCCTTTCGCCATACCAATGCGGTTCCCTGCATAGAAAGCATGCTTTCATCCTGACCTTGCGATTGAAAATCGCAGGCTACGCAGAACGAAACCTGCTAGCGCAGGTTAGGGGATGCTGAAGCAAGCTTCAGCACTCCAAAGAGGTCGCAAGCTTCAAAGAGGTCTGCTGAAGCAAGCTTCAGCACTCCAAAGAGGTCAGCCTCCGCAAGGAGGCTTCGTCATGGGTAGCCCGCAACTTCCAGTTGCAGGGGCGTCTCCCCCATTTATCCCAACCTTGCGATTGGAAATCGCAGGCAACACAAAGCGAAACCTGCTCAAGCAGGTTAGACTCCATAGACATGGAGTGCTGAAGCCATGCTTCAGCGATTCCGCACGTATGGAGTGCTGAAGCCACGCTTCAGCGGTTCAAAGGCGACTGCCGGGATGCCTCTGAATCGGGCGTGTTGACACGGAATGCACCAGGTTATAGAATGAAAACACCGGTGAATGCATGGAGGAGGTCACCGAATGCCCAAAGGGCGATTGATGAATGACCTAGACCTCTACGGCGCGATAGCGGTGCTTGCCTTCTACCTGAAATGGGCAAGCGGGCAGATTGTCTCTGGCGAGCGCAGTATCACCGAAGTGCACCTGGCTCTGACAGGGGCGTTGCTGGTAGGGCTGGCGTATCGCTTCTTCTGGCAGAAGGTCTCCCCGAAGGTTGCGGAACCCATCTCAAGAGTATTGCTTCTGCTCGCTGGCGTGCTGGTGCAGGGCAGGTGGGTGGCGGAGTCGGTGATGCTGGTAGCCTGCGCGAACCTGTGGTGGCTTCTGTGGGGCGCACGGTTGAAGAGGCTTCAACGTCACGCAAGTTTACAAACGATTGCGGCGTTGTATGTGTTGCTGCTGTTTTTGCCTCGCGATTCGGGTGTTGTCTGGCTCATTGGGCTGATTATCCTGCTGACCGCGATGGGAACACCGGTCTATGCGCGCACGCAGGAAGAGAACCCTTACCCGGCGGTAGCCGTTGTCGGTGGACTTCTGGTCGCAGTGGTCGGTGGAGTATGGTTACTGGTTGCGCCCACAGCGGAGACCCCTGCTCAACAGCTGGGACAGCGGCTGATGGCGGGATTTGGGGTCAGCCTTTTGCTGATTGCTGGACTCATGCTGTTGAGGGAGTGGCGCAGTGGTGCCTGGGGCAGGTGACCACCTGATGCGGGCGTACCTGCACCGGTATCGCCGATGCCTTCCACCTCGGCGGGGAATGCGCAGAGGTTGCCAGAGGAGTAGAGCCTGAGGCTCCTCCGTCGGGCGCCCCAGGCTCCGGAGTGATTAGCGGTATTCGGGAATAGTCTGACAGCGGTCGCGCCAGTCGCGCAGCCACTCTACCTGCTGAGCGGGCTTCCAGTCCCACAGATAGTCGTCCGTGGGTCCCTGCGCGTTCGTCCAGTTCAGCGCGCCCATCGTCGCGCACAGTTTGATGGCTTTGACGTGACCATCGTGGAAGCTCCAGTTGCTGACGCCGTTGTGCGAGGTGACCACGCCCTTATTGCTGTCAAACCACGCGCGGAACCAGTCGCCGTTCAGCACCCAGGGACCGTGGTCGTTCCAGTATTCGCGCGACTCCAGCAGCTGGATGACGCTTGCCGGGCGCGGAATCGCCGCCAGCTGCACGGGATTGGGCAGGAGCGGGTTGACAATCCAGCCGAGGCGGACGCCGACCTCGTTTTTCTGCGCCCAGTTCGCCGCGCCGCCGTAGGAACGCCTGATGCCGATGTTCGCCTCCATGGTGTAGCCCGTTTCGCCCAGGCGGCTCATCAGCGACGGCGGGTAGACACCCTCCGTGTCGTGGTAGCACGACCAGTTCCAGATAGGCTCACCGGGCTGTTCAAAGCTCATGCACAGGTAGATGCCTGTGTTCTTGATGTAGGGTTGCACGGCATATCGCCAGCCGTGACAGGCAAGACCGTTGGGCGTCTCGATGGGTGACCATCCCGGATAGGGCAGGGTCTCATCGTAGTCCTGCGCATACTGCAGTATCGCCAGGGAGAGCTGCTTGATGTTAGAGAGGCACGAGGTCTTGCGTGCCATTTCCCGAGCGCGGGAGAACACCGGGAACAGAATCGCCGCCAGTATCGCGATTATCGCGATGACGACGAGCAGTTCGATGAGCGTGAACGCTCTGTTGCGAAACATGGGACATACCTCCTTTGATCTGAATGTTAACGAGTTGGGTTTGCCTGGGTCATTTCCAGGTTCCTAAAGATGCCGGGCGGTATCATCCGCTTCTGGATAGCCTCTATCACCAGCTTGCGTTCCTCGGGGGTCAGCAAGCGAGCATCTCCACCGGTGCGATTGACCAGTTCGTTAATCTTCAGCCCCGTTTGAGAGGGAGCCATACTGGGACGCTCGCCCACGAACGCCCTGTAGAGAAAGAAGCCGACGATGAGCACTACAACCGCGATGACCGCGATGGCTGTTGCTGGTGAAACCTCTTTTTTCAGGTTCACGCTTGTTACACCTCCTCCAGTGGTTCAGATGCGCCTGCGCCGGGGACGGACGCGCTGAAGGTGTTTTGCCCGGTCCGGCGGTTCAGGCGAGTAGGGTATCACGCTATCACGCTGGATCAGTTCGCCCGGAAATATCACATGTTCGTCCGACGGCTTGCCGCTCTCTATTTGCTGGATGAGCAGTCGGGCGGAGGTCATCCCGATTTCGCGCACGGGCTGGTGGATGGTGGTCAGCGGTGGAGAGGCGACGGAAGCCGCCTCCACATTGTCAAAACCCACGATGGAAATATCTTCCGGCACCAGCACGCCCTCACGTCGCATCGCCTCCAGTGCTCCCAGTGCCATCCAGTCATTACAACACACCACAGCCGAAAACGGCGGACGCACCTGTAACAGCATCTCCATTGCCTGTCGCCCGGAGAGGGTGCTGTAGTTGCCTCGCCGTATCCAGTGGGGGGTAGGGGTGATACCGGCTTCTGCGAGGGCACGCAGGTATCCCTGCTCCCGCTGCCGCGCACTCCAGTAGTTAACAGGTCCCGCAATGAAGGCAATCCGCCGATGTCCCAGCTCAATTAACCACTTCACGGCGGAGTAAACGGAACCTTCGTCATCCACGTCCACGCACGCAGCGCGCAGGTCGCGCGGGCTGCTACCCGCCACCACGTGTGGCAGATTGCAGTGTTCCATCCACTGCAACAGCGGACTCTGGTGGAGTGGAGCTGCCAGAATCGCACCGTCAATGGAGCCGTCTTCGGTGCTCAGGCGAACGTACTGGGGGTCGGGGCGTTCCAGCGCGATGATTTTAATCTGGTAACCTGCCTGCACCGCCTCCGCGAGGATGCCGTCGAGCAGGGTGGAGTAGTAGGGGTTACCCAGCAGGGCGCCGCGGAAGTGTTCTACCACCACTCCCAGTGTGTTACTGCGCCGTCGGACGAGGCTGCGCGCAATCTGGTTGGGTCGGTAGCCCAGCTCCTCTACCGCCTGCAGGACACGCTCGCGGGTTTCCTCGGAGAACCGTCCACCACGTCCGTGCAGCACGTTCGTGACGGTGGTGACCGATACCCCCGCTCGCAGAGCGACATCTTTAATAGTTGGTGTCTGCCTGGACATTTAGCCTATCTCGTATAACGTTCAACTTTTTCAGAACCATAAAGGTTTGACGTTCAACCTACCTCTATCATAGCACCACCAGCCAAAAGAGTCAATAGGTTTCGATGGAGGCTCGAACAATTTTTGTGCAATCAGGGAGGTCTTACAGGGTGGCGTCGCAACCGCTTGACTTTTTGCCCTGTTTCCGTTAATAGTGTAGTGTGTCACGCGCTACAGTTCACATAAATCGCTCTGCCTCCGGTGTTGAGGGTGCCGTCCGTTTTGACCGGCGCACGAAGCGGCTCGTCCAGCGATTACAGCCCGGCGACATCGCCGTGATTGACCACCCCGACCTGGATGGCGTCGCGGCGGAGGCGCTGGTATCCCGACAGGTAGCGGCGGTGGTGAACCTCTCGCCGTTTATCACCGGGCGGTATCCGAACTCAGGACCGGGTATTCTGCTTCGCGCGGGTATCCCACTGTACGAATGCCATAATCCAGGTCTGGCGGATGCGATTCAGGACGGAATGCTGGCTACGATCGAGGCAAACTGTCTACGCCTCGCAGGGATGTCCGATCTCTGTTTCGGCGTGGAGCATCTGGATGAGGAGCGCGTACAGAAACTGCTGGCGCTGGCTCAGGAGCGGCTGAAGAGCGAACTGCGCGCCTTCGCCCAGAACACGCTCGAATACCTGCAGGAAGAGAGCGAAACGCTTCTGGACGTGCTGGAGGTGCCGGAAATCAGCACGCCGATAGCGGGACGCCATGCGGTAGTGGTGGTACGTGGTGAGCGTTTCAAGCAGGACCTGAATGCCATTCGCGTCTACATCCGCGATATGCATCCCGTGCTGATTGGGGTGGACGGCGGCGCGGATGCTCTGCTGGAGATGGGCTTCAAGCCGGACATCATCGTGGGCGATATGGATAGTGTCAGCGACAGCGCACTGCGCTGCGGCGCAGAGCTGGTAGTGCACCAGTACACCAACGCGGAGCGCATCTCGCCCGGGCTGGAGCGCGTGCAGGCGATGGGTCTGCCGCATAAGGTGTGGCGCACGCCCGGCACCAGCGAAGACATCGCCATGCTGTTGGCGTACGAAAAGGGAGCACAACTTATCGTGGCGGTGGGCACGCACTTCAGCCTGCTGGAGTTTCTGGAGAAGGGGCGCCGGGGGATGTCCAGTACCTTTCTCACGCGCCTGCGCGTGGGCGACAGGCTGGTGGACGCTAAAGGGGTAAGCCAGCTGTATCCCCAGCGCTTCGCCTGGCGCGAGTTCAGCTGGCTCTTCGTCACGGCGTTGATGCCGGTGGTGGTGGCGTTCCTGCTGTCGCCTGTTGGGCGCGACCTCATCCGTTTGCTGGTGATGTGGTTACGTTTGCGCCTGCACTTTTAGGGGGATTGGGCATGGGAGTTGACCTTCGTTACCATCTGGTGAGCCTGTCGGCAGTGTTTCTCGCGCTGTCGGTGGGAATGCTGATTGGTGGACTGTTCCTGCAGACCACTCCTCAGGAGACTCAACAGCGTCTCGTTCGGCGTATTCAGGAAGACCTCGCCCGGATTACCGCCGAGAGTGACCGCAATCGGCGCGATTTCGAGCGAATGGACCAGGCGTTTCGGTCGCTGGCGCCGCGCCTGGTGAAGGAGCGACTGAGGGCGCGCCGCGTGGCGGTGGTACAGACCGGCGACGACGAACGTGCCCTGGCGGATACGCTGAAGGCGCTTCGCGATGCGGGGGCGGAGCCTGTCTCCGTCACCGTTGTCACCGCGCGATGGCTGGAGCTGAGCGACGAGGAGAAGCAGACCATCATCCGCGACCTGCGTACGCTGAAGCCAAACCTTCCCGATGACTTCACGGCGGTGGTGAAGGCGCTGGCGAACGGCGTGGCGCTGTTTGGCTATGACCAGGCGGTGGAGGCACTGCGGCGCGAGGGGCTGGTGCGCACATCGGGCGATTACACGCTACCCTGTCGCTTTGTGGTGGTGGTAGGCGGCAGTACCTCACCGGATAGCCATCGCCCCGCAGAGATAGACCGCCCGCTGATCCGGCAGTGGCAGTCGGTGGGCATTCAGGTTATCGCCGCCGAACGGCGGGACTGCGCGACCTCTCACGTGCCGGTATACCGGGAGACCGACATCCCCAGCGTGGACTGTATTGATACCGCCATGGGGCAGGTTATTTTGCCTTTCCTGTTTGGAGCCGAACCCGCCGCATACGGGATGAAGGATAGCGCAGAGAAAGTGGTTCCCGATGCGCTTCTGGAGAGCCAATGAGGCGTGTTTTCGCGGTTGTGCCTGCGCATAACGAGTCCCCGACGATTCGGGACACAGTGCGCGCTCTTTGGGATTTCGTCGACGATATGGTGGTGGTAGCGGACGCCTGCAGGGACGATACCGCCAAGAGGGCGCAAGAGGCTGGCGCTACCGTGCTGATACGCTCCGGGCGAGGGGACAAGGCGCGTGCACTGGCACTGGGGCTGAACTGGGTGGCAGCGCAGAGCCCCGGCCGCAACGATGTTGTTTTGCTGGTGGATGGAGATACTGGTGATAGCGCGAGAGAAGCGGTAAAACTGGTGGAAGCGGTTGTCGGTGGTGAGGCGGATATGGCAGTGGGGGTGCTACCTCCTGCGGGGCGGCATGGCGGGTTCGGACTGGTGGCGCGGTTCGCCCGCTGGGTGTTGCGGAGGCAAACAGGCATGGTGTTTCGCGCCCCGTTGAGCGGACAGCGTGCTGTGCGCTGGTCGGCGTTGCACGGGCTGAGTGCGCTGGCGGGCGGTTTCGGCGTGGAGGTCGGCATGACCATAGACCTGGTACGTGCTGGGGCGAGAGTGCAGGAGGTGGAGGTGTCGATGACTCACCGCTACACCGGGCGGAGCTGGCGAGGTTTTCTGCATCGAGCGAGGCAGGGCTGGCATGTGTTGATGGCAAGTGTGGGATGGAGGGGTGTGAGACTGTGGACGGACGGTTGATAGTCGTCGTGCTGTTCGTGGCGCTTCCGTTTGTGGTGCTTCTGGGAGGGATTGGGGCTTTTCCCGTGCTGAGCCGCCGCTGGGGATGGCTGAAGCCGAACTATCGGGGAAGGATTGTGCCCTGTGGTTACGGGGTTATCTGGTGGGCGTTCTGTACGGTGCTGTATGCGGAGCTGGCATGGGTGGCTTCTGCGGAAGCGCGTCCGCTTGCGCTGGCGTTTCTGGGCGTGGCGTTTGGCTTCGGTGCGCTGGGGCTGGTGGATGACCTGTGGGGCAGTGCCGAGGCGAAGGGGTTGCGCGGGCATCTGCGTGCCCTCCGGCAGGGGAAAGTGACCACAGGTTTCCTGAAGGCGGTTGGAGGAGTGGCTGTGGCGTTTGGGGTGGCATCCCTGCTGGGGTCGGGCTGGGGTGTGTGGATAGGTACTCTGGTGATTGCGCTGATGGCGAACGCGATGAACCTGCTGGACATGCGCCCAGGCAGGGCGGTGTCGGTGTTTCTGGTGCTGTCGGTGGTGCTGGTGGTTTACCTGTTGCGCACGGAGCAGGCGCTAACGGCGGCGTTTCTGGGCTTTCTGATGGCGGCGGCGCTGCTGCTTCGTCGGCGAGACGCGGCGGGCGAGGCGATGATGGGCGATGTGGGCTCCAACCTGCTGGGCGGAGTGCTGGGGGTGTCGGTGGTGGCAGGTTTCCCGCTCTGGGGGCAGGCGGTGATGCTGGCATTGCTGGTTGCTTTGCATGTGGTGGCGGAACGTATCTCCCTGAGCCAGTGGATCGAGAGCGTGCCCTGGGCGCGCCGCCTGGACAGGATGACGGGGGTAAGGTAGACCGCTTTTATGTGTCCACCACGCGCCGAACGCCCCACAGGATGGAGCGGTAATACGGGTCGTCCAGCCGGGTGATGTTGACGCCAACGCCGCCCGACGAGTGGATGAAGTGCTCCCGGTCCAGAATCATTCCCACGTGGGTAATCGTGCGCTGATGGGGGTCACCACCGCCTGCGAAGAAGATGAGGTCGCCCGGTTGCGCGTCGGGGAGAGTTACCTCAGCCGTGCGCGAGAACTCCGCCTGCAGGTCGGCATCGCGCGGGATGATGAGTCCGCACATGCGGTACACGAGCTGCACAAACCCCGAACAGTCCAGCCCGAAGGGAGAGCTTCCGCCCCACAGGTAGGGCACGCCCAGCAAACGCTTTGCGGTGTAGACCAGCGCGTTCTGCCAGCCTGCGCGAGGCACGGCGTAAGGCTCGGCGCTTCGCCCCTGTGAGACAATCACTCCCTCCACCCGAAGCGTGCCGACGCGGGTGACCATCACCCACTGCGAGGTGACATCCTGCACCCACACCCAGCCGGCGCGCCCGTCGGGCAGCTGGACGTTCAGCCAGTCGCCGTGCCATTCGTGCCCTTCCAGCCACGCGCCCATAGGGGCGATGGTGAGATGCGGCGCATTGAGGTCGGGCGATTCCCGCACAAAAGCCCACAGGGTGTTGACGCGATACGCATTTCCCTGCTGAGGATACTCCTCTTGCTCTTCCAGCAGGCGTATCTGTCTTGTGCGCACCCATCCGGTGTAATCGTCATCGGTCTGTACCTGCGCCCAGTTTTGGGCGGGGTCAGGCGGAGTGAGCACAAGCGGGGTATGTCCCAGTACTGTCTGAGAAACCTGTTCGCTGTCGCCGTCCGGCTGGGCGTGCATTTTCACCACGTTATGGGTCACAACCGCTCTGGGCAATTTCTTTACCTCCATCGGGCAAAAATACCGTACTTTACACAGCTATCAGGCAGGGCGAACTGTCCTATCATAAAGATGGCTACGCGCCACGCAGCCGATGCGGTGAGCGGGACAGCGGAAGAGCCGGTGGAGAACGTCGGGCGCCGCAGTCCCGCTCCTTTTTACTTAGAACCCGAAGAAGTCGGCGATGCGCTGGGCGAGGAACAGGTCGCCGTCGACGAGCAGTTGCCCGCTCATGTACGCCTGTTCCGGTGCCATTCTGCCTTCCACAATCGCGAGGAAGGTCTGGGCGTTGGTGCTGATCGTCAGGTCAGCCTGCGCACCGGACGCACCCCGACGGATGTTCAGTTTGCCGTTATCTATCTGAATTTCCCACACGCCGCCGCCT
The DNA here is from genome assembly GCA_013314755.1 of Chthonomonadia bacterium. Lineage (GTDB taxonomy): Bacteria > Armatimonadota > HRBIN16 > HRBIN16 > HRBIN16 > HRBIN16. The sequence continues at coordinate 36,624 of JABUFA010000023.1, forward strand.
TCTCCAGAGATGCTGAGGCGGTAAAGCACCTTCACGCCCTGCGCTCGTTCCGGGCGGAAGCGGGACGGCAGGCTTTCAAAAAAGGCAGCTACTCTGGAAGTTGCCGTTTGGGGAGGCGACTGCTGTGCCATCGCAATCAGCTTGTCGGCGACCACGCGACCCGCCTTCTCACCAACGCTCATGCTGGTTTCGTATTCGTACAGCTTCAGCCCGTAATCCGCTTCTGTCAGGATGTAGCCCAGCTCGTCGTTTGCCAGACCAATGACCAGTTTGGGATTGCCCTTCATATGGCGTTTAATTTGAAAACCGATGTTGGGCAGAGCTTCACCCGGTATGGTGACCATCTCCGCCGGACCGAGCGTGACGTGCATGACCTCGGTGATTACCTCGTCCGCTTGCAACACTGGCTCCGGGAACAGTCCAGCCTGCGCCGCCTGCCTGAACTTTGCGTTCTCCAGCGGGATAGTAACCTCTGCACGCTGGACGGCAAGAGGAGCCTCCTTGAGCTCGGTGGCGTTTTTCAGAGCGGATAGCGCTGCCTGCCCCAGCGCATTGCCCACACGCTCGCACTCTCCCCAGTCGTTGCCGGGCGAGTCTACCGTAACCATGCCTCCCAGAGCAGCGTTCAGGAAGAGGGCAATACCGCCTTCCGCTCCTTCAATGGTCTGGCGCATATAATGCACGATGTCGGAGGTCAGAGAGCGGATATTCATCAGCTCGGGGTGCACCGCGTAGTTGACAATGGTGGCGATGGTCTTGTTGTCGCTGGCGCTGCGCAACTGTAGCACGGCAATGGAGGTATCCAGAATCTCCGCCACGCGCACGTTTCGGGAGACGCCCGTAACCCCCTCTGCACTGGCAACGCGCAGTATCGCCGGCTGAAGCCCCTTCGCCGCCTCTTCAATAGCATCGGCGACCTTCTGCTTCATCTGGGCATACCATTCCTTATCCACGCCCGATATGCCCTGCTCCGGCTGTCCCCACAGACCGATGGAGTCGGGACCGCTGTGGGTGTGGGTGGCGGCGATGATGATGTTCTCGGCGGGCACCGATTTGACCTTGCTTCGTATCTCCTGTACCGCCGGGTACAGCAGGCCAATCAGGTCGCATGAGACGATAGCCAGTTTAGTGTCGCCCGACTGGATGACCACTGCGCTGGCGTAAACGTCATCGTGCACCTCTTCGGCGCGGCGGTTTGCACCGTAACCCGCCAGATAGGGCAGGTTATCAGGGGTGATTTTGACCCGGGCAGCTCCTGCCTGCAGTGTCTGTGCCCATGAGCCAGCCAGCGGCAGGAACATGAACAGCAGAGCTGACACGAGCATCGAAGCGAAATGCGACATCGACATTTATCCCTCCCCTTCCTCAAACGAGGATGTGTTTCTTCTACCGCGATTCGCGGGTGGTGTTTCGAATCCTTCCTGAATTACGTTTCCCCTTTCGCCAGCCGTTCCACCTGCGCCTGCCAGTCTCCCGGATGGAAGGCGTCCACCCTGCCATCGGGGTAGCCGATAAAAACCGGTTCCTCCGCCGCCTCACCGCTCTCGTCGAAGGCGAGGATGGTCAGTTTGCCGGTATCTTCCTTCAGTTCGATGTACAGGCGTGCGCCGCAATACATGCTCATATCGGAACGGGGGATCCATGTACCCTGCTGGTGAACCAGCTTGCGAGCGAGGGTGTATACTCGTTGTATCTCTTCCGGGGTGAGCGTGCTCATCTCGGCACCTCCGATTTGTGGTAAAATACGCTGGCATTTCCGTACAGTGCATTTCCCCGCAGGCGGGCAAAACCCTGCATGGGTTTCGCAGGCAGGATTTGCGAGGGGTCAGGCGGAAATGGCAAGCGGAAATCACGAGAGGGGTGCTTCATGCGCTGTGCCGAGTACTGTGAGGTAGTTGCAAATCAGCCGGTGGCAACGGACCAGTTCGAGATAGAAATCCACTGTCCCACCGTCGCTCGGTACGCCCAGCCGGGGCAGTTTGTGCAGATGCGCGTGCAGAGCGGCTACGAGCCGTTGTTCAGCCGCCCGTTCAGCGTGTTCCATCGGAAGCCCGACCGCGATACCTTCTCTGTGGTCTATCTGGTGCGTGGGACCTTCACGCAGTTGCTGGCGCACAAGCAAGCAGGCGACAGGGTTTTTGTGGTCGGTCCGCTGGGCAACCGATTTGTGGTGGCAGAGCCGCAGCACGAAAAGGTGCACGTGCTGGTGGCTGGTGGAGTAGGGGCGCCGCCGCTGTACCTGCTGGCAGAGGAGATGGTGCACCACGGGATTGCCCACAGCAATGTTGTCGTGATTAATGGGGCGCGTCGGCAGGACCTGCTGGTCTGTCAAGGGCACTTCGCGGGGCTGGGGGTTCGGCTGTTCACCGCGACCGAAGACGGCAGCGCGGGCATCAAGGGGAAGGTTACCGATGTACTGGAGAGCCTGCGCGAGCAGGGGGATTTAGCCCCTGAGCGATGCCAGATATACGCCTGCGGTCCGACGGCGATGCTGGAGGCAGTGGCAGCGTTCGCACAGCAACATCACGTGCCCTGCCAGGTATCGCTGGAGACGCTGATGCCATGCGGGCTGGGAGTATGCCTGGGGTGCGCGGTAAAGATACGCACTGGCGACGGCTATGACTACAAGCGGGCGTGCGTGGACGGTCCCATCTTTGACGCAGCGGAGGTGCTGTGGCGATGAGCAGGGTGAAAATGGACGTTCAGCTGGGTCCACTGCACCTGCAGAACCCCGTGCTGGTGGCTTCTGGGACCTTTGGCTACGGTAGCGAGTATGCCGACCTGGTGGACCTGAACCGCCTGGGCGGGATTATGGTGAAGGGAACCACTCTGCGCCCTCGGGCGGGCAATCCGATGCCTCGCATGGTGGAGACAGCTTCGGGATGCCTGAACGCCATCGGTTTGCAAAACGTGGGGGTGGAGGCGTTCATCCGGGAGAAACTGCCATTCCTGCGCCAGTATCGGTGCGCGGTGATTGTGAATATCGCGGCGGACGTGCGTGAGGAGTTTGAAGAGCTGGCGGAGCGGCTGGATGGAGTGGAGGGCGTGCACGCGCTGGAGCTGAACATCTCTTGCCCCAATCAGGCGCGTGGCGGTATTGAGTTCGGGGTGGACCCGGAGGCGACATACGATGTGGTGTCGCGCGTGCGAAGGCGCACTCGCCTGCCGCTGATTGTCAAACTCTCGCCGAATGTGACCGACATTCGCGTCACCGCACGCGCGGCGGTGGACGGGGGAGCCGATATCCTGAGCCTTGTCAACACCTTTGTCGGAACGGCGATAGACGCCCGCACGAGGCAGTTTAAGCTGGCGAACATCACGGGAGGGCTGTCGGGACCGGCGATTAAGCCCCTCGCGCTCTATATGGTGTGGAAGGTAGCGCAGGCGGTGTCGGTTCCCATCATCGGCATGGGCGGAATTATGAATGCGACCGATGCGGTGGAGTTCATGCTGGCAGGGGCATCTGCGGTGGCTGTGGGCACGGCGAACTACATCAATCCGCGCGTCAGTATTGAGGTGCTGGAGGGGATCGAGCAGTACCTGATAGAACAGGGTGAGACAGACGTCAAAGCGATTGTGGGGACGGTAAAGCGATGCAAGCCCGAGAGCGAATTCTGATAGCGCTGGATACTTCCGACGCCGGGCAGGCGGTGGAGTGGGTGCGCCTGCTAGCGGGGCACGTAGGCGGGTTCAAGGTAGGTTTGGAGCTGGTGCACGCGGCGGGTTTTGGCATCTTTGAGCGTCTGCGCGAGGCGGGCGCCGAACGTATCTTTTACGACGCCAAACTGCACGACATTCCCAACACCGTGGCAAGGGCAGTGCGTGCTATTGCGCGGATGGGCGTGTGGATGGTGAACCTGCATGCGTCGGGTGGACTGGAGATGATGACAGCAGCGGCGGAATCCGCGCGGTCTGTGCCCAATCCGCCCCTGCTCATCGCGGTGACGGTGCTGACCAGCCTGTCAGAGGGAAAATTGCAGGAAGAGCTGGGCGTGCGGCGCGGATTGCGCGAGCAGGTTCTGCATCTGGCATCGCTGGCTCGGGAGGCGAATCTGGATGGCGTGGTTGCCTCGGCACAGGAGGCGGCTCTTTTACGTGAGCATATCGCCCGGGACTTCTTAATCGTGACGCCGGGCATTCGTCTGGCGGACGAGGAGGTTCACGACCAGAAGCGCGTGACCACACCGGCGGAAGCCGTTCGTGCGGGAGCGGATTATCTGGTCATCGGGCGTTCGGTAACCGCCGACCCGGACCCCCTTGAGAAGGTTGAGAGGATTGTGCGGGAACTCGCTGTGCTGGGATAAGGTAGCTCACCCCCCATTGACTCCGACCTTACGACCGGAAATCGCAGGCGTGGAGTGCTGAAGCGGTGATTCTGTCCTTGCGATTGGAAATCGCAGGCTACCCTTGGCAAAACCTGCTGAAGCAGGTTAGCGGGCTTCAACGGTCTCACAATGTGGTCTTCAGGCTTCACGTGCAGGGACATCTTCTTTCGACATCGTGACCTGATTGTATTTTTATGACAATATTGGTATAATACTGCCAAAGTATTCTCGGGGGGATAACGTTGACGTACTCAGAGGCAATGCATATTCTTGGGTTACGTGAAGGTTTCACCCTCGACGATTTAAAGTCCGCCTTTCGCCGGGCAGCGAAACGATATCATCCAGATACCGGAAGCCCGGAGGCGTCTGCGGAAAAGTTCATTCAGGCAAACAGGGCGTACGATCTGTTGCTGGAATATCTGCGCTCGGGCGGTAGAGATACGGGAACTCCTGATATAGACCCCCTTTTGCAGGAACGGCTGGATATGGTGATGCGTGCCTTTGAGCATTTGATGAACACACTCGCCTCTCGTTTTGCTCAGATGGGGCAAGCCATTGTGAACGACGTGGCGCAACAGATAGCGTCCTACGGCAACATAGAGCGCTTGCGTCAGGAGTTCGAAAACGATGCCCGTCGCATTGTCAGCCGTCACCTGCGCGATTTCGTGCAGATGGTATACAGCGGATTAGACCAGCTGATTCGGGAGCACGACGCCTGGCTGAACGGATTGTACAATAGTGTTTTCCGACACTATCGCAGTCTGGCAATACAACAGGCATGGAAGTCGCCGCTGAACTGGGTGGCAGGAATAGCCCTTTCGCTGGTGGCGTTTCTTTTCCTGCAGAACTTTTGGCTGACGGAGGGTCTGTTTTTACTGGCTGGATTTGCTGTCGTTCCACATCTGCTCCAGACTGGCTACGCCTGGTGGAAATGGCGCGAAAATCGTTTTCGGCTACAGGTTAGGATGTCAGACCTTCTGCCACAGCGCGGGTTGTTTGACCCTCAAATTGGTAACGTCGTCTCGCAGCAGGAGGCGGCGGGGATTGGTGGAATAGGTGGTGCGGTACTGGGCGGTCTGTTTGCGGGACCGATAGGCGCGATTATCGGAGGTGTGCTTGGTGGGCTATTCGGTTCCCTTTTCGGTGAACCGTACCATGTGACCGCACAACGAGTGTTAGAGGCATTTGTGTCGACACTGAACAGCTATCTGCAGACTGTTGCCCAGCAGCTGGGCAACGAACTGCGCACTGCATACAATCGGCTGCTTCGCCAGGTTATAGAGAGCTACACTCAATCCAAACAGGGGACGCTCAAGATGCTGCCCCCATAACATGTGTTTCTAGATGGTAATGCCGTTCGATCGCCCGGAACAGTCGCTCCTGCAGAATCTCCAGCCTTGCCAGCGCAAACAAGCACTGTTCGTCCGCAAGGCGGTGCATCTCCGCCCAGAAAGCGGAGGGGGTGTCGGTTCTACAAAGTCGGACGTGTTCGGATGGGATAACCATCCCATCTACTCCGCGCTCCAGAGCTCCTCCCACTCCTCATCACTCCAATCCGAGTAATCCCAGTTATCACAGTCCAATCGTCGGCAGTAGAGCATCTCTTTCAGGCTCCCATCCATCAGCTCTACTGTGGCAATATATGCGAAACGACACTCCACGCACAACGCGGGGTCGATGATGCGTACCACTTTCAGGTCGGTTGGCTGCTTTTGCTCCATGCGTCTCACTCCTCATCCCTGATCTTCTATCCATCGCACCTGAGTTATCTGCGCCGCCTGCAGACTGACCACGGGCAAACGTGTGATATGACTCAGGGCACAGGTTACCGACGATGCCAGTCGCAGCCGTTTCGGCTGACGTGTCACTGAGCTTCCGACAGGCAGGACTACCTCCGCCAGCGTGTGCACCGGCAGTATCTTTTCCAAAACGCTCAACAAACGCTGGAGTTCGCGTGGAGCACCGATGCTGACCTTCTGAAGGTCAATTACCACCTCGCGGTATCCATTGCGCGCCAGCGACTGCAGAATCCGCTGGCAGGATGCGATGGTGGGAGGGTTCAGAACGCCCTGCCATTGCAGAACGGGTACTCCACATACCAGTATCGTGTTGAGGAGACCTGCGTGCTCCATGCGAAACACCTTTCCTGTTCTCTGATGCTATTATCGGTCTGAGGTGGCTTGGAGCAGAGGGGTATTTGCGGAAAACCGTAAACTTGCGGGTTTTTCACGGAGGGATATATGGAAAACTACCAGTGGAGAGAGACAGGGAGGGCTTCTGAGATGCCTGAGATGCAGATGATACCGCTGGAACAGATTGTGGCTGGACGCAATCAACCACGCCAGACCTTCTACGAGGAGAGCCTGCAGGAGCTCGCGCAGTCCATCAAGGAGCGCGGGGTGCTGGAGCCGATAGTGGTGCGTCCTGCGGGCGATGGGCGCTATGAAATCGTGATGGGTGAGCGTCGCTACCGCGCGGCGCAGATGGCTGGGTTGACGGAGATTCCGGCTATCGTGCGCGAACTGAGCGACGAGGAAGCGGCAGCAGACGCCCTGCTGGAGAACTTCCAGCGTGAGGACCTGAACCCCATCGAGCGGGCGCAGGCAATTCAACGCCTGTTGACCATGATGAGCTGGGAGCAGGTCGCCCGCACGCTGGGAGTGAGCGAGAGCACGCTCAAACGCCATCTGGAACTGCTGGAACTGCCCCAGGTGATTCAGCAGGAGCTGATGAAACCACCATCCGCGAACGGTAACGGCGGAACCTTCACCGAAGGGCACGCGCGTGCACTGCTTCCCCTGAACAAGGAGGTCAGCACGCAGTTGCGCCTGGTGGAGAAGGTGCGCAATGAGAAACTTTCCATCGGCGACCTGGAGAAAATCATCAACGCCATTCTGGAATATCCGAACAAGAAAGAGGCGTTCCTGCGCGTGCCCCTGCACGTGACGGAAGAGATGCTGAAGCATCTGGGCGCACATCGCGAGCGACAACGACCCTATAAGCCACAGACTGCGGAACAGCACCTGAAGAACCTGACCAAAGCCTGCTCGGCGGTGTCCGATTTGCTGGATGACCGCGTGATCGAGTTCATTAATACCCAGCAGATGAACCAGCTGCTGGCGACCACGGGCGAGTTACAGCACGAGCTGGAGCAGTTCAACCAGCGCGTTCGCACCGCACTGCAGAACAAAGAGTACGGCTTCCGCGAGGTATACATCCACTGTCCGCTGTGTGGGCGGGTGGAGCTCATCGGCAGTCTGCGGTGCAGTGTGTGCTGGACCGTTCTGCGCCGGTGCTACGATTGCGGAAACTACGACCGCACTTACGAACGGTGTGCGGTGACAGGAGCGCAGATTTTCGTCAGCGAGGCGGAGAATCCGAAAGAGTATTCCAAGTCTTACAAGTGTCCCGATTACAAGCCGAAGTTCGAGGTCTTAGCCCGCAAGCCCCAACCCAAAGCAGCCTGACCCTCCCGCCCGCATGGGGGTGCGTTGTTCCACGCACCCCCGTCTTTTTCTCTATCGCCAGCAGAAGGTGCATACCCATGCCCGGTTTCCAGCACGCCTGAGCCTCTGCATCGAGCGGTGTGCTGTGCCCTCGTCCGCGTAGACGCCCAGCACTCCTGCACCGCTCCCGCACAGCAGCGCCGCCAGTGCCCCTGACAGCATCATATTCGCTTTTGCATGCTGAATCTGTTCGTTGGCTGGCAGGACGACCGCTTCGAAGTCGTTGTACAGGAGGGGTAGCCAGTTTGCCCCGGTGCGCAGAGCGTTGACCATCGCCGGAGTGCGCGGCGGAGGCAGCTCTTCCTGCCCGGAGAGGGCGCGCTCGTGGTCGATCTGCTCGTAAGCCCATGCGGTGGAAACGCCGGTGGGCGGAACCGCCACCACCAGCGGATAACTCGCAGGAACGGGTAAGGGGGTAATCACCTCTCCTAGCCCCTCTACCAGCGCAGTGCCTCCCTGCAGGAAAAAGGGCACATCGGAACCCAGAGAAAGCGCCACCGACCGCAACTGCTCGGGGGAGAGGGGATAGCCATGCAGGATATTCAGGGCGCGGAGCACAGTGGCAGCGTTACTGCTTCCGCCGCCCAGCCCCGCCTGAACAGGAATGCGCTTGCGGAGAGTAATATGCACACACGGCGGCACACCCAGCCGCTGGTAGAACCGTTCCGCCGCGCCCCAGGCAAGGTTTGAACTGTCCTCGGGGACTGTGCCTTCCGGGCACTCTATGCGGATACCCTCCACGTCGCTCTGGCGCACCGTCACCTCATCCGCCAGGCTGATCTCCTGCATGACGGTCTGAACCAGATGATAGCCGTTGGGAAGCCGTTCGCGCACGTCCAGCGTGAGGTTGACCTTGGCGTAAGAGGGCAGAGTTACCACGCGATACCTATCCATAAACTCAGCGCCAAGCCTCCGATGACCAGCAGTGATGGTATCAACAGGGAGCGTTGCCTGTGTGCCAGCGCATATACCCCTATCGCCAGCGAGGCGATAACAGGGGTGAGGATAATCATTTGCAGACCGACCTCCAGAAAGCCCGAGGGGTCTGCGCGCAGCAGACGATGCCATGCATTGAGCAGGGAGTGAGAATGAATGTCAGCCCGGCTTTTGTACCAGAGCGTGAGCACCATGCCCGCGGTGAGCAGCAGTACACTTACCGCGTTACCGGCGCGAAGCAGTAAGGCACTGAGATCGTACAGCCTCTCGTTGTTGGGTTGTGTTTCACCGTTGCGCATGACACCTTTATATTACCACGAAAACGGAGCGGGCGACCTCCGTGTCGCCCGAAACGGACCACTGTGTCTGTTACGAGGACTGGGGTAAACGTTTCTTGCCGGTTTGGTTTGCCAGTTCGCCCGCTCGCATCCCTTCGGCGAGGGCACTGCCTCCCATCAGAAGCGAGTGTCCCTCCATCGGCATGGAGAAGGGCAGGTCCGGATAGGGCTTGCCCGCCTGCCACGTGGAATCCGCCAGCAGGTGATAAGCCAGCCCCGCACAGGCGCCCGCCGCGAAGGCGACCGACATGCGGTTCATCTCCGCGACCATTCTGTCCCAGAACGGGTCATGCTCTTCCGGCAGGTTCTGGTGGACGGCATTGACCAGCAAAGCAAACGAGAAGACCGCTGTCTCCAGCATCGCTCCCGTCAGCAGGGAGTGGGTGAATACCGAACGGTGGCTGCCGATGCCGCCGACCGCGATGTCCCTGTCGGGAATACCGCCATTGGCGTCCAGTCCTCCTGACCCTGCGAGGAAGCCCAGCACCGCTGCCGCCAGTTCCGGCGCTGCCTCCTTGGGGTTGGCGATGATACGCTTAGCAATCGCGCCCACGTTCTCAGCGACATCCTTACCCTTGCTCTGCAAGGTGGTGGAGAGCTGTTGCAGTTTTTTCTGGGCATGGTCCGCCAGTTGACCCTGCTCCGATGCGTGGTAGCCCTCTTTTGCCTCGCGAATCAACAGTCCAACAAGCTTTTTGGAAAAGTTGAACAGGTTAACCACGCGCCTCTTGAAAGCCAGTCCGAAGATGCGCAGGCTCTGGAACGCCCAGCCCATCATGGTGGTTCCGTCTGTGCGCTGGATGGCATACTGTAGCTCCTCCAGAAGGCGCTGGGCGCGGGAGCCAGCCAGAACGCCAGATGTCCATGTAGCCGACGAACTACCTTCCTGCATCGCGACGTTTTCCTCCTGTGTTGATACACGGCTAAATGACGCTTTAATTTTACCACATCGCTGTATGACGTCAACAATTCAGACAGTCCACGTTTTAGACAAAGCCCTGCTGGTGGATGTTTCAAGCTTTGGAGTGCTGAAGCTTGCTTCAGCAACCGCTAACCTGCTTTAGCAGGTTTTATTCTGTGTTGCCTGCGATTTCTAATCGCAAGGGCAGGTAAAATGCAACCCTGCAACTGGAAGTTGCGGGCTACCCTTGGCGAAGCCTCCTGCGGAGGCTGGGCTTGGGACGCTGAAGCGTGGCTTCAGCACTCCACAAAGAACTGCCTTGACGCTGAAGCGTGGCTTCAGCACTCCAAAGAACTGCCTTGGGGCATTCGAACGCATCCCCGCCCTCTAACGCGCAGGAGCTTCTCTCCCCGACGGCAGTGCATGTGCTCCCACACGGCGTGCCGGGCTGTCTTCTCGCACCGACAGGTCGCCCTTTTCCGGGTCGCGCAGGCGCGGGTTCACGCCGTACACTCCATCCCTTTCAGACACCGGGAGCGCGGGTTTGTTGCGCTCGGGGGCGTCTTCGCAATACCACCAGTTTCGGGCGAAGGTGAAGGTTTGCGGAGCGGTGTAGGGACCGATGTTTACGCCTCCCTCAAACCAGCGGTCGGAGCGAAACACCACCAGATTATCCGTAAATCGCCCATTTCGGCAGGGCACGAAGCCCTCATCGCGGGTTTCCTGGAGGATTCGTATCGCCCATCGGGTGGGCATGTAGATGGTGTTGAAGCGCACCGTTGCGCCGTCCACACCCACGAAGCTCACCGCGGCGGTCGAACCGATGAAGGTGCATCCTTCTACCGTGATATTTCGCGCCTCGGCGTGCTCGCCGCCCGGTTTCAACGGTGGGCGGAAAAACTGCAAGCCAGTGCTCCCGCCGATTTGCATGGCACGCGCCCCCGCATGTTCAAAACGACACCGGCGCACGGTGATGTGGCTACAGCCGCCCTTTGCCTGCACGCCATAGCCCTTATCATCGGTGAAGCGCAGGGTACATTCTTCAATCACGCCCCGGTGACAGCCCACCATATCAATACCCTGACCGCCATCGCCCCATCGCTCTATCGTGCAGGCCTCCACCCGAAAGTCGGTAACGCCCGATAGCTTAATGCCATCGCAGTTGCCTTCGGGACCGACGTCGCGTACCGTGATGCCCTTCAGCAGGATATGATGGGCGGGGGAGTCGTATTGACCGCCGTCGTCGATATTGATGCCGTTATAGCGTGCCCCGACGAAGGTGAGGTTATGCAGTTGAACATAACTTGCGCGGGCGATATGGATGCCATTACTGCCGCCGCGAATGACGGGAGGCTTTTGCGGATCCTGCGCCGTGATGATGATGGGCTTGCCCGGTTGCCCGAACAGTCGTTCCACATACAGTCCGCCCTCGTACTCGCCGGGCGCGAGCAGAATGGTGTCCCCGGGCTGGGCAGAGCGCAGCGCCGTGCGTAATTCCTGTGTGTCCCTGACGACGACGGTTCTGTCGGCGGATACGCTGGACAGGAAGAGGGATGCTCCGATGAGTATTGTCCAGAATACAATGCGCGTAAGCATATTGCTCACACCTCTTTTCGAACCCTGCCCGGTTGCCACGATTCGCTGGGGAACATGTAGATGTCGCGCGGGTCGTGTATCTTCCATGCGACGGTGCGGGCATCCACGCGCTGAACCCCCGCGAAGCCCGCGTATCGGTCTGCCAGCCCACTATATGCCCATTCCACCGACACGTCAACGGGCGGCTGGACGCGCCAGGCGTGCTCGCGGTTTGCGTGGCGGATGGCATAGGCGATGTGGTAGCGGATGCGCTGGCGCACCTGGTCGGGTGGGTAGAGCTCGCAGGTTGCCCAGCCTGTGCCGCGTTTTGTCGGGGTGCATACCACGTGCGGAAACAGCCGTCGTGCCTCTTCGCACAGCGCCTCATCGCCGGAGACGTACACCAGCGGTACTCCATACGCCCCTGCGTACAGCGCGAGCTGGCTCATCTCGCCGTGCTCCTGACCGTTGATGCGGAATCGGCACAGCTCTTTGGGAACCTGCGTGTGGTCAATGAAGGCGTTCAGCGTTCCCGCCATGGCGTGCTGACCGAGCATCGCCACCGCGTGCACGGTTTCGTCCAAGCCTTCAAAGCGAATGGGGTTGAAACTGCTGAACCACACCTGCCGAACGCGCAGGTCCAGCTTCTTGCGAATGAAGCCACGATTGCGGTTGCGCCCATGCCCGTCGATGACGCGCACCTCGGTAGCTCCGGCGTCAAAACAGCCTGCAGCCGCGGCGTTCACCTCGGCGGTGAGCTGTTCGCGCCCGTAGAGATACTCCGGGGCATTGTCATCGGGATGGTAGCACTGGTCCCAGCTGTCGATGCCTGCCAGCCCTTCCATGTCGGTGCATATCCAGATAATCATGGCGGATGCTCCTGCCGGATTTTCACGCTCGGCGTATGCTTCTTCTTTTGCTCGGTTCCTTCCTGCAGGAACATGGCTTCGCAGGGGGAAACACACAGTGGGAAGGGGGGAAGTACACGTCATGCTTTCGGCAGAAGAGTATGTCCGTCGGGTTGTTGCCGAACTGCAATCGGTGCGCTCCGGGTGTTTGACCGCTGTCGAGCGAACGGCAGAAGCGATGGCGCGGCGGGTATTACAGGGAGGCAAACTGTATATTGTGGACGACCACAGCGGGCTGACCAGCGAGGCGGTTGGCAGAGCAGGAGGGTTGATGATGATTCAACCGCTGACAACCACCGACCTCGGGGAGGCTGGCATCGCGGCTCCTGATATACTGATAATGTGTTCGCGCAGGGCGGAAAACGCTTCCATGAGCATTCTGGCTCGTGATGCCCGGCAGCGGGGCGTTTACGTGGTGGCGTTGTGCCCTTCGGTAGAGGGGAGCGACACGTTGAGGCTGACGCACTGGGCATCGGCGCACCTGCCCGTGCCGCTCGACGAAGGCGTTTTCACCACGTCGGATGGGCAGGAGGTCTGTCCCATCTCCGGGGTGGTGGCGTGTGCGATGCTGTGGATACTGACGGCCGCTTTTATCGAACGGATGCATCTTCACGACAAAACGCCCCATCTCTGGCGCAGTATCAAACTGCCCGACAGCCGTTCGTTCAACGAGCAGGCGATGAGCGATACCCTGCGGGAGGGCTACTGAAGATGCTGGCGGAACGGTATCTGGAACTGGCAACAGGACTGGCGCAGAAGGTTGTACAACAGGAGATGCCTTCTATTCGGAAGGCGGCGCGCTGGTGTGCTCAGGCGCATCGGGCGGGGAAGCGGCTGTGGCATCTGGATATCGGGCACTTTCCCCCCTCTGAGACCGCCCCAGAGCGGGAGGGCAACCCCGGGCTGTTCACGCCGTTAACCTACCGTCTGGAGGATGTTCAAAAGGTGGAGCAGGGCGATGTGCTGGTGTTCGGCAGTATTCTGGGCGTGTTTGCCCTGTCGGTGGACATTTGTCAGCAAGCCCGGGCGCGAGGAGCGAAGGTGGTGTATATCGGCTCGCCGGTGGACAAAAGGGTCGTTCCGCCTCAGCATCCGTCCGGGAAGCGCGTGGCTGATGTGGTGGACCTGGTGATTCACACGCACGTGCCATATACGGATGGCGCGTTGACGGAAGCGTGGATGCCAACGCCAGCGTGCCCGCTCAGCGGGTTCGCCAATGCGCTGGTGTTCTGGATGCTCAACGCGGAAGTGCTCCGTCTATTGAAGGCTGAGGGGAGCAAGTCGGTGTGATGGTGGGCTTCTGGCGCCAGTGGATAGCGCGTAAACGGGTATGCCTTCCTCTGGGCGAGGGAGCGGAACTGCGTCAGCTGACGCTTCAGGATGTGCCCGCGCTGTTCGAACTGACCATCCGCAATCGCGAACGCCTGCGTCGCTGGATGAGCTGGGTGGATCATGTGCACACTGAGGACGATACGCGCGAGTTCGTGCGGGAATCTCTGCGCAGTTTTCGCTGGGGACGCAGTTTGCAAACAGGCATCTGGCTGAATGGGCAGCTGGTGGGGACTATCGGGCTGTTTCGCACTGCCAGTGCGGAGCCGGAGGCGGAAATTGGCTACTGGATCGACGAGCAGGCGGAAGGGAGAGGACTGGTCACGCGGGGCACTCGCCTGCTGACGCAGTACGCTTTCGAGAAGTGGCAGGTTCCGGTGGTGCGCATCCGGGTAGAGCCTGAGAATATCCGAAGCCGGGCAATCCCTGAGAGGCTGGGGTTTCGCCTGCGCGGAGAGATCGAGGAGGACTGGGCGGACGGCACCCGGCGCACCTTGCTGGTGTATGTGATGCACCGTTCGGACTTCAAGGGTTCGTAGAACTGATGTTAGAGCTCGAGTTGGGATAAAGGGGTTAACAGTCGGGTAGAGGCATCCCCGCAACTGGAAGTTGCGGGCTTTGGAGTGCTGAAGCTTGCTTCAGCAACCCTAACCTGCTTTAGCGGGTTTTGCCAAGCGTAGCCTGCGATTTCCAATCGCAAGGTTGCCTTAAAAACACCCCTGCAACTGGAAGTTGCGGGCTACCCATGACAAAGCCTCCTTGCGGAGGCTGAGTTTGAATCGCTGAAGCATGGCTTCAGCACTCCATAAACCTGCTTTAGCAGGTTTTGTTCTGTGTTGCCTGCGACTTCCAGTCGTTAGGACACCCTCTCCCTTGGGATGTCCTAACTCGTATCCGAACCTCAGTTCGTAGAAGACCTCCTCTTTTCACCCCCTTTGATGACGCAAGTTCTTTTGCTATTGAAAATGTATGATTGTCTCGGGTACACTTCCCATAGCAGGTAAACAGGAGGTGTTTGCCATCGCACACTCAGCACCTGAACATGACGAGGGGCGCAGACGCTTCCTCAAAGCCTCGGCTCTGGGCATTGCAGTGGTGATTGGTGGACTGCCCGCCATTGAGAGCCTGGCGCAACCGCAAGAGAACGTTTCGAGACCCGACAGGAGGACAGAAGAGATGGAAGTGGTGAAAATCGTAGCGAAACCGCTACCGGAGAAGGTGTACAACACCGAGAGTGTGGGCATTTCCCGCAAGACACATGATGAACATTACAAGCTGTACCAGGGCTATGTGAACAAGACCAACGAGATTCGCGAGAAGCTGGCTGCGCTGGACAAGGACCCGGCGAAGGCGAATCAGACCTATTCCGACATCCGCGTGCTGAAGGTGGAGTACACCTTTGCGCTGGGTGGCGTGAAGAACCATGAACTGTACTTCGACATTCTGGGCGGCAAGGGTGGTGCGCCGACCGGTCCAGTAGCCGAGCTGATTAACAAGCACTTTGGCTCGTACGAGGCATGGGCGCAGGACCTGAAGGCAACCGGCATCGCCGCGCGCGGCTGGGTGTGGCTCGCGCTGGACCACGATGACGGCAGTCTGTTCAACTACATCGGCGACGCGCAGAACACGTTCCCCATCTGGAACGCCACACCGATCCTTGCGCTGGACACCTATGAGCACGCCTACTACTATGACTTCCAGACCGCCCGCGCCAAATACATCGACGCCTTCCTGCAGGCGATTGACTGGGACGCGGTGAACGCACGTCTGGAGCAGGCGCTCAAGATGTACAACGCCGGGCAATAGCCTGGTTCGCCGGTGGTAAAGGTAGCCCCCTTCTCGCGCCGAGAAGGGGGATGTTTTTTCTGGGACTATCGGATGAGGTTCGGCGTTTCTTTTTCCTCCATGCTTTTGAGGTTTGTTTTCACGACGTAGCAGTCGGCATTGCCTGCGCTTAGCTCCTTGAAGATATTGGAGTTAGCGTCACACCAGCCTGCGATGACGAACCCGCCGTCGGATGTGGGGATGATGGCGTAAGGGTCATCATTCAGCGCACCACCCCACCAGCGCGACCACATCAGTTCGCCCCTGCTGTCCAGGCGCAAAAGCCACCAGTTGTCGAAGTCCATCTGTGGGGTCTGCAGAGTTTGCGAGTATGCTGCCACGAGGTAACCACCGTCACCGGTCTGGATGGCGCTGAAACCTCCATCGTATCTACCTCGTGCTCCGAAGGTTTTCTCCCACGAAACGTTCGCACTGGCATCCAGCTTCACCACCCACACATCCTCGGCGGGAAACTTCTCGTTCTTGCTGGTTGCACCCACGATCAGTGCGCCGCCGTCCTTAGCAGGGATAATCTTGTGAAACTTGTTCTTCGGTCCCTGTTTGAAGGTGACAGTTTTGAGCACATTTCCCGCCGAGTCAATCACGAGATAGGCAGAGAACCCTTGCTGGAACATCCCCCCGCAATCCGCTGTGCACGAAACCGCTGTGATGATGAACTTGTCGTTCTGGAACGGGATAATGCTGGTTCCAAACTCGCGGTGCCCCAGGTCGTAAGTTCTTGACCAGAGCGTTTTTCCTTCGGGAGTGAGTTTCAACAGCCACACATCGCCCCTTCCCTTTTTCGCGCCGTACGGTTCATCCGTCACCCCAACGATGAGATAGTTCCCATCTGGGACGCGAATAACCTGATACCCGCCGTCCCGATTCTGCCCGCCAAAGTTCTTGTTTTGCAGGACATTTCCGTTGTCGTCCATTTTCAAGAACCAGCATTGCTGCTCCAGAGGTCCGGCGCCTCTTAAACCGGTCAAGCCTGTCATCACGTAATGCCTGCCGTCGACGATGACGGAGGTGATAATGTCTATTCCGTTTCTGCCGAGTCGCTTTGTCCAGAGCACATCACCGGCGGAGTTAATCTTCATCACCAGTCCGTCGGCATCTCCCAGCGCGACGGCGACAAATTTCGGATTGAAGGTTGCGCCGACGATGACAAAATTGCCTCCGGCGGCCTCCACAATGTCCCATGCCCCCTCCGCGCGGTGTGCATTTCCGTACCTCTTCTCAAATGTGCTGATTTGCGCCCAGACAAAGGCAACACAGCATACAACGAGAAGCTGGCACAGGAAAACTTTCCATACCCTCCCGATTTGTCCATCCATTGTCTGCCTCCAGAGTCTGAAACTCTCACAGCCATCCGTTATTGCCGACTCACTGACCAGACAGCCTCTTCCACGCCTGATACCCTAGCTTTTCGGTTCCATCCGCCCTGTACTGTGTTGCCTTTCCTCGTTGTGCCCTCGTTAAGGAAACTTCTTCCAGCCTGCCGTTTTTCAACTGTTCCACTGCAACCAACCAGTTACTGCAGGGGAGCCTGTTCCTGAGCGACGAACTCAGTATGCCCAGCCGCCCGGCGTTTCCAGCAACTGCCCGAACTGCCCCACGCCCAGCCTCTGCACTTCGGGGAACGCCTTGATTCGCAGGCGGAAGACCACTTCGCGGTCGGCGCGGAAGCCCAGCGGGTTGTCGATATAACCTACGCTCAGCTCCCAGCAGTGCAGGTCCCAGGTCAGCAGGAGCTGCCTGCCCTCGAAGCGGTTGACGTAGCCGTTGTAGGTCAGGTAGGTTTGCACGCGAAGCGGGGTTTTGAATATCTGTGTGTCCAGCCACAGGTTCGCGCTTGCCCAGCGATGGCGGATGGGGTCGTACACGCCGTTCAGGTTCATGGAGAACCGCTCACTGCGGGCACGCACGTAGGCTCGCAGGTAGTTCCACTGTCCCTCGTTCAGGTTCAGAGTGGACTGCACGCTCATCTGCCACATAGAGTTTGGCTGCCACATCAGGCTGACGTTCAGCGGTTGCCAAGGGCGACTGCCGCGCTGGCGGGCGAAGAGGTCATAGCCGGTGTAGCCTCTGAGGGAGAGGGCGCGGCTGAGGTTCCACTCCAGCCCGGCGGATGCAAAGTTCGTGGTGCCGGTGTATTCGGTACGCAAGGGGGTGAAGCCGTATGGGCGCAGGTAGCGGTAGTTGGCGTACCATCGGCTGTTCTGTCCGAATCGCACCTGCCAGTCCGCGTTACTCTGCAGGACGTACTGCGCCGTGCCGTCGCTGGTAAACACCTGTCGGAACAGCCCGGAGTAGCTCAGCGCGTTGCCCGATGGCGGGTTCCAGCGTGCTTCAAACAGAATGCGCCCGATGGATTGCCCTTGAGGCAGTTCGCGGAAACTGCCCAGCCCCAGGTCCAATCGGAGTCCCATGTCCTTACCAAACAGGCGGCGGTCGGTGGTGGAAAGAAGCAGTTCGGGGGTCTTTTCCAGTCCGCCAAAGTAGAAGCTGCCTGTCTCGCCACCGATGGGCACGATTCGGTTGAAGCTGAGGTTCCAGTCAAACAGGGCGCTGGTGCCGCTGAGCATCGCCTGGGTGGCAAGCTGTTCGCGCTCGGAGGTGACTGTGCCTCCCGACAGGGAACGGAACCGCGACAGGTCGGTGGAGAAGGTGAGCGAGGCGCGCGTGCCCCATCGCTGGTTCCATCGCAGGGTGGTGGTACTGGTGTCGCTGGAGTAGCCTGCACTGCTCTGCTGGGAGAGGCGCGAAAGGATTGCCAGGTTGCCCGTTGACCACGCTCGGCTCAGGCTTATCTGCCAGCTGGAGGCGCGGGTGTCGGAATAGTACAGGTAGCTTCCGGAGCGCAGGTCGCCGGTGAGGCGTGCGTTGAAGCCCAGCAGGTTCTGTTCGTGCCGCAGCTGGGCGGTGACCGAGCGCGTGCCGCGATTGCGGTCGTTCAGGTAGTACAGCGAGAGCAGTCCCGCCGCCCCTTTCCAGAGGTACTGCTGGTCGATGCCCAGTCCGATGCCCTTTTTCTGCATCAGGTCAATACGGGCGGTGCCGGCGTTATCGCCCCAGAGGTAGCCGAGCGCGGTTTTGATGTAGTATCCCTCTTCCACCGATTGCCCCACCTGCGGAAGCGTTCCGCGCGACAGCCGCCTGTCCAGCGGCACCACCAGTGCTGGCAGGGAGAAGAGCTTCTTACCAAGCGCAACCAGGCTCACATCACGCGCTACCAGCCGCCTGTCCACCACCACGTCCACGTTGCCGGCGGAAAAGTGGTAGTGCGGATGCTCCAGGGAGCAGGTGGTAACCTCACCACGTTGCAGTTTTGCTTCCTGCTGTTCGCCCTGCAGTTGCCGACCGGAGAGACGCACGGCGTCGCGCAGCTGGTAGCGCAGGAACTCGGGCAGGAGGTCTGCCCTGCCTCCTTCCATTTGCCAGGAGCGTCGACGCACATTGAGACTCAGCATCTCGCCGCGTGCGTTCAGCCCGCCGCCTTCCAGAAGCACCTGTCCCTTGAAAAGATACTCCCCGCGGTCGGTGTTGCCTTCCACACTCTCCGCCCGGATGGTATACTGGCGCCAGTGAGCGAGGATGTCGGTCGCCAGCAGGTTGTTCTGGGCGTCCAAGAACAGCGTGCCGAAGCGTTCCACCTCCAGCTTTTCCCTCCTGGGAGATGCTGGCTGTGTGGGTTCAGGCGGTTGGTCTGCAAGTTGCGCAAACGCCCACGCGCTCATCATCACCAGCACACCGGCAACGATGATTCGCCTCATACGGTTATCGCCGTCCTTTGCTGGGATGCACGTGCGCTGAGGAGGAGCAGAAAGGCAAACAACAGGGCGTAAAAGCCCGCGATGAAGGCTCTGGATGGGGGAGGGGCGTCGACGCTTGCCCACGGCAGGGACGCCAGCAGGCGAACGCTTTCGTCCACCAGCCACGCGCTCATCGCAACGGGCAGGGTGACCATTTCTGGCACCCAGGGCAAGCAGGCAGAAGCCAGCCCCCCGCATGTGACCATCTGCACAGGCAGGGCGATTATCAAGTTGGCTATGGGTGCAATCAGAGACATTTGACCATAGTATAACGCGGTGAGAGGCGCGGAAGCCACCGCACAGACCACACTGAGACCGATTCCCGCTATCGCCCATCTGGTCACGCGGCGGAATGGACTCTCTTCGTTAGTAGCAAGCGCACCAAGCCAGCCCGACGCGGCGACCATCGCGGCGACCAGAACAAACGAAAACTGAAAACCGGGGTCGCGCAGATTGCCGGTGTCTGTGATTACCAGCAGGAAGCCAGCGCACGCAAGGGATGTCGGCAGGTCCAGTTCTCGCTGAAGTACCACCGCACTCGCCACCAGCGTTCCCATCACCGCGGCACGCACAGAAGGCGCACCACCGCCCGCAACGCTGGCGAACAGCCAGATGATGGCAATCACCGCGAGCGCAGAGGTTCTGCGTGGCAGTCGGAACCACCTGCAGAGTGCCCACACCGCTACCGTCAGCATGGAGACGTGCGTTCCCGACGGTGAGAGAATATGTATCGTGCCGGTGCGCCGGAAGCTTTCGCGGATTTCGTTGTTCAGACCGGTTCGGTCATTCAACGCAATGGCAGCGGCGATATGACCTTCGCAGGCAGGTAGATGATACCGAAGGTTGTCTATGAGCGTCCGCCTCACGCGAGAGAACGGCAGACGCCAGCCGGGTGTCGCCAGCTTTTGCACGCGATATGGCTGCAGTGTTCGGGAGACCCCCTGTCGGCGTAGATACTGCGTGAACGAGTCATTATCCCTCGCGCCCGGCTGAGCAGAGGGGTTTCGGAGCCTGCCCTCTAGAGTGAGCCGTTCTCCACAGAAAAGAGTATCTACTCTCTCGACCGGCACACTGACCCAGATTTGAACAGGCGTTCGGAACGCCTGATGGGCGGTGGCAAGGCTATCGGTGCGAAAGATGAATCGCCAGGTTCCTCTTCGGAGTATGGGTTCTGTCACCACCTCGCCCGTTGCAATCACTACGTCGTTGTCGGGCAGGGTTCGCCAGAGCAGGTCATCCTGCCATGCGTAGCGGATACCCTGAACCGCACCCAGCCATACGCCCGCCGCGCTCAGCAGGATCACGCCTGCCGAGATCAGTCGGTAGTACCTCAACAGCCATCCGACCACAAGCAGAAGGAGGCATCCCCCGATGACCCATAGAGGATGGAAGGTCACTCCCGCACCAGCTCCCGCCAGATAGCCAGCGCAGAATGTGGCAAGCGGTCTGCCGTTCACCGCCTGCAGGTGTCTGCGCCATCTGTTGAGAGTAGGGGAACCGGTGCGACTGTTCATGGCATCCGTTCGGTGATCCATCAGCCCAGTGTTAATTTTGTTTTCCTGTGCCCCCTCGCTCCTTCCTGCCGAAGTACAACAAGAAGGCGTCTCCAGAGCGGAGACGCCTCTTTTGCGCAGTCAAGCCGTGTTTAACAGCCTGTATCTTCCGAGTCGGTAATACCCGTGCCGGGCACGCCGTGCAGGTCATTGTACGGGTCCTGGCGGGTGCTCGGTGCGGCTTCCAGCGCTGCCTCGTTATTGCGCAGAGGCTCAGTGGACCGCCAGCTGTAGTATGTGGGTCGCAGGGAGCCGGCAGGCGTCGCTCCACCGGTTGGAATGCCGTTGTAGCGGAACCACTTGGCATGTCCATCGGCGAAGTTGAGCACCAGCCCCTCCTTGTGACGCGCATACCCCAGGAAGCTGTAGAACTCCATCTGCCCGACCGAGCTCAGCTGCTTCAGATAACCGTCAAAGAACATAATAGTTTCGGCGGGCTGGGGTAAGCCTCCAAGCGAGGCAGGGGGTGTGCGCTTGGGCAGGTAGGGACAGAAGCTTTCGCCAAACAAGCCCAGATTGGGCACGTAGCCAGTATAGCGGAACGTGCCGCCGTAGGTTAGCCCCAACCCCGCCAGCCTCGACTGCCAGTCGATGCCCGGGTTATAGCTGGGACACACAAAGATTTGCGTGTTCTTCAAGTAGGGAGCTACCATGTCGTATACGGCGATAACTGTGGTGGGGTTTGCCAGATATGCGCTCATGGGGAAAGTCTCATCGTAGTCCTGCGCGTACATCAGCACGCCCAGCGCCAGCTGTTTCTGGTTGCTGGTACAGCTGGTTTGTCTGGCGCTTTCGCGTGCCTGCGCAAAGACCGGGAACAGGATCGCTGCCAGTATCGCGATAATCGCGATAACCACCAGCAGCTCGATGAGTGTGAAACCGTTACTTCTTCGCATGCAAAACCTCCCCGTTGTTGATGTGTATTTGCGCTTTGCTACAGAATGTGAACATCAATTACATCAGCATGCTACTGTATTCCAACAAAGCGCTGTTTAAGTATAACCCGATGATGTACATGCTGTCAAGAGCTTGTTCGCGTCGTGTGCGTTCCTTTGATGGTTGGCGAATGCAACCAAAAAGAAAGCAACAGCCAAAACACACAACAACCACAAACCTCCACCCATCATCGCAAATCCCTACCACCACTGAACACCACACACCGCCAAA
>JABUFA010000078.1 GCA_013314755.1 Chthonomonadia bacterium
CGATGGCGCCGTTGAAGGTGTTGCCGATGAAGATGCCGGCGAGGCGAGCGGTGTCGGTGACCTGTGCGGAGATGCCGGCGGTTCCGTCCAGCAGTTTCTTGGTTCCGAACTGGGTCTGTTCGGCGATGCGGTTCAGACTTTCCAGTGCGGAGCGGATTTGTGTCTGGTCAGCCTGGAGGGCGGTGAGGTCGTTGACGCCGGTGTTGCTGGCGTGCACTGCCAGCTGGCGCATGGTGCGAAGCAGGTTGTGGATTTCGTCCAGGCCGCCCTCAGCGGTCTTCAGCAGGTTTGCGGCATCCTGCGCGTTCGACACCGCCTGCGACATACCCACCATCTGTGCGCGCAGGTTTTCGGAGATAATCAGCCCCGCGGGGTCATCGGCGCCGCGGTTAATGCGCATACCAGAGGACAACCGCTCAATGGAGCGCGCGAAGGCTTCGCTGGTGCTTGTCAACGCGCGCATCGCGTTCATCGCGGTGATGTTGGTGTTAATGCGAAGACTCATCTTCTGCCGTTTCCTCCTTGAGTTATCGTACTGTCGAGCCTCCTGCTCGTTCCGGCGAAACGCACCTGGGTTGGAAGACGGCGCTGGCGAAGGAAAGAGTGTTTTTTCCCAGCGTGCGTTTCGGTCTTACGGTCTCCTACCCTCTTATCGGTAGTGCAACCATGAAGAATCTTCCGTATAATTACGGTTAGGTGGACAAATTGCACGAAAAACAGGTAAAAATATGGGAAAAGTTTATAGATTACAATATCTTCTCGCGCTCGTGCTGGTAGTGCTGGTCGGGTGTGCCTCTGAGACGGAGCGAGACACCGAACGTTCAGCCGGGTTGCACGTCGTTGCTACGTTTTTCCCTGTGGCAGATATCGTTCGACAGGTCGGTGGCGAACATATCACTGTGCAAATGCTTCTCCCTCCTGAAGGTGACCTGCACACCTTTTCACCAACGGCAAGGCAGATGAAATTACTGCAACGTGCCGATGTGGTGTTCACGCTGGGACTGGGGGCAGAGCCGTTTCTGGAGAAGATGTTTCGCGGACTTGGGCGGAAACGCCTGCGTGTGA
Source organism: Chthonomonadia bacterium (assembly GCA_013314755.1). Lineage (GTDB taxonomy): Bacteria > Armatimonadota > HRBIN16 > HRBIN16 > HRBIN16 > HRBIN16. The sequence goes on from JABUFA010000078.1 coordinate 1,066, forward strand.
TAGAATTAGGACGGGGATGCTGGACGCTGCCAGCAGATGCTGAGCACCATCACGAGCACGAGGGGGAACAGCACCATCACGACGAAGCGGTTGACCCACACGTGTGGCTCTCCATTGAGAACGCGATACGCATGACCCGAAACGCGCAGAAGGCTCTGGCGCAGATTGACCCGGTACACTCTGCCGACTATCAGCGCAATGCCGACCGACTCGTCGCCGAGCTGAAGCGACTCAGGGACGACCTGAAAGCGCGGGCAGGCTCATGGCAAAAGCGCAAGTTCATCGCGGCGCATGGCGCATACCGCTATCTGGCGGAAGAAGCCGGGCTGGAACAGGTTGCTGTGTTTGAGCCTCTGCCCGGCGTGGAGCCTTCCGCCCGCTGGATCCGTGACCTGATTCGCACTGCGCGTCGGGAGGGGGTGAGGGTTATTTTCACCGCGCCGCCAGCGTCTCCACGACTGGTGGAGGTTATTGCTACCGACCTGCAGGTGCCGGTTTTTCTGCTGGACACGCTGGAACGCCCGACGGCTGAACCGGGCGGAGACTATCAGTCGCGAATGCAGAGGAATATCGAGACGCTGGATCAAGCCATGCGATAAGGTGCAGACAGGGAAGGGAACTGCTGATGTTACAGGGATGGCAGATAGAGATTTTGAGGTGTCCTTTTGACCGCTCGCGTTTGTCTGCTGGGGACAGGGCGATGGAGTGTAGCCATTGCGGGCGGATGTTCGCGGTGGTGGAGGGGATACCCAGCTTCGTCACGCCCGACCTTGCCACGGCGCACGCGCTGGAGGAGTGGTTGAATAAACAGTCGGAGATGCAGGCACGCGATACGCAGGCGCGTCAGTACGACCATCTGCTGGGGCTTGCGCTGGTGTCGCCGGTGGAGAAACGCATGACGTTGCGCGCTCTGCAGGGCAGGGGAGAGCGGTTCGGTGTACTGGCGGAGATAGGCTGCGGCACGGGGCGGATGTTACAGCATTTCGCGAGGCTGGCAGATGTGGTTATCGGGGTGGACTTTTCGTTGGAGAGCCTGAAGATTTGCCGACAGCGGATGGAGATGGCAGGTAAGGGCGACAAAACGCTCCTCGTGCACGCCGACGCCTGCTTTTTGCCTCTCCCCGACGGTGTGCTGGACGCCGTAGCCAGCTGTCAGCTAGTGGAACACCTGCCCAGTGACCGCCTGCGCCAGCAGGTGCTGGCTGAAATGGCGCGAGTGCTAAAGCATGGTGGGCGCTTTGCCGTGTCGGGGTATCACTGGTCGTGGCTGACGCGCTGGAGCGGCGCCAAACAGGGAATGCACAGGGGAGGCATCTACTACTACCGCTTTACCCGCGAGGAGTTCCATACCCTGGTGAACGCTCACCTGCCTGTCGAGTCCCTCAGAAGCGTGCTGGGATATGTATGGCTCGCTTCGGGAAGCAAGGAGGGCTAAATGGCAGAAGTCGTTCTGGAAGCGAAGGACGTCAGCGTGGAGATTGGTGGCACGCGCCTTATTGAGGGCATCACGCTTCACGTGGAGCGGGGAAGCACCGTGGCGATTATCGGTCCCAACGGCGCGGGCAAAACCACCCTCCTGCGTGCCGTGCTTGGGTTGGTGCCCATCAGTTCCGGTACGATTACTCTCTTCGGAACACCCGTTGCTCAACTCGGCGAGGCGCGTAAACGGCTGGGATACGTCCCTCAGCGGCTGGAGTACGACCGTTACCTGCCGTTGACGGTTAAAGAGATGTTACGCGCCTATGTGCCCCATGCAAGCCTGTCGCAGATAGAGGACGCCCTGCACGAAGTGGGAATACACCAAATGCTCCACCATCCCATCGGCAAGCTGTCGGGTGGGCAGCTCCAGCGGGTGGTGATTGCGCTCAACCTCCTGCGTAAGCCAGAGATTCTGTTTCTGGACGAGCCTGCGACCGGGGTGGATATTGAGGGCGAAACCCGCTTCTACGACATTATTGAACGCCTGCGCGAGGAGCATCATCTGACGGTCGTTCTGGTTTCGCATGACCTGAGTGTGGTCACGCGCTACGCCTCGCAGGTGCTGTGCATGAATCGTCGCCTGCTCTGTTTTGGTCCACCTGCGGAAGCACTCGACGCCGAAATGATACGTCTGGTATACGGTCAGGACACCACCCTTTACACCCATCGGGAGCACCAGCCATGATGGAGATTTTGCAATATCCCTTCTTTCAGCGTGCGCTGATTTCAGCCGTTCTGCTGGGTTTCAGCCTGCCCCTGATTGGGGTGTTTGTGGTAACCCGCCGCCTGTCGTTCTTCAGCGAGGCGATAGCCCATTCAGCGTTTACCGGACTGGCGCTTTCTGCCCTGCTGGTAACGCCAGTTTTGCCCACTGTCATCGCCTTTGCCGTGCTGGTCACACTTGCCATTGTGTTCACCCTGCACCGCACGGAAATCCCGGCGGACACGGTGATTGGGGTGTATCTTGCTCTGTGCGCAGGGGCTGGTATTCTGCTGATAGGCATCCTGCAGGGCTATCAGCCCGGGCTCTTTCAGTTTCTGTTTGGCGACATCCTTGCGCTGGCGTGGGAAGACGTGTGGCTGGTAGCAATCATGTGCGCTGGCAGCACGCTGACGGTGCTCGCCATGTGGAACGCTCTCCTGAGGGTGTCGGTGCATCGCGAGATGGCGATAGCGATGGGCACATCCGCCGTCCGGGTAGACCTGCTCTTTCTGATACTGCTGGCGGTGATGGTCACGCTGTCGCTGAAGCTGGTGGGCATTGTGCTGGTCACGGCGATGCTGTTGTTGCCCTCTGCTACCGCTCGCAACCTTACCCGCAGTTTCCGCGGTATGGTCACCATTGCCTGCATGGTTGGCGGATTGAGCAGTATTCTGGGGCTGTATGTCTCCTACTGGTTTGGCACGGCGTCCGGCGCCGCCATTATTCTGGTAGCCGCCCTCTTTTTCATCGCGTCGGTCATTCTGCGCCGCCCGCAGTAGTCATGACTGGAATGATAATCTCTCCATCGTCTGGATGGCGAGGCTCCTGCCAAGCCGTTTTGAGGTTTCAGCCCTGAAGTGCTGCGGCCACCCCGACGTCGTTTGCGCCTGCCAAGCCGTTTTGAGGTTTCAGCCCCCTGTAGTCCCCCCGCAAGCAGGGGGCAGTCCCTGTAGTAGGGGCTTCATCGGCTCACCGGGGATTCGCGCTCCAGATGGGGCATCACCTCTCCCCGCGTCGGGGAGAGGTCGGGAGAGGGGTTTCATTTCTGGAGGGCGAGGCTCCTGCCGCGCCGTGTCTGAAAGCAACCTAACCCCCTGCCCCTTCCCTGCGAGGGAAGGGGAGCATTACCTCTCCCCGCGTCGGGGAGAGGTCGGGAGAGGGGTTTCCCGTGCTGCCCTCTTCTCGTGAGAGAGGGGCAGGGTGAGGGCTTTCCCTCCCCGCCTGCGGGCAGGTCAGGTGGGGCTGTTCTGCTTCTCAGAGGGACAACCACAGGAGGTCGCCCCTACAACAGCCTTTGGAGGGCGAGGCTCCCGCCGAGCCGTGTTTGCCCGCTTCCAAAGCACTGGAAGGAGGGTAGCACATCTAGAGTGGGCTATGCTTTCTATATTGCGCGAGTGTGCAGCTTTTTGCCCAAACCGGCTACGCTGAGCATGCCCGCCACTATCGTCAGAAACACCAGCGCACTGCCCACTGATAGCCACCTTCCCTGTGAGCATAGCCAGACGAGATGTCCCAGTGCAACAAGCACAATTGTTGCCACAGGCACAGGAGAGACAAGGAACAGCGGGGTGTGTGCTGTCTGTGTGTCCAATGAGCGAAAGTAGGCATATACTATCCCGCCTATCACCGTGTACACCGTGAGGTGCCAGGCAAGGTCGCGGTAATCTCCCCCAACGTAGAGGGGATAACCCGCCACGATCGTTAGCCAGCCAAACAAAGCCAGCACAGATGTCAGTATAAGCCACCCTGGCGCCCTGTACTGCCTGTGGAAAGGTAAAACTGCCAGCAGGGAGAGCATCGCCCACTTCAACACAACAACTGTTGCAGAGACAGTCTCTGCCCTTTGTGCCTCAAGATAGGTGGACCAACCCAGTGCCGCTGCTATCCCTAACAACCATCCAGAAGCCATCACGGCTTTTGTGGATTGCATGTTCGCACCTCCTTGAACCGGTTTTCCAGCTGCTTAGCTGCTGAATGGTTTACCTCCCGTGAAACCATAAGCGGACCTCTCGTCTACTGAAATGCTGGCTGGGCAGCCGATGGGTGGACAGATACAGGGACCCCAGCGCACTCTGCGGCGCACTTCGTGATAATGCCGAATGCCTTCCCCGCATATGCTCCTAGGCACGCAGTTGATGCCGTGCAGCATATAGGGTTAGGCGCGAATGTACAGCATACTGCTGCACCAAGGCATACAAGGTCAACAAGTGGGGGGAACCCTTCATTCTGCCATCTTCTGTTAAAGCAATCGTACAAGCACTTCAGAAAGTCGTTCGTCGCACGAAGCTGAACATCAGTCGTAGACGCAAAGAGACTGACAAACCTTGGAGCATAAAATTCAGTTCTGCACCGCGATAGTAATCCTTCCTCCCCTCCCTGCCACCACTTCCACCTCCACGGCGTCTGCGCACTGCCCTGCTCATACCGCATCACCCCAAACAGGTCATACAGGTTGTTGCTTACCACCTGGGCACTCCCGTTCGTGATTACACCAGCCGTGCCAAACGGGTCAAAGTGATGCCACTCACTGTTTCGCCGAACCAGCGAAATGCCCTGCAAATACAGCGCACTCGTTGTCCACTGACTGCCTGACAGATCCGACGTCTGCTCCACCAACTCCCCGGCACCGCACGCCACACCGCACGGATACCGCGTCCACACCCCGTTCACGTAGTCCTTCCGCCAGCGACGACCACCGTCAAAGCCATACCCATACTCATACGCTATCTGCACGTTGCCACCGCCGTAGTCCCGACGTATCCGTATCAGCCTGCCCTCCTCGTCATACTCTAAACGACGAACGTAACCCGGTCCCGGAAAACTGGACAACGTGCCGTCCGCGTGCCACGTGTATACCTCCGTCTGGTTCGTCGCCGCATCCACCACCTGTATCAGCCTGCCCGCACCATCATACGTGTAACTGCCACGATGCGTCTCTACTCCTCCCTCCACCCGACGCGCATAGGTGCGAGAACCAGACGCATCATACTGATACTCCCCTAAATACGGACGGTTGTTCACCCGCTCCTCGCGCAACAACC
>JABUFA010000079.1 GCA_013314755.1 Chthonomonadia bacterium
CGCCAAATGCCAGATACCGCTTCATCGCCAATATCTTGTGCTCCACCAACACCCGAACCCGACCAATCGCGCGGTTCTGCTCCCGCTGCGCAACGCTCAATCCCTTCCCCCGAGCCTTCTTCGTCGGTCTCAACACCCGCCAACCATCCACCAACGCCTCTATCCCTGCATACCCCTTGTCCAACCACGCTACCACCTCAACCCCTCCCAACCTCTCCCCGACGCGGAGAGAGGAGAAACGGGGGTTAGGTTATCATCGGCTCGGCGGTAGGTTCACCCTATAGAAATAGCTCAAGTGTTTTTAATAACTTTTCAAGTATAAATACTTGATTTTCCCCCGACACAAGTATAAAGACTTGATTTCTTCCAACCATACTAAGTATTATGAAAGACGAGGCTACAAGGGAAAATATCATACGCCGATAATGTTGCCAGGCTAGACATTGAGATGGCTCGAATCACCAGGGGGTGAAACGATGTCCAGAGGGTTTATCTCTTGTCTTGCAGCAATATTAGTTCCTGCATTCGGTTGTTCGGTATGGGCGCAGGGTGCAGACAGCGCGTTACGACCGTGGTCGGTTCGCCTCAGCGCCCAGGTTGGTGCATACCGAGATGATAACAACCTGCTGGGACAGAGCAGAGTCTCCCGCGCCTTTGTGGACCCCCCTCCGGCTCCTGATAATCCTGCAAGGATACGGCTGACCTTCTCACATGGTGGTTCGGTAGATGTGCGTGCGCTTAGCCGCGCGCGTACCCGCTGGGAGTTTGTGGTAGAGACGGACGTTGCCGATTCGGACGTGACCTTGCGCTGGGAGGATGTGGCGAAGGTGCCGCGTGGGGTGAACCTGCGCCTCGTAGACCTGCAAACGGGCAGACGCCTGTGGATGCGCACCGCGCCAGCGTTCACTTTTCGCACCGGCAGCGGCGTCACCCGTCGGCAGTTTGCGGTGGAGATGGACATGGACATCCAGCTGCCCCTTCGCCTGTCGCAGGTGCGCGTACAGCAGACGCGCGGCGGGGCGGTGGGCATACAGTTTACCCTCAACAAGCCCGCCAGTGTCCGTGCGCGCGTGATGTCCGCTCAGGGCAAGTCGCTTCGGGAGATAGAACCTGCCTCCTCGCGACAGGCAGGCATGCATTCCCTGCAGTGGGATGGGCGCGATGCTTCCGGTACGGCTCTGCCTGCAGGGGCATATCTGATCGAACTGAGCGCAGTTACGGAAGAACTGGAGACGGTACGAACCGTAGTGCCCGTTGTGCTCAAGCGCTGAGGACGCTCATGAAGGAGGATGACAGGGATGTACCTTCGGATTGCAGCCATTCTCTGTGCGCTGTTGCTGTATGCAGTCAGCCCGCTGAATGCTCAGGAAAAGCCTCCGCTCGAAACAAGGGGGCTGGATGGAAACACCTTTGTGGCGCAGAATGACTTTCTCGACATCCGGGTCGGTCCGCTGTCGAGCACCCAGTGGATTTTCCGCTATGCGCAGGGTCAAAGTGCTGATGCGGTGTACCTGGAGCACTACGGGGTGTGGAGCCCAGACTGGGGCGGCATTGTCGAATCCGAGAGTATGACCGTCGAGCAGGGGTTCCGCGAGATCCAGCCAGACCGCCTGGCGGAAGCTATCATCTCGTACAGCGCAAATGGGCGTTCTCTGCGCATCATCCGCCGAGTGCAGTTCTATCCGGGCGCCTCGCGTCAGTTCAATATCACCTACGTGCTCACCAACACGGGAAGCCAATCTATCCAGGATGTTCGCTTCTTCCAGACCATAGATTTTGATATCGCAGGCGCGGGCGGTGACTACGCCTGGTACAATGCGGGTTCCGATAGCGTGTTCATGAACGATGATAGTTATTATCGTGTTGGGTTTACGGGCAGTATTCGCTCCACACGGCATGGAGTAGGCAACTGGAGCTTCATGTTGTATAGCGACTGGGATGATGGTGAACTGAACAATCAGACACGTTATCCATCCAGCGGCACCGCAGATGGCGGGGTCGGCTTGCAGTGGAATATCGGTGATCTTGCTCCCGGACAGAGCTGGGAGGTTACCCTCACCTTCTTCTTCGGTGGCGCAGCGGGCATTCAGGCGCTGATCCCCGACCGTACAGTTGGGCGTGGACAGGAGGTGACGCTGGATGCTTCCGCGTCCAACTCGGTAGACCAGATTGTTTCCTACGAATGGGACCTGGACAACGACGGCGAGTTTGACGATGCCACCGGGGTGCAGGTTCCCTATCGGTGGGAGGCGTTGGGGCAGTATGTGATCAGCGTGCGCGTGCGCGACAGCGCGGGACGGGTGGATGAGGACAGCGCAGTGATTACCGTCGTGCCCAACCGCGACCTGCATATCACCGACCTGTCCCTGACGCCTTCCGAAGGCTTGAAAGACGGACAGACCGTCACCGCGAACGTGCGAGTCCGCAACACAGGCACGGATGCTGTATCTCAGAGGTTCCGGGTGCGATTTCTGCTGTCCTCTGGTGGTGCAGGCGAGCGCAACGTGGCGGTGCAGGAGATCACCAGCCTTGCGCCAGAAACCTCGGTGGAGGTGAGTGCACCCGTCCGCCTGCGAGGCAACGACTCGCGCCTGCGCGTGGTGGTAGACGACTACAACTGGGTGGACGAGGTTAACGAGTCGAACAACTCTTCCCTGCTGGAGTTCTCGCCCATTCCTGCGCCTGACCTGACCGTCACCGCCGTGCGCATGGAGCCGGATACCAACCTGGTGGACGGTCAGCGCGTGTCGGTCATTGCCACGGTGACCAACAACGGGGCAGATACTGTGGGCGACTTCGGAGTGTTGCTTCGTCAGGGCGTCACGGGCAACCCGCTATCCGTGCGTGAGGAGCGGCGCGTAACAGGCGGGCTTGCCGCAGGCGCCAGCGTGGAGGTAAGCATTCCTCTGGAGGTTCGCGGCGGTGTGAACCAGACCGTGGGCGTGCAGGTGGACACGCTTGACGAGGTCGGCGAGAGCGACGAGGGCAATAACGGCATCCAGTCGTCCGACCCCACGGTGCGCGAACGCGCGGAGCTGCGCCTGCCCGACATTGCCCAGCCAGAGCTGATTGTGGAGTCGCTGTCCTTCAGCCCGGAAGCCGATATCGCCTATGGGCAGGATGTGCTCCTGCGGGGCGTGGTGCGCAACGCGGGGGGAAGCACGTTACGCTCTATCGCCGTACAGGTGCTGATAGATGACCGAAGCGTCAGCCTGTTTACGCTGGATGGATTGCCCGCCGGCGAGTCGCGCCCCGTGTCGGCGGTGTGGCAGGCGATATCGGGCGTACATACCCTGCATATCGTGGCGGACCCCTATTTCCGCCTGCCCGATGCCAATTTCGACAACAACCGCGCTTCCGTGCAGCTGCCCGAAATCATTGCACCCGACCTGGAGATTGCGAACCTGACCTACTCGCCCGAAGCGTTCATCGCTGGACAGCGGGTCAGCATGGCTGTAGAGGTGCGCAACCTCGGACCCGGGCGCATCAACACCAGCGTGCCCATCGAGATTCGGGTGGACGATAATCGCCTGACCTCCCTGCAGATTGTGCCGCCGCTGGCGCCGAATTCGTCACAGACTATTCGCTTCGACTACACTGCCCTTACGGGACAGCACCGTATTCAGGCGATTGCCGACCCCAACCAGCAGCTGGGCGAGGCAAACCGGGCGAACAACGTGCACGAGGTCGCTCTGCCCGAGGTGCCGACGCCCGACCTGGTGCTTTCAGACCTGCAGTTGCTACCCGACAATCCGCAGACGGGACAGGCGTTTGCGGCAACAGTACGCTTGCGCAACGTGGGAGGTGGTTATGCTGGAGCTGCCCAGATTCGGGTAGAACAGCTGAACGCGCAGGGCACGGTGCTGGGACAGAGCGACTCCCAGCTGCAGGGCGTGGCATCGGGGTTAGACAGGCAGATCAGTCTTAACCTGGTGCGGCAGCAGGACGCCCGCCGCCTGCGCGTGACGGCTATTGCCGGCACGGAAGACGCCCAGCCAGACAACAACCAGATAGAGCTGGAGTTACCGGAGTCGCCGCGCCCCGATTTCGTGCTTACACAGGTTCAGGTGCAGACTCAGGATAGCCCTCTGTTCTTCGGGAGCACGGTACGCTTCGAGGCGCAAATACGCAATGATGGTGGCAACTTCCGCCTGCCCATCGGTTATCCACAGGGTATCCCCGTCCGCTTCCTGCTGGACGGTCAGGTCATTGGGCAGGCGCTGCTGGGAGGGCTGGATGCTGGCGTCAGCACAACGGTTGGCTTCAACTGGCGCGTGGACCGTCCCTTGCAGAACCCCACCTTGCGGGTAGTGGTTGACGCTGATAACGCGGTATCCGAAACCAGCGAGGATAACAACAGCCTCGAGCAGACCATGAATGCGACCGTCGCGCCGATTGACCTCGCGGTGCAGAGTGTGAGCATCGAGCCAGCAAACAGGCCCGCTGGCGACTCCGCTGGCGTGGTCGTTCGGGTGCAGAGTGCAGGCAGGTACGTTGGCCGCCTGAGCGTCAGGGCGCAGGTGGACGGACAGCAGCTGCCAGACCGCGAGCAGGATGTTTCCATTCCAGACGGAGGCTCTACCAGCATTACCCTGCCCTGGCGTGTCACGCCCGGCGGTGCACGCACCGTGCGGGTGCAGATAGACCCGGCCAACCGCATTTCCGAATCGAACGAGCAGAACAACGCCCGGGAGACCAGCATTGATTATCCAGTGGACGCGCCCGATTTCACCTTTGGTGACCTGCGCTTTGAAGCGCCCGAAGGCGTTCGGCATGGGGATAATGTGCTCATTCGCCTGCAGGTGGTGAATAACGGCGCGGCGTATGCCTCCGCAGTACCCGTTCGTATCAGTGTCGGAAGCGGATTCTCGCGCACGCAGTCCGTGAGCGTGCCTGCAGGAGGCGTCAGCGAGGTAACCGTCAGCTGGCCCGCTGTTGTGGGCAATAATCATCCCCTCTCGGCGGTCATAGACCCCGATAACGCCGTGCCGGAGAGCAACGAGGACAACAACACGCTGGCGCGGGTGCTGGCCATAGATGTGGCGCCTCGCCCCGCATTGCAGCTTGTCCTGCTGAACGACCCACCCGTGCCCGTGGCGCCCGGACAGGTGGTAGACCTGGACATCGAAGTGCGCAACAACGGGCAGGTCGAACTGTATCCTCTCCTGCAGGTCACCGGTTTGCCACAAGGCTGGGGAGACCTGAACGAGCTGAATCTGCGTCTCCCAGCGGGCGAGCGAGTATCCCGTCGGCTGCGCATTTCCGTGCCGTCTAACGCCACTACCCAGAACGTCACCTTTACCGTTCGGGCAACAGCCAGCGCGTATAACTTGGAAGATTCTGCCCAGCGCACTCTGCAGGTAATTGCGGAGCCGGTCATTACCGGGCTAACCCCCACCAACAACGCCGTGGTGGGCGGCAGTGTGGTCGTTCGGTGGTTCACGCATGTGCCCGCCAGCTCCGAGGTGCGCTACCGCAGCGCCGCCGACGCCGACTGGACGGTGGTCACCGGCGAGCCGGGCACGACGCATAGCGTCACCCTGCGCAACCTGCGCCCGAACGCGCGTTACGTCTTTGTGGCGCGCAGTGTGAATGCGTACGGCGTCTCCGAAAGCGAGCAACGCACCTTCACGGTGGCAAAGGGTATCGCCTTTGAGGCGCAACAGCTGCAGTTTACCGCCCGGCGCGACTATGATCAGCGGTTCACCATCAACCTGCGCAACAACGACAGCCAACCCCATCAGGTGCAGGTGACGCTGGTCAACACCTACGACGATGCGCCCGCTGGCTTCCTGGGTGTTGGAAGCATGGACGAGCCGGTAGTGATTCAGCCCAACAGCTCGGTACAGTTGACCTTCGCCTGCCACTTCCAGAACGCTCAGCAGAACAGTTATACCTGGCGATTTGTGGCGCGCACCGTCGGAGAGCCGGTGGTGATAACCGATGAAGCGCAGGCGACG
>JABUFA010000080.1 GCA_013314755.1 Chthonomonadia bacterium
TTGTGGTGCCGTCCGTTGCATCACGCACGAACCTGTGATATAATATGTAACGGCGACGCGGGGTGGAGCAGCGGTCAGCTCGCCGGGCTCATAACCCGGAGGTCGAGGGTTCAAATCCCTCCCCCGCACCCATTTTTTTATGCCCCCTTCCTGCTCAGCACTCGCAGTGGACGAAAGCGTCTACCTTCTCTTTAATCGTGTGCTCACAGCCCTCCACGCTCAGCACGTCACACTCGCTGCCGAGGATAAAGGGATGCCCCACAGCTCGCATCCGCTCGATCAGCTCGCAGGCAAGGTTCTGCACCTGCTCGCGCGTGATGAGCTCGTCGGAGTAGAAGCGTTTGGACGGCAGATTACCGTAGAGCACAACGTGTTTGGGTACGAGCCGGGCGTCCTCCCACAGCACTCGTGAACTGCCGAGGCTCAGGATGACCGGCTCCAGCGAGGCGTAAGCCTGCACCATCTCGTCGGTCAGCTCGCCACAGCAGTGGAAGATGAGGTCTACCCCTCGCTCGTCCAGATACGCCTTGATGCGGCGCAGGTAGCGCATCACCATCCGCTCGAAGATGTCCGACCCTGCCTCTATCTGCTTGGGCGAGATGTACACCCGGTTCGCTGCGGGTTCGGCAATGAACACCGCGCGTGCCCCTGCCTCGATTTGCGCCTGCATGGAACGCAGAATCACCAGAGTGGACAGATGCAGGACGCGCTCCACCATCTTCACTTCGGGGTCCTCATCGCCACCGATGCCCATGCCCGCCAGATAGATGGGGGCAATCGGGTCGGCAATCATCTTGGTCATCAGCGAAAAGGGTCCGATGGTCATCCCGATGGGCAGGAGGTCGGTATGTTGAGCGATGTAGGCGACCGAGCCTGCCTGTGCCCGGATACGCACGTTCAACGGCGCCTCGTACAGCCTGCGCTCCACCGCTTCCATCATCTCGTCCGAGGGAGGCTCTGAGAAGTGGTAAGTCGGTATCTGAGCCGAGGGCACGTCCAGCAGTTCGAGCAGGGCGGTCTTTTCAATCATCAGGTCCATGTGGGGCACAGCCAGCGGGGTTCGGTAGCGACGCGCTGCCTCCTCCACCACCTGCCCCAGGCGATAACCGTCCACCAGAATGCCCGGCACGTCTTCCTTCTCGTGAAGCACCAGGTCAGTTCCTATCGGCATGCGTAACCCACGTTCTGCCAGACTCAGATAGAACTTTCTAGGCATCGTTTTTACTGTTCTCCTTGTTCAGACAATTTGCTTTGCTTCGGGTGTCTCCAATCATGAACGATTATAACGGACTACGTGCACAGTGCACAAGCGATTGTAGCATGAGAGGTGCAGTAATATCCTTTATTTTGTTGTTCTTTTTCACAACAAGTACAAATACTGTTTTTTCAAATTGCGAAAAAAATCACAACTTAAACGATTGAATGGTACGAATCTTGCAACGATGTTTGAGTGTTAGCAAAATCAGGAGCTGCATGGTGTTCTTAGCATAACTGTCGTCTTCCTTCTGCGCTATCCACACTGTGTAACCCCTGAAAAGCATCAAAGGAGGTGTTTTTGCAATGTCATTGCACAGATTGCTGCGATTTCTGCTGGCGGGAATATGTGCGGTGTAGCTAGCGAACCCAGCGGCCGCGCTCTCCATTGACAACGGAATTGCGGGGGACGGACGATGGATAGTGGATGTATGGGACGGCGGGAGCACCCGGTATGGCGCCATAGACCCAGCCGGAGCGGCTGGTCTGACCGACGTGGTATTCGACTATTTCCACTACGTAGACGTCGGCGCTAACGGGGGCGCGGTGCGCCTCGACGAGACCGTCGTCACCACGACTGCCACACTCATCGCTCCGAACAAGGTGCGCTCAGCGGGCTGGTTTTATAACCAGTTCGACCAGGTTGTGGAATGGGTGGCGACCAGCTGGATTGATCCCGGCTCGCAGGTCTACCAGACCAGGCTTGATTTCACAACCTCCGGCATCTTTGGGGCGATTCGGATGATCTCCTACCTGGATGAGGACGTGTACAGCTATTGGACCAATCACCTCATCGTACTGGGGAGCGGCGCCAACGTACAGTTGCTGACCCTGGATTCCTCTGAGAATGTTGGGGTAGCACAGGCGGTTCAAGGGTTGAGCAACGTCCAGTACCTGGGCTGGGCGGCTGATGAGTATGCAGATCTCAAGAACGCTATACAGGGCAGTGGCGCCAGCTACAGCATCGCTGGGGTAGTGGATCTACCGCCTATCACCGACCCAAGGTATCCGGGTTTGCCCGCTTATGGACCCCGAGACATCACCACTGCCTTCGCCTTTGATTTGGCGCCTGGTCAGTCCTCCGCCAGCCTCATCTTCGCGCTGGGTGGTTCGCCATCAGGACAGCCGCCAATGCCCGTTATCCCCGAGCCGGGAACGATGACCCTGCTTGGGGTTGGGTTACTGCCGCCTCTGCTGTCGCTTCGAAAGCGCACCCGCTAAATGCTATTCCTTGCAGCAGGAAGCCCTCCGGGTTAACCCCGGAGGCTTCTGTCTTTGAAAAGCCATCTTCTCAGGCAATAGCATCAATCTGCCGTGCCATTTCAAAGTCTTTCTCGGTCAATCCGCCTTCGGAGTGGGTTGTCAGGTTCAGCACCACCGTTTTATAGTGGATGGCGATGTAGGGATGGTGGTTCATCTTCTCTGCCAGAAGCCCCACATGCACCACAAACGCCAGTGCCTCCCGGAAGTTGTTGAAGTGGACCGTTCGGGTAATCTCTTTGCCCAGCCGCTTCCACTGCGGGCTTTTCTGAAGCATCTGGGCGATTTGTTCGTCGCTGAGCAGTGCCATTATATAGACCCCCCTTCCGCCCTTTAGAGCAGAGGCACCTCTGCCTCGCGCAGACGCCGATGGAGCAGTTCCTTCAGGCGCAGTTCGCACGCCTCCCGCTGCGCGGCGGGGACTTCGCCGGAGAGCCGCACGGTCACCGATGCCGCATCAAACGCACTCACCCCGACCAGCGGCGTCTGGATGCCCGCCTCCTCCGCAGTGGCTCGCAACAGGTTGGATAGTATCTGTAAGTCGGCATCGGCGGACACCCGGAACTCCACGCTGGTTCTCACCCCTCCCATGCGAGAGTGGTTGGTCACCAGGCTGATGTCGCCGTTTGCAATCACCACCATGCGCCCCTGTTCGTCACGCAGGCGGGTGGTGCGCATTCCCACCTCTTCTACCGTCCCGGTGACCGCGCCGATGGTGACCACCTCGCCCACCGCAAACTGGTTCTCTGCCAGCAGGAAGAAGCCCGAAATCACATCGCGCACAAGCCTCTGCGCTCCAAAGCCGACCGCCAGACCTGCCACTCCTGCCGTCGCCAGCAGAGGGGTAATGTCAATGCCCACGACACGCAGTGCCATCAGGATGGCGATAATCAGTACCGTGTACTCCACGATACTGCGTATCAGGTTCCCCAGCGTGCGGATGCGCGGTTTCTGGGCGGCGATGCGCTCCATGCCCTCCAGACGGTTTACCAGAGTACGCCCTGCACGGGCAATCAGAAAACGCACTACCAGGTAGAGCAGAACGATTTTCAGCAGGTCCAGACCGGCATCCACACTGCGCTGGAGGTGCTCTTCGATTCTCAACGTTTTCCACCAGGCGGGCATGATTTCACCTCTCACCCATAGAATACAGTACAGCCTTCAGCGATGCAAGCGTTCACCTGTGGACCACAGCGTACCACACATCCGCACGGGGATGGTACAATGGAAGGGACAGACTCGAAACGAAGGAAGCCAATGGAAGCGTTAGACGCCCTCCGGCGTGTGCTGTTTCTGCGTGACGCCGATGAACAGATTCTGCGGGGATTGCTTGCTCGCGCTCGAACGGTCAGCGCAGGGCGTGGCGAGGTGCTGTTCCTGCGCGGTGAACCGTGCCACGGACTGTACGTGGTACTGCAGGGTTCTATTCGTCTGTATAACAGCGGTCCCAGCGGCAGGGAGCAGGTTATCGGTGTGGAGCGCAGCGGCTCGGTTATCGGGGAACTGCCGCTGTTCGACGGGGGCAATCAGCCCTATTCCGCCGAGGCGATGACGCCCTCGCGGCTGATTTTCATCCCGCGCGACCACTTTCTGGCGGTGCTCCACGCGCACCCCGAGTTGATGCAGGCGGCACTGCGCGCCCTGGCGATACGCATCCGGCGGCTACTGTATCTGGTAGAGGAGCTGTCCCTGCACGAAGTGCCCGAACGCATAGCCCGATACCTGCTGGCTCAGGAGAAAGAAAGAGGCGCGTGCTTCACCCTCGACTATACCCACGCTGAGCTCGCCGCCCAGCTGGGCACAGTCCGCGAGGTGGTCACGCGCACTCTAAACCGCTTCCGCAAGGCGGGCTGGATTGCCGTGCAGGATGGTCAGGTTACCGTGTTAGACCACGATGCCCTGCAGGCACTCGCTCACGTGCAGGACTAACCGCTCACCTGCCCGCTGGCATACGCCTCCTTGTTGATGCGGATGAAGTGCTTCCACTGGTCGGGCACATCCGTCTCCGCGAAAATCGCGCTGACGGGACATTCCGGCTCGCACAGCCCGCAGTCGATGCACTCGTCAGGGTTGATGAACAGCATGTCGTAGCTGGTGCCGTCAGCGTCGGTAAAAACGCCTTCGTGGATGCAGTCCACCGGGCATACCGCCACGCAAGCCTTGTCCTTTACCCCAATGCAGGGTTCGGCAATCACATATGCCATCTTGCAAGCAACCTCCTGGCAGTAGATTCGCATGGCACTCTTTCTCCAGCCATGCGTCTTTATCATAGCAAAGTCCCCTTTTCTCGTGCCGTGACTCATGTCACAGATTGCCACAATTTTTCTGCTGATGATGCAGGAGAGCGAGGCGGTACAGAGAATCTGATAATGATAGTAATCCTGCTTGCTCAAGAGGGGTGATGCAGATGAAATTCGCGCTGGTGATGCTGTGTTTATGGAGTGTGGCACAGGCACAACCAGCGGACCTCAGCGGGCGCGTGCTGGATGCAGACGGTCAACCTGTCGCCGGGGCGCGCGTCTGCTACGTCAGAAACCTCCTGTTGATGTACGTCGGTGCCTCGACGGAAAAACTACCGCATGCCCTCACTGATGAAAGGGGAAACTTCCGCTTTGAACGCGGCGCCGTTGACCCCAGAGAACAGGGAATACTGGTGGCGTTCCACCCCGAAAAGGGCATCAGCAGGGCGCACCCGGTGAATCGCCTGCCGCGCGAACTGCGCCTGATACCACTGAAAGCGTTCAGGGGACAGGTAACCGACTCGGAGGGCAAAGCGGTTGCCGGCGCCACAGTGCGCTGGGTTTTCGCCTCTACAGGACCTTCTGATGGGAACATCATCACGCCCCCTGCGGAACAGCCTTTCGTGGTCACGACGGATGCCGAAGGCGGTTTTACCCTGCCTCTGCCTGTCCGCGCATCCTCCCTGATACTTGGTTGCGCTGCGCCGGGTTCTCTGTCACAGGTGCACGTCGTTCAGCCGAGTGGAGGGGCGGAGTTAACTGCCGATATGCTGAAGATAAAACTCAAACCGACCGCAAAGCTGAAAGCACGTTTCGTGCACGCGAGCAGTGGGGAACCCGCCGCCCATCTGCCCGTGCTGGTTGGCGTGAACATGCCTCTCGCGGTGAGCACCGACGCCGAGGGTCAGCTGGTAACCGATGTACCGCTTGCGCCTGTCGAGATAGCCCCGGGCTGGGACTTCTCTTCGGTCACGCTCGTTCCTGTGGCAACCTTCATGCCGGTGAAAGCAAACGCCAGCCAGCCGGGCATGGAGCTAGCTGAGGTCAGGACGCGAGTTAGGACATACCATCAGAAAGGTCGTATCATTTTACTGAAAATCCTTGATACTCAGGAGGTGCTTGATGAACAACCACACGCTGGATACCTATGCTTTCTTCCAATACCTG
>JABUFA010000024.1 GCA_013314755.1 Chthonomonadia bacterium
TTTGGCGGTGTGTGGTGTTCAGTGGTGGTAGGGATTTGCGATGATGGGTGGAGGTTTGTGGTTGTTGTGTGTTTTGGCTGTTGCTTTCTTTTTGGTTGCATTCGCCAACCATCAAAGGAACGCACACCCTGACCTCAGGGTGTTTGCGTTTAACTGCAGAGATAGGATACAATTAAAACGGTTAAGAAGACGGTGAAGGAGTGAATAATTGGGACAGATGCGAGTTGCCGTAGCGGTAGCGATTACTGTTGTGCTGGTGTTGTGTGTGCAGCTGTTGCTGATGGCAGGGCAGTATTCAAACCGTTCTATTCCCGCTGTCAAAACAGCCATTCCTCCGGTGATCGATGGGCGATTGGACGACGAGGTGTGGAAAACGGCGCCAGTGGCAAAAGAGTTCATCGACCCCTACACCGGCAAGCCCGCTCAGGATCAAACGGAAGCATACATCCTGTATGACCAGACGGCTATCTATGTGGCGTTCTACTGCCATGATAGCCAGCCCGATGCGATAGTGGCGCGAGAAATCCGCCCCGGTTCCGATTTCCCCGGCGAGGATACGGTGACCCTTCAGATAGACCCCTACTTCTCGCGCAACTGGGCGAACATTTCGGCGTTCATCGTCAACGCGCTGGGCACGCAGAACGAACGCATCGCCGGCGGGCGTGCTGCCAAGCGCGAGTGGCGGGGCATCTGGCAGGCGGCGGTACAGCGCGTGCCCGACGGATGGACGGTGGAAATGCGCATTCCGTGGGAAGTGCTGAACTACCCGAACGCTAACGGTCCGGTCAACATGAGCATTAACTTCAAGCGCGACCACGCTCGCACCCGCATTGACTATTTCTGGAGCGATGTGACTCCTATGCGCCGCCCCGAACTGATGGGCATCTGGCAGGGAGTAGAGCTGCCCAAAGCATCCAACCGGAAGAACCTGCAGATGATGACCTACCTCACCCCCGAATGGCGCGAGCAGGCGGGACAGGAGATACGCGCCGGGCTGGACCTGCGCTATTCGCCAACCCCGCAGCTGACCGGGGTGTTGAGCCTGTTCCCCGATTTCCGCAATATCGAGGCGTCGGTGGAGGGCATTGAGTTCAGCCGCAGTGAAAGGTTTGTGGAGGAAACGCGCCCGTTCTTCATGGAGGGCATCCGATATTTTGACCTCACGGAGCCATATGGTATCGGTCGGCTGTTCTACAGTCAGCGAATCGAAGAGTTTGACGCGGGGATCAAGGTGTTCGGCAATCTGAACTCGTCACTGTCGGTGGGTCTGCTCAGCACATTTCGGGGCAGCCGCGACAGGGCATCGGTGGCGCATCTGCGCTACTCGGTGGGCGAGCGGGGCGGATGGAGTGTGTACGGGCTGTTGCGCCGCGGCAGCGAATATCCCCAGCATGATGCCTATGGCGTCAGCGGCAACCTTCGCTTCGGCAACTTCCGGGTGGGAGGCAAGTGGATCTACGCACGCGAGGGGGATATGGGCGGCACTGCCGTAGATGCCACGCTGAACTACGAAGTGCCACGCTGGTTCAGCGGCTTGCGGTGGATGCGCATTGACCCCGATTTCCGCGCATCACTGGGGCTGATATACTTCACTGACCGGCAAGGCTGGTCATGGTTCACCCGTTACAATAACGAGATACGTCAGGGCCCCGTTCGTGAGGTGGAGGCAGACGTCTTCCTTCGCGATTATACACACTGCGATGGTTCTCCGTTCGAAAAAGGGGTGCAGGTGTCCTTTGGTGTGACCCTCCGCAGCGACTATCAAATAGGGCTGGAACATGAGGTGGCGACCTTCGAGGGCACGCACGACCGGGTGTACGGAATACGCCTTCGGGGCAACGTCAGCAACCGCTTCAAGCAGTGGGGTATCGGCTACGAGTTCGGTCAACGCTCAGACCAGGACATTCGCTTCATCGGCTTCGGCATCACGCACCGCCTGTTTGGCAAACTGGATGTGGGATTTAACGGTTCCATCCTGCGATTTGATGAAAACCACGACCAGTACATTCTGACCGTCAGCTGGGAGTTCGACGAGCTGCGCGCGCTGAGCGCACGCCTGGTGCATCAGGATGGCAACTTGAACTGGTACCTGGCGTACCGAAGTGCCGGTGGCGTGGGGCAGGACCTGTACTTCATCGTGGGCGACCCGAATGCGGAGCGTTTCACCCAGCGTATCGCCCTCAAGTGGGTGTGGGCGATGTAGGGTCGGTGCTTAATCCATCCTGCAGAACGTGTCCAACCTGTAACCTCGCCCCCCTGTGCCAGTCTCCTGCGCTCATGCGGGGGCGACTTTCAGGCTGAACCTCCAGGAGATTCAGCACCGTGCCCTCGCCGCAGGCGACGATAACCGACCCTTTTTCCAGCCTCAGCACCGTGCCCGGGGACTGGTTCGTCTCCTCCTGCAGGGGAACGCACTTCCACAGCTTCACCCATCTGCCCTGCCACAGGAAGCCCGCTCCCGGTCGGGGTGACATCGCACGCACCCGACACCATGTGCGGTGAGCGGTCTCGCCCCAGCGTATCAGCGAGTCTTCGCGAGTGATGGGCGGCGCATAGGTGGCAAGGGCGTGGTCCTGCGGTTGGGGGGTGACAGAGCCGTCCTCCAGCGCGCGCAGGGTTTCTATCAGCAGGTCTGCACCCATCTGTGCCAGCTTTGCTTCCAGCGTGCCTGCGTCATCTTCAGGCAGAATCGGGCAGACTCTCTGGGCGAGTACGGGACCTGTGTCCAGAGTAGCTTCCATCTGCATGATGGTCACGCCGGTTTGCGTTTCGCCGTTCAGAATGGCGTGCTGGATGGGTGCGGCACCGCGATACTTGGGCAGGAGCGAGGCGTGCACATTGACTGCCCACCCGCTGGAAGGCATCTCCAGCAAAGCCTGCGGCAAAATCTGCCCGAACGCCGCCACCACAATCACCTCCGGCGAAAGGGAGCGGGCTTGCTCCAGAAACTCCCTGCGGCGCACCTTTTCGGGAGTCCATACCGTCAGTCCACGCTCCTCGGCGGCGCGGCGGACCGGCGTCGGCTGGAGGCGCAGATGCCTGCCGGTGGGGCGGTCGGGCTGAGTGACCACCACAGGCAGGTCGTATCCTGCCTCCAGCAGGGCAAGCAAAGAAGGCACGGCGAACTCGCTCGTGCCGAAGAACAGCACTCGTCGTATCATTTGCTGGCAGCGACCGCTTCCTGCTCTTTCTCCTCTTCGGTTACCCAGCGCAGGGTTGCCGGGTCGGCACGGTCAATAAACAGAATGCCGTCCAGATGGTCTATCTCGTGCTGGATGACCCGTGCGGTAAGTCCTTCCGCTTTAAACTTAATCACCTTTCCCTGCATGTTGGTTGCCTTCACCCAGATGGTTTGTGCCCTGCGCACAGTGCCCATCAGTCCGGGCAGGGAAAGGCATCCTTCGGGAGGCTCCAGCTGTTCGCCCGCTGTTTTCAGAATGACGGGATTAATCAGCGCATGTACCTCAGGCGCCGATTCGTCCGAAAAATCGGTGTACAGTATCAATCGGATGGACCGTCCAACCTGCGGGGCAGCGAGCCCGATGCCGTTGGCGTCCTGCATCACCCGGCGCATGAACGAAACCAGCTGGCGTACCTCCGGCGTGATGCGTTTAATCGGCTCCGCCACCTGGCGCAGGACGGGGTCCGGATATTTCACAATTGGATCGCCTTCCGCTCGCGGAAACGGCGGCAGTTCTATCGCCATCGTCAACATACCTCCGCGAGTATTATACCCTGTTTGCTGGCGTTTGTACGCTGTCCATCATGCCATCTTCCATGCCCATCATGCGTGGTCGGGATTTCTTCGCGTTCCGCTTGACTCCTGCTTGGGAATAGGGTATACTATTGCATAGAAACATCAGGCGAGGTAGCCTCAGATTTGGCGAGGGACGCTCCTCAAAGCAGAACGACTCTGCAGGGGCGTCCCTTTTGGCTTATCTGGAGGCAAAAAACTTAAGACAGGAGGGAAACATTTCCATGACACCCAGAGAGGCGATCGACTTCGCCCGCGAGAAGGAAGCGCGTATTGTAGACCTGCGTTTCACCGACCTGCCTGGCACCTGGCAACACTTCTCTATGCCGGTAGAGGCGCTGGACGAAAGCCTGTTCGAGGAGGGCATCGGTTTTGATGGCTCCTCCATTCGCGGCTTTCAGGTTATCAATGAATCCGACATGCTGTTGATACCCGACCCGAACACGGCGTTCATGGACCCGTTCACCGAGCATCCGACCGTAGTATTTATCTGCGACGTGGTGGACCCGCTGACCCGGGAGCGCTACACCCGCGACCCGCGCTATGTGGCGCAGAAGGCGGAGCAGTACCTGCGTTCCACCGGCATTGCGGATGTGGCGTATTTCGGTCCTGAGGCGGAGTTCTACATCCTGAACGATGTGCGCTTTGACCAGAATCAGCACTCGGGCTACTACTTCATCGACTCCGACGAAGGCGCGTGGAACATGGGGCGCGATGAAAAGCCCAACCTGGGCTATAAGGTGCGCTACAAAGAGGGCTACTTCCCCGTGCCACCCACCGATAGCCTGCAGGACCTGCGCACCGAGATGATGCTGAACCTGATGGCTGTGGGCGTTGAGGCGGAGGTGCACCACCACGAGGTTGCCACAGCGGGGCAGGCGGAGATAGACATTCGCTTCGCGCCGCTGGTGCAAATAGCTGACAGCCTGATGAAGTACAAGTATGTGGTCAAGCAGACGGCGTGGCAGAACGGCTACACGGTCACCTTCATGCCCAAGCCCATCTTCATGGACAACGGTTCGGGAATGCATGTGCATCAGAGTCTGTGGAAGAACGGGGTGAACATCTTCTTTGATGAGCGTGGCTATGCGGGGCTGTCCGAGACGGCTATCTACTACATCGGTGGTATCCTGAAGCACGCGGCGAGCGTGCTGGCATTTGCTGCACCGACCACCAACTCCTATCGTCGCCTGGTACCGGGCTATGAGGCGCCGATTAACCTTATCTACAGCCAGCGCAACCGCTCCGCCTGTATCCGCATCCCGATGTACTCTTCTTCACCGAAGGCGAAGCGCATCGAGTTCCGTGCGCCTGACCCCTCATGCAACGGCTACCTGGCGTTCGCGGCGATGCTGATGGCGGGACTGGATGGTATCCAGAACAAGATTGTGCCGCCCGACCCGATTGACAAGGACCTCTACGAACTGCCCGCCGAGGAGCGCAAGGGCATCCAGCACACGCCAGCCAGCCTGGCGGAATCTCTGCAGGCACTGCGCGAAGACCACGAGTATCTCCTGCGCGGCGGCGTGTTCACGGAGGACCTGATAGAGACCTACATCGACTACAAGCAGAAGCGCGAGGTAGAGGGTGTGGCACTGCGCCCGCATCCCTACGAGTTCGTGCTGTACTTTGACGTGTAAGCAATGAGAATAAAGCCCCTCGCTTCGGCGGGGGGCTTACAGAAACGAGACATCAACTGATTCCTCCTTAACAGTCTCGCGTGCCCATGGCTTTAACGCGCCGCGCATAACGAGGTCTACCTCTCTTCCTAAAAGGGCCTGCAGATAGAACTTGACTCGCATATACCCCGATAAAGCCTGGAGGGTTTTCGAAATCCACGAGCAGGTCGATGTCGCTATGTGGCTGGAGTTCATTTCGTGCTGCAGAGCCGAAGAGCGTTATCGTACGAACTCCCATCCCGCGAAGAGTCTCACGGTTTTCCCTGATTTTTTGCACAATCTCCTCTCTGTGCATGTTTTCCTCCTGTAAATGTCCGCGCGCGCTGGTGCAACGCTGACTCAGCGGGGTTCTGTGCTTCGTAACACCACGTCCGAAAGGTGCAGAAGGTCGTGTGCCACACATAGCTGCACTTGCTGGAAGATGCTCCACTCGCCGAACTCGGGATGGATGCCGGTGCGCAGGCGTGCCTCTTCGGGGAGACTGCGTAAGAATTGCAAGGAGCGAGCGCGCGCCTCGGCGAACCGCGAAATCCCCTCCTCCACGCTACCCCCAGCGAACCTCTCTTCCGAAAGCGCATCGTGCGGGTCGTACACTGTCAGCTGTGGGCGTTCCTGCTCCGCAATCAGCCGGTATCGCGCGTAGAAAGCCTCTTCCACCTCCGCCAGATGGTAAAGCAGTTCCTTCGGAGAATAGCGGTCTGGCGCAGGGCGATGCTCCCACCGTTCGGCGGGCAACAGTTCGGCAAGCCTGCGCAATGCCGATGGCGTCTTCTCCAGAGCCTCCACACATTCTTCCCAGACGTAAGAATGGTACATCTCTGCAGTGCCTCCTTCAACGGGCTGGTAGATAGAATATAGACGAGGGGCGAGATGAAAGTCAAGGTACGGATGCAGGAACACGGCGCATGTGTCGGGAACAGAGAGGCAGCTTGCAAGGAGGTATGGAGATGCGAATGGGTGCTTTTGTGTTTTTGCTGGTGGCAGGCAGTGCCGCAGCGCAGGACGGATGGGTGACGGTGCAGCCCCGTGACACTGGCGAGGCGCTGGTCAACCCCGGCATGGGCTGGGTGCTTCACTATTACGATAACATTCCTCAGAACTATGGCTCGCGGCTGGAGCCTTCGGACACAGTAGATGACTTCCCCGGGTTGTCGGTGGTGTATCTGCGCATTCCGTGGTCGTACATCGAGCCGGAGGAGGGGCAGTTCAACTGGTCGGTGCTGGATACGCCGGCGCAGAGGTGGATTGCCAAAGGCAAGCAGATAGCCCTGCGGATTACCTGCAGTGAGTCGTGGCTTCGCTGGGCGACTCCGGAGTGGGTGCACCGTGCGGGGGCGAAGGGCTATGACTTCGAGCCGGGCGTGGGCGTGAAGGAAGGCGGCCCCTACTGGGAGCCAGATTATGCGGACCCCATCTTCCTGCAGAAGCTGGATAACTTCCTCTCGGCACTGGCGAGGCGTTATGATGGAAACACCGAAGTAGCATTCATTGACATCGGCTCACTGGGCGTATGGGGCGAGGGGCACACCTTCGCCAGCACCCGGCGCGAGATTTCTCTGGAGACGTTCAAGACGCACATCGACCTGCATCTCAAACACTTCAAGCGTACCCTGCTGGCAGCAAACGATGACTTCTGCTTTCGCGGCGCGGGGGCGATGAAACAGGAGGACGAGACGATAGATTACGCCCGACAGAAGGGACTGACCCTGCGCGACGATAGCATTCTTGTACAGGGTGGAGATAACGCCTACTTCCACGCGGGCATGGCTCAGGCGTTCTGGCGCGACCGCCCGGTAATTCTGGAGTGTGAACACTATGGACCCTCCAAAGAACGGGGCTACTGGCAGGACGGCAGTAAGTATCTGCAGGCGGTGGAGGAGTATCACGCCAGTTACGCCTCCATTCACTGGTGGCCTCGCGAGTTTCTTGAGGAAAATCGCGACCTGATCAACAGGATAAACCTACGCCTCGGCTACCGCTTGCGCCCGGCAGAAGTCTCATGGCAGAAGCAGGTGAAGGTCGGCGACAGGTGGCAACTGCGCTGGCGGTGGCTTAACGCGGGTGTTGCTCCCTGTTATCGGGGTGGGTATCCCGCCATTACGTGGAAGGACAAGAAAGGTGGTATCGTGGCGGTTCTGGTCGACGAAGGGCTGAACGTACGGAATCTGCCAGTCGGACCACCGGGCGGTGCGGAGGCTGTGGAGAGCAGGGCAAGCTTTGCCCTGCCGTTCCAGGTTAAACCGGGCGTGTATTCGGTGTACGTTTCGGTAGGCACGCCGACCGGCACACCGGAGATAGCCCTGCCCCTGCCCGACCATGACGGCGGGAAGCGTTACCTGATAGGACAGGTGGAGGTTATTCCGTAGACCTGAAGACAGCAGGGATTGTTTACGCGGTGGGCACAGGAGACCTCGCTACATCTCCTTGCCCATCGCGTTTGCTATCGCCCTGACTTCGGCCATCAGCTGGCGGAAGTTCTCGAAGGTGAGCGACTGCGCCCCGTCCTTCCATGCCTGCTCCGGATGCGGGTGCACTTCAATAATCAGCCCGTCCGCTCCTGCCGCTACCGCCGCCCGGCTCATCGCGGTCACCAGGCTCCACTTGCCTGTCCCCTGACTGGGGTCAACAACCACTGGCAGATGCGACTCCTGCTTCACCAGCGGCACCGCAGAAAGGTCGAGTGTGTTGCGCGTCGCGGTTTCAAAGGTTCGGATGCCTCGCTCGCACAGCACCACGTTCTCGTTGCCGCCCTTCATGATATACTCCGCCGCCATCAGCCATTCGTCAATCCGCGCCCACATGCCCCGCTTCAACAGCACTGGATGGCGGGTTTTGCCTACCTCACGAAGCAGGTCATAGTTCTGCATGTTGCGAGTGCCAATCTGAAGCATATCCGCATAACGACACACCAGTTCCACGTTGCGCGGGTCCATCACTTCGGTCACCACGGGCAGTCCCGTTTCGGCGCGCGCTTCTGCCAGTATCTTTAAGCCGTCAACGCCCAGTCCCTGGAACGAATAGGGCGAGGTACTGGGCTTATACGCGCCGCCGCGAAGCATATGCGCTCCCGCCTCCTTGACTGCCCGGGCTGTAGCCAACGTTTGTTCACGGGTCTCTACCGTGCACGGACCTGCCATGATGCATACATGGTTTCCGCCGATGTTCACCCGGTCGGCGACACGAACCACCGTGCCTTCGGGGCGATAGGCTTTGGCAGCCAGCTTGTAGGGTGCCATGACAATGATTACCTTCTCCACGAACGGCAGGGCTTCAAACTGTTCCATCAAGCCTGGCTTTTCCTCGTCGGGAACCCCTACCGCTCCGATTACCGTCTTCGCCACCCCGTAAATCGGGTGCGCCTGATAGCCACTTTCTTCCAGCTTAGAGGCGATTTGCTGGATTTGTTCAGGTGTCGCGCTTTTATCCAGAACGATAATCATGCTTTCAGAACCTCCTCCAACACACAGATGAAACGCTCGTTCTCTTCGGGCTTGCCAGTGGTAATGCGCAGGTAGGTTGGCAAGCCGAAAATGTGACCGGTGCGCACAATGACCCCCCTGCGCAGTAACTGCTGGAAAACTGGCTGAGTATCTCGCCCAAGATCCACCATCACACAGTTTGCTTCGCTACGCACATACGACAGACCCAGTCGCTCAAAGTGCTGGTAGAAGTATTCCAGCCCCTGTCGGTTCAGTTCCACGGCTCGCTTCAGGTGTTCCTGGTCTTCCAGCGCTGCCAGTGCCGCCGCCTGTGCCACGCTATTGACGTTGAACGGTTCGCGGACCCGGTTCATCGCATCCACGATTTCGGGACGAGCAATCGCGTATCCCACGCGAAGCCCCGCCAGCGCATACGCCTTCGAAAAAGTGCGCAGGACGATCACATTGCGCCCCTCACGCACGTAGCGCAGAGTGTCAGGATAGTCGGTACGTGAAACGTACTCCTGGTAAGCCTGGTCAAACACCACCACCACATGCTCGGGCAGAGCGCGCACAAAGGCATCCACTTCCTCTGCAGTAACAATGGTGCCCGTCGGGTTGTTGGGGTTGGCGATGAAAATCAGCTTGGTGCGCGCGTTGACGCGCTCCAGAATAGCGGGCAGGTCGAAGCGGTGTTCGCGCAGGGGTACCAGGTGCAGAACCGCGTTGTTCAGCTTCGCCGCCGCATCGTAGCGCACGAACGAAGGATGCCCGGTAATGACCTCATCGCCCGGCATCAGAAAAGTCAAGCCGATGTAGTGTATCAGCTCATCCGAGCCGTTGCCAAAAAGCAGATACTCGGGCGGCACTCCCACATGCTTTGCCACAGCCTGACGCAGGGCATAGCAGCTGCCATCGGGGTACAGATTGACCGACTGCATCGCCCGCATCGCCGCTTCAATCGCGCGGGGGGATGGACCCAGTGGATTTTCATTGGACGCCAGTTTGACCACATCCGTCAGCCCCAGTTCCCGCTTGACCTCGTCGATGGGTTTGCCCGGGCTGTACGGCTCCAGTTCAAGCACGTTTGGACGTATTAGCTCAGACATGGGGTACTGCACTCCTCGGTTAGTAAGCGACGTGTCTTCTATTATATCACATCATGCAAACGGGGCAGGCGATTGCCTGCCCCGCAAACTCGTGGCGCCCGAACATCTACTCAGTTACCAGAGTTAACGCCTGTTCCCACCCCTGTATACTGCCATCCAGCAGGACTGCTACTCGCAGACGTTGCGCCTCTCGCTGAGCCCTCCTTCCGATTTCACTGCCCCCCACTGCCGGGACACACTTGAATCCTGCCCTGCGCAGCAGTTCTGCGCGGTATGAAGCGCGCGTAACGTCGCCTATCTCGATCACGTTAGAAACCTCTATGGCAACAAACAGATCCGCGACAGGAGGTGAGTCTGACCTCCCTTTGATCAGTATGTCCAGATTAAGCAGGTCCTCCAATTCCTCCTCGCTCAGAAGTGCACTGGCTTGCTCCAGAATAGTGTTTATGTCTACCGTTTGCACTCGCTTCATTACCCGCCCGAAGTATGTGTGCGGACGCGAAGCGTACCGGCTCTCCAGCTGCCAACCCAGGAGCTTGCCGGTTACGTTCTCAAGGCGAGCAATGCGAGCATCTGAACGCGCCTGCGCCTGACGCAACTCCTGTTGACCGGTGCGTAGCTCCGCCACTTCCTGACGTATCTCCGCCTGACCCGCACGTAACTCCGTAACGTCCTGACGCAACTCTTCCTGACCCGCGCGCAACTCCGCTACGTCCTGACGTATCTCTGCCACTTCCTGACGCAACTCCGCCACGTCTTGACGTATCTCCGCGACATCCTGACGAAGAACCGCCATGTCCTGACGCAGCTCTGTGACGTCCTGTGCTACCTTATCCACTCTGGCAGGCAGGGCGTAGAACTCTTCCGGCAGAATCGCCAGAAGGACCCTCCTGCGCAGGTCAGCGTCCTGACGCAAAAGCTGGATGAAAGCCTCTATGTCTTCCACCTGCATCGGCATCTTCGTACCCTCTGCGTATTCCCTCACAGTTTGATTTTACCCGATTCATCCGCTTTTTGCAGACACAAACAAAGCGGGGAGACACTGCCACCGGCAGTATCTCCATCGTTGCCAGTGCTCAGGTTGCAGGTGTCTTTCCGCTTAGCCGGGAGTACCTTCCACGTCGCCAACGCGCACTTCGACGGCAGCACGCTCCTCCACGCGGTCAATGCGTCCGTCGCGAATCCACACGATGCGGTCGGACACGTCCACCATCTTGAGGTCGTGCGTTGCGGAGATGATAGTCACTCCCTGCTCCTTGTTCAGCTGTCGCAGGAGTTCAATAATCTCCTTGCCCGTGCGCAGGTCCAGGTTACCCGTTGGCTCGTCCGCAAGGATGATTTGCGGGTTGTTCGCCAGCGCTCGAGCAATCGCCACGCGCTGCTGCTGTCCACCCGATAGCTCGTTCGGTTTGTGGTGCAGACGCTCGCCAAGCCCTACCAGTTTCAGCAGTTCGATGCCGCGGTCGATGGCTTCATCGGTAGACAAGCCACCGAAAATCATCGGTAGCATTACGTTCTCCAGCGCGGTCATCACGGGGATGAGGTTGAACGTCTGGAAGATATAGCCGATGGTGCGACAGCGCAGGAACGCCAGCTCCTGCGCATCCAGCTGCGCCATATCCACATCGTTGATGAACACCGAACCGCTGGTAGGCTTGTCCAGCCCACCAATCATGTTAAACAGAGTGGATTTCCCGGACCCCGAAGGCCCCATGATGGAGAGATACTCTCCCCGTACGATGTCCAGGGTCACCCCGTTGAGTGCACGCACCACCTGCGTGCCCATCATGTACTCTTTCACCACATCCTTGCACCGCACGATGTACTCGGTGCCTGTGGCGCTGGTTTGATTTGTCTGTGGCTGAACCGCCATAGATGCACCCCCTTGTTAGACCTCGACGCGCAGGGCAGCTGCTGCAGGCATCCGCGCCGCTACCTGCGCAGGGATAATGGTTGCAATCACCGATAACAATGTACCGATGACGATGGAAAGGATGAGGTACAGGAATATCTCGCCAAGAGAAATCCAGCCGAACACCTTGAACCCATCACTGAAAAGCTTGATGAGTACTACCGCAAACACTCCCAGAAACCACCCGATGACCGACGCAATCAACCCCACCAGGGCAGACTCGATGAAGAACAGCTCCACGATGAAGATATCGTATGCCCCCAGACACTTCATCGTGCCTATCTCCTTGTAGCGCTCGGTCACCGACATCAGCATAGCGTTCGTGATGCCTACCAGGCACACCAGCAGGCTCATAATCACCAGCCACGTCATGCGGTAACGCTCGGAGGGGTCGGTAATTGCTCCTGAGTTGCGCTGAATCATCATTGCCGTCAGCACTGACACCAGGAACGCGATGCCCAGAACAGTGCCCGCCGCGGTAATCACCGACCGCCAGAAGCGGATGCGCACACTCTGCATGCTGATGTGGAATGCTACCCGGAACGGCAATTGCAAGCGTTCCACCTGACGCCCGTCTTTTCTCATCCCTTCTTCTTTCCTCCCCGTTTGAACGCGACCAATCTGCGATCTGCCAGCATCTTCAGGAACATGCTTACCGATGCTTCCACCTCGCGACGGCTCATGCGCGTGTGTTTGCACATCTGCTGAACGATGGAGCCTACGGTATGCTCGCCGTCACACAGCTCCCATACTATCGCCCCTACTTCATCCAGCTGAATCTGGCGCACCGGCGGCAGACGAAACGCCGCTATCGCCCAGCGGATGACCAGACTGCGCTGTTCCACCGGCACCTTCAGCACCATCTCGCCTGTCTCTGTCCGCTCCCACTCTACCAGCGGATTGCGCACCGGTATCGCAGTCAACGCTTCCTGCCGCGATAGCACCGGCTTCGGCTTTACCGCCGGGATGTATCTGCCAACGAACTCTCGCAAACCCATCTCAGGATGTCAGTGGCACTGCACTGTGTCCACAATCTGCTGCAACAGTTCAGGGCTACCCCGCTCCACTCGCACCGAGTAGATGCGGTTACCGGGCTCACAGTACCACACCAGTCCCTGTATCTCATCCGGTCGGCGCAGGAGCAGGCGCTCCACCTTCCGCCTCAGCCATACCGCCGGCGCACGCCGCACCCCGTTGAGTACAAGCGCGGGATGCGCTTTCACTTCTCCCGGAGTGTGCCGCGGTTTCACGCGCTTCCATTCCGTCCCATGCAGTGCCCACTCTTCCAGCGGCCATCGCTTCAGAGTGACATCGGCAAGCCCCCACCGCTCAACGCCCACCTCAGTGTAGCCGCGGCGAAACTGCAGGCCCAGATAGCCCGACATCACCTGCGACCTGACCAGAGTAAACTGCTGTGGCAGCCGGACCACCAGCCCCAGCAATGCCCACGTCCACCAGCCATCATCCGAGTGGTCTCTCAGCGTGTCCAGAATCTGGTGGGATACGTTCACCACCGCATCATCAGTGTCGCCGCTGACCTGCGCAATGACCACCCGTCGGCATTCCGGGCACTGCCGGATAATCCCGCGCACCTTGCGGTCCGCGCGATAGGTAAACTCCAGACCTCCCGCCTCGTGTTCCGAAGGCTTAATCCGTCCGGTAAAGGTAACTTTGCGCTTCTTCGCCTGGCGCTCCACCATATTCAGGTAATCGTCAAGGCGCTTGCGAATGTTGACCTGTTTCCTCGCCTGCGCCCACCGCACCTCGGCGATTAGCGAGCCGGGCGAATCGACACGCAAATACCCCTCCTTTGCATCGCCCTGAAATCCGGTAACGCTCCAGTCGGGAGGTACCACCAGGCTGACCCCTTGCCAACCGACTATCTGCTCCGGCGCCAGCCCTTGTTTCACGGTATGCTCAGCCCTTTTCGGTCGTTACTGCTGTTCGGCGCTCTTCTCGGTTTTCGCCGGGGCAGGCGGCGCAGGTTCCTCGTCCAGCACCTCAGAGGTGGCTTTCTTGAACTCGCGCAGGCTCTCGCCTACGGAACGTGCCAGCTCCGGCAGTCGGCGTGCCCCGAACAGCACCACGATGATGACGATTATCGGTAACGCTTCCTGCCATCCGAAATACATCTGGATTACCTCACTCATCGAAACTCCTCCACAGCACGTCTGTGCCTCATCTCTATTCTATCACAATCAGTAAGGTAAATACGACACCGAGCGCGCGATGATGGCAAGCGCAATGGCCGCCATACCGATAAGCCCCATGCCGCAGGAGAAACCTGCCAGCAACACCGGCGCCCACATGCGCCACTGCTCCTTGCCGAACCGACGCGCAAAGTAACGGTGTCCCAGAAACGTGCCCAACAGCATCGGAATCGTGTTATGGGGAAGCGCACCGATGCCTCCCACAAACCCGTAGTAGAACAGCAGAGGCAGTTTCAGCAGGGAGAAGATGCCGAACAGCACCAGACCTCCGGTGAAGCCCCCGATGATGTAGTCGGTACGCAACGCCCGCAGCAGCCACTGCCCGGTCTCGCTTCCCTTCAGGTTAATCTGCTGCCACAGCGCGTTCATCTGCGCGTGCAGGGGCCAGAACTTCTGCGCGTACGGATACTGCGCAGAGGGAATCTGGCTGGTGTGCCAGAAGAACGCCCAGAACAGGAAGCTGGCAATCAGCACCACCGGAAGCATGAACGCCTCGGCGTACAGGATGCTGGTGAAGCGAGTGCCAGTGAGCTCGACCTCGCGGAAGCGCTGAGCCGCCCAGCCATGGTCCGCCAGGGGCATCGGCGCATACCAGATGTCCACCTTATCGTAGCCGGTCTTAAGGATGGTTGCTTCGCGCAGGTAGGGGAAGCTCACACCCTGTCCGGTCAACGCAATCATACGCGCCGAGATGTAAGAGTTAATCGGCGTCCACACCAGCCCGAAGAAGATGAATATCCACAGCGGGAAACCGGGCACGAGCTGATGGGCAACCACGATGACGCCGACAGTAGCCAGTAGCCATGCGCCAAGGGCGATATACACCGTGTTTGCCTTATCGCCACGCCCCACCGGAATCTGGGAGAGCGTCACCCGCGAGCTGGCACGCTCTTTGCGCAGGGCAAGCACCCGAATCACCGCCACGATACCGATAAACGCCACCGCCAGCTGCACACCGATACCCACGCTCAGCCAGAAGTTCATGTCCACCGTCAGCTTCGTCTGGATGGTGCTCATGCCCGGATACCAGTCGGGAAGCAAGCCCATCCTTTGCAGAATCGGGTTGGTGAACACCTGGCACAGGATACTGGCGGTCGCGCTACCGATAACAATCGGCGCGGGAATAACGAAACCAGCCAACACCAGTCCCAGGTCGCCCGACAAACCGGTCAGCGCCGCAGGCAGAATGTGCTCCGTGTTGGGCACAAGGTCGAAGAAGGGTATCGGGATGAGCATGAAGGCTCTACCAAACAGCACGCTGGTAAAGATGGGCACCGCCAGATAGAACACGCCGTAAACCAGCCCGATTACCGCACCGGTGGAGAATACACGCCAGCGCCATGATTCCTCTTTGCGTCCAGCCTCCGCCAGCGCAGTTGCACCCGATGCCGCCACCGGAGCCATCGGGAAGGGCAGACGCTCGACGTCGTTGGTGATGCGGAACAGGGTATATCCCAGCCCCATCCACATCATGCGCCCAAAAATCTCGTTCATCACCAACAGCAAAATCGGTATCAGCCAGTCCCGATGGAAGAAGGTACGATGCAATATCGCAGGGCTATCGGGCGCGGGAACCGCCCAGCGTGGTATCTGATCGGCTATCGGCGCGGCGGGAGGCGACTGGATGAAATACTGGTTCCATATCAGCCAGCCAAAAGGACCGCCTGACAGACCGATACCACCCGACATCAGCACGGTCAATGAAGACGCCACGTAAAACAGGATGTAAATCTCCTGCTTTTTCAGGGGCGCGAACGAGCGGCGGGCAACCTCCGCAAACAGCACAATGGTCACCCATTGCGCAGCAGGACCCAAACCCTGTCCGGCAACCAGCCCCAGATACAACGCGCCGGGCAACATAATGAAGGCGATGAACAGGGTTCCAACCGCCGTACGAACGGTAAACCCCTCTTCAAAACGTTGCCCCGCCTCTACCGATTGTGTTTCCGCGGTTTCGCGTGCTAAGGCGATTTCATCCCGTATTGCCAACGGTCTATTCCCTCCTTCGACGCTTTGCTATCGTATCCACTCGCCAATGCGCCACACCAGCGATGTAGCGACCACTACCAGAAAAGCCTGCAGGCTGAGCCTGCGCCAGCGTTCCGCCTGCGCGTGAACGGGCAGAACGAAATATGTCCACAGCAAACCCACCAGCGCCGCCCAAAACGGCACTGCCAGCGGATGGTAGCGCCATGCCTTCGTCCACTCGCCGTGCGCCAGGGCACAGGTCGCCCGCGTCATGCCACAGGTTGGGCATGGTTTACCCGACACAATGCGAAAGGTACACACGGTCGGCGCACGCTCCACATACGGTTGGAGAACATACGCTGACCCCCACACCAAACTCACGGTCAATATCAGCAATAGCGCCCGCCACACAGATTTCAAGTCTAGTATGGTGAGGACATGGCTGCGATAACCAGCACCACAACGACATAAAGCACAGCCAGCCCTAGCAGCACCATACCGATAATCCCTAAAATGTATCCCGCCTGCGCCAGCCCTCGCCCTTCTACCGGGGACAGTCCCCGATTAATCCGGTCCAATTCCTGCTTACCGACGATATACGCCGGAATGCTCAGCAATCCGCAGCACAGCAAGCTAAGTATGCCTAGTACCAGCGCAGTCGTTGCCTGACTGCTTGGACCACCGCCTGCCATCGGCACCGGAGGCGCCTGAGTTGGCGGTGGAGCTGCTCCCTGTGGGAACAGGTGGCTCAGCTCCGGCAGTAGGCTTGCCCGAATCTGCGTGCCGGTGAACTCATCCTCCAGCGTGGTATTGGGCGCAATGCGCCCTTCTCGTACCCATTGCTGGAGCGTGGCAATGTCCGCAGGACCATAGCGATTGCCGTCGTGTGCAATCACGTAGTACCCCAACGCATTCCCTCCCGCGAGAGCGCATGTCCTCCTTGCATCTTATGCACCTGTTGCCGGTTGCGTGCTGGGCACGCCCGCGGGCTGTCTTCCATCCGTTTTCTGCAGGTAGCGCTCGCGCTCCTCCTGGCGCAGGGTTCGCCATATCAGGAACTGCTTGCGCAATGTATTCAGGAAACGGCGGTTCACACGCTTCCAGTTCGCGATGTCCCCGCTGAGGCGTGTCAGCGTCAGGTGCAGGTCGTACACATCGGGCATATCCGTCGGCGTGGCTTCAATCTCCACGTTCTGGCTGACGCCCAGGTCAAACGGTGCCACCCATGCCGTGCAGGTAATGCGATAGGCGGTGCCTCCATCGTGCTCGTACTCTTCCGCCTTCACTCCCTGCGTCACGAAGTCGCCGATGGAGTACTCTTCGTATGCCTGCAACCACTCGCTCAGGAACGAGTTCAATCCCGCTGCTTGCGCGCGCGTCACCGAGAAGGGCATGGGGATTCGCCACACGTCGCCGTCCGGCTCGGGCACGCGCCAGGTACGCTCCAGAGCAGGTGTTGCCACCTCGGAGGCTTTACGCGCCGGGTAGATGGTGGAACCGAGCACCGTTGCCACCACGATGAGCGTGGACACTACCGCCGCCATCGAGGAGAAGTTCAGATACAGTCCGGGCACGTTTAGCCAAACGATTAGCTTCGCGCTCAGCTGACCCAGGAAGTAGCCCGTCACCGAGCCGATGATGGCGTACACCATCGCCTCGGCGAGGAACAGCAAGCCGATATGCGTGGGCGACAGCCCCAGAGAGGAGAAGATATGTATCTCCTTCACGCGCTCGTACACACTGCTCAGCATCGTCTGAAGTACGATGAGCGCGGCGATTAGCACCGGGATTACGATGAACTCAATGCCCCGTCCCGACGTCGCCGCGAGGGTGGAGTATCGCCATGTGCGGTCTCCCTGCCCTGCATAGATGTTCAAGCCTAGGCGCGGCATCAGCTTGTCCAGCACCACTCGCACCTCTTCGGGTGTGGCAAAGGAGATGGCGATACTGCGAATCTCCCCGCCGAGGTTCATCAGCGTCTTGTACGGGATGTAGAAGCAGGCGTCTGGCTCCAGGTGCACATATTCGCGGAAGCCCGCCTCGCCTGCCCCGGCGCCCTGCCTCTGCATCTTCTGCATCAGGATGAAGTCCACCGGCGTCAGTGGCTCGCGGTCCAGGTCGGTAATCTGCTTGAACTTCTGGCTGTCCAGAATGCCGATGACCGTGTAGTCCACACCGCTGAAGTTTACCTTCGCCTTGCCCACATCTTCCGGCTCCACGCGCAGTTGCTGGGCGATGGCGGTGGGAAGCACGGTGACGTAACGGTCGCCTTCGCGGAACCATCGCCCCGCAATCAGCGCCTTCTGCGGCTGGGTGACCTGCGCTTCCGCCGGCGACAGCCCTACCAGCGCTTTGGCATCGTACTGGCGGTCGCCTCGCCGCAGGCTGAGGAACGACTGTTCACCGAACGCCGCGCCGAAGAACCACGCTCGAGGCGCCACCGCCCGGTCACGGAACTCATCGTGCAGGAGGCGATATGCGGGTTCCTGCAGAGGCTCCCACAACGCGGTACGAATCATGATGCCGTTATACAGCGGCGTACCGGGCGCGGGAACCTTGTTGAAGCGCAGGACGTTCACGATGGAGGTGAACGACAGCACGATGAACGTGAGCAGAATCAGCGTGATGCTGGTCAGCGCGGTACGGGCTTTGCGCCGCCGCATGTTCGACACGCCCAGGTTGAAGGCGGCAAACGCCACACTCACGCGCCCGATGTCCGCCCGGTGTACTCCGCTGATCTGGCGGTTCAACTGCTTGAGCTGCTCCTCAAACTTGCCCGCCACCATAAAGGTAACCAGCAGGGACAGCGCCAGCATGATGAACGCCAGCAGAACCACAAACAGGTTGCTGACCAGCTGGAACGCGGGGTGAATCTGGCTGAAGGCGAAGAATATCAGCAGGAAGATGACGAATGCCGTCAGCAGCTGGCGCTTGAGGTCGCTGAAGCCGAACAGCAACCGCTCCATGAAGTAGGCGAACGGCATCAGCAGAAACATGTAGAAGATGACACCGCGCACCACATCGTTTGCGGTTGCCTGCACATCGGGATAGGCGCGCGCTTCGTAGCCCCATGCGGCACGCGCGTAGGTGTCGAAGGTAGCGTAATCCTTGCGTTCCAGCGCCTCTCGCGCCTTGTCCAGATGCTCCTTCGCCAGCCCGTGTAACTGCTCCAGACCTTCGTTGATGATTCGGAACCGGCGCAAGCGGCTCATACGCCATTCGTCAAGATTCCACATATCCTCCGCCACACGCAGGGCGGTATTGGCGATGGTTCCACCACGCGCAATCAGGTCGCGCTCGGTCAGCTCGCGCTCCGAGAAGGTGCGCACCACAAAGCCCTGCGCCTCTTCTGCGCTTCCCGCCACCAGGTAACCTTCGCCTTCCGGCTTCTGAGGTGTGGAGTTAATCAGCAGGAAGCGCGTTGCGCCCGGACCCACGCCCATCATCAGCTTGATTCGAGAACCGGGCTGAGCAAACACCACCGCCACGTCCTCCACATAGGAGGTCAGCGAGTAGTCCTGCACCGTCGCCAGCGCGTAGCCGTACATGCGCGGCTGTCCGTTGGTCTCGCCGTCCAGCACGTCCATCGTGGTGAGCGCACGAAGCGCCTGCTGGTCTACCAGGTCATAGATGGAGGTAGGCACGCAGCGGAACACCACGATGCGCGTGGTCTTGCGACCGGTGGACATGGTGAAATCGATAGCGTATTCGCTGGCGCCGGTCACGCCCAGGTCAGGCGCGTATTCTATCTCGCCGGTCTGCTCGTTGAGTCGGTACGCGGCGATGTTGGTCATCTTGTTCCAGCCGTAAGCGGTGATGGGTGGAATGCCCGGGAAGCGGAAATAAGCATCCTCGCCCACCTTTTGAATCATGTTGCCGCGCACGCCCATGAAGGTCTTGGTGGCATGGCGCACCACCGCTAAGGAATTGGGCACCGGCTGGTTGGGAATAAAGCTTCTGCGCGGGTCAAACAGCACCACCTGCCCGTCCAGCGTACCGAAGCCCCCCTGCAAGCCCATGGTCTGGAAGTTTCCGGGCTCGGAGATGGGGAAGCGCGGCACGTTCAGCTCGCCGGGCGCATTAGTATCGTTCAGGATGTGGTACAGCAGACAGGCGATAAGCTTCGTCTGGCGCGTGACGTTGGCGATGTTTACCTTTTCAGGTGTGTCGAAGGGCGTGTCGACCAGCGCGCGCGAGTCGTCGGTGGTGCAGAAGGTCATGCCGTTCGCGCCCGACAGGGTGACCACCTCGGCGTCAAACGCGAACTTGCCGGGGAGGTAGTTGCGCCAGTTTTTGCCCTCCACCGGGTTCACGCCGTCCGCAAACGCCTTTTTATGGTCGAATCCCAGAATATATCCGACCTTCTCCGCGTTCTCGCGGCAGATGCGCGCTGTATCCGAGAAGCGGTTCTGCACGTCCTCGCGCATGTCGTAGAAGTAGCCTTTGTAGAACAGCCCCACCTGCCGCGACTTGCTGGAGAGGTCTAAGGAAAGGAACAGGTAGATGTCCAGCAGCTTCTTCTGTTTGGGCTTGATGCCCACCGCGCCGATAAGCGAGTTCACCAGCCGCTGTCCGACGTTCGGTCGCTCCAGTTCAAACATGTGCCGGTCCATCCACTCTCGCACGCCCTGCAGAGAGAGGAAGTGTGCGCTGGTGGCGAGGAACATGATGGTGCGTTTGGGCGGATTTGCCTTGTAGGCGCGGGCTACCTCCAGCAAGCCGGCGATGCCACAGGCACTCTCCGCGCCCGGAGCCAGCGCGGGTACCGCCGACATCGCATCGTAGTAAGCCGAGATGACGATAATCTGGTTCTTGAACTTCGGATCAGTGCCCTCTAACCAGCCGATGATGTTCTTCGCCGGGCGACGCTCCCAGGGCATGTTGCAGAACAGCGTTCCCTTGATTTCGCGCTGTTGCGCCGTGAGCGCAAGTAGTGGTGCCGCATCGCTCTTGCGGATGTAGAAGCGCGGAACGGTGACGGGAATGCCGATGAACTTCGACTCCGCCTCGCCGCGCATGGTCGCGCTGGGTTCGATGAAGATGACCGCCTTCGCGCCAAGTCGGGGGGCGTTCAGCCAGTCGGTGCCACAGTTGAAGTCTACCAGTACGATACTGCCCTCCACGTTTTTGCCGCTGAAGTTGGGCAGTTTGCCGTCGCCAGCGTAGATAATCGGTCCGGTGATGCCTTCTGGAGGCAGCTGGGAGGTGCGCACCAGGTTGGGCCACATGGCGTACAGCGGAAACTCTCGCCCGCCAACGCGCAGTTTCGCTCCTTTGTCTATCGGAACCGTGACCGTGAACTCTTCGGTGGTCACGCGCTGCAGCCCGATTTCACGGAACTGCTGTTCCACCCACTGCGCAGCGGCGTCGGCGCCCGGATAACCAGCCACCCTGGAGGGATAGGAGGAAAGCTGATACACCGATTGGCGAATGCGTTCAGGAGAGACGGCTCTCGCCAGACGTCTGTAAGCATCCGCCACCTCCGGCGCCACCGAGGGCTGGCTCCATGCCAACCCGGTGAAAATGCCCATGCAGATTGCGAGCACCCACGCCCGCATGAAACGCACCGTCATGTTCATCACCTTCTCCGGCGTTGGTCGTTAATCCTATGATAACATAACCCCAGAAGTGCTGTGAAGGGGTTCGTTTGTTTCATAGTAATATACGGTAGGTTTCTCGGACTTTCCTGCCTGTAATCTCTACGCGAAGCTCTTCCCGGAAAAACGTGGACCACCGCGACGCTGACAACCGCACAAACCGTCGTCTACTCCAACAACCCCGCCCCCGGCGACCTGTTCACCAATCTGGGCAGCACCGTTTTAGCGCCCTCCTTCCCTACAGGACTTTCGTGCTCGGTGGTCAAATAGATAACTGACTATGAGCACACGTTCTCGCTCACCTCTGTTACAGACGATGCTGCCGGTCGCCCTGCCCCTTGTCGCCATCGGCATGGGATGCTTTTTCGGTATCGGCGCGGCAGGGCTGTTTGACCTTGACGAAGGGCTTTACGCGACCGCCGCGCGACAGATGGTGGAATCGGGCGACTGGCTGGTTCCCCGCGTGGGCACGGATGCGTTCTTCGACAAGCCACCGCTCACCTACTGGGCGCAGGCGCTGAGCATGAAGGTTTTCGGCTTCACGCCCCTTGCCGCAAGGCTTCCCTCCGCTCTTGCCGGTGCGTTGACCGCATGGCTGATCTGGCAGTGGGCGAAACGGCGCGAACTGGAACGCATCGGCTGGCTGGCGTTGCTGGTCTATCCCCTCTGCCCGCTGACGATGGGTCTGGCGCGACAGGCGATTATGGATAGCCTGCTGACGCTGTGGCTGACGCTGGCGATATTCGGCTGGATCGAGGGCTACACCGGCGACCGTCGCTGGTATCTGCTGATGGCGGCAGGGGCTGGGCTGGCGACGATGACCAAGGGGCTTATCGGTCTTCTCCTGCCAGGAGGGGCGTTGCTGCTCTGGACGCTACTTCGGCGCGACTGGGCGGAATGGAAACGCATCCCGTGGCTGCCTGCGATAGGGGTGTATCTGCTGATTGTGTTACCCTGGCACCTCGCGGTATGGCAAGCGGCTGGCGACCTGTTTGTTCGCGAATACATTGTCCGTCATCACATCCAGCGGTTCCTGGGCAAAGAGTTTGGTCACGTCGCACCGTTCTGGTTTTACATTCCGCTTTTGCTGGTGGACATGTATCCCTGGAGTGCGTTTGTGCCCATCATCGGCTGGCAGGCACTGAGCGGCTGGCGTTGTGAGAAGGAGAAGCTGTGCTGTGCTTGGGCGATGTGGGCGTTCTGGGCGGTGGTGGTGGTGCTCTTCTTCTCGCTCAGCCGGTCTAAACTGCCCGGTTATGTGCTTCCCGCCGTGCCCGCGCTGTGCCTGCTGGTAGCGGTAAGGCTTCATTCGCTGTGGACGGTGAAAAACGGTCTGCGCCCAGGCGAAGCGGGCTTAATGGGCTTCACGGGTCTGATTCTGAGCGCCGCGTTTGCCTTAGTCGGTGTGCTGGGGTGGCAGTGGCAGGGCAGTCAGACAGCAACTCTGGCGGGCAAACAGATACCTGCAGATGTGGTAGGAGCGGTTGCGCACATGGCGCCCTTTGCGCTGATGCTGAGTGCACTGTTCCTGCTGAGTGTGCTGTTCCTGTTCGCCAGGTGGTCTTCCACTCCGCGCGTGGTGGGCACAGGCGTGCTGTTCGGTCTGCTGTTTGCCTTTCTGGTCGGGCACGACGGTCTGCCCCGCTGGGACAGCTACGACATCGCCCCGCTACATCGCCTGGCGCAATCGCTGGCGCCCGAGCTGGACCGGGGAGCACATGTGCTGGTCTACGCCTTCGAGCCGAGTCGCCCCAGCGTGCGGTTCATTATGGGACACCCGGCACAGGTGGTCGAGATGGGCGAACCGCATCAGCTGCAGGAGGCGATACAGGGAAAAACGCGCGTTTACATCCTCGCCGAAACGCGCACCGAGATGCCGTCGGACCTGCCCTGCAACCTCGTGCGCGAGCGAGAAGATGGACGCTGGGTGATTTACCGATGCGAGCCATCCGCAAGATAGTGATAGCCCCGACCGCCTTCAAGGGCAGTCTGTCCCCTTTAGAGGCGGCTCAGGCGATGGAGCGTGGCGTGCGTCGCGCCCTTCCTCACGTGGAGACGGACATCCTGCCTCTGGCGGACGGCGGCGATGGGATGCTGGAGTGTCTGGCGACGGCAGGCGTGTGCCGTCTGCACCGACACCGTGTATCCGACGCACTGGGGCGAATGCACAACGCGCCTTATGGAATCAGCGCCGATGGAAGCACGGGCTTTATTGAAATGGCGCAGATTTGCGGGCTGGCGCAGCTCCGCCCTGAAGAGCGCGACCCACGCCGAACAACTACACTCGGCGTCGGAGAGATGATAAGCCATTTGCTGCACGCTGGAGTCGGAAGGCTGGTGATTGGGCTGGGCGGCAGTGCCACCAACGACGGCGGCGCCGGTGCTCTGGTCGCGCTGGGCTGGCAGATTCTGGACAAAGGGGGCAACGCCGTTCCGCCGGGCAACGCAGGACTGAAACAGGTACACCGCGTGGTTCCAGCCTCGCGAGAGAGTACAGACGTGGAGGTTATACTGGCGGCGGACGTCCGGAATCCGCTTCTGGGCAAGCGCGGGGCAACGGCGGTCTTCGCACCACAGAAAGGAGCCACAGCCGACCAGCTTCCCGAGATGGAACGTGCCATGCGTCGCTGGGCAATGGCTGTGCATCGTGCGATTGGCAGGAAGATTTCGCGAGCGCCCGGCACCGGTGCGGCAGGTGGTCTGGGCTTCGGTCTGCTGGCGCACTTCCCGCAGGCACGGCTCCTTTCGGGAGCGGATTTGGTGATGCAGGCAGTGGGCTTCGAACAAGCCCTGCGCGACGCCGACCTGGTGCTGACTGGCGAAGGGCGCGTGGACGAGACCACTCTGCATGGGAAGCTGCTCCTTCGTGTGGTACGTACGGCGCGAAAGTGGGGTGCGCCGGTAGCTGTGCTCTGCGGGCAGTTTGTGGGTGACTACTCCTCGCTGGCAACATACGGTGTTACCCATTGTGAGTCGCTGGTTTCCCAAACGGTGTCGCAGGAAGAGGCGATGCGCCAGGCTGCGGACCTGCTGGAAGAGAAAACAGCGAAACTGTGCAGGCAAATATAACGTCTTTTATATGGTCGGGTAGCAGGAGTATTGCTTTCCCGGCACGAAAAGATTATAATACAAGAAACCTGTTCAGATTACGAGGAGGTGCTTTAGCATGAAACGACTGTGGTTTGTGTTCGCGGTAGCAGCGGTGCTGGTGGTATGGACGGTGCCGGCTTTTGCACAGTGGGGCGAGGAAACGACGGGTAACAACCTCCGGGTGCGCGTTGGCGCGTTCTTCCCCACCGAATCCGCTTCCCGCGACGAAGCCAACACGTGGTTCAACGTTGGGCTGGACTACGTGCTGAAGCGCGATGTGGTCATCGGCGAGACCTACAGTGCCGACCTGGGCGCCAGTGTTGACTACTATGGCTCCGGTGATGTGTACAACATCCCCGTCCTGGTCAACTACTGGGGCAAGCTGTCGGGTGGCTTCGGCTACGTAGGAGGCATCGGCGTCGGCTTCTCGAAGCGACTGAACGGCGACACGAAGACCGGCTTCGCCTACACCATCGGGCTGAGCTATGACCTCAACGTGGGTCAGGAAGGCGGCACGCAGCTGTTCATTGATGTGCGCTTCAACGGCTTGACCGGCACCGACAACGAGCACAACGGCTTTGTGGTCGGGCTTGGCGCCAGGTTCTAAGCAGTCACCTGCCCCAAAGAAGCGGCGGGAGGTCTTCCTCCCGCCGTTGTTTTTATCTTCCCGCAGATGCTACAATACTATGGAACCTCGTTTCTCGCATGGGCAGGAGAAGATGTGGCAAATAGAATATCCTCGTCGGAAGACCCGCCCCGTGCGCGTGGGCGCGATTACCATCGGCGGTGGACATCCCGTCGTCGTGCAGTCCATGATTACCGCCCCGACCAGCGACGTGGAACGCGCAGCGGAACAGGTCATGCAGTTGTGGGACGCCGGCGCAGAGATTGTGCGGGTAACCGCTCCCAACATGAGGGAGGCGCAGTGCATCGGCGAAATCCGCAACCTGCTGGAGAAAAAAGGCTATCGCGTGCCTCTGGTGGCGGACGTTCATCATCAGGGAACCGATATTGCGGTGGAAGTGGCGCAATATGTGGATAAGGTGCGCATCAACCCGGGTCTCTTCGTCTATCGCAAACCGCGCCAGCGTGCCGAAGAGTACAGCCCCGAAGAGCACGAGCAGGAGCGACAGGCTATCGAAGAGGCGTTACTGCCCGTGATTGAAGCTTGCAAGAAGCGGGGCATTGCCATGCGCATCGGCGTGAATCACGGCAGCCTCAGCGAGCGGATGCTGGTAACCTACGGCGACACGCCCGAAGGCATGGTTCAGTCCGCGATGGAGTATATTGAGATTTGCGAGAAGCACGGCTACCGTGACCTCGTTATCTCGTTGAAGGCGAGTCGTGTGCCCATCATGCTGGCGGCGAACCGCCTGTTGGCGAAGCGACTGGACGAAACGGGGCGCGACTATCCCATCCACCTCGGCGTGACCGAAGCGGGAGACGGAACCTACGCTCGAATCAAAAGCACCGCCGGCATCGCTACACTGCTGGCGGAAGGAATCGGGGATACTATTCGCGTCTCGCTGGCAGAAGACCCCATTAACGAGATACCCGTCTGCTACGACATCCTGCAATCGCTGGGACTGCGCAAAACGCAGGTGGAATACATCGCCTGCCCATCCTGCGGGCGCACCAAGTTCGACCTGCCGACCGTGTTGAATCAGGTGCGCGAGGCAACCCGACACCTCAAAGGGCTGGACATTGCGGTGATGGGCTGTATCGTGAACGGGCCCGGCGAGATGGCAGATGCCGACTACGGCTACGTAGGCAGAGCAGCTGGCAAAATTGCCCTCTACCGCGGGCGTGAA
Source organism: Chthonomonadia bacterium (assembly GCA_013314755.1). GTDB lineage: Bacteria > Armatimonadota > HRBIN16 > HRBIN16 > HRBIN16 > HRBIN16. The sequence continues at coordinate 26,550 of JABUFA010000024.1, forward strand.
CTGGTCAAGGACAACATCCCCCAGGAGCGAGGCGTGGAGGAGCTGATCCGCCTGCTGAAACAGGATGGTAAATGGATAGACCCGCCCGGTTAGTCCACCAGAAACCGCTGCACTCGCGCCGACAGCAGGGTAACAACTTCATGGGGGGTGGTATCCAGCCAGCAGGCAATCTCGTTGACCGTAACCTCCTCATTCCCCTGCCCGCCGATGAGGGTCACCACATCGCCGACCTCTGCGCCCGTGTCGGTGGCATCTATCATCATCTGGTCCATGCACACCCGCCCGATAACGGGCACACGCCTGCCGCGCAGAAGCACCTGTGCGCGATTGCCCAGTGCACGCAGATAGCCGTCGCCATAGCCGACAGGTATGGTCGCCACCAGGGTCTCCCGCGCCGCCACGAAGGTTGCGCCGTAGCCCACTGTCGTTCCCGCCGGTATCCTGCGCAGCGCCACCACCCGACTGTGCAGCGAGAGCACCGGTCGCAAGCCAAGTGAACGCGGGTCATACCCCGACGGCGCCACGCCGTAAACCAGAAGCCCACACCGAACCATATCCGCGCTGGCTTCGGGCACGGCAAGCACGCCCGCACTGGCTGCCGAATGGCGCACGAGCGGCTTGCCCAGCTGTTGCACCACACTCTCAGCCGTCTGCTGGAATGCCTGCCACTGGTGGCGGGTCAGGTCTGCATCGGAGTCTGCGCAGGGGAAATGGGTGGCGATGCCTGTTAAGTGCACACCGGGCACTCTCTGGATAGCCATCGCGGTCTCCACTGCATCGCGGGGATGAACGCCAAAGCGGCTCATGCCTGTGTCGACCTTCAGGTGCACTTCCACACGCAGGTTGCGTTTGACCGCCTGCTCCGAGAGAGCCTGAACAAAGCGCACATCCTGTACCAGGCACACCACACGGGATTCCAGAATGCTCTCCACCTCTTCAGGGAGCACCGGGCTGAGCAGGTAAACAGGCGCGGTGACCCCCGCCGCACGCAGTTCCGCCGCTTCAGCGGTGGTGGCAACCCCAAAGGCATCACAGCCGACAGCCTGCAGTTCTGGCGCGACCAGTGCGGCACCGTGTCCATAGGCGTTCGCCTTCACCACCGCCATCAGCTTTGTACCTGCAGGAAGCCGCTCACGGAGCCACCGCACGTTGTGCACCAGCGCGGAACGGCTGAGCAGAGCAGTGGTACGAGGAGATAAGGGCAGATTGCTCCCTTCCATGGCGCCCTTTATTTCGCCGCGGGGGGCAATGCTTCCTGCCCGAGGCAGAGCCTCATCTTCTGCTTGACGAGTTCCGTAACCGCCTGCATTGCCGGAGGGAACACCTGCCGGATGTCGATGCTGTCCGATTGCTGCACCGCCGTGCGCAGTCCAGCCATGAAGGTGTCCTTGATTTCCGTTGCGAAGTTCACTTTCACAATCCCACGCCGCACCGCCTCGCGCCATTGCTCATCGGGGATACCCGATGCTCCATGCAGAACGAGGAACGCATCCACCCGCTCGCCGATAGCCCGAAGTCGCTCCAGGTCCAGCTGGGGCGTCTGTTTATAAAACCCGTGCGCGTTACCGATAGCTACAGCCAGCAGGTCCACGCCTGTTTCCCGCACGAAGCGTTCCGCCTGCTCCGGCGAGGTCATTTCGAACTGCTGTGCCTCTCGCTCGCCCAGCTTGGGGATGTAGCCCAGCTCCGCCTCCACCAGCACACCCCGCCCTTGCGCCAGAGCCATTACCTCGCGCGTGAGGCGCACATTGGTCTCGAAGTCCTTATCGCTGGCGTCAATCATCACCGAATCGTATCCCGCCTCAATGCAGCGGCGTACCATCCCAACGTCACGGGCATGGTCAAGATGAAGCCACGCCTGAACACCCAGCTCGTCCCTCCCGGCGCGAGCCAGCCCCACAGCGACTTTCAAGCCGAGATACTCAATCGTGGAGGGTGACGTCTGCAAGATGACGGGTGAGCCGAGCGCGCACGCCGCACGTAGGACCGCCAGCAGAGTTTCGGCGTTGTAGAAATTTGTCGCCAGTATCGCTCTGCCGCAACGGCGATATTCGCTCAGTGTCTCTCGCAAATCGCTTCCCATCATCCTCCCTACACCGAAGCCAGAAACGATTCCACCTCCGACAGGGTTGGCAGACCCTCCATCGGGCCCTGCTTCGTCACCGCCAGTGCTCCGATAGCGCTGGCAAACCGAGCCGCTTCCTCGGCGGACATGCCTCGCAATAGCGCGACGACCATGCCGCCCGCAAAGGCATCCCCTGCCCCCGTCGGGTCTACCTCTATAACCGGGTAGGCAGGTATCTCCACCCTGTGTCCTTCGGTAAATACCACACACCCCTGCGCTCCCCGTTTCAGCACCACAATCGGGATGCCCCTTTCCACCAGGTTGCGACACGCCGTCTCCTCATCGGCATCGCCGGTGAGCATGGTGGCTTCCTGACTGCTGGGCAACAGCACATCACACGCCTGCAGTATCGGCTCACACAATACGCGCACCGCTTCCACCCCAAGTATTTCAGGGCGGATGTTGGGGTCGAAGGTCACCATTCCTCCGCGCTGTTTGCATATCTGCGCCGCCCGATAACACGCCTCGCGCACGCCCTCACCGACACCGAGCGCCGAACCGGTGATGTGCACCGCCTTCACGTCGCGCAGGTAATCCTCGCGCACGTCCTCGGGGGTCAACAGCGCGGCGGCGGAATGGGGAAGATGAAACAGAAACTGGCGCGACCCGTCCGAGCGGTACGAGACGAAGGCGATGCCCGTCGTTCGGTGCGAAACCACGCGTACGCCGCGCACGTCCACGCCGTCGCACTTCAACCGGCGCAGGACGCACCTGCCGAAAGCATCATCACCCACCACGCCGATGAAGCCACAGGATACCCCCAGTCGCGCCACTGCGTCGATGAAAATCGCCGGAGCGCCACTGGGAAACGGTCCCACAAACTGCCCCGGCTCATCCAGCGGCTGGTCAACCGCCGGGCGCATAATCTCCACCAGCAACTCGCCCAGTGAAAGTACCTGAGGCATTTCAACCTTCTCAGTAGTATTCTTTGTCTCCGTACAGAAGCTGAATGTAAGCGACCTGCCCCAAATGATATGTGAGATTCCAGTAATGAAGCCATGCTGTCTGGAGCAACGTATAGGTTGCCTGCCAGGGAAGGGTAACTGTTTTGTGGAGGTCATCAGCAGGGATGTCCTGCAGCGCTCGTATCATTTCAGCGGTAGCTGTACGACAGGCACGTTCACAGGCTTCAACGGTGTCCAGATTACCGCTCTTGGCTCTTGCCTCCTCGAAAACCGCAGGGTCTGCCACTTGCGGTTGCTCGCGTAACACGGTAGCAATTGCCAAAGGAAGGATGGCATTCTCCTGCAGAATCTCCATCACAGTTCTTGCTTCTGGCGCAGGACGCCAGTTGCGCCGCGTCTCGGGCACTGCGTAGGCATACCGAAACAGCGCATCTACAGCTTCCTCTGTCATATTCTTCACCATGTCGTAGACGTTCATATTCTCCTCCCGTCAAGCGTATATATTAACATTCAAATGGCATACCATAAATTGCTCTACGGTAGGTCAAGCAGTTTTCACCACAGAAAGGCTTTTTGTAGTAAACATTCCACCCCACCCCTCGTTTTCCTTCCATCGCACGAGGAAGAAGGCTTCAGGGAAACGAAGAAAGGAAATGACGGTACATGAGCACACATCACTTTCGAGAACACAGAGGAGACGACGATGCAAAACACTCTGAAGAAGGCGCTGGTGCTTTCGATGTTGCCCGGCAATCTTGGCTACGTGGAACGATTCAAGCTTGCCGCAGAGGTGGGGTTTGAAGGGATAGAAGCTCCGCCAACCAGCGACCCTGAAGAGATAAAGAAACTGCGTGCGGCATCAGAAGCAACCGGAGTGCCCATCCACTCCATCATTTACGGAGGCTGGCATGCTCCGCTCTCCAGCGGCGACCCGCGCGTGGTGGAGAGAGGCATTGCGGACGTGCAGGCGGCATTACACTGTGCGAAGGAACTGGGCGCGGATACCGTCCTGCTGGTGCCCGCCATCGTCAACGAAAGCACACGCTACGCCGACGCCTACAAACGCTCGCAGCAGAACATCCGTAAGCTGATACCCCTGGCGGAAAAGCTGAAGGTAGTCATCGCTATAGAGAATGTGTGGAATAACTTCCTGCTCAGCCCGATCGAGTTTGCGCGGTATGTGGACGAGTTTCGCAGTCCCTTCGTCAGGGCATATTTTGATGTGGGCAACGTGCTGGCGTTCGGCTGGTCAGAGGACTGGATACGCACCCTAGGCAAGCGCATCCACCGCATCCACCTGAAGGACTTCAAGCGAAGCAGTCGCCAGTTCGTGAACCTGCTGGAGGGTGATGTGAACTGGCGTGAGGTACGCCGTGCGCTGGACGAGGTTGGCTACAGCGGCTTTCTCACCGCCGAGCTGGGTGGTGGTGACGCAAATTACCTGAGAGACGTGGCACAGCGGATCGACCGCATCATCGCAGGCGTGTAACAACAAGGGGCGAGGATCACACTCCTCGCCCCTGCCACAGGGAGCCGGTTCAGCTGCGCCGGCGCAGGAAGGTTGGAATGTCGTAGTCAGTATTGTCCACCGGTGCCTGCTGAGGCGTTCGCTCTGGTGCTGCCGGCGCGGCAGTGGTTCGTTCGGCGGGACGTGGAGGCATTCCTCCCGGTCGCTCGCCCACCGGCTCGCGCCGCAGTGCCTCCGCTCTCTGTGCCGGACGCTCCGCCAGCGAGCCCTGCGAGGATGCCGGCAGCCCCGCCGCCAGCACCGTAATTTTGACCTCGCCCTCCATCTTCGGGTCCAGCACGTGCCCGTAGATAATATGCGCGCTTTCGAGATCACACAGGCTCTGGATGACCGCCGCCGCTTCGCTCAGCTCCTGCAGAGTCATATCGGAACCGCTGGTGATGTTGACAAGCACACGCTGGGCGCCGTCGATGGATGTTTCCAACAGGGGACTGCTGGTGGCACGCTCCGCCGCTTCACGTGCCCGGTGCTCTCCCGAACCGGTTCCAATGCCCATCAGCGCGGGTCCCGCGTTGGACATGATGGTTTTCACGTCGGCGAAGTCGACATTGATTAAGCCCGGAATGGTAATAATGTCCGAGATGCCCTGCACGCCCTGACGCAGGATGTCGTCCGCGGCGCGGAAGGCTTCTACCAGAGTAGTGCGCTTTTCTACAACGCTGAGCAATCGCTCGTTAGGAATGACGATTAGCGTGTCCACGTGCTCGCGCAGGTTCGCGACGCCCTCTTCGGCAATCTGCATGCGGCGCGGTCCCTCGAAGTTGAAGGGTTTGGTCACCACCGCCACGGTGAGGGCGCCCATCTCCTTCGCCAGCTGCGCCACCACAGGTGCTGCCCCGGTGCCGGTACCACCGCCCATCCCTGCGGTGATGAACACCATATCCGCCCCTTCCAGCACCTTCATAATCTCGTTTTTGCTCTCTTCCGCTGCACTGCGACCAATCTGCGGGTTGCCACCTGCCCCCAGACCTCTGGTCAGATTCTCGCCCAGCTGAACCTTCTTCTCCGCTGCGGAAATCTCGAGCACCTGCACATCGGTGTTCATCGCACAGAAATCCACCCCAACCAGCCCTGCTTCGATCATCCGGTTGACGGCGTTCGTGCCTCCACCACCGATGCCGATGACCTTAATCTGAGCATACTGTCTTACCCCAGCCATTGGTGTTTAGCCCCCTATGTGCAATTTCTTTCGGAAATTATTGCGTAAAGCGCGACAACCAGCGACGCCACGCCCCGGTTATCTTGCCCCACCAGGACCGATGGCGGCTGTCAGTGGGAACGTAGGAATGTTTCAGCCCATACAGCAAAAGCCCCACACCCGTTGCAAACACCGGGCTGTCTACCTTGTCCGCCAGTCCACCGATGTTCATCGGGCGCCCGATGCGCACAGGCATGTCCGTCACTTCGCGCGCCAGCTCTGCCACCCCACGCATCAGGCTACCACCCCCGCTGAGCACGAGCCCACCCGGCAACATTCCTGCAGCACCCGATTTCTTAATCTCCTCGTACACCAGCTCCAGCAGTTCGCGCATGCGGGGTTCCACAATCTCGGCAAGCACCCGCGCCGGTATCTTTCGCTCCTCGCTGGCGCCCATCGGTCGATGCGGCACCATCGCACCGTCATCGACCATCTGTATCATCGCGCAGGCATACTGCAGTTTGATGCGCTCGCTCTCTTCGGGCGGGGTGCGAAGCCCCACCGAAATATCGCTGGTCACATGGTTCCCACCAATGGGGATTACTCCCGTATAGTATATCTCACCATCGGTGAAAACCGCTACATCGGTGGTGCCGCCCCCGATGTCCGCCAGCGCAACCCCCAGGTTACGTTCGGCTTCCGTCAGCACCGCTTCGGCAGTGGCTATTGGCTCCACCACCAGTGCGCTCACCTGCAACTGTGCCCGCTGGACACATTTAGTAACGTTCTGAAGGAAGGTGCTGCTGCCATGGATGATGTGTGTCTCTACTTCGAGACGCAAGCCGCTCATCCCTTCAGGATGTCGAATGCCGTTCTGCCCGTCCACAATGTAACCCCTGGGGATGGCATGGATAATTTCGCGGTCAGGCGTCAGCACCACCGTACGCGAGCTTTCCATCACCCGCTCGACGTCCTCTCGCGAGATTTCGCGCGTGGGGGAGGTGACCGCTATCATCCCCTTCGAGTTGAGAGAACGGATATGCTCGCCAGTGATTCCGACGAACACCGACTCGACGCGCCGGCCTGCCATGTGCTCTGCCTGCTCCACAGCCTGCACAATCGACTCGGTTGTCTGGTCGATGTCCACCACCGCCCCCTTTCGGAGCCCTCTCGAAGGCACAAGCCCAACCCCGATGATGTTCACGCGCATATCGTCGGTTACATCTGCAATTAAAGCCGCGATTTTCGTTGTGCCGATGTCCAGTCCGGCAATCATAGATGGCAACTCCTGTTCAGGTTCTATCCGAGTCTCGTTGTCGAGATAGATTCCACTGGGTCAGATAGTATCGGCGGATCAGCGACAGGTTCAGGAACATCCGTCCCCCCAGCGTAACCACCGCTGCAAGAAAAAGGTCAACCCCTATCTGGTCGCCCAAGTACGCCAGCAGGGTCGCCAGCAGGGTATTGAAAATGAAGCCTGATACAAATACATCTACGTGAAACTTACCCTCAATCCCTGCACGAATTCCGCCCAGAATCGAATCCAGCCCCGATAAAGTCGCCAGGCTCAGATAAGGCGCATAGTCGCTGGGCAACTCCAGCGGCACAAAGTAAAACACCAGAAAACCGACAAGCACTGCCACAACAGGTAGCCAGTTCATGGAGTTTTTTTCCCTTCCTCCTGCGTCGAGCTGCCGGGCGTTGCCACCACCGGCTTTGCATAGCGAAAGACCAAGCTACCGGCATACGCCGGTATACGGATGTTATTCTTTTTAACCACCTTTACCATAGCCGGGTCTATTGCCTGAATATCTGTCAGCACCCCCTGCGGCAGGTTCAGCGCATTTGCCAGCGTCTCAGGGTCACCGATAGCGCTGATAACATACGGTGACGACAGCGCGATGCCGTTCACCTGCACCGTAGGTCCAACACAGCGGATCGCCGTGTTGGCGATGATTCGCTGCCCGTTGATGGCTACTGCTTCGGCGCCTGCGGCGTGCAGTTCGTTGACCACCCGCTGCAGGTCCGAGTCATGAATGATATAGTTTTCAATATCTATCGGCGAGTTTGCTGGCGGACGCTTCTTGCTGTCCTGCAGGATAACCTCAATGCCGGGTCCCTCTACCTCCGTCAACCCTGCCAAGAACTTCGCCTCCTGCAGTGACTGATTGAGCAGTTTGGTCTTTTCGGAAGCCGTCGCCATCTCGTTTTCGTACTGGGTGGTGCGCTCGCGGAGCTTGCTAATCTCCTCGTTCGCCATCTTGAGCTGCTCCTGCTGGTCGCGGTATGCCGCAGCCAGCCCCGAAAAGCGGTTTGATGGCAACGATGTCGAGCGGATGCTCTGCTGGGTTTTGAGCGAAACCGCCAGAAGCGCGCCCAGTACCAGCGCCATTACCGTCACGGGTGTTACCCAGGGATTGTTGCGAATGCTAGACAGAAACACGTTCAGGCTCATCTCACAGGATACCCCCCTTACCCCCCTGTCTTCGCTTCCAGACCGGCTTTTCCACGCAACTGACGTCAAGATACTCCGCTTGCTTGACAATTTCAGGATGCATCCACAGCTGGGCTGTGCGCATCATCTTATCGGATAGAGAGGTGCTGTCCCCTATCCTCACAGGCGGATGTCCATCTTTCATATTTAAACATAGATTGCCCTCGCGGTCAACCGTAATTTGCGCAATGGGCAGGGGATATTCGGGAAGATAGCGAATTAAAATCTCCAACCCCGCCTGCACCGACCTGTTCCGCACAATGTGCCCAAGCACCACCGGCACAGACGTCTCCATCCGGATCACCGGCAGACCGTTCGTCCGTTCCGTCTTCCAGAAAGCCACCCCCTGCGCATCCAACCAGTAACTACCCGCAGGTGTCGCCAGCAATGCCACCGGTTGACGCTCGAACACGCGAATAGTTACCCTGCCCGGCAGGCTCCGCGCAACCACCACATCGGCAACCGTCGGCAGTTGCTGGATCCTCTGCGCCACCCGCGCGGGCATGAAAAACAACCAGCTCCTGCCATCACCGATATGCGCCTCCTGAACTATCTGCTGGGGCGAAGTGAGAGCGATACCCTCCACGTAAACGTCCCGAATGCACAGGGCAGGACTGCGCCAGATCGCCACCAGCACCTCCACACACAGTGCCAGCGTTAATATAAGCCGGAAAAAACCCAGTACTCCGCGTTTCGCCTGTCGCCCCGGCGGGCGTCGCACGGCGGACTTTCTCTGGCTCATATGATCTCCTCTCCTTTAGCGAGACGCACGATATTCGTGACCAGCTGCTCGAAACTCCATCCATACGCCTCGGCAGAGCGGGGCAAAAGGCTGGTAGGCGTCATGCCCGGAATGGTGTTCACCTCCAGCGCCACAATGCGCTGGCGGTCCCAGATGAAGTCGGTGCGCGACATTCCCCGACACCCCAGCGCAAGGTGTGCAAGCGTGGCAAGCATCGCGCATTGCTTGTGCACCTTTCTCGGCACCCGGGCAGGCACAATTTCTTCGGTAGCACCCGGCGTGTACTTCGCATGATAATCGTAGAAGCCGCTGAGCGGAGCAATCTCAATCATCGGCAGAGCAATAACGCGCTCATTGCCCACCACCGGCACGGTCAGCTCCACGCCCGGTATCTTCGGCTCTACCAGCACGCAGTTATCGTATCGGAACGCCTCATCCAGTGCCTGCGCCAGATCGTCCCTGTGATACACCCAGGACACACCAATCGTAGACCCCTGCGTGTTCGGCTTAACGATAGCCGGATAGCCAATCTCTTTATCCACCCGTTCCATGACAACCTTTATCGGGTCACCGCGCTGGACCACCACATCCAGGGGCACAGGCACTCCCGCCTTATCCAGTACCCGCTTTGCCATCGCCTTGTCCAGAGCCAGCGCACTCGCCAGAACACCGGAACCGGTATAGGGTATCTTCATCAGGTCCAGCACCGCCTGAACGCGCCCGTCCTCGCCCGGCGCACCGTGCAGAACGATGAACACCACATCAGGACGATGCTCCTCCAGACGACGGATAAAGTCGGCAAGACCCACCGCCCGCGACGGAGTTGCTTCCAACCCCCGGCGAGACGCCACGTCCGGGTCAAACACCACGTCCAGCTCCACCACCTCATAACCCGCCGAGCGCAGACCATCTGCCACCCGCCTCCCCGACGACAGGGAGACCTCGCGCTCGGTGGAATCTCCCCCCATCAACACCAGAACCTTCTCAGGCAACCTTCTATCCTCCCAGCTTCTCCAGCAGTCGTTTCGCGGTGCAGTCCAGTTCTCCCGCTCCCAGAGTCAACACGGTATCCCCTTCCCGCACCATGGTCAGAAGCACCTCCACCGCTTCCTCTGGCGTGTCTGCGAGGGCGATGGGCAGTTCGGGCTTGAGACGCCTTACCTCCTCTCCCAGACGATGGGAACTGATACCCGGTATGGGTTCCTCGCGAGCGGGGTAAATCTCCACCAGCACCAGCGCATCGCTTCCCGCCGACAGCACCTGCGCAAACTGGTGCAGGAAATCGCGCGTACGGCTGTACAGGTGCGGTTGAAACGCTACCACCAGCCTCCTGCTTCCGATGTGCGCGCGCAGGGTGCGAAGGGTCGCCTCGATCTCGGTGGGATGGTGACCGTAATCGTCGTATATCTCTATGTCTCCCGCTCTCCCGATGAACTCTAACCGCCTCTGCACCCCTTCAAAACTCTCCAGCCCCTGCCGCACCGCCTCGAACGGAAAACCAAGCTCCAGCGCGATGCCGGCGGAAGCCGTCGCGTTCAGCACATTATGTGAACCGGGCACCCGAAGATGGACCTCTCCTGCCAGCCTGCCGCGCACCTCCAGAGTAAACACACCGTCAGCATTGCCCGGCACCGCTCGATACTCCGCCTCCGCGCTCCTGCCGAATGTTACTACCTTTGCCTTTGCGTCTCTGCACACATCCACACTGCGCCAATCATCCGCCCAGGTGACCACAACACCCTTCGGCTCCACCTGCGACACGAACCGGCGGTAGCTTTCTAACATGCGCTCTTCGGTGCGATAGTAGTCCAGATGCTCCGCCTCCACGTTGGTAATCACCGCCGCGTACGGATACAGGTCCAGAAAGGAATCGTAAGCCTCGCAGGCTTCCACCACCACATAATCCCCCGACCCCAGCCTCACGTTGCCGCCGTACCTGCGCACCTCACCGCCTATCAGCACCTGCGGGTCCGCCCCGGCACATTCCAGAATGGAAGCAATCATCGCGGTAGTGGTGGTTTTGCCGTGTGTGCCGGTCACCGCGATGCCCTTATGTCCCTCCAGCAACATGCCGAGCGCCTGCGATCGCCGCAGGATAGAAACGTTCAGCCTCCTCGCCTCGATGAACTCAGGATTGTCCTCGTGAACGGCAGCGGTGTAGACAAACACGTCACACTCGCGCACGTGTGCCGGATTGTGCCCTATCTCTACCGGAATACCCAGGTCGCGCAGTCGGCTCGTGATGGCGCTCTCTTTGATGTCGCAACCAGTAACCTGCCACCCGCGCCGGTGCAATACCTGTGCAATCGCGCTCATGCCGATGCCGCCAATGCCTGCAAAGTGCACACGACGCCTGTTCATCGCTCTGCCGCGACCTCCATGACCTGTTGCACTACTCGCTGAGCGGCATCTTCCTTCGCCCAGCGTCGGTTCGCCTCGCCCATTTCGCTCAACCTGTCCGGGTTGCTCAGGAGGCTCATAACCTGCCCCAGTAGCTTTTGCGCGTCCAGCTCGCTCTCACGAAACGCCACCGCTCCGCCAACCCTTGCCAGCTCTTGTGCGTTGTACCACTGGTGGTCGGCATACGCGTACGGATATGGTATCAGCACCGCTGCTTTGCCGAACAGCGCGATTTCGGTCAACGTGGAAGCTCCAGCCCGTGACACGACCACATCTGCCGCCGACAACGCCAGCCCCACCTCCCGCGAGTTCATAAAACCAAACCAGCGATAGCCCGCGTCCTGAATGTAGCCTTCAAACTCCGACACGTTGCGCTCGCCCACCTGATGCACTATCTGCACACCAGCCTGACGCAAACCGGGCAGCATCTCCAGCGTCCATCCGTTCAACGTGCGTGCTCCCTGACTGCCTCCAATCACAAAGAGCACTCGCCCAGAGGGATCAAACCCCAGAGCGCGACAGGCATCGGCACGGTCTGTTCGAGAGCACAGCAGTTCTTTTCGCACCGGCAGACCGGTATGCACGCACGGACGGCTTCTGAAATAACGCGCGGTGCTCTCAAAGGTGATACACACCCGCTTTGCCCACCGAGCCAGCCAGCGATTGGTGCGCCCGGGCAGGGCGTTCTGCTCGTGCAACACCGTCTTGCCGCGTCGCATAGCATGTGCCAGCACCACGCCGCCGGCTACGTACCCCCCCGTAGCCACCACCACATCGGGCGCAAAATCACGCAGGATTCCATGCGCGATGCGCACCGTACGCAACAGCGCACCAATCGCCGCAGGAGCCAGCGACCGCCTCAGTGGGAGTGCATGAATGGCGAAAAACCGCCAGCCCAAAGCTGGCACCACACGTCCCTCCAGACCGTCTGCACGCCCCGCAAAGGCGATGTCGGTAACGCCGGCATCACGCAACGCCTCGGCGATACTCACGGCGGGAAACAGATGTCCCCCTGTTCCCCCTCCGACCAGAAGCACGCGCATGGGCTTCTCCTGCAACTCGTTCGGACATCGGATTTTGTGCAACTCTTTGCACAATACCTAAACTGAACAATAGAGCAATCAGGGACGAACCGCCGTAGCTGATGAGTGGCAGGGGCACGCCTGTGGTAGGAACCATCCCCGTCACCACATACAGGTTAAGCAGGCTTTGCAGGGCAATCATGATTCCAATCCCACTGACCAGCAGCATCTGATACATCGCCTGCGTCCTGCGAGCAATCAGGAACAGCCGCCACATCACCAGCCCCAGCAGAGCAATGAGCGCACCACTGCCCCAGATGCCCGTCTCTTCTGCTACCGTGGTGAACACGAAATCGGTATCCGCCGCGGGCAGGAACTCTTTGGCGCGCCCCATGCCAAGCCCTGCGCCCCACACACCGCCGGTCCCAATGCCCATCAAAGAATGCGCCAGCTGATAGCCCGTAGTCTCAATCTGCGCAAAGGGATTCAGAAAGGCAGAGACTCTCTGCCGGCGATAGTCTTTATGCGCGATGAAAACGCACCCCGTTATCGCAACGAGCGCGATGATAACCAGCACCCTGCGCCAGGACAATCCTGCTACAAACAGCATCCCGACACCGATGCCCAGAAATATCATCGCCGTTCCCAGGTCCTCCTGAACGATGGCAACGATGCCGGCGAATAGAAAGGTTGCCAGCACCGCCATCACGGGCCAGCGATTCTCACGCACAGATGCGCACACACCAATCAGGGATGATGCACACAGGCACCGCGCCATTAACAGAATGAACGCCAGCTTGCCGAACTCTGCGGGCTGAAGCGTGATTTCCACTGGACCAACCTGCCCGAGCAACAGCCACCGGAACGCGCCGCCGCGCTCCTCGCCGATGCCGGGCAGACGCACCGCAAGCATCAGCAAAAGAGCCAGACCCGCAAGAGCGGGCGCAAGCCAGTGCAGGGCGCGCGGGGAAATCTGCTTTCCCACCAGGTAAGCCAACAAGCCGACGAACGCCCACATGGCTTGCTTGACCATCTGCCAGCCCCCCGATTTAGGGAAACTCGCATCATACACCACAATCAGCCCGGTGAGCACCAGCACAGCCACCAACCACGCCAGTATCCTGTCCTCTCCATTCGCTCCCCGTTCACGCATGGTGCGCCTCCAGCCGATGCACAACCTCCCGAAAAGCCCTTCCTCGCTCCTGAAAGTTCGCAAACATATCAAAGCTGGCGCATCCGGGCGACAGCATCACCCAGTCACCCTGCCGGGCAATCTCCGCCGCCCGCAACACTGCCTCCTCCAGATTGTGACTTCGGATGATTTGCTCCCAGCCCGCCTCACGCAACTGCTTCTCGATGCGCTCCGCGTCCGCTCCAATCAGCACCACTGCCCGCGCCTTCTCCTGCAGAAGGGGAACAATCTCGCCGAACGCGCTCTCGCTCTTGTCCACCCCACCAATAATGAACACTGCAGGCGCCGGCACCGCTCGGATGCTTTCCTGCAATGCGTGCAGGTTTGTGCACATAGAGTTATTCACATACTGCACGCCGGCAATCTCTGCGACCCATTCCATCCGATGGGGCAAAGGCTCAAAGGTGCTTATCGCCTCCTCCATCTGCTCACGAGTGACCTTCCACGCGGAGCAGGCGGCAACCGCGGATGCCAGATTGCGCCGGTTGTGCAGACCCAGCAAACGGAACCCACGCACCGAAGCCAGACAGGATGCCTCTTCCCCTTGCATCAAGTATACCCCATCCACGAGGCAACAAATGCAGGGAATATCCTTTATGTTTAAGTTCTGATGCGAAAAATATATTCGTTTCGCCCTCGTATCCACCAGACTTAAAATGAACGCATCATCACCGGGAAGAACGGCATAGTCCCCTTCCGTTTGGCAGCGGAAGAGACGCGCCTTGACCCGCCCGTACTCTTCGAAGGAGCGGTGGCGGTCCAGGTGGTCCGGCGAAAGCGTGGTCCACACCCCAACATGTGGGCGAAACTCATGCACCCACTCCAGCTGGAAGCTGCTTACCTCTGCAACCAGAATATCTTCAGGCTGTGCGGAGGCGGCGGCGTCGGTCAGGGTGCGTTCCATCCCCTCTGCCGAGATATTGCCACACAGTGCGGCATGGTAACCTGCGCTCTTCAGGATATGCGCGATTAAAGCGGCGGTTGTGCTCTTGCCGTTGGTGCCGGTGACCGCGACAATCGGCGCAGGCGAAAGGTAGTATGCCAGCTCCACCTCCGACCACACAGGCACACCCTTTTGCACCGCCTCCTGAAGTACAGGAGCATCTGCAGGCACGCCCGGGCTGGTCACAACGAGGTCAAAAGGCTCGGCAGGCATTGCTCCACGCCAGTTGGTCAGCACCCGCACGCCTGTTGAAGCCAGTTCCTGCGCAAGCGCGGGCGTTGCCCGGTCACAGGCAGTAACCTGTGCGCCTTGCGAATGGAGCACCCGGGCGACGTCAAAACCGCTTCGCCCGATACCCACTACCAGTATCCTCTTGCCCTGCCACCTCTGACCGTTCATGTGACCATCCAAGCTATTGTGAAGCCTGCTATCCCGCAGACGATGCCTGCCAGCCAGAACAGCATTACCACACGCACCTCATGCAGACCGAGCAGTTCGAAATGGTGGTGCAGCGGCGACATGCGGAAAATACGCTTTCCGGTGGCTTGAAAGGAAACTACCTGCAGAATAACCGATAACATCTCTATCCAGAACACCAGAAAGACCACCATCGCTATCAGTTCCAGTTTTGCGAAAATGGCTATCAGTGCCAGCGATGCGCCAAGCGCCAGCGAGCCCGTGTCGCCCATGAATACCCTTGCCGGGTACCGGTTAAAGTTCAGAAATCCCGCGCACGCTCCGCCCAGCGCACCCGTTGCCTGCAGAACCCACGACGCATCGCCTCTGCCCGCGATGCTGCCCAGCGTCGACACGGCAATCAACGACAGCCCCGCCGCCAGACCATCCAGCCCATCGGCGAGATTAACCGCATTGGAAAGCCCCACGATAAACAGCACTGCCACTGGATAGTACCAGCTGTGCAGGTCCCAGCGCATCTCACCCAGTTTCAGCACCGTCGTTTCGCCCATTTCCGCGTTCAGGGACAGGTACACCACAAACGCTGTTGCCACGGCGAACTGCATCAGCAGTTTCTGCCTTGCCTTCAGTCCCAGGTTTTTGCCGCGACGGATAATCAGGTAATCATCCAGCAGACCGATACCTGCGAAAGCCAGCACGGTGGTGCAGAAGACAGCAGGGTCCCACGCCCTGGTGAAAG
The DNA here is from genome assembly GCA_013314755.1 of Chthonomonadia bacterium. Taxonomy (GTDB): domain Bacteria; phylum Armatimonadota; class HRBIN16; order HRBIN16; family HRBIN16; genus HRBIN16. The sequence goes on from JABUFA010000024.1 coordinate 42,195, forward strand.
GAGGCTCCGCGAAAGCGGTCTGCGCCCCAATGGCGAGGAGCATCCCAATCACCAGCCCGGTCACAATCAACACTCCGCCCATGGTTGGCGTGCCCGCCTTCTGCTGGTGCCGTTGAGGGGCATCCTCGCGAATCACCTGTCCTGCTTTGACCGCCGCCAGCACGCGCAGCGCCGGCTCACCCAGCGCCAGCACCACCATCAACGCCACGATGAACGCTACCCAGAACCAGAGCATCTCAACAGTCCTCAAAAATCGCTTTGACTACCTGCTCCATCTGCAGGGCACGCGACCCCTTCACGAGCACCACATCCCCCTTCTGGAGCCAGCGACCGATGTTTTGCGCAGCGGTCTGACTATCGGCAAAGACAAGGCACACGGGCGGATTCTTGCTCTGCTGGGCGCCGCGGATGACCTCCTCGGCGTAGTTGCCCACCGCGACCAGCACCTGCGCGCCGATACGCGCCACCTCGTGCCCAACTTCGCGATGCAGGCGAGGGGCTTCTTCCCCAAGCTCCAGCATGTCCCCCAGCACTACCACCCGCCGACAGCCGTTTGCCATACGCTCCAGCGTGTGCAGGGCTGCGTTCACCGAGGCGGGATTGGCATTGTACGTGTCGTCCAGCACCGTTATCTCTTTGGGAGTATGATGTACCTGCATCCGCTGGTGCAGTGACGGCATCCCCTGCAGGCTCTGTGCGGCTTCAGCCAGCGGAACATCCAGCGAGACCGCCACCGCCAGCGCCGCCAGGGCGTTGCTCAGGTGATGCAGACCGGGCACAGGAACATGCAGGGGCACATGCTCCCTTCCATAGCGCACAACACACTGTACCCTGCCGTCCTCTCCCACATGCACCTTCACCGCTCGCACCGTTGCCGCGTGGTGCTGTCCAAAGGAGACAACCCGACAGGGAGCCTGCCTGCGGCAGAAGTCAAAGTAGTCATCGTCCGCGTTCAGCACGGCAACGCCATCCTCCGGCAGGCGGTTCAGGATTTCACTTTTCGCCAGCGCAATGTTATCGCGCGAGCCGAGAAGCTCCAGATGCGCCCAGCCAATATTCGTGATGACGCCGATACGGGGACGCGCAATGTAGGTCAGCCAGTCTATCTGCCCCAGCCCCCGCATTGCCATCTCCAGCACCGCTACCGTGTGGTGCGCCTCGAGCTGCGCAATCGCCAGAGGCAAGCCGATTTCGGTGTTGAGGTTCTCGGGGGATTTCAGCACCACATGGCGTGCGCTCAGAGCGGCGGCGGTCATCTCTTTGGTGGTGGTTTTGCCCGCACTGCCGGTAATCCCCACCACGGGGATATGGAACAGTCCCCGATACCAGCGTGCAAAACACCCCAGCGCCCACACCGTATCCGCTACGTAAATCAGAGGGAACCCGTCAGGGGCATCTACCGGTTTGGAAACCACTGCACCGACTGCACCGCGCTCTGCGCACATCCGTACGTAGTGATGCCCGTCGGTGCGTGCGCCGGGTATCGCAAAGAACAGGTGTCCAGTATCGATCGTTCTGCTGTCAGTGCTGATACCGGTTACCAGACGTGCCCGCTCGCCGATAAGCACGCCCCCAACCGCTTTTGCCACATCATCCAGAGTAACCGTTATCATGGTGATAGTCCTTCCAGTATCTCACGGGCAACGACCCTGTCATCAAACGGGATACGTTCATCCCCGACGATTTGCACGGTCTCATGCCCCTTTCCCGCAATCACGACCATATCTCCCGGCTGGGCGTTCCCTATCGCCAGTGCTATCGCCTTGCGCCGGTCCTGCTCCACCAGCACCCTCTCTCGCCGGGCGATGCCCTGCAGAATCTCCTCAATAATCGCCTCGGGCGATTCGTAACGTGGATTATCGGAGGTGACCACACAGAGGTCTGCCAGTTCTGAAGCTATCGCCCCCATCCTGGGACGTTTGGAACGGTCACGGTTGCCACCGCATCCGAATACAGTAATTAGACGCCGGGGCTCTAATGCCCTTGCTGAACGCAAAAGATTCTCCAGCCCGTCCGGCGTGTGCGCGTAATCCACAATCACGGTGATGCCCCGCCGATTGGGCACGATTTCAAACCGCCCCGGAACCTGCGGAGCCGTGCTCAGCGCGTTCAGCATGGTTTCGGGCGGAAGCGATAGCGCAAACCCAGCCGTCAACGCCGCCAGTACATTGTACACCTGAAACGCCCCGCCCAGAGGCACGCGCACCTCGTGCTCACCGGCAGGCGTCACGACGCGCATCTTTACTCCATCTGGCATCAGCTCTATCGCAGACGCTCTGACATCCGCATCCTGACTGTGTACTCCATATCCCCATCGGCGATACGTGCTCTCCTCATACCATTTCCTGCCGTAGGCATCATCCAGATTGAATACCGCTTGAAATCTCTTCTCACTCCGGGCGGGATAGTCCACAAACAGCCTGCGTTTGCTTTCCGCGTAAGCCTCCATCGTCTCGTGATAATCCAGGTGGTCCTGCGTCAGATTGGTGAATATCGCCAGGTCAAACTGCAGACCGAGCGTGCGATGCTGATGCAGGGCATGAGAGGATGCCTCCATCGCCACCGCCTGCACGCCGTTTTGCACCGCGAGATGCAACACGCGCTGGATGTCCGGGGCTTCAGGAGTTGTATGCGAAATCGGTACCTCACCGACCCCATCCAGCACCGCGCCCAGCGTGCCGATAGTCCCCGTGCGAAAACCGCTCGCCCGAAGCAGATGGGCAACCAGATGGGTTGTGGTGGTTTTGCCGTTCGTGCCCGTCACGCCGACCAGCGTTAGCGAGCGAGATGGCGAGCCGTAGAACCTGTCGGCAAGCAGAGCCAGCGCCTCGCGCGCGTGAGATACCCGGATGACGGGCACAGATCCTGCGTCCACCGTCCGCTCGACCACCACCCCAACCGCTCCTCGCGACAGGGCGTCCTGTACGAAATCGTGTCCGTCGTGCTGTTGACCGGGAATCGCCACAAACAACGCGCCCGGCTGAACCTTTCGCGAGTCGTAGGCGATGTCGGTCACCCATATCTCCGCGATGCCCTCGCCGCCGATAACCTTCGCGCTGGGAATGGCTGTTATCAGGTCAGATAAGAGCACTTGTCTCATCGCCGTTCACCTCTTCCTTAGCGAGCCAGACGTGCCTCGCGCTCCTGCTCCTCGGGCTGGGCAGGTACTCCCAGATACGCCAGCACGCGCTCGGTGATTTGCGCAAAAGCCGGCGCTGCAACAACACCCCCAAAATAGCCGTTATGCGGCTCGTCCACCACCACCAGCGCCACGATACGCGGGTCATCAGCAGGCGCAAAACCCACGAACGAAGCGATATACTTGCCCGAAGCGTAACCGCGCCTGCCGGGTATTACCTTCTGCGCGGTGCCTGTTTTACCGGCGATTTTATATCCCCGAACTCTCGCCAGCTTTCCGGTGCCCTCATCAACCACCGCCTCGAGATACTCTCTCATTTTACCTGCTATCTCTGGCGACAGCACGGGACGAGTTACCATCGGCTCGTTCAGCAGCAGGCGTGGCTTGACGTAGTTGCCCCCGTTGGCGAACACGGCATACGCTGCCGCCAGCCCTATCGGCGTCACCTGAATGCCCTGCCCAAAGGCTACATTCGCCGTTCGAATCGCCTGCCACTGCTTCGGTTGCTCCAGCCTGCCTGCCAAACTGCCCGCTACAGGCTTTTCAAGAAAACCGAACCTTTGCGTCGCCTGATACAGTGCAGATGCGCCAAGTTTCAAGCCGATCATCGCAGTCGCCACATTGCAGGAATGGGCAACCACATCCTTTAACTTCTGGCTACCATGCGCCCTGGAACCTCCATGAGGAGCGCAGCGAATGGTGTGCTTACCTACCTTCATCCCACCAGAGCAGTAGAAACCGCTTCCGTCCCGCACTACTCCAGCCTGCATCGCCGCGGCTATCGTGATAGGTTTGAAGGTGGAACCCGGCTCGAACAGAAACGTCTCAGCCATGTTGCGCATCACACCCAGCCCGTGTTTGCGCAGTTCCTGGTCCCTCTGGTTCAGGTCAATTTGCGGCGCGTTGGCAACCGCAAGCAGGTCACCGTTACGGGCATCCATTACTATTGCACAGGCGCCAGCAGGACGATGTTTCTGCATTACCTCCTGCAAACACTCCTCGGCGATGCTCTGGATGTTCACGTCTATCGTCAGATGCACGTCGCGCCCGTTGCGAACACTGCCCAGCACCTCTCGCGTACCCGCCAGTATCTGCCCACGAGCCCCGATAACTCCTCTCACCTCGGCGTGTGTCGCCGCCAGAATATCGTTAAAAAGCAGTTCAATCCCTGCCAGCCCCCGTTCATCCACATCGGTAAACCCGATGAGTGCGTGGGCGATGGAACCATAAGGATACCTGCGACAGGGTTCCTCCAGGATGTCCACTCCATCCAGCCACGACGTCAAAGCGATCCCCCCCGCAGCGTTCTTTCGCCTCTCCTCTTTGAGGCGCTTGCGCTCACAGGCGACCAGTTCTTTTAACCGTACGACACCATCACCGACCAGCTCGCGCTTCAAAAAGAAAGCCGAACGACCATTCCCCCGCTGTGCCTCAACGATACGTTTTTCAATAGCCATCGCAGACTCGCCCACGATGGGCGCCAGCGTTTGTGCCACCAGCTTTGGCTCGGTGACCGCTCTGGCGCGGATATAGATGGATAACGAACTCTCATCCATTGCTAGCACGTTACCCTGGCGGTCTTTGATGAAGCCGCGCGTGCCGTACACCGTCCACTGATGAACACGCAAACCACCGTATCTTGCCGACGCCAGACGCAGCTCCTCTGCCCGAACGGTCTGCAGGTACAGCAATCGTCCAATGACCGCAATGAAGAGCAAGGTAAACAACCACCCAAGACCCACTAATCGGGCTCGGGCGTTCTGGATAGAAAACGCCGTCCGTTTGCCCTGACGCACAGCCATCATGCGCCCCGGACCTTCAGTTTCGCTTGGCAAGCACTGGAGGTGCAGGCACTGCTTCGGGCTTGGTCAACGGTACCATACCGTATGCCTTCGCCTGCTTCTGAATGCGCACTGGATTGCGTAGCGCCTCGCGCTGACCCCGCAACAGCATATACTCCTTCCGCAAGGTGTTCCGCTCGGTAACCAGCCGATGCCGTTCCCGGGAGAGGTTGTAAACATAGCCACATGCGGCGATGTACGCGACCACGCACGCCATCGCCAGAACAGGCCACAAGCGAACTCCGGTAAGCACCCGGTATCGGGCTACCGATCGAGCGCCCGTTTTCACCCCCACTCGTGCAACAGTTGGAAAAACCATTTCACCCTCCTGCAATGCATTATTCTGTCTCTTCCACCCTCTCAGCAGCGCGACACTGGGCACTGCGAGAGCGAGGATTGCGCGCTATTTCTTCGGCATCTGGCTTAAGCGCATGTGGCGTGAGCAGGTATATCAACCGTTCCGCCCCGCATTCACAGGTAGGAACGTACGGTGGACAGATGCACCTGCCGCTCAACTTCTGGAAAGCGCGCTTGACCGCACGCGCTTCCAGCGAATGATACGTTAACACCACAATGCGCCCTCCGGGCTTCAAGCACCGAATCGCCTGCTCTATCGCCTCCTGGAGCCCTTCCAGTTCACGGTTGACCACAATGCGCAACGCCTGAAACGTGCGGGTGGCGGGATGGATGCGCCCTCCACGACGCCCTGCCGCCCTGGCGACAATGCCCGCCAGCTGCTGGGTGGTGAGTATCGGACGATTCTGCACAATGGCATGGGCGATGCGCGCTGCGGCGGGTTCCTCGCCGTACTCTGCGATAACCCGGCGCAGGTCTGCTTCGCTCCAGCGGTTTACTATGTCCGCCGCGGTGAGACCCGGCTGGCTGGTATCCATGCGCATATCCAGCGGTGCGTCAAACCGAAAGCTGAAGCCCCTTTCCGCATTGTCCAGCTGCATGGAGCTGACGCCAAGGTCAAACAGAACCCCGTCGAGGCCCTCTAGTCCGCGTGCTCGCAGAACCTGAGGCAACTCGCGAAAATCAGCATGAACCATCGTGACACGTATCGCCCCGCTGAGATGTGCCAGCCGTCGCGCCGCCAGATCCAGCGCCTTTGGGTCCTTGTCCATGCCGATAAGCCAGCCTCCCGGTATCAACCGGGATGCTATCTCCACTGCGTGTCCACCCAGCCCCACTGTGGCGTCCACAAACACCTCTCCCGCCTGCGGGCGCAGGAGCTGCAAAACCTCGCGCACCATTACTGGCGTATGGCTATTCATGGTCATCATGTCACAGCTCCAGTTTCACGTTCAGGGTCGCCGCCGCGGCGAAGACCGCGCCGTCCTCAATCTCGGCGTTGGTCTCCTTCCATACCTGCTTGCTCCATATCTCCAGCCGATACGGCGCACCGATGATCACCACCGTGCTCTGAGTCTCGCTGGTCGGTAAGCGAATGTCCGCCAGATCGCGCAGGTGGGCAGGTATCGCCAGACGCCCCTGAGAGTCGATATCTACCTCACTTGCCACACTTACAAAGAATCTCTGCAGGAGAACCGCATCCCGGTTGGTGAATGATAACTGCGATAGCTGAGACTTGATGCGTTGCCAGGTGGAAGGATGGAAAACGAACAGACTGCGGTTCCAGCCTCGTGTAATCACGCACGAACGGTCAAAGAGCTCTCGGAAGCGCTGGGGCATGATAATACGCCCTTTGTCATCCACCGAGTGTTCCGAGTAGCCCTGCAGCATCGCAAGCGGGTCCGGCTCGGCTACCGCGGTTCCTGCCTCCACCAGAGGTTGGCTTACCTGGTTGTCTGGAGCCTGTTCTTCCACCTTCTCACCACCTGGCATCCACCCAACATCCACTTGGCTTGAGCATATTGTAAAAAATACGGGGCAGGCTTGTCAACGGTTTTTGGGGCTTTTTCTCAATATTTTGAGAAAAATTTTTTGCGCACCCCTATATGTAGACATTTATGCGTGGAGTATTACTGCCTGCGCCTCTTGAGAGCGCGGACAAACGTTCCCCTCGTGAAGGTCCAGTGGAGCCTGAGTGGAGACGCCTACAGTACAAAGTGGAAGAACACGTAACCCGCCGCGGGGCGGGAGGACAGCTCCAGCCCAATATGCAGCGGCGACAGAGGGCGAAATCCCACCAGAACCGACAGGTTGCGCGGCGATGCCTGCACCGCCACCCCTGCTCTACCCTCGCGCTCCCAGCGCCAGACGTCCACCGCTACGCTAACACGCGCTCCCCATACGCCGCTGTATAGCAGTCCGATACGCAGGGTTGGCTCGCGCAGGGTGCTCGGCAAAACAAAAGGCTCTGAATCGTCCTGCAACTTTGCACTCAGAAACCGCTGAACCACGCCAAACAAGGCGGAACGCACCAGTGCAGGTCCGTAATGCCCCGTGTTCAGCCACAGGATCGGTCCCTCGCCGAGCGCACGCCGCAGAGCGTCAGCATCCTCTCGCGGGATGACCATATCGTATCTGCCGTTAATCATCAACACCCGGTCGCCGTACTGCCCGCGCAGGAAATGAAGCGGTTCCACCGATAGCAACTCCTCCCTGAGCCGTTCGTAACCGATTCCTTTACCGCGCAGCTCGCTCCGTATGCCAAGCGTCAACGGACTGCGCCACAACACATGCGCCAGATTCGCGCCACCCAGCACCAGCACCCCTGCCTGCAATCGGTTCTCTACCCCAAGCACCAGCGCACTCACGATTGCCCCCAGGCTGATGCCCACGATACCTAATCTGTCGGAAGCCACCTGCGGTTGCGACTGCAACCAGTCCACCAGCCGCATGGTATCCAGAACCGCCTGGCGCATCGTGGTGCGCATGTGCTCCACATCGGGCACAATCATCAGCTCTCCGCTCAGATAGCCGCTGGGCGTGCGCTGGATATGATAGGGTAGCGTCATCACCGCTGTGACGAAACCACGCCGTGCAAGCGTTCGGGCAAGCGACAGTTCGATATCGGGCTTCTGCACCCCCCACGAATGCAGGATAACCACCGCAGGCATCCTCTGTCCGTGATTCGGCACGAATACCTCGGCAAACACCGTCTGGTTCTGGGGATACTGCGGTGTCTTCATCAGGCTTGGGAACCTGACCAGAAGGTGAGTGTTTTCCGCTGAGTCGTGTAACCGGACCACTTCCGCCGCCACTGGCTGAGGGGGATAATGAAACCACGTATCTGATGCCGACTGTGCCAGGGACTGCCCACCCCAGAGCATCAGACCGAATACCACGAGAAGCGACCTTTTCATATCAACTCACCCACGCCACTTTCCAGTAACGTCAAACTCAATAAGCTCCTTCTTCGAGTTACGCTTGCGAACGGGGACGCACCGGACCTGCTCAAAGCCAAGCCTTTCCAGCATCTCGGCATAGAGATGCTCTGTGGCAACAACAGTATTGTAGAACTTTGAATTTCCAATAATATAGTGCACTTCCGCGCCCGGCGATAGCACGGAGGTCAAATTGCAGAAGTGTTCCCACATGTCATCGAAGTACTTCACCAAGTAGTTCGCTAGAATAGCGCCGCTCGGGTTACCCGCACGACGTATCTCATCGATAACACTCTCCAGATGCTCGCTGACAAAGCGGTTGTCTGGACGCTTCCAGTTTGCAAGACGGCTGGTTGCAATGCCCCACGTGCCTCCGATAGCCTGCCAGTCGAGTTCACCTGCCTCGCGGCCGCTGGCAAGAAACCCAAGCCAGTACATGTAGGGGCGAAGCTCGCGGATATACGAAATCCTGTTCGCGTAGGGGGGCGAAGTGACAACAAGGTCAACGGGCACGTGAACATATCGGTCCACATACCGAGCATCTCCAAGCAATACAGAGGCAGAACCCCGTGGATTCTCAGAGGCTCCCTCCAAGACAAAGTGTACGTCCTCCGTAAACACGCTGTTGTAATCCACCCCCAGGTCTATCCTCAGCTGCTGCTGTTCTTTGAAGGACATGGACTGATGGTTAAAGGCGGCATTGGACAGCTTAATCATCGTTCGACAGAACGCAACGAGCAGCAGAGCGTGTACGGGTGTATCCGAACCTGCCACAGCATCGATTCCCGCACGAAGCAATCGGAGGTACTCCAGCGTGTCAGCATCCCACCATCGCTGTATGTTGTGGATAGGAGGCGACGTCCACGGATCAACAGATTTGCGCGTTACAATGCTTGTTACCTCGCGGCATGCTTCTGCCGTGCGCACAACGTCCGAAGGCGAAAAACAGCGAGTTTTGACGTCCGCCAGCCAAACCAGGAACGGGTTAATATCTACCGTTACCGCATCGCGACCATGGTAGACAGCCGTTAACGCTGTGGTGCCGGTGCCACAGAAAGGATCAAGCACCCGTTTCGCCCGTGGATGTGCACTGATAATTTCCTCAACAATTTTAAGGGAATAGGCAGGAGTCAGCCTGAGCCACCCGTGCCTGCCTGTCACCGTATTCATCTTGAAGGTATAGTCCGCTCGGCGTCCGAGCTTTAGAGGCTCAACATATACGCTCACAGGTCAGCTTCCACCTCCATCAATTCTGCTAAAACCTTGTCAAACTCTTCGCGGATGTACGCACTGTTGCGCTCGAAGAAGCCAGCCAGGTCGTAACCTATCACCTCACCAATGAAATCATAGGTAGAAACGCACGGATTATTTTCCCCCAGGTATCCCATGAGAACACCCCACTTCGCGTTACGATATCTGGACAACACGTCGCTATCGACCTGCGTGGATAGCACCAGCATACAGGGCAAGTACCCGTTTGCGTACGCCGTTACTGCTGTTGTGATGTCGGCGTTTTGACGCTTGGCATCCTTGCTCTTGTAACCCTGCCGAATCTCGAACACTACCCCGGCTATCGCATCCAGTACCTTTTGGTCCACGCCGATGGACGTTCCCAGCGTGTACATCCACTCTCTAAAACGCGTCCGCAGGGGTTCTTCAGGGATACTGGCAACCAGCACTCGCGCATCTACATATACCGTCTGCGCCCTGCCAGCGGTTCGGCTAACCGTGTACGACCACCTCAGGTCATCGGGTGAAAGATTGAGATAGTCACAAAATATCTGCTTGAGCAGATTCTCACAGGCTTCCCCAATATGCCTGTAGATACTCGTTATCGCCCCTGCCGCACGATGAGCAACATACATTTTAGGATTGTCCAGACCGAACCAGCGGTAGAACGGGTCGCTCTGATAAAGCCGTTGAAAATCAGCCAGCGTCAGTCCTCCTTTGCGCCCACGTCCAAAGGCGGGCTTAAAGTTCGCGGAAGCGCGGATGGCGTTTACAATGAGCCTCAGATACGCCTCATCTTTGTCTGTGTGCATGTATGGCTCCTCGCTCTCACACATCACGGCTATTATACGCAATCCCGCCAGAACAGGCAAATGCAGAAACCACCGGTGGACGCGAAGTGTCTGTTACAGCAAGGGTTGGTTTGAAGGGTAGAAGGCTCGCCAACACGAAAAATATCTCCAGAACCACTCGGCATCCCACAGGAGGTAAGCCATGCCACAACTGCTCCTGCGTCTACCAGAAGT
>JABUFA010000025.1 GCA_013314755.1 Chthonomonadia bacterium
GTTGGAACAGCCAATGTAGCGCACCTTGCCCTGACGCACCAGGTCGTTCAGGGTACTCAGCGTCTCCTCTAAGGGGGTGTTTTCGTCCCATGCGTGTACCTGGTAGAGGTCAATCACGTCGGTGTTCAGGCGGCGCAGGCTGGCTTCCACCTGTTGCTGGATGTGGTAGCGCGATAGCCCTTCGCCGTTCGGTCCCTCTGCCACGCGGGCGCGCACCTTCGTGGCGATGACCACGCGGTCGCGATAGGGCTTCAGCGCCTTGCCGAGTATCTCTTCCGAGCGGCCGCCGGTGTATACGTTTGCGGTATCAAAGAAGTTGATTCCCGCCTCCAGGCACCGCTCCACCATGGCGATGGAGGTGGCTTCATCCGCCTCCCCGCCGAAGGTCATACAGCCCATACACAGTTCAGAGACCCACAGACCGGTTTTGCCAAGACGTTTGTAGAGCATGATGGCGGCTCCTCCTTTGCAGGCAGTGTCACCTGGTGTTACATTCGCTTCGCCTGACAGCAGTCGGTCTCCTGCTGTTAGCACCGCGCTATCTGCGAGAGTTCATGAGGGTCTCACCTGCCGTTTCCCCGTACCCCTCCACGAAACGGTTAGCAAGGGCGAGTTCGTTCGCGCTGAGGGGGGCGGGGTTCCACTCCACGCCGAACTGTCGGGCTATTCCCGCGCAAAGCGCCTGGATCAGGGCATCCTCTGCAACGCCTATCAGCGGCGAGGGGGCAGGCTCTTTCCACCCCTGCAAACAGCCTCGCAGGGCGTCGGGCAGCGGCTGGAAGGGGATGCTTATCTGTTCCAGCACCACGTCCCCGCGACGATACTGTGCGCCGCCAGCCAGCTTCACCCCGTCGGGAGTGGTCAGGTCGCCGGGCAGGGCGTGGTCAAAGCAGTTGGCAGAAGAGGCATGCAGGTCGCGACGGTCGGTGCGAGAGACGGGGCGAGTGTCAATACCCAGCAGGCGAAATCCCTCCGCCAGGGCGTGCACGATGCGCAGATGTACCTCCACCACGCGATGCGCTGGCATAAAAGAATGCAGGGGAGCCACCACGCTCAACGTCAGGTCATGCCCGTGTAATACCGCCTTGCCACCGGTCAGCCGCCCCACCACCTGCACGCCTCGCTCCCGGCACAGGGCGAGATTCAACGCCTTCTCCGCCTTCTGAAACCTGCCAAGCGAGACTGACGGGCTTCGCCAGCGATAGAACCGCACAGTGGGCGGCTGTTCTCCCGCCAGCACCGCCTCCAGAATGGCTTCGTCTACCGCCATGTTCCACGCGGCATCTCCTGCCTCGCTCCGCACGAGCCGCCACAGGTTCGCCATCAGGCGTCAGCCTCTCCAGCAGACACACAGCTCCTTTGCCGCTTTCGCCTCGTCCAGCCGGCGTACCGGGGTATGATGTGGAGCCTCGTGAAGCAGCTCCGGGTGCTCGCGGGCTTCCTCGGCAATCCGGTGTAGTGCCTCAATGAAGGCGTCCAGCGTCTCCACGCTTTCGGTTTCGGTCGGCTCAATCATCAGCGCTTCGGGCACAATCAGCGGGAAGTACATGGTGGGCGGATGGAAGCCGTAATCAATCAGTCGCTTGGCGATGTCCAGGGCGCGCACGCCGTATTCGGTTTTGAAGCGCTGCGCCGTCAGCACGCACTCGTGCATGCACATCCGGTCGTAGGCGGCGGGCAAGATGTCCTGCAGTTTCACGCGCAGGTAGTTGGCGTTCAGCACCGCGTGTTCGGCGACCGCGCGAAGCCCTTCCGCGCCCAGCGTGCGAATATAGGCATACGCCCGGACGGCGTTCAAGAAGTTGCCATAAAACGAGTGGATGCGCCCGATGCTCTGAGGGCGGTCGGTCTCCAGCGCGAAACTGCCATCGGGTCGGCGGACGAGCACCGGCACGGGCAGGTATGGCTCCAGGAAGGCTTTCACGGCGATGGCGCCCGCTCCCGGTCCGCCCCCTCCGTGCGGGGTGGAGAAGGTCTTGTGCAGATTGAAGTGCACGGCGTCAAAGCCCATATCGCCCGGGCGAGCAATGCCCAGCAGGGCGTTCATGTTCGCTCCGTCGCAGTATACCAGCCCTCCGGCAGCGTGCACCACCTCGCACACCTCGCGCACGTGCGTTTCAAACAAGCCCAGCGTGTTCGGGTTGGTCAGCATCAAGCCGACCGTGTCCGCTCCGACTGCTTCCTGTAACGCATGCAGGTCGATACAGCCGCGCTCGTCGGAGGGGAGGGTACGCACCGTAAAACCGCACGACGCAGCGGAGGCAGGGTTCGTACCATGCGCCGAATCGGGCACAAGCACCACCTTGCGCCGGTCGGCTTCGCCGCGGCTGGCGTGGTATGCCTTGAAAATCATCAGGCTGAGGATTTCGCCGTGTGCGCCCGCTGCGGGTTGGAGGGTAACCGCGTCCATGCCCGCGATTTCGCCCAGATACTGCTGAAGTTCCCACAATAGCTGAAGCGCGCCCTGCACGGTAGATTCGGGTTGCAGGGGATGCAGGTGGGCGAAACCGGGCAGTGCGGCGACCTTCTCATGGACGCGGGGGTTATACTTCATCGTGCAGGAACCGAGCGGATAAAAGCCGATTTCTATCCCGTAATTACGCTGAGAGAGGCGTACGTAGTGACGCATTACCTCCAGTTCGCTCACTTCCGGCAGGGGCAGGTCCTCTCGCAGGTTCTCTGCGCCCAGCAGGTCTTCTATCAGGCGCTCCGGAACATCGCACTCTGGCAGGTTCGCCCCACACCTGCCGGGCGAGGACATCTCATAAATCAACGGTTCCATACTCAATAACTCCATTTTCAACGGTCTGCTATCTGTATGATAACATATCCTCCCTTGAAGAGACAATTGGTAGAGATAACCCTGCGGATGGAGGTTGCGGGCTACTTTGGACCCTTAACCTGCTTGAGCAGGTTTGGTCAAGAGTAGCCTGCGATTTCCAATCGCAAGGTTGGGGTAAAGGGGAAATGTGTCCCAGCAACTGGAAGTTGCGGGCTACCCATGACAAAGCCCCCTGCGGGGGCTGAATTGCTGAAGCATGGCTTCAGCACTCCATAAGCAGGTTTTGTTCTGTGTAGCCTGCGATTTCCAATCGTAAGGGGGAAGCGTTCTTGCGAACCTGCCTGTTTTTTTGCTAACATATACCCGTTGAAAATACCGGACAGGGATTGGGATGAAGATAAGAGGAGACTGGATAGGTCGTCTGCTGGGTATCGCGGTGTTTCTGCTGGGCGTTGGTGTGCTGTGGATTGTCTTTCGTGAGGCACACCAGATGTTTACCGAACCCCTTCCCTCCGCCGAGAAGTCTCTGCCGAAACTGGGGCAAATCGGGATAGACGTGCTGAAGAAGCTGGGCGTGCTGGTGGTGATGACTGTTGCGGGCTCGCTGATTGCGAATAAAGGGGTGCAGATGTATTTCGCCGCGTTAGGGGTTGCCCCTGCCAAATCACTGGAAAAGGTCGCTGCCGAATCGGGTTCCTCTTCTGAGCAGAAGGGTGAGTAGAGGTCTGGGGTACTGGCGTACCCCAGACCTGAGCAGTGCTAAGCAGTTCTCCGCCGTCGCCACAGGATGCCTGCTACCCCGATTGCCAGCGCGGTAATCGAGGCGGGTTCGGGCACGGGCACAAGGTCCAGCGTCAGGGTCGGTCCCGCCAAACTGCTGTGTGAGTAGCCGGCATAGGTTGCTGCCACGGCATCATCGGCGGGTGAGACCACTATACGGATAGTGCCACCGCTGTTCAGCTGGCTGATCAGGTAGCTCTTCGCTTCTGGAGTCAACGACAGGGTGTGCTCGAAGATGGTTCCATCCGCCGTTGGCGTGTAGATTCCCGAACCCAGGTAGTAGCGGGGTTGCAGTTGCGCCCCCAGTCCGTTGGGCAGGTCGGTTGCGTTCCATTTCAGCGGCGGGGGAGTGCCAGGGTCAATGCTGGTGGTTGTGTCCTTCGTCAGCCAGATGTTGATACCGCCCGCCGCGCTGAACGCAGCACGGTCTTCGGTAAGTATCAGACGGATGCCTGTGATGTCCGCCACAGGCAGGGTCAACCCGAAGTTACTGGCGTTGAAATCTGCCACACCGAAGCTGGCGAACTGTCCGTTGTTGTTGCCTTCGATGTTGAAGAAGTTTTTGCCTGCACTGCCTGTGCGCGGTCCGGCAGGCTGTACTGTGGCGTTGTTTACTGCCTCTGCGCTCACCGTTAACTGCGCATGTGCCCCGGCAACAAGGGCGAGCAACAGCGAAACGGCAAGCACGATGCGAACTCGCATCCCAGCGTCCTCCTTTCCCGAATGGATTGACACCGCCATTATACCACTGCCCTCGTTAAAAGTAATTATGGAGGTGCGATGCCAAATCCTGCTGTATCACTGCCCCGCTGGCTGGCATCCAAATCGGTTACCAATGGCAACTACTGGCAAATTGGGGTACACTGAATACGGTACCAGCGACCGGGCTCGGCGCAAATGGGAGCAACTGCAGGCACGGTTGCTGCGTCTTACATGGTGAAGGAGGGCGGTTCGTCGATGCCTGTGGAAGAAAAAGAGGCGGTAGAGACCATCCGCGTCCAGCTCAACTTTCCTCTGGAGCGGGTGAAAGAACCCATCGTATACCGGCTGGTCAAGGACTTTGACCTGATACCCAACATCCGCCGGGCGAACATCGACCCGCACATCGGCGGCTTCGTGTTCCTGGAGCTCACCGGCTCGTCGGCACAACTGCATCGTGCCATCGAGTTTCTGAAAGAACAGGGCATTACAGTCAGCACCATCGGGGTCAACGGCGCCGAAGAGTGGGTGGTAGGATGAGCACCGAGTCCGCAGCGTACCTGTTGCCGGTGGAGGAGGATGAAGCGGTTGCCTCGGTGGGCGAAAACATTGTGAAGCACTTCTTCACCTTCGCTTCACCCGAGGAGCCGTTCATTCTGGAAAACCGCCAGACCCTGCCGCGCGTGGACGTAGCCTACGAGGTGTACGGCGAGCTGAACGCCGCGCGCGACAACGCGATTCTGGTGCTTCATGGGCTAACGGGCAGCTCGCACGCAGCGGGCAAATACGCTCCCTACAACCGCACGGTCGGCTACTGGGACGGGCTTATCGGTCCGGGCAAGGTGTTCGACACCGAGAAGTACTGCGTCATCGCGCCGAACGTGCTGGGAAGCTGTCGGGGGAGCACCGGTCCGGCGTCCATCGACCCGCGCACGGGCAAGCCCTACGGTCTGCGCTTTCCGATAGTGACCATCCGCGACATGGTGCGCGTGCAGAAGGTGTTGCTGGACCATCTGGGCGTGCGTCGGCTCAAACTGGTGACCGGCGGCTCGATGGGCGGGATGCAAGCGCTGGAGTGGGCGGTGATGTATCCTGATTTCATGGACGCGGTGGCGCCTATCGCCTGCAGCGCGCGTCTGTCGGCTCAGGCTATCGCCTTCAACGAGGTGGGCAGGCGAGCGATTATGCTCGACCCCAACTGGCGCAAGGGGGAGTATTACGAGGATGGGCAGTCCCCGCGTCAGGGGCTTGCGCTCGCGCGGATGATAGGAACCATCACCTATCTTTCCGACGAGATTATGCAGCAAGTGTTCGGGCGCAAGCCTGCCAGCGAGGAGAGCGCGCTGGAGCATGACTTACATGCCCGCTTTGACGTAGAGCGCTACCTGCACGAGGAGGGGGAGAAGCTGCTCAAGCGCGATTTCGACGCGAACAGCTATCTCTACCTGACCAAGGCGATGGACCTGCACGACATCAGCCGCGGCTATGCCAGTCTGGAGGAGGCTCTCAGCCGCATTCAGGCGCGTGTTCTGCTCATCTCGATACGCTCCGACATTCTGTTCCCGCCCTATGTGATGCGCGAAATCCACGAGATGTTGAAACGATTGGGCAAGCGTTCGGAGTATTTCGAGATGGATTCCGCCTACGGGCACGATGCGTTTCTGGTGGAGTATCGCAAAATGATACCGCCCCTTCGCCATCTTATGCAGCAACTGGAGGAAGAGTGCGAATGACACCGGTTATTGAGGTTCAAGACGTACACAAGACGTACATTCTGGGCAAGACCCACGTGCACGCTCTGCGCGGGGTGTCCCTGAAGGTCTACCCGGGCGAGTTCGTGGCGATTATGGGACCGTCGGGGTCGGGTAAGTCCACCTTTATGAACATCATCGGATGTCTGGACCGCCCGACGCACGGTTCGTATCGTCTGGACGGCATTGAGGTTGCCCGGCTCAACGACAACCAGCTGGCGGAGATACGCAACCGCAAAATTGGGTTCGTGTTCCAACAGTTCAACCTGTTGCCACGGACCACCGCCCTGCGCAATGTGGAACTGCCCCTGCTGTATAATGGGCGGTTTCGCGACCGCCACGAACGCGCCAAACAGGCGCTGGAGGCGGTTGGGCTGGGGCATCGTATCAACTCGCGCCCGAACGAACTGTCGGGTGGCGAGCAACAGCGTGTGGCGATTGCCCGTGCGCTGGTGAATGACCCGGCGGTCATCCTGGCAGACGAGCCAACAGGCAACCTGGACAGCCGCCGCGGCGAAGAGATTATGGCCATTTTCCAGAAGCTGAACGATGAGGGCAAGGTGATTGTGCTGGTCACGCACGAGTGGGACATTGCTCGCCATGCGAAGCGTATCGTGCGCTTCCGCGACGGCAAAATCGTGGGCGACGAGCCGGTGACCGAGCGGCTGATCGCCGAGGAGATTCTGAAGACGCTCCCGGCGGCAACCGACGAAGACGAAGAGGAGGAGATGGTGACGGCATAATGGGGCATGGTATGTGAACGGTGAAGACATTTCTGGAGGCAAGCGAGCTGTCCGTCCGCACGAGAAAGGCACGAGCGGACTGGTGCACGCCTGGAGGCGTGCAGAGCGAGTCGTTTCCGGGCGAGAGGAGGTGCGCCCTGTGGAGAGAATTGCGATATTCATTGACGGTCCCAACCTGACCTACACCATGCAGCAGCTGGGCTGGGATGTGGATTTCGGGAAACTGTTGCGTTACTTCTCGCGAGGCGGCAGGTTACTGCGCGCATTCTACTATGCGTCGCGTCGGGAAGGCGAGTTCGACCCGATGCTGAGCTTTTTGGACTACCTGGATTACAACGGCTACACGGTGGTTACCAAACCGCAGAAGCGGTACTATAATCCCGCCACCGCGCAGTACGAGATTAAAGGCAATATGGATATCGAACTCGCCATTGATATGCTCCTGCTGGCGGACTATATCGACCGTGCGGTGCTGTTCAGCGGGGATGGCGACTTCCGGCGGCTGGTGGAAGCGGTACAGATGAAAGGCGTGCGCGTGGTGGTGGTCAGCACTATCCGCACGCTCTCACCGATGATTGCCGATGAACTGCGCCGGCAGGCGGACGAGTTTGTCGACCTCGCGGACGAAGAAGTGAAACGCGAAATCATTCGCGCTTGAGGTAATCCATGACCCGTACAGGGCGCTGGCGTTATCTGATGCGAGGCGTTGTGTGGACCCTCGTCATAGGGGGGATTTTGCTGTATATCCCCCTGCCCCTGTTGCCTGCCAGCGTTCTGGGTTACCGACAGGCTCTGGTGACGTTTGGTATCGTGGTGGCGCTGGGTAAACTGCTCTACGATACGCTGTTCTACGACCACTACTGGCCCTGAAAAGCCCTGCTGGACAACGGGAGAGGGGTCGGCTCACCGGGAGGTTCGTCCTCCATCCTTGCCCAAAGTATCCGCAAAATACATTGACCCCTGCGCCAATTGCGAGTAAACTATAAGAAAATATCCCGCGTTTGAGGTAGAGCAGTCTATGGGTTCAGGATATCATGTCGCTATCGCAGGGGCGACCGGTGCAGTAGGCACGGAGTTCCTGCGCGTTCTGGAAGCACACGCTTTTCCGATAGCCTCTCTGCGCCTGCTGGCAAGCGAGCGTTCCGAAGGCAAAAAGCTGCGCTTCCGCGGTGAGGAGATAACCGTTCAGCGATTGACGGAGGATTCGTTTGAGGGCGTGCAGATTGCCTTCTTCTCGGCGGGAGCGTCGCGCAGTCGGCAGTTTGCTCCGGCGGCGGTGAAAGCGGGCGCGGTAGTGATTGACAACTCCTCTGCCTTCCGTATGGACCCGCAGGTGCCGCTGGTGGTGCCTGAGATTAACCTGGAGGACGCCCGCGAGCACAGGGGCATCATCGCCAATCCGAACTGTTCCACCATCATCATGCTGATGGCGGTGGCGCCTTTGCATCGGCTGAGCAGGGTGCGGCGCATCGTGGTCAGCACCTATCAGTCCGCCAGCGGTGCGGGCGCACAGGCGATGCAGGAGCTGATTGACCAGACGGCGGCGGTGCTGGAGGGCAAAGAGGTCACGCCGCGCGTGCTTCCTCACCAGATTGCCTTCAACCTCTTCAGCCACAACTCGGCGATTAACGAGTGGGGCTACAACGAAGAGGAGTGGAAGATGATACACGAAAGCCGAAAAATCCTGCACGAGCCGGAGCTGGCGATAACTGCGACCTGCGTGCGCGTGCCGGTGTTGCGGGCACACTCCGAGAGCATCAATATTGAGTTTGCCGAGCGTCGCCCCAGCGTGGAGGAGGCGCGACAGGCTCTGCAGGCGTTTCCGGGTGTGCGGGTGGTGGACGACCGCGAGCGCAACCACTTCCCGATGCCCATCGAGGCGAGCGAGCGCGAGGAAGTGCTGGTGGGGCGCATCCGCGAGGATGTGTCCAATCCGATGGCGCTGGACCTGTTCGTCAGCGGGGACCAGCTGCTGAAAGGCGCCGCGCTAAACGCCGTGCAAATCGCAGAGGGGATGATTCAGAGAGGCTGGCTGTGAAATCCCAACCCTCCTGAGCGAGGGATGAACTGGATATGAATGGAGGTAGCGATGCAGGTGAACTGGGGACCGGTGGTGACCGCGATGGTCACACCGTTCAATGAGAATCTGGAGGTGAACTACGACGCTGCGCAGGCGCTGGCGGAACTGCTGGTGCAGACAGGTTCCACCGGGCTGGTGGTCAGCGGCACCACGGGCGAGTCGCCCACACTCACGCACGAAGAGAAGGTGACGCTGTTCCGCGAGGTCAAAAACGCCGTTGGCAATCGGGCGGCGGTGCTGGCGGGCACGAGCACCTACGATACCGCCGAGTCGGTGAAGCTGAGCCAGGAGGCGGAGCGTGCGGGAGTGGACGGCTTACTGCTGGTCGCGCCGTACTACAATCGCCCGTCCCAGGAGGGACTGTATCAGCATTTTAAGACCATCGCTCATGCGGTGGACCTGCCCGTGATGATTTACAACATTCCGGGGCGCACCGGGGTGAACGTGGAGCCTGCCACCCTTCTGCGGCTGGCGGAGATCAACAACATTGTGGCGGTAAAGGAAGCCAGCGGCAACCTCAACCAGATGTCCGAAATCTGCGCGGGCGCACCGGAAGGCTTTCTGGTGTATAGCGGAGATGATTCGCTGACCCTGCCACTGCTGGCGGTTGGCGGCGTGGGCGTGGTGAGCGTGGCTTCGCATCTGGTGGGGCGCGACATTCGCCGGATGTGCGAGGCGTTCTTCGCGGGACAGGTGCAGGAAGCCGCCAAACTGCACCACCGTATGCTTCCGCTATTCAAAGCGCTGTTCTGCACCACGAATCCCGTGCCGGTGAAGGCCGCGCTGAACATGCTGGGAGCGAACGTGGGCGGTGTGCGCCTGCCGCTGGTGGAGGCGAACGACAGAGAGAAGGAAATCATTCGTAAAGCGCTGAGAGATTACGGGTTACTGCAGTGAACGAGGAGACATTTCCTGTAGAAGAGAGCATTGCGCTGATTCCGCTGGGCGGCACCGGCGAAATCGGCAAGAACCTCACCGTGGTGCAGTTCGGTGGGGAGATACTGGTGGTGGATTGCGGGCTGGCGTTTCCGTTCGACGACGTGTACGGCGTGGATATCGTCATTCCCGACATCACCTACCTGCGCCAGAACGCCGACCGCGTACGCGGAATTGTGCTCACGCACGGACACGAGGACCATGTGGGCGCACTGCCTTACGTGCTATCCGAAATCAACGTGCCGGTGTGGGGCACGCGCCTGACAATGGGGCTGGTGCGCGCCAAACTGAGCGAACGTCTGCCCCTGTCACAGCTGGACCTGCGCGAGTATGCGCCGGGCGACCGCATTCCGATAGGTCCCTTCTATGTGGAGCCGGTACGCGTCACGCACAGCATCCCCGAAACCGTTGCGCTGAACATTGAAACGCCCATCGGGCGCGTGGTGTTCGTGAGCGACTTCAAGATAGACCATACACCGATAGACGAGTGGCGGTTCGATGCGGCGCGGTTCGGGCAGCTGGGCGAGGAGGGCGTGCTTGCGCTGGTGTCGGACAGCACGAACGCTGAGAAGCCCGGCGTCACGCCTTCCGAGCGAGTGGTAGGCGCGGCGTATGACCGCATCTTCAGCGAGGCGCCCGGGCGCATCATCGTCACCATGTTCGCCTCCAATATCCACCGGATGCAGCAGGTGCTGGATACCGCCGCCCGCTACGGCAAGAAGGTGGCGGTGCTGGGGCGCAGTATGCAGCAGAACCTGGAGATTGCCATCCAGCTGGGCTACGTGTGGCTTCCGCCCGATACGTTAATTCGCACCGACCAGATAGGGCAGTACGAAGGGCGCGAACTGGTGATACTGGCGACGGGGGCGCAGGGCGAGCCTCTGTCTGCACTGACCCGCATCTCACGCGACGAGTACAAGGCGGTGCAGATAGAGCCCGGGGATACCGTTATCCTCTCCGCTACGCCCATCCCGGGCAACGAGAGCCTGGTATGGCGTACCGTTAACCGACTGATACGCAAGGGAGCACACGTTATCTACCCGCCGATGCAACCCGTGCACGTATCCGGGCACGCCTGTCAGGAAGAGCTGAAGATGATGCTGGCGCTGGTGCGCCCGAAGTATGTTATCCCCATGCACGGTGAGCCGCGAATGGCGGTACAATATGCACGGATGGCACGGGAGATGAACATCCCCGCCGAGAATATCTTCCTGATGGACCTGGGAGATACCCTTTATCTGCACCCGAATGGCGCGAAGTTCGGTGAGAAGGTTCCGGTGGGCAGGGTGCTGGTGGATAGTGGGGGCAACAGCGGCATCAGCGACGTGGTTCTGCGCGACCGCAGGCACCTGGCGCAGGATGGGCTGGTGCTTGTGGTGGTCAGCATTGACAAAGAGACAGGCGAGATACTGGCGGGTCCTGATGTGACCATTCGCGGGCTGGCGGTCAGCGAGGAGGAGGAACCGCAGTTTGCCGAGTATCTGCGCCAGCAGGTGCTTGCGGAGCTGGAGGAGCTGGATATATCCGAAGTGACCGACTGGGACGCGGTGCGTGCAGATGTGCGCAGTGCAGTCACCCGGGCGGTGAAACAGCGTTTGAAACGCCGTCCGGTGGTTATTCCTGTAGTAATGGAGATTTAGCAGCGCGCCTCCAGTCAGCCGGGAAGGGAGGGCTACGAGGAAATGGATAGCGCCAGGAGGCGTGTTTGGTTCATCGCACTGCTGGGGCTTGTGGTTGTCGGTGGAGCGTGGTGGCTTCGGGATGCAGGTTTTCTCCGCAGTGCGAAGGCGCGTGCCGACAGCGAGTTCGCCCTGAGCGAGCGGGCACACCATGAGGGGGATTTCGAAGGCGCGATGCGGCACATGCGGAACGCGGTGAAGTACGACCCCCATTTTGTGGAGGCGCGCGAGGGGCTGGCGGCGATGTATGAACAGCATAGAGGACTGGACGCCGCCATCGCAGAGTATAAGCGGGGTATTGAGGAAGACCCGCAGAATGAGGCGCGTTACTGCTATCGGATTGCCGAGGTTTACTTTGTGAACCGGCAGTGGGAATCCGCGCTGGACTGGCTGAAGCGGTCGGAAAAGCTTCAGCCGGATGATTTTCATATCCAGCGAATGATAGGCTTCTGCCTGGAACGACTGGACAGGTGGGAAGAGGCGGAACAGCACTGGAAACAGATGCTGACGAAAAATGCGAACAGTCCTGACGTTCAACGCAGTCTGGAACGGGTTCGTCGTCACCTGAATCAGGCGAAACAACACAGCGGTAAGGGAGGATAGGCGGTGTTTCGGAACTATCGCGATATCTTGCGACAGATGGAGATGGAAATGCAAAGGCTATCGGATGAGGCACTGCTCAGCGTGTTCGGTCCGCTGGGCTCGACAGAGCGGTTCTGGCAGCCCCCTGTCGACGTGTGCGAGACCGAACAGGCGCTGGTGGTGAAAGCGGAAATCGCGGGCGTGCAGCCCGAAAAAATCAACGTCTCCCTATCGGCGGACGACAGGATACTGGTGATTTCAGGGGTTCGCGCCGAGGACGAGGAGGAACGACGTGCCCGCGTCCGCTGTTACCAGCTGGAAATCTACTACGGTCCGTTTGAACGTCACGTTGCACTGCCGCCGGACATCGCTATCGACCGCGACAACATCTCTGCGACCTATCGCAACGGGGTGTTAACGGTGCGCATTCCCAAACGGGTGCAGGAAGAGGCTCCCGTCACGCGGCGCATCCCTATTGTGGAGGATGAGGCTGAGAGCAAATAGCGAGAGCGAGGAGGTACCTCGATGACAACGCAGATCGAGCTGACGCCCGGGTACGGGCAACAACCGGAAGTACCCGCACAGCACTCATACGGTTTACAGGCACAGGACGTCTTTCTTGCTCGCCCCGAAACGTCGGACGAAGGCTCCCCGGTCAGGACGAGCAGTGATGGTGAAAGGGACCTGCGCATGGAGATTCCGGAGATATTGAACCTTTTGCCCCTGCGAGATACTGTTGTCTTCCCGGTGCTGATTGTGCCTATCGCGGTGGGACGGGAGAGCTCCATCAAGCTGATTGACGACTCGGTGGTGGGAGGCAACCGCATTATCGGCGTGGTGGCGATGAAGGACCCCACTGTCGAAAACCCGACGATGGACGATGTGTACCGCGTGGGCACTGCGGTGGTCATCCGCATGATGGGCAAGATGCCCGATGGCATTCGCCTCATCGCTCAGGGAATCAGCCGAATTGAGATTCTGGAGGCGGTGCAGACTCAGCCCTATCTGCGCGTTCGCGTGCGAGTAGTCTCTGAGCCTACCCAGATTAGTGAAGAAGACAGTCTGGAGATTGAGGCGCTGAGGCGTAACATCGCCTCGCTGTTCCAGAAGGTGGTGCAGCTTTCGCCCAACCTACCCGACGAGCTGGAAGGCATCGCCCTGAACGTCACCGAGCCTCACGTGCTGACCGACCTGGTGGCGGCGCACCTGCCTCTCTCCATCGCCGACAAGCAGAAGGTGCTGGAGACCTTTGACCTCAAGGAGCGCATGCGCCTGCTGTTGCAGATGCTTGCTCGCGAAGCCGAAGTGCTGGAGCTGGGAAGCAAACTGCAGTCGCAGGTGCATTCCGAGCTCAGCAAAACCCAGCGTGAGTACTACCTGCGCGAGCAGTTGAAAGCCATCCAGCGCGAGCTGGGCGAGATGGACGAGAACGCCGCGCAGATTGAGGAACTGCGCCAGAAAATTGCCGAAGCCAAAATGCCGCCCGAAGCGGAAAAGGAAGCTCTGCGCGAGCTGGACAGGCTTTCTCGCATCCCTTCGGCGTCGCCGGAGTACACGGTGGCGCGCACCTACATCGAGACGATGGTGGCCCTGCCGTGGAGCATCTCCACCGAGGATAATCTGGACATCGCGCAGGTGAGGCAGGTTCTGGACGAAGATCACTACGGGCTTGAAAAGGTGAAGGAGCGCATTTTGGAATATCTGGCGGTGCGCAAGTTCAAGCCAGAAGGAACCATGCGCCAGCCCATCCTGTGTCTGGTAGGACCGCCCGGCGTGGGCAAAACCAGTCTGGGACGTTCTATCGCCCGTGCGCTGGGCAGGAAGTTCGTGCGTATCTCGCTGGGTGGCATCCGGGATGAGGCGGAGATTCGGGGGCATCGTCGCACCTACATCGGCGCCCTGCCCGGGCAGATTATTCAGGGCATCCGCCGCGCCGGTTCCAACAACCCGGTGTTCA
This sequence comes from Chthonomonadia bacterium, assembly GCA_013314755.1. GTDB lineage: Bacteria > Armatimonadota > HRBIN16 > HRBIN16 > HRBIN16 > HRBIN16. Next base: position 13,990 of record JABUFA010000025.1, read on the forward strand.
TGCTGGACGAGATTGATAAAGTCGGTGCGGACTTCCGCGGCGACCCCTCTGCGGCTCTGCTGGAGGCGCTGGACCCCGAGCAGAACAGCCAGTTCCGCGACCACTATCTGGACGTGCCTTTTGACCTGTCGAAGGTGCTGTTCATCACCACCGCCAACGTGCTGGACACCATCCTGCCGCCTCTGCGCGACCGCATGGAGGTGATTGAAATCCCGGGCTACACCGAGGACGAAAAGGTGGAGATTGCCAAGCGCCACCTGATCCCTCGCCAGATGGAGGAGCACGGGCTGAACGAGCAGGAGCATATCCAGTGGACGGACGAGGGCATTCGCGCTATCATCCGCGGCTACACGCGCGAGGCGGGCGTGCGCAATCTGGAACGGGAGATAGCCTCCGTGTGTCGCAAGGTAGCACGCCGGTTCGCCGAGGGCGAGACCGAAAAGGTTGTGGTGGACGCGGCGAAGGTGGAAGAGTTCCTCGGGGCGCCGCGCTTTGAGTTCGAAGAGATTTCGGAACGCACCTCCCAGCCGGGCGTGGCGGTCGGGCTGGTGTGGACGCCCGTTGGCGGCGACATCGTGTTCGTCGAGGCGACGCTGATGCCGGGCGGCAAAGGGCTGTTGTTGACCGGGCAGCTGGGCGACGTCATGCGCGAATCGGCGCAGACCGCGCTGAGCTACATCCGCAGTCACGCCACAGATCTGGGCATCGACCCGAACTTTTTCGAGAAGCACGATGTGCATATCCACGTTCCTGCGGGCGCAATCCCCAAAGATGGTCCATCCGCAGGGATTACCATGCTCACCGCGCTGGCGTCGTTGCTTACCGGTCGCTGTGTGAATCCCCGCGTGGCGATGACGGGCGAGGTTACCCTGTCGGGGCGCGTCCTGCCGGTGGGTGGAATTAAGGAGAAGGTGCTGGCGGCGCACCGCGCGGGCATTGAGACCGTCATTTTGCCTGCTCGCAACAAGAAAGACCTGATAGAGGACGTGCCACAGGCAGTGCGCGACCAGATGCGCTTTGTATTTGTGGAGACGGCAGACGAGGTGTTGAAGGAGGCGCTGGCTCCTCCGCGCGACAGCAAAGAGCGCAAACGCCCCTCGCGGAAGAAGGGGGAGCCAGCGGTGGTTGGAGGGTAAGAAGCCCTCACCCCCAGCCCCTCTCCCACAGGGCGAGGGGAGTCTCCCCTTCTCCTCGTGGGAGAAGGGGACGGGGGATGAGGGCTAGAAATGCTGGGCGTTAGTACTGCGTAGAATGAATAACGATGTCTGTTCACCGAATCGAGACTACCTGTTATCACGGCATGGACGCGGAAAATCGCCCTGTCTGGCGGTTGCCGGATTATATCCTGCAGTTATGCAGAGACTTTCGCCACCAGCCTACGCCTGCTGAGCAGTTCCTCTGGGAATGTTTGCGGGCGCGTCGTTTGAACGGTCTGAAGTTCCGACGCCAGCACGCTATTGGACGCTATATTGTGGATTTTTATTGCCACGAACGTCGTTTGATTGTGGAACTGGAGGGCGATGTGCATTCCACCTCCGAACAACAGGTATACGATGCTATGCGGTTTGCTGACCTGGAAGCGCAGGGATACCGGGTGTTGCGGTTTCGCAACGAGGATCTGCTAAGAAACCCGGAGGCGGTACTGGCGTGTATAGCAGAGGCTTGGTAAACGACCCCCCTCACCGCTTGTCGAGAATCTTCTCCGCCTCCTCCCTCTGTCGTGCGGATAGCACAGAAACCGCTCTTTCCCAGGCGATGGTGCGTGCCTGCGCGTAGGCTTGCGATAGCTCCGAATACCTCTGCAGGCTCTGGCGCAGGGCGGTGTAGGGAACCGCTTCTCCCTTTCGGGAGCCCATCTGGCTTTCCACGCGCTGTTGCTCCTCGCGCAACTGCTGAAGCCACTCTGCCTGTTCCTGCTCCCAGTCGGCTGAGATGCGCTCAATCTGGGTGCGCTGTGGCGGGGTTAACTGCAGGACATCCGCAAACTGCAGAAGGAGGCGTGGCTCCTTTGCCGTCGGTGGGGTGGGCAGGGGAGAGGGGGAGGGTTCGATTCGGCGCAGTTTGCCGGTGCTGTCGGCTTCGTACACCACGCGCAGGTCGGTAGCGGGCTGGGGCGGTCTCAGTGCGCCGCTCCACCACAGCAGACCAGCTGCTATCAGCGCAATCAGTGTGCCGTATCCAAAGCGAGGTTTGAATCGTGTCCACATTTTTCACTCCACCGGGGGCAGGGTAGCCGGGTCGCGGCGCAACACCTTGACCTGCCACCAGCGCACCACATCGTCTACCAGCGTGTGCATGATGGGTATATCCAGCAGGCTCAGCACCGTGCCCACTATCAACCCTCCGATAACCACTGTGCCCAGCGGCTGATAGGCGTCCATACCGGTGCGCGGGAAGAAGGCGACAGGCGTCATGGCAACGATGGTGGTGATAGAGGTCATCAGGATGGGGCGCAGTCGCTGGGGACATGCCTCTATCACCGCCTGATTGCGCGGCACGCCCTGTTCGCGGTAGCGCATGATGAGGTCAATCAGCAGAATGGCGGTGGTGATGTCCATACCGGTCAACACGATGACCGCCATGATGGAGACCGTGCTGAACGCCTGCCCAGCCAGCCACAGCGCGATGAACACACCTGATAGCTCCAGAGGCAGGGAGAAAATCATCTGTGCGGGCTGAATGAACCCGCGGAACTGCGCCACCAGCACCAGAAAGATGAAGATGACCGCGAACTGCAATCCCTGCAGGAGCCTTCGGAAGCTGTCCATCATCTGTGTCATGTCGCCGCGCACTTCGATGCCGTAGCCGGGCGGCCAGTTCAACTGCATCTGCGCCCGCATCATCACGTCCATCGCCACGTCCATAGAGGGACGGTTAGGCTGGTGCGGCTCATCGGGCGATTTCCATGGCGGTCGGTAGTCTGCCTTGCGGTAGTAGCCCATGACGCTGACCACGCGCCGGAAGTTGTCGTGCTCAATCAGGGTGGGGGACTCGCGGTATTCTATCCGCGCCACCGACTTGAGGGGAACCTGTTTGCCGTCCGGCGTGGTCAGCGTTAACAGCCCGATGTCTTCGGGGCTGAGGCGGTCGGTCTGCTCGTAACGCACCAGGATGGTGGACTGTCGTCGGTTCTCCATGCGGAAGAACTCGTTGGTGTAACCGCCCTTGAGCGCATAGTAAGCCTGGTCGGCGATTTCGGCAGGGGTCAAGCCCAGTTCGCGGGCACGACGGGTATCTATCTTCAGCTCATAGGTGGGTTTGGACATTGACCACGAGGTCGCCACCTGATAGATGTCGGGGACCTGGGTGCGTGCAATCTCGGCGACCTGTTCGGCAAGCATGGAGACAATCTTGAGGTCGGGTCCATACACCAGCAGCTGGATGGGCGCGGCAGAGGATGCCATCACGTCGGAACCCATCTCCTTAATCTGCAGTCGGCGGATGCCGGGTATCGTTGCCGTTGCTTCCGCCACGATACCGTCCATGATGGTCCACACATCGCGCTTGCGGGTATCTTTATCGGTGAAGGTAAGCATCGCCATGGCGCCGTTGGTGAAGCTCATGTTGTAGCCGGTATAGTAGGCGCCAGAGGTATAGCCCGGTCCGCCCTCGGAGCCAATCTCAATAGAAGCGTGCTGGATTTCAGGGTATTTCGCCATGATGGCTTCTATCTGGCGAACGGCGCGTTCGGTGGCAGCATAAGAGGCGTCTGGTTCCATCTCCAGAACAAGGTATGCCTGTCCTACATCCGCCAGGGGCATCATCTCGGAGCCGATGAAGTAGTAGAAGCCGAAACCGATGATAATCGTGGAGAAGATACGCGCCATGTTGGCGAAGCGGTTCTTCAGCATCCAGCGAATCAGGCGGGCATAACCGTCTTCCATTCGGTCCAGTCCGCGCTGGAAGGGCGCCAGCGCTATCCGATAGAACCAGCTGTTGCGCTCGCGCACGGAGGCGGGGTCATCGTGTGGTTTGAGCAGGTGCGCCGCCATGAGCGCGGTCAGGGTCAGTGATACCAGGAACGAAGCCAGCAGTCCGAAGATGATGGGCCACACCAGCCCCACAAACATCAGCTCCACGATGCCGCCGCAAAATAGCAGAGGACTGAGCGCCAGCACCAGCATCAGGGTAGACGCCGCGACTGCCAGACGCACTTCGGTAATGCCGTCCACCGCGGCGGTTTTGGGGTCCTTGCCCATGCGCAGGTGACGCTCTACCGCGTGCACGTCAATGATGGCGTCGTCCACCAGTCGCCCGATGGATAGCAGGAGTCCGATAAGCGTGCTGGAGTTGAGGGTCATGCCCATGGGGATAAGCGCTAAGATCGCCATTGCCATGGAGATGGGGATAGCCGTCATGGCAATCAGCGTCCCACGCCAGTTCCCCAGAAAGAGGAGCACCACGATACCGGTGAGCAAGATTGCCAGCCCCAGCTCGGTAAACATGTTGCGCATGAGGATGCCGACAAACGCGCTGTTGTCGTAGGCGACGCGGAACTTAATGCCGGGGTAATCGCGCTCCAATCGCCTGACCTCTTCCATCACTGCCCGGATAACGCGCGGCGAGGAGGCTTCAGGACTCTGCAGGACGCTGATTTCAATCGCTTCGTCTACTCGGACTTCGTTTCCCTCACGGTAATAATGGTGGTAGCCGCTGCGCGGCTCGTAATAGGTGTCCTCGACGCGGGCGACGTCCTTAACATAAACGATTCGTCCATTCACGCTGCCGATGGGATAGTTCGCGATGGTTTCAGCATCGCGCCCCAGCGTGTCCACACGCACAATCTCTTCGTTATCACCCGCGGTCAGCACGCCTGCCGGTTTGGCGACGTTGTTCTTATCAATAGCATCCCGAATGTCCAGGATAGACAGCCCATATGCGGCGAGCTTCTGTCGGTCTACAATCACCTGAATCTGTCGGCGGTATCCGCCAAACGGCTGAACGGTGAAGATATCGGGACTGACGGCTTTTAGCCTGTTGGAGATTTCGTTGTCTGCCAGTTCGCGCAGGCGTTTCATGTCCCAGCGCTGGTCGCCAGTCAGCGCCAGCGAAAGCACGGGCAGGTTCAGCGGGTCTATCTTCAGCACCCAGGACGGCTTCAGGTTGGCACCCGTCATGGGCAGGTCTGCCTGAATGACGTTCAGCAGCGCCTGCACCTCTACCAGTTTTTTGTCCATGTTGGTGCCGTACGGAAACTCTAACGAGACGATGCTAAATCCCTCCTGTGAGGTGGAACGGATGTAACGCACGCCCGGGATGTTGATCAAGCGCTCCTCTATCGGCTTGGAGATGTAGGTCTCCATCTCTTCCGCGCTGAGTCCGGGCATCATGGAGACGATGCCAATCATCGGGCTTTCCACGTAGGGCATGAACCGGCGCGGCATGTAGAAGCCGATTGCCACCACCGCCAGTATCACCATCGCGGTGTAAAAGGCGATGATAAGGTAAGGATGGTCCACAGACCATTGCGAGATGTTGAACCCGCCTCCAGCAACACGCCCTATAAGACGCGGACGGTTGGTTTGCTCCTCACCTTCTGGCATCAGTGCTGGTGCCCTCCCTCAGCCTTTTCCAGCTTCATACCGCACTCGGGACAGTCGCCCGGTTTATCCGAACGCACCTCGGGGTGCATCGGGCAGGTATACACCGCCTTGTCCGCTGGCGTATCGGTATGCTCTTCGTGCTGGTGTGTATCGGATGGTGCAGGTTGGGTATGAGTTCCATGTTCCATGCCGGGCATTGAAGGCATCTCGCCCGAGGGTTGAGGCAGTTCCTTCGGTCCAGCGATGCCCCATTCCACCGGCGCCACCGGGTCGCCCTCCTTCAGGTACTCGTTGCCGCGCACGATAACCTCATCGCCCTCGCGCAGTCCTGAGCGCACCTCCACACGGCGCCCGTCGCTGTCGCCCAGCGTCACGTCCATCCGATGTGCCACCTGCTTGCCCCCTCGCTGTTTGGGAACCAGGTCCATTCCACATTTGGGGCACTTACCGGGTTTGTCGGATTGTACTTCGGGGTGCATCACGCAGGTGTAGATGGTTTTGCCCTGCTGTTGACCTGCCACTACCACCCACACGAACGGCTTGCCCTCCACGTCGCGCCGAATGGCGGAGAGAGGCACGGTGATGGCTTGCCTCGGTGTGCCTTTCGCTATCTCCATCACCACGTACTGCCCGGGAAGCAGCTCCCCGTGATGGTTGTTCACCACCGCCTCCACCGTGACCGTTCGGGTTTGAGGGTCCGCTGAGTAGAAGATGGAGGTCACCCGGGCATTTATCTTGAGGTTCGCATTGCCTGCGACCGTTACCGTGACCGGGTTTCCTTCGCGAATGCCCTGCATGTCTGCTTCAGCGACGTTTGCCTGCAGGCGCAGACGGTCGATGGTGCGCAGTTTGAATAGCACCGTACCCGGCATCACCAGTGTGCCCGGGCTGACGAGACGCTCGGTAATCACACCCGACACAGGCGCGGTAATCTGCGTGTAACTGGTCACGATGGCTTCGGCGCGGCGCGAGGCTTCTGCCTGTTCCTGCATTGCCGTCGCGCGGCGAAGCTTTGCCTGCGCCGATTGCAGGGCAGAGGATGCCCGCCGGACACCCGCCTGCATCGCCTGTGCCTCGCGCTCCGCCTGAGCGAGCTGTGCCTCCGCTGCGCCAACCATTGCCTGCGTCTGCTTCACCCGGGCTTCCGCTTTGGCAAGGCGGATTCGCGCCTGGTTCAGCTCCGCAAGTGCTCTGGCGGCTTCGGCTTGCGTGCGCTGGCGCTCCTCCCTGGAGATAGCCCCTGCCTTCAGCAGGTTTTCGGCGCGGGCGTCTTCAGCCTGCCAGTATTCAGCGTTCGCCTGCGCGGCGGAGATGTCTGCCTGCACCTCCTCGCGTTCCGCACGTGCCATCTCCAGCTCCTGCCTGGCGGAGTCCAGCTCGCGGTGTGCGCGTTGGACCATCGCCTGTGCGGAATCGCGCTTGCTCTGCATCTCCTCCAGCTCGGCTCGCATTTGGTCGATTTCCCGAAGCACGGCTTCACGGTCATAGCGTGCCGCCGCGGCGCCTGCCTGCGCCTCCTGCAGACGGGCGGAACGCTCGCGCGTGTCCAGACGCGCCAGCAGCTGACCCTGCTGTACCCTGTCGCCCGGATACACCGGCATATCCACCACCCAGCCCTCCACACGTGCCACGATGTCGGTGTCGTTATACGCCACCACCGAGCCTGTGTAGGTGACGGTGGGCACGAACCGCTGGAGAGAGACCTTCTCGGTGGCAACGGGTGCTGCGCCCACCGGGGTGCCCGTCTGGCTCATGTCCATCGCCTGCGCTTCAATAACGGTCATCGCGCCGGGCGGTCGCTTTGTGCGTACGATGTAGCTGGTGCCTGCAAACAGCAGGGCAATAAACAGCAGGGTCAACCAGTGTGCCCGAATGAACTGCGCGAGCGTTCGCATCGCATGTCACTCCTCAGTGAGAATGGGAATGGTTGTGTTCTTCGTGCTGGTTGCTGGTAGGCGTTTCCTCCTGCTTCGCGAACTTCGCCGGTTCTTTGTCGAACTGCGGCTTGCACTTTGCACAGCAGAAGTAGTACACCTTGCCCTGATACACGGAGGTCTGCGCTTTGCCCGGGTCCTTGACTACTTCTCCGGAGACCGGACAACGCACCATCTGCTTGGGCGCGTATTTGGCGGGGTTGCTCTTGAATTCGCCCACGCACTTCTTGCAACAGAAGTAGATGGTGCGCCCCTCGTACTGCACGCTCGGTGCTTTCTTGAGGTCTTTGATTGCCTCACCGGAAACGGGACAGGTCAGCCCCTTCGGTGCGGCGGGCTTCTTCGGCTGCGCCACGACCGTTACGGCAAACAGCGCAACCATCACGAACAGAGCGATAGCAGTGGTTTTCATGGGTTCCTCCTTATATTTGAACTCGCCTGTTTTCTACTGGCTATAGTATTTTACGAACGGCGAGCGATAGCGTGTTCCCTCTATGCAAGCATTTTACTACAGACAATAGAAAAATGCAACTGTGGTGGGACAATCGTTTTCCGACGGCGGCGATTCTGCCCTTGCGACTGAAAGTCGCAGGTTACACAGATATGGAGTGCTGAAGCCGTGCTTCAGTGGTCTAAGGTCACAGGTGTAGATGCTGAAGCAAGCTTCAGCACTCCAAAATGGATGTTCGGGTTGGACTATTTGGCAGGCAGAATGACCTGTAACGCAGAGGGATGTACGGTAAACTCAATGGGGGTAGTGCCCTGCACGTCGCCGTCCACGAGCACGGGCACAGGTGGATTGCTTTCTACCTGTATCCGCCGTGCCTTCAGCATCACGAAGCAGGGATGCGTGATGTGTATTCCGGTGAAGACTCGGGGGAAGACGCGTACAAACTCCACTTTACTGACCGCTTTGACAATACACACGTCCAGCCATCCATCATCTATCTGTGCCATCGGGGCGATTCGCATTCCGCCGCCATACGATTGGCTGTTTGCCACCGTGCAGAGCATTGTTCGCTCCGAAATCACCTCATCGTCCACAGTGATGTGCATCTGCATCGGTTTGAAGGTCATCAGCGTTTGATAGACCGCGGCGACGTAGGCGGCGGTACCGTGCAGGAATCGGAAGCCCCTGTTGACCCGCTGTGCCACCGCCGCATCGAAACCACACCCTGCCACATTGATAAAGTATCTATCGCCCACGCGCCCGAGGTCAACCGGGTGCGCTTTGCCCGTGAAGAGATTATCCACCGCTACCGAGAGATTTTCGCTGATTCCCACGCAGCGGGCGAAGTCGTTGCCTGTGCCCAGCGGCAGGATGCCCAGTTTCGCAGGGGTGCCGACCAGTCCGTTAGCCACTTCGCCAAGCGTGCCATCGCCGCCCGCAGCGACCACTACCGGTATACCATCATGAGCAGCCTGACGTGCAAGGGTAGCGGCTTCGCCCTGCCTGGTGGTCTCCACTATCTGCCAGCTGCATCCGACCTGCAGCGCGACATAGTTTAGCAGATGGCACAGCGCAGCCTGCTGGCGGCGTGCCCGCCCTCTCCCTGCTGCCGGATTGAGGATAACCAGCATGTCGGTATACTTCATATCGATAAATTACTGATGCGCACACAGGAACTCCTGCCCAGTACCGTCAAAACCGCAATATCTGCAGGAATACGTCTCCTGCGTGTTGAATCGGCGAAAAAACGGGAGTGAGGTTGAGCAGAGGCAGGTGAAAGTACTCTTCTTAGGCACAGCGGCGGCGGAGGGCGTGCCGGGGCTGTTCTGCGGTTGTGAAGTGTGTCGCATCGCGCGACAGCGCGGTGGCAAGAACCTGCGCACACGCAGCTCCATCTTCATCGATAACACACTCAAAATCGACCTGCCACCGGATACCCTGCATCATGTGCTGAGTTACGGGCTGGACCTTTCCCGCCTGCAGCATCTGCTGATTACCCACACCCACGAAGACCACCTTGCACTCCATGAGCTGGGCTATCTGGTGCCCGGCTTTGCGTATCGCGAGCAGCCCCTGACAGCATACGGCAGTGAAGATTTCGCGCGCACGCTGGGCGAAATATCCGAGCAGATGCGCCAGTGGCTTCAGGTGAAGGTATTACAGCCCTTCGCGCCGTATGAGATAGACAATTATACGGTAATACCGGTGCTGGCTTACCATCGGGCAGATGAGCGGTGCTACAACTACATCGTTTCCGATGGAAGCAGGACCCTGCTGTACATGTGCGATACGGGCTGGTATCGCGAGGCGACGTGGCGCTACCTGGCGGGGGTGAGGCTGGACGCGGTGATAGCCGAATGCACCAAAGCCTTCTTGGAAGCGCCCTATGATACGCATCTGGGGCTGAGCGATGTGCTGAAGTTAAAAGAGCGTCTGCTGGCGATGGGCACAGCTCATGCCGACACGCGCTGGGCAGTGACCCACTTTTCGCACAACGGCCGCCCCTTGCAGGAGGAGCTGGAAGCCTTCTGTCATCCGCACGGGATAGAAGTCGCGTATGATGGATGGGAGATGGCACTTTAGAGGCGGCGAACACGTAAAAATATCTTGCCGATTTGCCGATGAGAAAGCAGGAGACTGGCGTGTCATGATGTAACGAAAAGAACAGTGTGTGCGTCTAAACAGCGCGCAAGCAGGAGAGGACGCCACAGAGGGTGAAAAAAGGAAAAAGGTGCGACCCTGTCGCATTTTATCAAGGGAGAAACCGTTGACAGCCCCCTGCAGACCTGTTACAATAGGGTCAACAGGGGAGGAGGAGATTCAGGAATGGCACGTGCCCGAAAAGCGACTGGACCCGTTGTGGGGTTGGATGTAGGCACTACCCTGATGAAGGTGGCGGAGGTACGCCCCAGCAAAGAGGGTGTTCAGATTAGCGCGGTTGGCGTGGCTCCGACACCAGAGGGCGTTATTGACGAGAGCGGTTATATCCAGGACCCGCAGGCTCTCGGTCAGGCGATACGGCAGCTGCTCACGCAGGCGGGCATCTCTACCAAGCAGGTAGTCACTTCTATCCCGGGGCAGAGTGCACTGGTAGTGCGCGTGATCGAGATGCCCAAGATGAGCCCGTCGGAGCTGGACAAATCGATGGCGTGGGAGGTGGAGCGTCACATCCCGTTCGCGGCGCAGGGGGATGTGGTAACGGACTACGCCGTGATCGAGCGTCCTGATGCCGACCCCAATGACCCCAACATGGAGGTTTTGCTGGCGGCTGCGCAGCAGGACGTGGTGGACGCCGTGGTGAAAGCGCTGTTCGCGGCGCAGCTGGATCCTGTAGCTATCGACGTGCAGGTGTTAGCCACCGCGCGCACGGTTATCGGTCTTCAGCCCGAAAAGTATCGCGACAAGACGGTGGTTCTGCTGAACATCGGCGCGACCGCCACCGATATGGGCGTGTTCTCGGGCGGTGTACTTCGCCTGCCTCGCACCGTTCCCATCGCGGGTAACCACTTCACGCAGGCGATTGTGGACTCGCTGGCGTATCGCGTGGAGGGCACCGACCCTCGCGAGCGGTTTGCACACGCCGAAAAGCTGAAGCGAGAGTACGCCGCGGTGCTTCTGGAACGGCTCGGTCCGTCGGGGGCGGCTCCAACTTATGGCACCGAATTTGGTGCGCCGACAGGGCTGATCGATTTCTCCCAGCCTTCCGCGCCGGGCATGGTGGATTTCTCGGCGGGCTATGAAGAGCCGACTTTCGACGTGGAAGAGGAGCAGCCGGGTACGCCCGAACAGCCCGCAGAGCCTGCACCTCCAGCACCTGTGGAGCAGGAGGAGACGGATCCCCTGCGCATCGAAGTATTTGATGCCATCGCGCCCGTTCTGGGAGACTTTCTGGCAGAAGTGCGCCGTTCGCTGGAGTTCTACCGTGGGCGAGTGCAGGGTGCTCGTATCGATGAGATTGTGCTGTGCGGCGGCACGGCAAGGATGAAGAACCTGGATAAGTTCCTCTCGCAGGAACTGGGGATACCGGTCAGCACGGCTGACCCGCTGACCCACCAGGAGGCGCTGGTACGCCGGTACAGTATGCCCTATCTGCAGGAGGTGGCGCCGCTGATGACGGTAGCCATCGGCCTGGCAATCCGGGACATGATTGATTAGGCATCCGGAGGGGAGTAAACCATGCTGAAACTCAACCTGTTGCCACCCAATATTTACGAACCGCGCAAAAAACGGGCGTGGTTCGCCGTGTTTGTGGTGGTGTGGATTGCGCTGGCAGGGGGACTGATTGCCTGGCAGCTGAGCCTGGTGAACCTGAAGTCGCAAAAGGCAGAAGAGCTGCAGCAGCAGGAAGCCATTGTCCGACAGGTGGAACAGACGGAGCAGGAAGCGCAAAATACGAAGGCAATGGTCGCCCCGCTGCTGACCCGTGCGCAGCTCGCGGACGAGATCTTCCGCTATAACAGGCAATATCCGAAGCTGTATCGCGAGGTGCGTCGGTGGACCATTGATACCGTGCGCTATGGAAACATGGGCGTGGCGCAGGGCATGACCCTGCAGGCGCAAGCGGTAACTCGCGATCTGGACGAGATGGCGCGCTATCTGCAGATTATGCTTCAGTGTCCTCTGTTCACCGGTGTCAGTATCTCCTGGAGCCCTGCTGGCGGCACCACAGCGGCCAGCACGGGTGGTGGCTTTGGTGCACCGACATCCCCCTACGGAGCGTACGGAGCACCGGGTGCTTATGGTGCACCGGCGGGATTGCCCGGTATGCCCGGAGCTGCCGGAACGCTGGGGGGTAGAACCCAGCAGCAGAATCAGGGTATCGTATTCAGTGTGGTGGCTACCCTGCGTGAGCCGTTGATGAATCAGGTGCAGCAGCTGGTACAGCAGTTGATGGCTTCTCTGGGCGGCACCGGCATGACGGGAATGACCGGCATGGGCGGTATGGGCGCCGGCATGAGGCTACCCGGTGCGCCAATGATGGGTGCGCCGATGATGGGTGCACCCGGCATGGGTGGTCCCGGAATGCCCGGTCCGATGATGGGACCGCCGATGTCAGCTCCGCCGTCCGGTATGGGTGGCGGAATGGCGGGACCGATGGGTGCTCCGGGTGGCGCAGGCGGACCTCTTGGCGGACGAGGCGCTGTAGCGGAATAAAAGGAGGGGCGTCAGAATGCTTTCGAAATTGACCTTGCAAAATGTCATCGTCATCGGGATTGTGGTGGCGGCGGTGATTGCGTCGGGCATCTTCTTCGTGCTGATTCGCCCCACGCAGGCTGAAATCAAGAACCTGGACACCCAGATAGAAGCCGCCAGCCAGCGCGCAGCGCAGCTGCCTCAGGCGAAGAAGCAGCTGGAAGATGCGAAAAAAGAGGTGGAACAGGCACGCATCAAGTGGGCACGTTATGAACGCTCCAAGATGCCGAACATTGATATGACCGACCGCTTGAAGGCGGCGCTGGCGTACTGGAAGGAGCCAGAGCGAACCGCCAAACTGCTGCAGGATTTTGTCTCCAAGTCGCAGGATGTTATCTTCCTGGGCGGTTTCGCGATTGGCATTCCTACCACCGACCCGAACCAGCTTCCCTGGCCGGTGTGGATTGTGCCGCTGGGAACCTTCCAGGTACAGGGAGACTTTGAGAGTATTCTGCGCCATGTGGAACGGTGGAACAACGCGCCTCGCCTGGTGCTGGTAGATGGTTTGCAGTTAAGCGGTGTCAGCCCGCAGCTTATCGGGCAGTATACGGCGACGCTGTTTATCCTGCCGCGTGCGAAGGACGACCGTCCAGGCGAGATGCTTCCCTCGGCGGGTGGTGCGCCCGGAATGGGTGGCATGGCGGGCATGGGCAGGTTTGGCGGTGGTATGCCCGGTCCGATGATGGGTGCGCCGATGATGGGTGCTCCAACGATGGGTGCGCCGATGATGGGTGCTCCGACAATGGGTGCACCAAGAGTGCCGGGTGTTCCGACGATGGGTGCGCCGATGATGCCCGGTGCGCCGATGGGTGGCTCGCGTCCTCCTATGGGTGGAGCGGGCGCTGGAGTAACGGGGCCGGCGCTTGGCGGTGGCGCAGGTGTGCCCGGAGTAGAGGAATACTAAAGGAGGCTGGAGAGGCGATGCAACAGTGGCTGAATGACCCCAAGAACAGGCCGATTGTTATCGGTGGTGCAGTAGCGGTCATCCTGGTTGTGGCGCTTGCGCTCTTCATGTTCATGGGCGGAGGCGGGCAACAGCAACCCAGCCCGGGCGCAACTGCTACGGCGCCGACGGGCGGCGCTCCCGGCGGATTGCCTGAGGACCAGCCAACAGCAACCGGACCTGCGCCAACGATGGGTGCTCCCGGTATCGGTGGTCCCGGCATGCCCGGTCCAGCAATGGGGGGACCCACGATGGGTGGTACCTCGGGCTTCGGCGCTGGTCAGCAGGTTGCGCAGGCACAGCCAGAAGGCAAGCCGCCTTCGAAGTATCGGGTAGACCCGTTCAAGCCGCTGCCATGGGAAGCAGATGTCAGCAAGCCTCCAATCTTATCGGTGGTGCCATCGGTACGCCTCCAGCCTGTTCCAACCTATAAGCCCGCAGAAGGTGAAGAAGAGGATATTCTTCCTCCTCAGCCCTATCGTCGGGTAGCGGGTATCATGTGGGGGCAGAGCGTGGCAGCGATTATCGAAACGCAGGGCGACCTGCCTCGCGTGGTCAAGCCGGGAGATACCCTGGACGGAATGCGCGTGGCACGGATCGAACCCAATCAGGTCGTGCTCTCCACGCTGGGTAAGAAGCCCCGGGAGATTACGGTTAAATTAGGTGCTCCTATCACCCCGGTACAGCGCACTGTGCCTGGCGCCGGCGTGCCTGGTTATCCGGGAATGCCCGGGATGCCTCCTACAGGTGGCGGTGCACCCGGTGGTGCAGGACTTTTGGAAGAATACTAACCAGAGTCAACCTTTTTGTGACCCCACTTTTTGCAAAAAAGTGAGTGGAGCAGAAGGGATTCCGAAATGACAAGCGAAACAATTTGAGGAGGTCTATCTTCATGCATCGAGCTTTGCGAATCGCAGCGTGTTTGGTGGTGCTTCTGGGCGCCGCTGTGTCCGTGGTGGCACAGGATTCTGGCGGCAGCCCGAAGGTAACGCTTAACCTGGAAAGCGCCAGCATCGCTGACGCGCTGAAGTTGCTCTTCCGGGCAACCGGCTACAACTACACGCTGGACGAGTCTGTGGTTCAGGGCTACGTCACGGTATCGCTGAAGGACGTCACCTTTGAAACCGCCCTGCGAACCGTTCTGCGTGCCGCGAATCCCCCGCTGACCTACCGGGTGGACGGCGGGGTGTACATCATCTCGCCCAAGGTGGAGACCTACGATACCACCACCGTCGAGACCCCGGTTGAGGAACCTTCTCAGCCGCAGGTGCGGACAGAGAAAATCACCCTCCAGCATCTGGACTCTCTGGCGATTGCCCAGGTGCTGGGTGGCGGAGCCGTTTCGCTGAACCAGTCTGGCTGGACGTATAGCAGCGGTGGCTACGGTGGCTATGGTGGCTTCGGTGGCGGCTACGGTGGTTTCGGCGGTGGCTACGGAGGCTTCGGTGGCGGCTACGGTGGTTTCGGCGGCGGCTATGGAGGCTTCGGCGGTGGCTACGGTGGTTTTGGCGGCGGCTTCGGTGGCTACGGCGGCTTCGGCGGTGGCGGCTGGGGCGGCGGCAACTGGGGTGGCGGCTTCAACCGAGGCGGTTTTGGCGGCGGCTTCGGCGGTGGCGGCTTCAACCGAGGCGGTTGGGGCGGCGGCTTCGGTGGCGGGGGCGGCGGCTTCGGTGGCGGGCGCGGCGGTTTCTAAGCGTCCTGCCGCCGGCTTCCGCCGGCACCGGCTTTACAACCAAACGATCTGTAACGAGTAAAAGGAGGACAGAGGTTCATGACACTCCGTAAATGGCGGAACGTCGTATTGCCCTTCGTCGTGACATGTGCTGTGTGGAGTGGATGGGGTTCGCTTCCCGCGGCAGGGGCACCGCGCGCACAGGGAGAGATGCCGCTGGTGAGCCTGACCCTGGTAGAAGCGGAGTTTCGTGATGCGGTGAACATGCTGATGCAGCGCAGTGGTGCCAGCATTGTGCTGGAGCCAAGCGACAAGCCGTATCCGCGTGTGAACGTGAACCTGGTGGATATGCCGCTGGATAAAGCGCTGGAGTATTTGGCGCGGTCGGCAGGCGCGAGGGTGCGGCGCACAGAGGATGGTGTTTTTGTGGTCGGTCCTCAGGGCAAGGAGCCTGAACCCGCTCCGGTAGTTCAGACGCCAGAGCCTGCTCCTGCGCCGGCGCCGCGGGTGCGCACCGAAAAGATGAAACTGCAGTACATCAACCCCAGCGAGTTTCTGATGCAGCTGCGGGCAGACCCTGAAATCATCGGGGCAGACTGGGCAGCGCGAAACAGCGGCGCCCTGCTGGAGCACCTGATGGACATGACGCGCCCTGGGATGCGTCCTCTGACCCAGCCTCAGCCCATCCTGCCAACCCCGCAGCAGACGCCTACGGCTCCAACGACCACGAACAATTCGAGCACTGCCGAACACACCCCCACCCCGAATACCGGCTTTGACCAGCGCGGCGCTATTGGCGGCGGACTGGGCTATGGTATGGGTGGACAGGTTGGCGGCTACCGCGGAGGTGTTGGCGGTCTGGGTCAGCCCGGTGCCGGTGGCTTCGGCGGTGTCGGTGGCTTCGGTCAGCCCGGTGCCGGTGGCATCGGCGGTCTCGGCGCAGCGGGCGGACAGCTGGTGCAGCTGAGTGACCAGGCTCGCATCATCGCGGTGGATGTGGATAACTCCCTCATCGTGGTCGGCACGGATGAGGACATTGAGAACATCCGTCGCTTCATCCGCCTGCTGGATGTGGCTCCCAAACAGGTTGAGATTAAGGCGGAGTTCGTGACCGTCAAGGTCAGCGAGGTCAAGCAGTTTGGCATCGACTGGCTGGTTCAGCAGTTGAACACACAGGCGGGCAACGTTCCGGGAACCTTCGCGACGGGTGGTAACATCTTCATCCGCTACAGCGCGGGCAACCTGGCAGCCGAACTGCGCACGGCGATGTCCAACGCACGCGGTCGCGTCATCCAGGCACCGGTCATCACTACGCTGAATAACACTCCCGGCTCTATCTACGTGCAGACCCAGGTGCCGTTTGTCACTACGGTCTTCACCACGCCGGGTCAGGGACAGGTTATCCAGGGAAGCCAGGTGAACTACGTGCCTGTGGTATCGGGAATGACGGTCACGCCGCGCATCAACGGGGATGGCACCATCACGCTGTTCATCCCCCTGCGGTTGTCGGACATCACTGGTTCGGTGCGTGCGCCTGACGGCAGCTCCTTCCCGATTGTGAACAGCCAGGCGGTCTTCACCACGCGGCGCGTGCCGAGCGGACAGACGGTGGTGCTCGGTGGCTTCATCCGACGCAGTGAGGATAACTCGGTGGCGAAGTTCCCCATTCTGGGCGACCTGCCGTGGATTGGGCATCTGTTCCGCTCCACCAACCTGTCACAGGACGATACCGAACTGCTCATCTTCCTGACCCCTCGCATTCTGGAGGAGGCAGGAGCACCGACGGTGGGCGTAACGCCTTAGGGTGACGATTATCGCTCGTTACAGGTCGGCGCGGGGGTGCTTGCCCCCGCGCTTCTCATCTGCCAATGCAAGACGACACGCTTCCGAACGTGGCGCTCATCGGGTTCATGGGCACGGGCAAAAGCCTGCTGGGGCGAATGCTGGCTCAGCGGTGGGGCTGGCGGTTTGTTGACACCGATACGCTGGTGGAACAGGAAGTGGGCTGCAGTGTTGCCCGCATTTTTGAACGGTTCGGCGAAGAGTACTTTCGCCAGCGGGAAACAGAGATTCTGCGCGGTCTGGAGAGCCTTCGCCATCTGGTCATCGCTACCGGCGGAGGTGTGCCTACTCGTTCCGAGAACGTAAGCTCTTTGCGCCGACATGCGGTTATCGTGTTGTTGACGGCGAAACCCGACGTGATTCTGCAACGTGTCCAGCCGGTAGCAACACGCCCCAAGCTGGCATCTGCATCCGACCCTCTGGCGGAGATTCGCCGATTGCTGAAAGAACGTGAGGAGGCTTATGCGTGTGCCGACCTGCGCCTGGATACCTCAAATCTCTCGCCGACAGAGGCAGTGCAGTGTATTGAGAATCTGGTGAAAACATGGAAACCAACACGTCCCTTCTGAGACTGGATGTTGACCTGGGGGAGCGCGGCTACCCGATACTGATTGGTGCAGGTGTGCTGAGGGAGATAGAAAAGCACCTGAGCCCGCTTCAACCGTCGCAGATAGTTATCATCTCACATCCTCTGCTGTCGGCATGGTGGGGTCAATCTCTGAGCCACATGCTGAACCAGGCGGGTTTTACGGTGCATCTGCTGACTGTTCCGCCCGGAGAGCGCACCAAACGCTGGGAGGTTGCCGGGCGTCTGCTTCGGCAGATGGCTCAGCTCGCTCTGGACAGGCGATGCGTGGTGGTGGCGCTGGGCGGGGGCGTGATTGGTGACCTCGCCGGGTTCGTGTCCGCGTGCTACCTGCGCGGCGTGCGCTACGTGCAGGTTCCGACCACTCTGCTGGCGCAGGTGGACTCGAGCGTGGGCGGCAAAACGGGTGTGAACCTTCCCGAGGGCAAGAATCTGGTCGGCGCGTTCCACCAGCCGGTTCTGGTGCTGATAGATACCAACACCCTGAGCACGCTTCCCGTGCGTCAGTTCCGAGCGGGTTTGGCGGAGGTGCTGAAGTACGGTATAATCGCAGACGAGGCGCTGTGGCAGACAGTGAATGAGTATGCAAACCTCCTCCGACGGGGACGCAGCCCAAATCTTGACCAGATTGTCTACCGCTGCTGCCAGATTAAAGCGCACATCGTCTCACAGGACGAGACGGAACAAGGTATCCGGGCGATATTGAACTTTGGGCACACGGTAGGGCATGCGCTGGAGGCGGTGTCGAGATACGGGCGTCTTCTGCACGGCGAGGCGGTTGCGATTGGCATGGTGTCGGCGACTCTGCTGGGCGAGCTGCGTGGGGTAACTCCAGCAGGCACGGCGGAACAGGTTGCCAACGCCCTGCGTGCACTGGGCTTGCCGGTGGCTCTGCCTCGTGACGTGCAATTTGAAGACCTGCTTGCGGTGATGGCGCGAGACAAGAAGGCGCGTGATGGGCAGGTGCGTTTCGTGCTGATCGAGCGCATTGGGCAGGCACAATTGCCGGTAGCGGTGAATGAAGAAGAGGTGCTTCACGCGCTGAACGTGCATCGCCAGAGGTTTGGTAGGAGCATGTCATAAGAGGGAGGTGTCCGGCTGAGCATGACGGTGGACATCGGGGGAGCGTTGTGGATTATAGCGGTAGTTGTGGTGTTTCTGGGGGTATCGTTTGGGCTGCCAGAGGCGAGCGTGGCAGTTCTGGAGAAGGTATACGCCCTGTGCTTGATGGCTGGGCTAGTGTGGCTGGCTCGTGGTGCAGCTTCCACCTCGGAGGGGGCGAAGGGAGCGAGGAGGCGTGATTAGTCGGGTGCTGGCTGGGCGATATGAACTGATAGAGAAGCTGGGGGAAGGCAGCTTCTTTGCCGCCTATCGCGCCAGAGACCACGAGACCAATGCGCTGGTAACCGTTAAACTGCTTCTGCCTGCCTTTGCGGATGACCCTGCGCTGGTCAGCACCCTGCGCCGATGTTTTACCGATACTTCTGTTCTGAACCACCCCCGTATTACCCGCATCCTGCAGGTTGTCGAGCATGAGGGGCAGCTGGTGCTGGTTACCGAGTTTGTGCGGGGGATTAACCTGAAGGAGCGGATACGCCGGGTGGCTCCGTTCACGCTGTCGGTGGCGGTGGACATCGCGCTGGCGGTGGCGGAGGGACTGGAAACTGCTCATCGTGCCGGCATTGTGCATGGCGACCTGCGCCCGCATAACATTATCGTCTCTCAGGAAGGTCTCATCAAGATTACCGATTTCGGGCTGCTTCCTGCTTTTCAGGCGTCACCGATGGCACAGACGGCATGGCTCACGCGGGCGGCGCCCTATCTGCCGCCGGAGGTTTCGGAAGGCTGGCAGGTGGGTCCGGCGGCGGACATCTATGCGCTGGGAGTTATTCTGTTCGAGATGATTACGGGCGGTGTGCCCTTCCCCGCGGATACGCCCGTTGCCATCGCCCTGCGTCACGCTAAAGATCCACCGCCCAGCCCCCGCGCCATTAACCCGGGCGTTCCCCGGGCGGTGGAAGGCATCGTGCTGAAGGCGATGCAGAAACTGCCCGAGAACCGCTACCCGGACATGGCGTCCATGCTTCAGGACCTGCGAGCGGTGCACGATGCATTGCGTTTTGGGAAACCCTTATCGTGGTCACCGCTGGAGCGCGAGCCTGCAAGCCGCACGGACGTTCACGCGCCGGGAACGCGCCAGTCGGAACCAGAGGACACCGAGCTGCGCATCCTGAAGTATCTGGCTCGCGTGCTGGCGGTTCTGGCGGGGCTGGTGATTATTGCGGTGGCAGCGGTGGGCTTCTGGGTCACACGTCCGACGAAGGAAGTGCCTGTACCTGACCTGCAGGGTAAACCGCTGGTAGAGGCGCGTCGTCTGGCGAAGGAAGCGGGACTGAATCTGGTGATTCGGCAGGAGGATTACAACGAGCAGTTTCCCGAAGGGACGATATACCTGGTTCAGCCCGAGCCGGGTTCCAGCGTGAAGGTTGGCGGAGTCGTGCAGGTGTGGGTAAGCAAGGGGGCGCGCACAGTGGAAGTGCCTGACGTGCAGGGGCTGAGTGAAGCGGATGCGCGTCAGCGGCTGGTGCAGGCGGGTTTGCAGGTGGGCAAGGTGGAAGAGAAGCCTCATCCAACCGCGCCGGCGGGCACGGTTATCGCACAATCTCCTGCACCAAAACAGAAAGCAAATCGGGATGCACCAGTGGACCTGGTTCTCAGCAGTGGTCCACCCGCACCTGCCTTGCCCGAAGAGGGGGCGGAGCGTGGCTTTGAACTGGTGATACCCGTCACGGGTGCGCCCGGGGCGACGGTACAGGTGCGTCTGGAGGTGCAGGATGCTCTGGGCGTTTACACCGTTCTGGACGAACCGCATCAGAGCGGCGAACGGCTGATTGTGCCTGTGCGTGCGCGTGGGCGCAACATTACGTTTCGTATCTACTTTGATGACCAGCTGGTGCACGAGGAGGTGCGCCCATGAGCGCAGTGCCCCGCGTATGGATAGCGCCTTCGCTCCTGTCCGCCGATTTCGCGAACTTTGCCCAGGCGGCGCGCGCTGCTCGCGAGGCAGGCGCGGAGTTTCTGCATTTTGACGTGATGGACGGTGTGTTCGTGCCAAACATTACTTTTGGTCCCCAAACGGTACAGGCTCTGCGTCACCATTCGGACGCCGTCTTCGACGTGCACCTGATGATTGTCCAGCCCGAGCGTTACATCGAGCAGTTTGCGCAGGCGGGAGCGGACATCATCACCGTGCATGCAGAGGCGTGCGTGCATCTCCAGCGCACTCTGACGCAGATTCGCGAGTGCGGGGTGCGGGCGGGCGTGGCATTGAACCCGGCGACGCCGCTTAGCGCGATTGAGTATGTCATTCCCGATATCGACCTTCTACTGGTGATGACGGTAAACTCCGGCTTCGGCGGTCAGCAGTTCATCCCCGAGATGCTGAAGAAAATCGCCCGTGCCCGTGCGATGCTGGACGAGGCGGGCAGTGAAGCGTGGCTGGAGGTGGATGGCGGCATCAACGGTGTTACCACGCCCATGGTGGTGCGCGCTGGGGCGCGGGTGCTGGTGGCGGGGTCTTCCGTGTTCGGTCACCCGGAGGGAGTACGAGCGGGCATCGAGGAGCTGCGTCAGGCGGTGTGGGAGGTCGGGGAAAGGGTGTGAAGTGGCGTGTGGTGGACGCTGGTGGTGGCTGGGGTTTCGGTGGTGTTTCTGTGGCGGGAGGTTCAGGCGGTTCGCCGTGGCGCCTCGTCCCGTCGCCAGCTGGTATTGCGTGCGATTGGCTGTGTGCTGTTGCTAATGCTGGCGCTGGTGCTTCAGTTCCGGGAGGCGATTCTTCCTGGGGCAGGTGAAACCAGCAGCGGGGCGCGTCTCCTGCGTTTGACGCAGTTTCTGGTGGGTGTGTTTGTTCTGGTGATGGCGCTGGTGCTGGTGGCTTTGCTGGATGCTCGTGAGACGCTTCGTCGCTATGTGCAGGAGCGCAGGCGCATGGTGGACGACCTGGTAGCCGGGTTGAACCAAGCCCCTCCACCTTCTTCTGATGGCAAACGCGATGAAAACACCCTTTGAGGAGATATTTATGCGTCGGGCACTGGCTCTGGCGCGGCGGGGGTATACTGCTCCCAATCCGATGGTCGGAGCGGTGCTGGTGAAGGATGGGCGCATTGTGGGTGAGGGGTATCATCGCCGGGCGGGATTGCCTCATGCGGAGGTGGAAGCCCTGCGCCGGGCGGGTGAGAACGCACGCGGCGCGACCCTGTATGTCACGCTGGAGCCATGCGGTCACTGGGGGCGCACTCCCCCCTGCGCCGACGCGCTGATTGAGGCTGGAGTTCGCTGTGTGTACGCGGCGATGCAGGACCCCAATCCGCGGGTGTCGGGCAAAGGCTTTGCGAAGCTGCGCGAGGCAGGCGTAGAGGTGTACGAAGGCATACTGGAAGGGCAGGCACGCCAGCTGAACGAGATTTTCGTGAAATACCATACCACGGGAATGCCCTTCGTCACGGTGAAGGCGGCGATGTCGCTGGACGGCAAGATTGCCACGCGCACGGGCGACAGCAAATGGATTACCGATGAGCCGGCGCGACGCCTGGTGCATCGCCTTCGGGCGCGATACGATGCGATTATGGTCGGTATTGGCACGGTGCTGGAAGATGACCCCCTGCTGACCGTTCGTCTGCCCGGACTCAAGGGGATTCACCGACTGCGAGTGGTGGTGGACAGCCGATTGCGCTGTCCCGATGGGGCACAGATATTGAACGTAGAGGAGTCGCCCACGCTGATTGCCACGACCGACCTCGCACCGACGCACAGGGTTCAGAGCCTGCGCGAACGGGGAGTGGAGGTGGAGGTGCTTCCCGCCGATGCGGATGGGCATGTCGATCTGGATGCGCTGATGCGTTCGCTGGCGAAGCGCGGCGTTACTGGTGTGCTGTGCGAGGGCGGCGGCACGTTGATTGCCAGCCTGCTGGCGAGGCGACTGGTGGACAAGGTGCTCTTTTTTTATGCGCCGTGCCTTATCGGTGGACACGACGCCCCAACCGCTGTGGAGGGCGAGGGGTTCGCACGGGTTGGCGAATCCCTGCGGTTAGATAGGGTACACTGGAGAAGAGTTGGGCGCGACATGATGGTGCAGGGGTATCCGGTCTGGGAGGAGGGGAGCGAGTGTTCACCGGCATTGTGAGAGAACTGGGCGTGGTCGAGCGGATAGACACGGGCGCGGAGGGGGCGCGGCTCTCCATCGCGGCGCCGCACACGGCGGCCAGGGTACAGGTGGGCGACAGCGTAGCGATTAACGGCGTCTGTCTGACCGTGGTGCGGAAAGAGGGGGAACGTCTGGAGTTTGACGCTGTGCTGGAGACCCTGCGCCGGAGCAATCTGGGCGAATTGAAGCGCGGCGACCAGGTGAATCTGGAGGACTCTCTGCGTGCCGGCGAGGCAATGGGCGGGCACTTCGTGCAGGGGCATGTGGATACGACGGGTGTGGTGCAGGGGTTGAACCCGCAGGGCAACGCGGTGGTCATGGTGGTGGGTGTTCCCGAAGAGTGGATGCGGTATGTGGTGCCGAAAGGGTCTGTGGCGGTGGATGGTGTGAGCCTGACAGTGGTGGATGTGGGCAGGAGCGATTTCAGCGTATGGCTGATTCCGCACACGCGGGCGGTAACCACGCTGGGACTGCGCCGGATTGGCGACCGGGTAAACGTGGAATTCGACGTGCTGGCGAAATACATTGAGCGGTTGCTGAAGGCGCGACGGGGCGGCGGCGTGGATATGGAACTGTTGAAGCGGACGGGGTTTGTGGAGTAGGGAATGGCAGGTCTTGCTTTCTCCAAGATGCACGGCGCAGGCAACGATTTCGTGGTGGTGGCGGAGGAGGCAGTGCGGTCATTCTCCCTGCCGGAGCTGGCACGGCGATTGTGCCAGAGGCGGTTTGCCATTGGCGCGGATGGACTGCTTGTGGTGGGGCGTGGGGAGCGGCATCCGGTGAAGATGCGCATGTTCAATCCCGACGGCACGGAGGATATGTGCGGGAACGGCTTGCGATGTGTGGCGAAATGGGCGGTGATGCGTGGTCTGGCGGCGGACAGCCGTTTTGTGGTGGAGACGATAGACGGAGAAAAAGGGGTGGAGCTACTGCCCGATGGGACGGTCCGGGTGGAGCTGGGCGAGCCGCGCTTCGAGCCGGAGCGGGTTCCCGTGCTGGCAGAGATGAATCCTGTGGTGGACCTGCCGCTGGACCTGCCCGATGGCAGGGTGAAGATTACCGCGGTATTCACCGGTTCCACGCATGGGGTGGTGTTTGTGGACCGTCTGCCCGAGGATGAACGCTTCCTGCGCGATAGTCCCCTGATTGAGAACCATCCGCTGTTTCCCCAGCGTACCAGCGTGCTGTGGACGGTGGTAGAAAGCCCTTCGCGGTTGATGATGCGAATCTGGGAGCGTGGCGCGGGCGAGACGCTGGCATGTGGCACGGGAGCCTGTGCCGCGGCGGTAGCAGGGCAATTGCATGGATTGGTGGGCGAAGAGGTGGAGGTTCATTCCGCGGGCGGAGTGCTTCGCGTGTGGTGGCGACCGGGTTCGCCGGTGTTCCTGACGGGTGCTGCCGAGCTGGTTTACGAAGGTTTCTACCTGCTGGACGAGGTGAAGGCATGAGCGACTGGCGCAAGAAGGGCGCACCCGAACCGATTGCCGCGCTGAACCGGGTGCCGCTGTACGAGTGCAGTGAACCGTTGGTGGATATTCGCAAAGCCTGCCCGAAGGTGCGGGTGGCGCGAAAGTGTATTCCCTTCCTGCGTGCGACGGTGGCGCAGATGCTGAATCGGGCGCAGGACCTCCTGCCGCCGGGCTATCAGCTGCGCGTGACAACCGCCTACCGCACGCTGGAGATGCAGAGGGAGCATTACGAGAACTATTTCAATCAGCTGCGCGAGAAGCATCCCGAATGGAGCTATGCGACTCTGCGTCGGATGACCAACCGTTTCTTTGCGCCGGTGGACCAGAAGGCGCCGCCCGGTCACTGCACAGGGGGCGCGGTGGATGTGCAGTTGCTGTTGCCAGGCGGGAAGCCTGCAGATGTGACCTCGCCTTTTAGCGGCTGGCAGGCAGCGCCGACGTGGATTGAAGGCTTGACGCCGGAGGCGCACCGCAACCGCATGATTCTGGTGCAAGCCATGCTGGACGCGGGTTTCAGCAACTGCCGGGACGAGTTCTGGCACTATTCGTATGGCGATGCCGCATGGGCGGTGCGCGTGGGAGCACCGTACTGCATTTACGGTTTGATCCATCTGCCACCGGAGTGGCAAAAGCGTGTGCGCAAATAACCGATAAAGGAGGTGCATGTGATGCCAACACGAACTGCCGGAGACGCCGTAGTGGACTTCACCTTCAAAGGGGTGGACGGGAAGACATACTCCACTGCTGAGACACGCAAGAACGGGTTGCTGATGCTGGTTTTCTACAAGGTCACCTGTCCCGTGTGCCAGTTTAACAACCCATACATGGAGAAGTTTCGGGCGTACGAGGGAAAGGGTTTCCAGATATGGGGTGTGTCGCAGGATGATGCCCAGAAGACGGTGGAGTACGCCCGCACCTATGGCAATGTGACCTTCCCGCAGGTGCTGGATGAGGAGCTGAAGGCGACGGTAGCGTATGACCTGGTGTCTGTGCCCACGCTGTATCTGCTCGACTCGGGCGACACCATCCTGTGGCAGACGATGGGCTGGAACCGCGACGAGCTGAACAAGGTTTCACAGATGATTGCTGAACGGTTAGGCGTGCCTGCGGTGAAGATTGTGGAGGATGATGACCCTGCGCCCGTTTTCCGCCCCGGTTGAGGTTCCAAACGTCCATCCGCTTAGGTTAAGCGGAGCTTCACCAAATAAGAAGCCCAAAGCCGCATGGCTTTGGGCTTGAACCTGTTGTTGTTCACCTAAGACGAAGTGGCTTTCTGGGGAAGCACCAGTCCCAATCGCTCACCGATTTGCAGTGCCTGTTCCGCATCGCGCTCGTATAAGGATAACCATAATTGCATGTTACGCTCCTTGACGTAATCCACAGCGCTTGCCGGAACATACACTGACACCAGCTGCCAGCTTCGCGGGAACAACAACGACACCCGGCGCTCTGTTTCCATACTGCACCTCCTTTCCCGCGAGTTCAGCGCCGATACCGTCTGTTTAGACGCCTGTCAAGTTGCCAATGTTCCCGAAGAATTGGGGAATCGTACGGGTTTTTCATCTCCATTATACAACACTGCGGTTAAAAATGCCAGCGAAATGAAAAAAACGCCCCGACACCGCCGGGGCGAAACGCAGGAATGAAGGAGTGAGTGTCTGAACGGAAAAGACCTCCTGCTGTCGGTGTCCAGCTCTTTTCGTGCACACACTCCTGCACATCACCTATAGTGCAAGATTCGTACCATTCGCGGGGTAAACCAGAAAACAGGCGGTTTTTACAGGGGGGAGGTTGTAAGAGTGATCTCAAGGCGCATGAGAGATTGGGAACAAGAAACGAACGCAATGGTTGAAAAAGTATTTCCTGCCAGCAATTTTACTATGGATAGGGAGTAACAAGAAAGGAGGATATTCCCGATGCGGTGGATGAGATGGCTTCCGACGGTGCTTATCGCGTTTAGCCTGCAGCTTGGCGTTGTGCTCTCTGCTAGCGCACAGGTCGGACTTGTGCAGTATCACAAGCAGCAGAACTTCTTCCTGCAGCCCGGTGGGAACGTACCGCCTTTGGTCAACTGGGAGTGGGACGTATTCGCGCTTGCTGTTGGACCTCCACCCGCAGTACAAGCTGGCAACCCAGGTATTCTCAGAGATATTAACGTTGGCTTTCAGAGAAGGGACGCTCAAAGGGAGAAACCTTGGGCAAAGGCTAGTGCCACAAGTTGGGTCAATCTAACCGCGAAAGCCCCCCAGGCTGTGACAGGCCAAATTGGTGTATCCGGCTGGGCATGGGTAGGGCCGCCGCAGGGTCAAAACGCAAGGGCAGAGAGTAGGTCTAAGTCTAAGATTACAGCAACAGCACGGACAGATAACGGTAAGGGAATAATCACTCTAGGTAACTCTGTGAGTGCAAGTCTCAGCGGGTCTGTGAATGTGGCGCAAAACGTGAACGTGAAAGACCCTATGTACATTGAAATCATCGACCTTGATTTGAACCTGCTGGACCGACTGAAGATACTGGATATCGAGCTGAACATGCGCAGCCCTGGCGACGCAAACGAGAGCACCGTTGAGTGGGACGATATCACCAACTACCTGTACTTCAATGTGGTGCATGATGCCGACCTCATCATCGATATCCCTGGCGACTACACTGATCTGGAAGGCAAAGTAAAACTTTCTATACGCGGAGGCACAATCACGGGGTCCGAAGATAGCGGCATCTTCGATGGGCTGTTCCCTGATGTCGGTGAATTGGGGATATTTAGTGTAAACATGCCTGTTCTAGAGATGGAATACGACGTGAGCAGCTATTTCGGCGACCCGAACAACCCCGAGGAAAGATATCTGGGTTTCATACTCGAAGGTGCGGGAGAGGCTCAGGCTGTCATTCCTGAACCAGCTACCCTGCTGCTGTTCTCCGTTGGTATGTTGCCGCTTATTCGCAGGTTCAGGAAATAGTATCCGTTGTTCGGACTGCAAGCGTCCCCTGCTAAGAAGCAGGGGATTTTCTTGTGGCGGTCTATTTATCTTAACTAATTATATAATTTTTTTCACAAAACCTCTTCTACCCCCGTTTTTGGCACGAATCTTGCAGTATATTTGGGTGGAAAGCTGGCGCAGGGGAGAGCGAGCGCGTTGATGTGTTGGGCAGGCTCCCTGCTACCGCATGGTCTCTGTGGCAGGCATTCCCAGCCGGCTGGTAAGATGGGCAGACGATATTCTGCCCGACTGGAGGTGTGTGGAAGTGCCTGCCGAGACGGATTGGCAGTGTGCGGTACGGTGTGCCCTGCGCCGGGTTGCCACCTGGAGGACGCCCCCCAACTGGTCGCGCCGGGACTGGATGGAGGAGATGCACGCGGAGGCAGAAGCAGGTGGCTGGAAAGCCTTCTGTGAGTACGATTCCAGCACCGGGTGCACTCTCTTCCAGTTCGTCTATCGTCATACCGTGAACACCTGCCTTCAGCGTTACCGCCAGGAGTGGCGTTATGCCCTGCACTGCCACCCGATAGAGGATTACCATCCCTTCCACGAAGAACCTTCGCCAGAACTGGGCGTGGCGATGGCGCATCTGCCTCTACGTGACCGCGAACTGCTTTACGCCCTTTTCTGGGAAGGACGCAGTGAGACCGACGTCGCCCGCGAGCAGGGGATAAGCGTGCAGGCGGTCAGTCAGCATAAGCGTCGGGCGCTGCGGAGGCTGAGGGGGTTTTTGTGGGGATAGGAATGACGTGGTGTCCTACCAACCCCAGGGGGAAGACGAGGTGAATCCGATGAAACACAAATCTCTGGTTACCAGTCTCGGTATCATGTTCTCGCTCTTGCTGTTGCTGATCGGTTCAGCACCAGTGTGGGCACAAACAATCCTGCCTCAAAACGATGACGACCCTATTGATTACGGTTACGAGTCTGAAAATGTGTGTTGCGTCGACGTAGCCGCCGTGAACATGCTCCACCGCCTGAGCAAGCAATCGGGAAATCAAGGTCTGATTCCAACAGGCAAGAGCATCAAGGAACAGCAGGAGGACTTTCATAAGAAATATGATCCAAATTTTAGCAAGAAGATGGGGTCTTTAAATGACGCCGTAACCGGATTTAAAGAGGTTCTTGCCGAACGAAAATTTACTGGCACAGTCCAACCATTTTATACGAAAGACCTTTCGTATCAGAAGCTGGTGGAAGAGTTCCAAAAGAACGGAACGATTATGCTTACTTGTCACAGCGATAAAGTCGGTGGACACGCGCTGTTTCTTTGGGGGCTGGAAACCGACCCCACTAAACCGCCAAAGCTAACCATTATCGATCCGAACGTTCATCCCAACACCGAACACAAGATCGACGGTAAAAATACCAATTCCAAAGGGACCTCGACAGAGGTTGCGCTCACTATTGGCACTGATGAGAAAGGGTTTCCGAAATGGACGATTACTTACACCGCACCTGAATATACCTACCAGTACACCTACCGAAGAGAAGATGGTAGCCAGGAAACCATTGAGGAGACTTTCCCGGCGGTAACATACACCTATCGCATAACAGCCTTTCTCAGCGTTTCCGCGGTGAAGCCCATCCCCGAACCCACCACCCTGCTCCTATTTGGCACGGGGTTGAGTGTGGTGCTCGGTTTCACGCGGGGGCGTCGCCGGACGTAGGGCAGTAACCGTCTCTCGTAAGCCACTGCCGGGCAGGCATTGCCTGCCCGGTTTGTTTTGTACAGCCCAGCAGGTTTCGCACAGGCTATCGCGAAAGGTAAACGGGACAGGTTGTCGTACCTGTTCCGTGTTTTTTCAGGGGGAAAACCGATGAACCTCAGACTCTCCTTTGACATGCAGACTGGAGTATGGACCGGCTTGCTGGCGGGTGCTCGGCAGGTGGCGGTCGCGCCGGCGGTGGATGTGCAGGTGAACACGTCGCCTCAGCGGTTTCCCTCCCCTGCCGAATGGCGACTTCGCTCTGTGCGGCGCGAGGGGACAACAACCGAGGTGGTGCGGGTCGCTGGCGACTGGCAGGTGCGACAGGTTTTTGTGGTGGACGGGGGGCGGATACAGCGCGATGTGTATGTTCGCTGGAACGGGACGGAACCTGTGAAGATTGCCGGGGTCTATCTGCGCACGCCTGTCCTGCGCCTTTCGCCGTCGCCACAGGATTACTGGCTGATTCCGGGCGATTTTCCCATCCGGCGGGCGCGCTTTGCGCATCTGAGAGACGGCAGGGTGAGCGAGGAGGCGGGCTGGACTCGCGGCGAGTATGGCGTCGCCGTAATACATTCGCCCACGCAGAAGCTGTCCTTGCTTGCCGGTTATATCTTCCGATATGACCAGGCGCGCGTCGGTGTGGAGGAACGGGAGCAAGGCGTGGTGTTGCGACACGGGTTTGAGACGCTGGCGAGGCTTCAGCCGGGCGTGGAGGTATCCATCGGTACGCAGATTATCGAAGTGGTGACCGGCGATGAACTCCGTCTGCTTCAGGCTCTGTCGCGCTTTTCCGATAGCCTGCAAAACGGTCCCCCGGCGGATGTTCCTGCCCACCTGAAAAGTGGCGTGCTTTACGAGGTGCACCCCTGGGGCAGACTGGAGAGCTGGTGGACGGGAGACAGGGGCAATCGCCTCTCGCGGCTGACGGCGCAGCTGCCCTTCCTGCGCAGTCTGGGGGTAAGCGTGCTCTGGCTGTTGCCTCCCGGGTATCCGCCCCCGTGGGTATACACTACGCCCGGTTTCAACCGTGTGGCTCCCGAAAACGGCACTCCTGAGGAGCTGAAGCAGTTCGTTCGACAGGCGCATCGGCTGGGAATGAAGGTGGCGATAGATCTGGTGGTCTACGGTGTGCACCCCGACAGCGAGGAGGTCAGCCGGATGCCAGACGATGTGTGGTGTTACGACGAAGCGGGCAATCGGCAGAAGGTATGGGGCGGTACCGTTCTGGCAGCGGATGTGTCGCATCCGGCGTGGCAGGCGCGCATCCGCGAGGTGGTCACTCGCTGGGCGAAGGAGTTCGGTTTCGACGGGGCGAGGCTGGATGTGGCGGGCTGGGGACAGACAGCGAACTGGCGCAACCCCGTGCGTGCCAATGCGTCGGTCGCCTGGGGCGGATTGCGGTTGAACAGAGTGGTTCGGGAGGCGTTTCGCGCCGTGAGTCGGGACGGTTTCATCCTGCCGGAAGCCGGCAAGCCGCTGGCGTTTCGCCATGCGGATATGCTGTTTGACTACCCCTGGTACATGGTCATGCGTGACATCACCCTTCAGCCCGACCTTGCCCGATGGGTTCAGGAGGCGCGGGAATGGCTGGAGTGGGAGCGTGTGTGCTATCCGCGCCGTGCGCTGAACGGGCTGGTACGCTTCCTGGAGAACCACGATACCGTCTCTGCGCCACAGTACTTCGGCGTGGGCGTTTCGCAGGCGTTGATGGCGATATGTGCGTTCATGCAGGGGATACCGCTGGTGTATCAGGAGCAAGAAATCGGCTTCTCGGACGAGCTGGCGAGGTGGCTTCGCCTGCGGCGAAAGGAAAGATGCCTGGCGGAGGGAGAGGCGGAGTATCTGTCGGTGCGGTGTTCGCACCCGCACGTGTTCACGTTCCTGCGCCGGGCGGAGGACGGAGCAGCGGTGGTGGCGGTAAACCTGACGGGTTCGCCGGTGCGATGCAGGCTTTCGTGGCAGGGGGCGCTTTCTCAGCGGTTTCCCGTGTGCGTGGATGCGCTGAGCGGAGAGATACTGCGCCCCGCAGCGGGCAGTGCTGAGGTGCAGATTGCTCCCTATCGCCCTGTGGTGCTACTGCTCAAGCCTCGGGGATGGCGTGCCGTGCCGGAGCGCGCACCAGACCGGCAGTCTTCGCAAGCCTCTGCCGCGCGCTGGCAGGTTCTGGATGATGGCACGGTCTGCGCTTTCGGGGCGCAGAGGTGGTTTGTGCACACGCCGGAGGGCAGGCTTGAGGATGCCTTTCGCGATTACCATGTGCGCGTGAAGCCGGGCGAGGCTCTGGTGGACGGGTTGCCCGTGTTAAAACGCGCATGGCATCCGCTGGAGGAGGGCTTGCTGGACGGTTCCGACACTGCCAGCATGGGCGTGCGTTGGGCGGATGGGCAGGAGCTTCATCTGCGAATCGATACCGCGCGTGCAGAGGAGGTGTGTCTGAAAGATGAACGACTGGACGGCAGGCGGGTATATCTGGTGGTAAAACCGCGAGAGGCGTATACCGTCGGAGGGGCGGTCGCCGTCGCACCGGTGGAGCGGGGAAGGGCGGAAGTCACACCGTTGTTTGTGCATCTGCACAGCGAGCACAGCATTCTGAGCCTCTCGCGCAGGCACGGCGGCTTGCCGATAGCGTGGCGGACGAGGGACGGGAAGGAGCTCGTCTTTGCTGGCGGCGATGCCTACACCGACTGGGGGCTGGTGGAGGGTGGTTACGCCTCTGCTGATGGCGAGACCAATCCCCGCCTGAGCATTCAACAGGAGGGCAAGCAGACCTCGGTTCGGTTCACCGGATGGCTTCGCCATCGCGCGTGGAACGGGGTGCAGTCCTGTCCAGTTGCCTCGCCGGGCACGCGCTACCGGTTGAGTTATACGGTGGACGGTCAGGACAGGGTAAAGATTGGGCTGGGTATCGTGCCACCTGTGGACAGAGGCGAGGTTCGGGCGTTCTTTGCCCTGCGTTTGCCGCTGCGCGGGTTCACCGGCTGGCGACGCGGGGCTGAGGGTGGACGGTCAGGAGAGCGTACGGGGGTGCGTCTCGGCGAAAACAAAGGAGACGCAAGTGTTCCGCTGGTAATCCAGACGGAGCAGGGAACGCTCCGGGTGTTCGATTCGCAGAACCTGCAGAACATCTTCCTGATAGATAGCGGCGGTGGTGAGGCGGTACTGTTTCTGGCGTTACTGGACGGGCAGGTGGTGCCTCTGCGTGCAGGCGTTGAATGGTCTGCAGAGGCGTGGCTGGGCTGGGAAACCGGGCAAATATAGCGCAAACAGGTGTCAGAATCTGCTATAATAGGCTGGGTGATGTGAAATGGCGGTACAGCAACTACCAAAGAAAATCGTGTACCCGGAGTCCGATGGCAAGCCCATGGCGGATAATACCAAGCAGCTGGAGTACATGGTTTACCTCTACGACAACCTGTCCGCGCTTTTTGCCGACCGTGAAGATGTGTTCGTCGCCGCGGACTTGCTGTGGTATCCGGTGGAGGGGCATCCTGAAATCTGCGTCGCGCCGGATGTATTTGTCGCGCTGGGGCGCCCGAAGGGGCATCGCGGACGCTATCTGCAGTGGGAAGAGGGCAATACGCCACCGCAGGTGGTGTTCGAGATACTGTCCCCCAGCAACCGCTACGCGGCGATGATAGAGAAGTTCCGCTTTTATGAGGAGTACGGCGTGCAGGAATACTATCTGTACGACCCGGACACGGGAGTATTGAACGGCTGGGTTCGTCAGGGTGAAAGATTAACGCCGGTGGAGCAGATGGAGGGCTGGGTCAGCCCTCTGCTGGGCATTCGCTTTACGCTGGAGGAAGGTGCGCTGGTGGTGTACCGTCCTGACGGCGAGCGGTTTGTGCCCTATGTGGAACTGCACCGCCGACTGGAGCAGGCGAGGCACGAGGCGGAACAGGCACGACGCGAGGCAGAGCAGGCACATCGCGAGGCGGAACAGGAGCGATTGCGGGCAGAGAAGCTGGCACAGCGGTTGCGCGAGCTCGGCATTAACCCGGAAGAGGTTGCCTGATACTTCGCACACAGGAGAATAACGGTGGCAGAGAACTGGGATGTGTTGTTGATGGCGTACGGCACGCCGCGTACCCTGGAAGAGGTGGAGCCGTACTATACCCACATCCGCCGCGGCAAACCTCCTTCGCCAGAGCAACTTCAGGATCTGATAAGGCGATACGAGGCTATTGGCGGGGTATCTCCGTTGAACGAGATTACCGCACGGCAGGTAGAGGCGATAGAACGTGAAATGCGCCGGCGCGGCTGGAATGGCAGGGTGTACGTGGGGATGAAGCACTGGCATCCCTTCATCGCGGAAGCCGTAGAACAGATGGCGAAGGACGGTGTGCAGAGGGCGGTGGGTGTGGTGCTGGCACCCCATTACTCCCGCATCAGTATCGGTGGATATATCGACTATGCCGTGCGGGCGCGGGATGAGATGGCTCCGGGTATGGAACTGCGATTTGTGGAGCGATGGGGCAATCATCCACGATTCATCGAGGCGGTCGCCGGCAAAGTTCAGCAGGCGATGTCGGGATGGCGAGCTGAAGAGACGATGGTCATTTTCAGCGCACACAGCCTGCCCCAGCGTATTCACCAGTGGGGCGACCCGTATGAGCGCGAACTGATGGACAGTGCGCAGCTCGTGGCGCAAAGGCTTGGTCTGCCTTACTGGACGTTCGCCTACCAGAGTGCCAGCGCAACCGGAGAACCCTGGCTGGGACCGGATATTCTGGAGAGGATTGAGGAGATAGCCAGTGATAGCTCGCAACGGCAGGTACTCTGCTGTGCCATCGGTTTCGTTGCCGACCATCTGGAGGTGTTGTACGACCTGGACATCGAGGCACGTCAGAAGTGCGAATCGCTGGGGCTGAGTTACCGCCGCGCGCCTTTGCTGAATGACGACCATCTGCTGGCGGAGGCGGTAGCGGATGTTACCCTGGCGGTGATGGGATGAAAGGGGAGAAGCCGGGCTCACGCCCGGCTTGAAAGTCGGCTGGCGAGCCTGGGGCGGCTGTTCATAACCCCCCTGCTAAAACGGTTCGCCACACCGTTCATGGCAGACCGGGCTAAAACAGCCTAGCCCTCAGAATCACCTCGTTGATCTGCCATAGGGCACCACCTCCTTTCGGAAGCAGTATCCCATATTTTGGGCGGCGATGTCAACTGCGCGTCTGCAGGCGCACCTGCTCCACCAGCTCCACCGTCTGAGGCAGGGCACACTCCGTGTCGGTGCACGGCTGGCAGGTCACCCGGGCGCGAATTTCGCCGGTGTCTTCGGTTACCTCGCCGATACCGATAACTGGAACCACCACACGCAGTTCGCCGCGATAGATGGGTATCGCCTGAGCGGTGTCGTCTGTCTGCAGAGTATCGGGCGGCGGGAACAGGGGGTCACCGAACACCAGCGGCAGGGTGCTGGATACCTCAATGCGCGTGGGGACCAGGTCCTCGGGAACGTCCTCTGCGCCGTTGATGTGCCAGCCGCGCTCTATCAGGAAGCGTATCAGCACGCCGCCTTCCATGATGTGCATTTCCACGTTGACCGGCACCCCAGAGGCTTGCGGTGCGGGTTGAGGCTCTTCCACCTCTGGAACCTCTTCCAGCGTGTCACCTGCAACCAGCAGTAGCGCGTGGATCAGGCTGTCTGAGCCGTGCGGATACTTCTCAATGGGCGCCCACAGCGACCGAAGAGTCTGATACACGAAGTAGTCGTAGTTTCCCTCACCTGTTACCTGATAGAGCCGTGCCAGCAGACGCGCGGCGGAGCCGTTACCGCAGGGAGTGGAGCGGTCGTGTACCTCCTTCACCCGCGCGATAAGCTGCTCGTGATAGTCCGCGGTGTTCACGAAGGCGTGGTGATCCTCGTCCCAGAAGTCGGCAATCATGCGGCTGGCGAGTCGGTTGGCTTCATCGAGCCATCCTTCGTGCTCGGTGGCTTCGAACAGCGCGAGCAATCCTGCACCGAGTAGAGCATAGTCTTCCAGATAGGCGGGGATACCAGCCTCTCCCTCACGATAGCGGCGCAGAAGGCGCCCCTCCGCGTCAACCATCTTCTCCAGAATGAACCGCGCTGCTTCCTCCGCGCCCTGCACGTAGTCTGGTCTTTCCAGCACCATCCCGGCATAGGCAAGGCTTTCAATCATCAGCCCGTTCCAGCCGGCAAGCACTTTGTCGTCGCGTAGAGGGGGCACGCGCTGAAGCCGTTTTTGCAGAAGCAGTTCCCGCGCCGTCTGCATTTTCTCCTGCAGGTCCGCTGGCGACATGCCCAGCTCTTCGGCAATCTGAGGTAGCGGGGCACGCAAGTGGGGGATATTCCTGCCCGTCATCTGCCCTGTTGCCTCTTCACGGTAGTTCCCCTCGGCACGAATGCTGTACACGTTGCAGAACAGGTCGGCAAGGGATGGGGGAAGTGTCTGGCGTATCTCGCCGAGCGTCCACGTGTAGTATTTACCCTCTTCGCCCTCGCTGTCCGCGTCCATCGCGCTGGCGAACGCGCCGTCCTCCACGCGCATCTCACGGAGCACCCATTCGTAAATCTGCTGTGCCACCTCTTTGTAGTGTTCGTTGCCGGTCAGGCTGTAGGCTTCGGTGTATGCCCAGCCAAGTTGCGCGTTGTCGGTCAGCATCTTCTCGAAGTGGGGCAGAAGCCACTCGGCATCAGTGGAGTAGCGGTGGAAGCCTCCCCCGATATGGTCGCGAATACCGCCCAGCGCCATGGCGTCCAGCGTGCGCAAAGCCATCTGCAGGGCGTCCTCGCTTTCTAAGTTCTCGGCAAGCCAGAACAGCACCGGGAACGCGGTGTTAGGCGGGAACTTGGGAGCGGTGCCGAAACCGCCGTGTGTGGTATCGAAGTGCTGACGCATCTGCTGGAGGTATTTGCCAATCACGCGCGGGTCGGGCTCGCCCTCCATCTGTTCGTAGCGGGCGGCGGCTACCTGCTGGATGACGCCTGCAATCTCGCGAGCGGACTGAAACACCTCTTCACGCCGGGTCTGGTAGGCGTCGGCAAGCTGGCGGGCAATCTGGGCGAAGATTTCGGCAGGGTAGTACGTTCCCGCAAAGAACGGTTCGCCCTGCGGGGTCAGGAAAACCGACATGGGCCATCCCCCTCGCCCGGACAGCAGCTGCACCGCCGTCATGTAGATGTCGTCCACATCGGGTCGCTCTTCGCGGTCCACCTTGATGCAGATAAAGTGCCGGTTCAGAATATCGGCGATGCGAGGGTCCTCAAAGCTCTCATGCGCCATCACATGACACCAGTGACAGGACGAGTAGCCGACCGAGAGGAAAATGGGTTTGTCCTCACGGACAGCCCGTTCGAACGCCTCTTCGCTCCAGGGATACCAGTCCACCGGGTTATGCGCATGTTGTAAAAGGTATGGGCTTTTCTCATGAATGAGGCGGTTAGGTTGCATGGTTGAACGCTTCTCCTTTTTGCGCCTGAGCGCGGCTATCGTTAAGGTGATTGTACCCGATTTTGAGAATCTGGCAAAATCCCTTGACGCGAAGCCCGCTTGCAGGTGATAATATCTTTGATACCGCTGGCAGAGGAGAGGTTATGGCGTCTATCTTTCCAACCGCATACTGGGGCAATCTGCAGGCTACCTTCTATCCCCAGCGCGACTGGCAGGGCGTTCAGCCGCTGAGGGCTGTCCTGCTGTTCGCTTTCTTTGGGGACCGGGTGGTGCTTTGCGATATCGCAGGGCGCGGCTGGAGTGTGCCGAGCGGACATATCCAGGAGGGCGAGACTCCCGAGCAGGCGATACGACGCGAAGCGCAGGAAGAGGCAGGTATCACGCTGAACAGAGTGGAGCCTATCGGATTGTATGAACTTCAGGAAGCAGGTGGTAGCCGCTGGTACGCACCAGTTTTTGTGGGCGAGGTGACGCACTTCTCACCGATTGCCGATAGCAGCGAATCGGGCGGTGTGCTGCTGATACCGCCTGAAGACGTTCAGGAGGTGTACCACCTGTGGGACCCACTGATCGCGGAGGTGTTCCAGTACGCTACCAGGCGATACCGTGAGCGGTTTCTTCCGGGTGTGCCCTTACGCGAGGTGTACGAACAGTTTGCTAGGGTGCAACCCATTTCCGAGAACAACATCAGCAATTCCGAGCCATAGAGGAGGCGATTCATGTTCATTTCACAACGTGCACAACGCACCAGTCCTTCACCAACCCTTGCCATCACCGCTAAAGCACGCAAGATGCGCGAGGAAGGTATTGACGTGCTCTCTTTCGGGGCTGGGGAACCCGACTTTGATACGCCGGAGTTCATCAAGGAGGCAGCGATTACTGCCCTGCGGGAGGGCTTTACAAAGTATACGCCTACCGCAGGTATCGAGCCACTGCGCAAAGCGATTTGCGAAAAACTCTGGCGCGAGAACGGGCTGAAATACGAGCCGAACCAGATTATCGTCACCTGCGGAGGCAAGCACGCGCTGTATAACACTTTTCAGGTCATCTGCGACCCCGGCGATGAGGTAATTATCCCTGCGCCCTACTGGGTGAGCTACCCGGAGATGGTCAAGCTTGCCGATGGCGTGCCGGTTTATGTGTACGCGGATGAGAGCACAAACTTCGTGCCCACCGTGGACGCCATTCGTGAGAAAATCACCCCGCGCACCCGCGCCATTGTGATTAACAGCCCGTGCAACCCAACGGGCGCAGTGTTCCCTCGCCAGACGCTCAAGGAGATTGCCTCTCTTGCCCTGAAGCACGACCTGTACATCATCTCTGACGAGATTTACGAGAAGATGGTATACGATGGGCACGAGCACTTCAGCATTGCCAGCCTGGGCGAGGAAGTGAAGAAGCGCACCATTCTGATAAACGGCATGTCCAAGGCGTACTCGATGACCGGCTGGCGCATCGGCTACGCGGCGGCGGAGCGCGAACTGGTGGCAGCAATGACGCGCATTCAGGACCAGTCCACGTCCAACCCCACCTCCATTGCACAACGGGCGGCGCTGGCAGCCCTTCAGGCGCCTGAGGACGAGGTGAAACGAATGGTCGCAGCGTTTGCCGAGCGCAGAAGGGTGATTGTGGACGGCTTGAACAGTATTCCCGGCTTCCGTTGTGCCGAACCGGGTGGGGCGTTTTATGCGTTCCCGAACGTATCTGCCCTGTACGGCAAACGCTGGGGCGACCGGGTGATTAACGGCTCCGACGCTTTCGCCGAGTATCTGCTGGAGGTGGCAAGGGTGGCGGTGGTTCCGGGCAGCGGCTTCGGCGCGGACGAGAACATCCGGTTGTCCTATGCCTGCTCGCTGGACACCATCCGCAACGGCATCGCCCGCATCGTACAGGCGGTGGAGAGTCTGGCGTAAATCTGGGGGTCGGGCGCTTCGTAAAGAACGAGGTGCTCCGACCGCCCAGCAGTCTGGTGGAGAACAGTCCGGTGGAAAAGGTTATTGAGCTTGCGAAACACATCATTCACGAAGAGCTCGAGAGACGGGGCTTCTCCGTGCGGCAGATTATCCTGTTTGGAAGTCGCGCCCGCGGGGACTTTCGCCCGGATAGCGATTGGGATTTTTTTGTCATCGTCGACAGGGACATTTCAGACGCTGAGTACCGAACGGGTAGTCTCCCCCTTAAGAGCAGTTAGCATCTCAATGGCACCGTCGTCAGCAGTTCCCCAACAGTCCACACGTGATCCGTCACCCCAGCAACCATCGCCGGAGTGCGAACCAACCACTTGCGACCAC
>JABUFA010000081.1 GCA_013314755.1 Chthonomonadia bacterium
CACCAGTGCTCCGGTTGGGTAACCGGGTGTATCTGCCGGTGGAGGCGCTGGAGCGCTTGACAGGTCTGAAGGTGCAGATAGACGGACAGGTGCTGAAGATGGGGCGTTAGGTTCGTGTCTCAATCTGATAGCGGGTTGATGCCGACGCGCCGACCAGCCACCACAACGCAATCGCCATCAGGCACTGCGTCACCAGCTGCGCCCGTTGGGTCTGTGCGTGAGGCATGGTTGGTCTTCCACCGCCTCGCCCACATCGCGCGATGTCAACACCCCTCACAATATTTGACATCTTCAGACGGTTATGATACAATATATTGGTATTCTCCTGAGGAAAACCGCCTGATAATATACTTTTCCGTCTGGAGGTGTGGGAAGAGAATACGCATGGCAAAAACCGAAACGCTGACGACACCCCAAACGTCTGAAGAGCAGTCTTTAGTCACTACTGTTGACCGCGAGTACACCGCGCAGGAGTTTACCGTGCTGGAGGGGCTCGAGGCTGTGCGCAGGCGCCCCGGCATGTACATCGCCGATACCGGCGTGCGCGGTCTGCATCAACTCTTCTACGAGGTCATTGACAACAGCATTGATGAGGCACTCGCGGGATTCTGCACGCGCATCGACGTGGTGCTTCATCCCGACGGTAGCCTCTCCGTCACCGACAACGGGCGCGGTATCCCCGTAGACATCAACAAAGAGACCGGTCTGACGGGCGTGGAGCTGGCGATGACGCGCCTGCACGCGGGCAGTAAGTTCGGCGGCGGCGGATACCGTGTTTCGGGCGGTTTGCATGGCGTGGGGGTGTCGTGCGTGAACGCCCTTTCGGAGTGGCTGGTGGTGGAAGTATGCCGCGACGGCAAGCGATACCGCCAGCGGTTCGAACGGGGGAATCCGGTTACCCCACTGGAAGTGGTGGGCAAAGCGAAGAACACCGGCACCATGGTGCACTGGCTTCCCGACCACCTCATCTTCGAGAAGCGGGAATACGACCCCGAGCGCATCGTGCGAAGGATCCGCGAGCTCGCTTTCCTGAACAAGAACGTCACCATCACCTTCACCGATGAACTGCATGGCGAACCGACTCAGACGTTCCATTACAAGAACGGGCTGGCGGAGTTCGTGCAGTGGCTGAACGAGAACAAAGACCCTCTGCACAAACCCATCCATTTCGCCCGCACGCGCGAGGATACCTACGTCGAGATAGCCATCCAGTACAACGACACCTATCAGGAGAACATCTTCGCCTTCGCCAACAACATCCACAACACCGAAGGCGGCACGCACGTTTCGGGCTTCAAGACTGCCCTGACCCGCGTGATTAACAACTACGCCCGCAAGAACGGCTTGCTGAAGGAGAAAGACCCCAACTTCAGCGGCGACGACGTGCGCGAAGGATTAACGGCGGTTATCAGCGTGCTGTTGCTCAACCCGCAGTTTGAAGGGCAGACCAAGACCAAACTGGGCAACAGCGAGATAGAAGGTCTGGTGAACTCCATCGTTGGCGAGGCGCTTTCGCAGTATTTCGAGGAGAACCCCTCCGTCGCCCGCCGAATCATTGACAAGGCGCTGGTTGCACAGCGCGCCCGCGAGGCGGCACGACGCGCCGCCGACCTGGTGAAGCGACAGAGCGCACTGGAAAACACCTCCCTGCCGGGCAAACTGGCGGACTGCTCGGAGCGCGACCCGCGCCTGTGCGAGCTGTTCCTGGTGGAGGGCGATTCCGCCGGAGGCTCCGCCAAGCAGGGACGCGATCGGCGCACGCAGGCGGTACTCCCCTTGCGCGGTAAGATTCTGAACGTGGAGAAAGCGCGACTGGACAAAGCCTTAGAGAACGAGGAGATTCGCGCCCTTATCACCGCGCTGGGCACCGGCATCGCCGGACCGGGCAACGGCTCCAACGGCAACGGCGAGGAGAAGAGCGACGGCGACTTCAAGTTCGACCTTTCCAAACTGCGCTACCATCGCATTATCATCATGACCGATGCGGACGTGGACGGCGACCACATCCGAACGCTGTTGCTCACCTTCTTCTTCCGCTACATGCGCCCGCTGATTGAGGAGGGGCATGTGTATATCGCTCAGCCGCCGCTCTACGTGATTAAGGCGGGCAAAGATGAGCGATACTATGCCCGCACCGAGAAAGACCGCGACGAGATACTGAAGAACCTGAAGCGAAAGAACGTGACCGTGGGACGGTTCAAGGGGCTGGGCGAGATGAACGCGGAGGAGCTGGCGGAAACCACCATGAACCCTGCCACCCGCCGCCTGGTGCGCGTGGAGCTGGAGGATGCCGTCGCCGCCGATGAGATATTCAGCGTGCTGATGGGCGATAAGGTGGAGCCGCGCAAGGAGTACATCGTGCGCCACGCCAAGCTGGTAACCGATCTCGACTGGCACGCCTGATCAGTTGAGCATGTCCCGTCTCTCCATCTGCTTGTAGAGCACCAGCGAGTAGACGACCGGCACGAACACCAGCACGAGGAACACCACCAGACATACCGCCGGCGGCACACCCAGCC
This sequence comes from Chthonomonadia bacterium, assembly GCA_013314755.1. Lineage (GTDB taxonomy): Bacteria > Armatimonadota > HRBIN16 > HRBIN16 > HRBIN16 > HRBIN16. The sequence goes on from JABUFA010000081.1 coordinate 2,520, forward strand.
ATATCGCCAGTGCGCCCAGGGACCCCGCAAGGGCGTAGAGCCTGGCGGTGAGCCGGTGCGTCCTGTCCCAGACCACCTCGCTGGCAAGCGTCCACGGTGTGCGCACGCCTACCCAGAAATTGCGCTTTACCCTGCCCAGCAACAAGCCAATCCCGGCAAAGAGCAGGAAGACACCGCCGAAGAGCGCACGCGACACGTCCAGCCGGGGATGTATCGCGGCGTGAAGGGCAACCGCGTGAATGTAGCCCATTAGCGCGAGAACCATCACCACAATGAGGTTGTAGGTGGAAAGGAAAGGCTCTATCTTAAATCCGCGCGGCGACAGCCACGGAAGCGCCAGAAGGACCAGCCACAGCACCGCCGTCAAGCCGGGCAGGAGAAACGCCCCCACGGGCTTACTGCTCCAGCCGTCTACCTCGCCCTTCCAGTTCCAGTGGGTCGGCACTCTCTCAGGGAGCGACGGATACAGCCAGAGCGAGTACGCCAGCATCGCCGCAATCAACAGCACACCCCAGACGAGCATACCGCGGGTGCTCATCGCAATCACCTCCACTACCATCGACCGGCGCAGGATTTGCCGGGTTTCTCCTCCTATCCGTACAGCAGATACCGCGTCCGACGGCGGCGAAACGCCACAGCCTGCCTCTGCATGTAATCCCACACTTCGCCAGCGTCGGCGCCCTTCTCTATCATGCTGTACGCCCTCGCATCCGTCAAAAGGGTCATCAGCCGTTCATGCTGCCACTCGCGCGGGTGCAGACGGCGCAGGGCACAAGCCAGCTCTACCCCTAATCGCACAGGCTGAAACCGCCGCCTGTCCACCACCGTGAAACGCAGACCGTTGCACACCTCGCCGGCAAACTTGCTGGCATTTGGCGTGAACTGCACCGGCATGCACGCAAAGCCCGGCAGTCCGCGCTTTAACAGCCCCTGAGCCAGCGCAGAAGCATCCATCCATGGCGCACCAAACAGCTCAAAGGGCGCGTCGGTTCCTCTGCCCACCGAGACGTTGGTAAACTCCAGCAAGCCCACGCCCGGGTACAGCGTCGCCGCGGTGAGACTGCGCATATTGGGCGACGGGTTCACCCAGCGCAAGCCCGTCTGGTCGTACCACATCTCCCGCTTCCAGCCCGCGCAGGGTATCACCTGCAGGTCGCACCGGGGGGCGCGTTCCGCCTGAAAGAGCCTCGCCAGTTCGCCGACGGTCATCCCATGCCTCAGCGGGATAGAGTGATACGCCACGAACGAGCGTTTGTCCGCGTCGGTTGCACTGCCCTCCACCGCCACGCCGTTGATGGGGTTTACCCTGTCCAGCACCACCATGCGCACGCCGTGCTGTGCCGCCGATTCCATCGCCAGCCCCAACGTGGAAATGTAGGTATAGAACCGACAGCCGATGTCCTGAATATCGAACACCAGCGCATCCAACCCCTTCAGCATCTCGGCGGTGGGCGATTTGTGCTCGCCGTACAGGCTGTAGATGGGCAGACCGGTTTCGGGATGTCGCGCGTCTTTCACCGGCTCGTCCACAATACCGGCAAAGCCATGTTCCGGGCTGAACAGTGCGCTCAGCTTCACCCCCGCATCTAAAAGCGCGCGCCAGGTTGGGATGCCCTGTCGCGTCAGACCTGTATGATTGGTAATCAACCCCACCCTCAGCCCACCGAGCGCATTTGCGCCCTGCTGGAACAATACATCCACTCCGTTCAAAACGCCGGGCATCGTCTTCCTCCCTGTAGCATAGGTTTGTCAAGCCGCCTGCTACCTCCATTGGTGGTTCTGCATAAAATTTCCTTTCAAAAAGGCTAGAAACCTCGTGAGTGGTACGAATCTTGCGTATATTGGGAAGTGGTTACGTCACGTAACCAGCACATACCATTTTGCGGGAGGAAAACGCCATGAGCAAACTGAAGGTTGTGAGCATCGGGATTGTGGCCGTTCTGCTGATGGTGGTGCCTGCGGTTGCGCAGACGTGGGTGCCCGTAGGAACAGCGACAGGTGGGGTCGCCGTCTACTTCAACGACAACAACGAAGTGCCGGCGAACGTCTCGTATCTTCGGGTGCAATACTTAAACTCCACAACCAACGTGAACGGCGCACATATCAGCATGTTCGAGCCGTTCAAAACCATTTTTGGCGACCTTGGGCAGTACGGTTTTGATCTGATTGCCATCTCGCCAACAAACACCAAACCATCGTCGAGCCTGCCCGCTCTTTATGCCTACGATTGGAACGGAACCAATCCGGTGCCAAATGGCGCCGTGCTGTGGGCGGCAAACGTGTACAGCGACTGGCACAACGGTCCAACTAATCCATCCGCAACTGTGCTGAACAGCAGCCTGAGAGGTTCCAGCGCCACACCGGTACTGTATAACCTGACATCCCTGGGCGGAGGTGACTTTAAAGCGGATTTCGCGGCGATACTGGAAAGCGACGGGTTTATTCACTGGTACACCCCAAGCGTCCCAGACACACCGTTTCTTCCGAACCTCTACCCATTCAACGGCAAGTTCCTGGTCACGGGCACGCTATACTATTACAAACAGCAAGACACCACGCCTGGCATGGACTTTTACCAGGGCACGATGAACCTGTACGCACAAGCCATCCCAGATGCTTCAACCATCACGCTCTTCACCGTGGGGTTGTTGCCTCTCGGCGCATGGCTTCGCAACAGGAAAGCCTAGATAAAGGTTCGCCCGCCCGGCAGGTAACCTGCCGGGCGGCTTTTGTCCAACATTCGATTTCTCCTCCTTTCTTACCCCCAATCTTGCGATCAGAAATCGCAGGCTATACAAGAGCAAAACCTGCTGAAGCAGGTTAAGGGGTTGCTGAAGCAAGCTTCAACACTCCAAAAAGGTCAGCCTCCACAAGGAGGCTTCGTTGTGTGTAGCCCGCAACTTCCTTATGGAGTGCTGAAGCCATGCTTCAGCGCTCGGTGTACAAGGTCCTAACCGTTTTATCCTGAGGTCAGGACGCGAGTTAGGACATACCATCAGAAAGGTCGTATCATTTTACTGAAAATCCTTGATACTCAGGAGGTGCTTGATGAACAACCACACGCTGGATACCTATGCTTTCTTCCAATACCTG
>JABUFA010000026.1 GCA_013314755.1 Chthonomonadia bacterium
TGGCATTTGGCGGGTTATATCGTGGTCAGGGTAAGGGATATGGGCAGATGGTGTCGTTGATAGCGGGTTTAGTGAACTTGGAGGTGCTGGTTCGTAGTGGACGGTTGAAGGGTTAGCCGGATGGTAGTAAAGAATAAAGAGGCTGAAGGGTGTGGTTTTACCACTATCACGCAAGAAGTTTAATGCCTTCCTGTGTGGGCGAAGTGGCTGGAAGAGCAGGGGGGAAAGCGGTAAACTATAGGCGGAGGTCTTAGGCATGGTGAACGCCGGGAAGAGGTCACTGGACGAGGCGACCCTGCAGGAGATTATCCGGCGGATTGTGGAGGTCGCTCAGCCGGAGAGGATTATTCTGTTCGGCTCCGCCGCGCGCGGCGAGATGGGACCGCACAGCGATGTGGACCTGCTGGTGGTCAAGCGGGGCGTACATCGTCGGAGGCTGGCGATGACCATTCGCCAGAATCTGCGCGAAATCGGGTGTGCCATCGACGTCATCGTGGTTACCCCAGAGGATATCGAGCGGTACAACAGCTGTCCTGCGCTGGTGATATACCCAGCTCTGAGAGAAGGGAGGGTAGTGTATGCCATCTGAACGTTTTCCACCAGACGACCCCCGTGAGTGGATGAATCGTGCTCGGAGCAACCTGATACAGGCAAGACAGCAGAGTCCCGGAGTATATCTGGAAGATTTGTGCTTCAACGCCCAGCAGGCAGCCGAGAAGGCAATCAAGGCACTGCTTCTGCATCGCGCCGTTCAGTTTCCGTATATCCATGATATTGCCAAACTGCTGAACCTCCTGAGAGAGGCTGGTGAGAACATCCCGCCCCAGATTGAAGATGCTGATGCGTTGACCCAGTATGCTGTGGGCACACGTTATCCCACCTCAGAGGAGCCTGTTACCCAGCAGGAGTACGAAGAGGCTCTCGCTCTCGCTGAGGCTGTGGTGCGCTGGGCGGAAGAAAGGCTGCAGGCAGAATAAACCCGCTAAACTTGTTCTATGCGCTCTGCCAGCTCCGCGATGCGTCGTTCAATCTCGTCGCGTACTGTGCGGAAAACCCGTAGCACCTCCTCCGGCGTGCCGGTAGCTCTGGCAGGATCGGGCAAACCCCAGTGCTCGGTGATACGCGCGCCCGGGAAGGTTGGGCACTCCTCGGCCGCCTCGCCACACAGGGTAATCACGATGTCCACTGGGCGTGGCACAGCCGAGACCATTTTAGGGTAGTGTGTGGAGATATCAATGCCCTTCTCCTGCATCACCTGCACAGCCAGAGGGTTGACCTGTTCGGCAGGGCGAGTGCCTGCGCTCCAGATTTCCACTCCATCAAGCCACTTTCGGGCAAACCCCTCCGCCATCTGACTGCGACAGGAGTTGCCAGTGCACAAAAACAGAACACGCAAAGCGCTCACCTCTCTGTCCAAGTTTAGCCTGCTGGATTATACCCGCAGTTGTGATGAAGAGTGTGCTATGGGTGCTATGATAGGTTAGGGAATAGTGCTATGAATTGCAAAAAAACTTTACTTACATCCGCAAAATTGCTTGCATATTCGTGAGGGGAGTGCTATACTGAAAGTGTAGCACCTCCGGGCATTGTGCCGGAGGGGGCTTGCTCATACGACGAAGGAGGGTGCAACATGAAGGTTCGACGGCGTCTCCCTCGGGCGTTTACGCTGATTGAATTGCTTGTCGTTATCGCCATTATCGCTATCCTGGCGGCGATACTGTTCCCGGTCTTCGCGAAGGCTCGCGACAAGGCACGCCAGACCCAGTGCATCTCCAACCTCAACCAGCTCGCCAAAGCCTTCCGAATGTACAGCCAGGACTACGACATGTATATGCCTCCCACTGCGGTAAGCACCGACCCGCTCTCCCCCATCTGGAGCGCGATGGTGGCACCATACATCAAAAACACCGGGCTGTTCCGCTGTCCCTCTGATGGCACGGGCAGGTATGTGGAGACGTATGCCGACCGCGGCTGGCTACCCTATGGCTACAACCGCGAATGGGCTCCGTTCATCCCCTCGCGCAATCAGGTGGACTGGGTTATCCAGTTAAGCAGGGTGGTTCAGCCTTCGATGGTGGTGGTGGTCACCGATAGCGTGCCGGGCGATGTGGCGCAGGGTTATGTGGGCTACATCGTACGTGGCAACGCTCAGCCCACGCCCATCAACAACAAAGCCGGCTTTGCGGCACGCCATTCGGACGGAGTGAATATTGCCTTTGCCGACGGTCACTCCAAATGGTACAAAGCGGAGGCGGTGGTTCCCCAGCCGCTCAGTAACCTGAACAACACTCCCGCCGGAGTGCGCTGGGACCCCATTGACTACTACTCCGGGACGAACTAAGGAGGCGCGCCATGAACCGCAGATTCCGCGCTTTTACACTTATCGAGCTTCTTGTGGTGATTGCTATCATCATCATTCTCGCGGCGATACTGTTCCCCGTGTTCGAACGCGCCCGCGAGAAGGCGAACCAGGCAGGATGCCTTTCCCACATGAGACAGCTCGGTCTGGCAGTGATGATGTATGCCGAGGACTATGACGAAACGCTTCCCTGGTCGTGGGGTGCGCCGGGCGTGGAATACCCGCTGAATCCCCCCAACGCGGTGCCCACCTGGGCGGAGCTGATTTACCCCTATACCAGGAACCTGGGAGTGTTCGGCTGTCCTGCCAACCTGCCGAACTTCGCCGAGTATCGCAAGCGCTGTCTGAAAGGCTGGTTCGACTGCCTGACCCAGCCCGAGCTGGTGCGTCGGTACGCGCAGTACGGCGCACGCAGCTATTCGGCAAACGCCTACGTGCTGGGGTGGTTGGGGGCTAACCCAACAGGATCCCATGGACCAGGAACCGTGCGTTCGCTCGGTGCGATTCCTCAGCCTGCGCAGGCGATTGCCCTGACCGAATCGATATCGTTCGGAACGGTGTTGCGCCTGCCAACGGGCACCACGCCTGCGGCGGCGATGCACTGGTGGTGGGCAATCTCGGATGAGTGCTGGGCGTATACCGAGATGCGCTACTCTCAGGAGACCGCCGCGTGGAGCAGCCTGTTACTGCATAACGACGGCGCGAACTATGTGATGGCAGATGGACACGCCAAATGGTATCGCCCTTCGCAGACCCTCGCCCCGCTGGAGGTGGTCAACGGTCAACCGAAGGGTAACCTGTGGCAGTGGGATCTGCCTCCACTGGCACGGTGCCAGTAGAAGTAGCACAAAAGCGATAGCGCAAAATCTATCTTGCAAAGGAGGGTACAACCCATGAAAGCACGATGGCTTGTGCTGGTGGTGCTGCCGCTGATGGTGTTCGCGTCAGCGCACGCCCAGGACAACCTGGATTCCCCCTTCGGCATTAAAAACGCCGACATCTTTGCCACCAATTCCTATCAGGTGCCAGGAGCACAGATTACCGGCGGGTGGGTGGACAACCCGGTGAACATCGCGCCGTATGCCATCCGCTCCGGCGGGCACTATGAAGTGCAGACGGTGTTCGACTCGGCGGGGAACATCTATTTCCGCGGTAGCATCGGCGGGGACGCACCGAACAACAGCGTGCGCATCTACTCGTTTACACCGGATGGACAGTTCCGCTGGAAGTCAGACAGTATCTTCGGGAACTGGACAGGCGGTTCACCCATCGTGGGGCGGAACGCGGTATACGGCATCGGCTACGAGTACGGCAAGGCCGGCTCAGGAAGCTCACCTGTGGTCGCCGCGCTGGACAAAAACACCGGTGCGACCCTGTGGACGACCGTTCTGCCGGAAGGCTTGCCCGGCGTGGCTGGCACGCTTTACAATGGGGTGCTCTATGTGTCCACGCTGGACTACCTGCGCTCGACGGGCGAAGAGGATATTCCGACCGTTACTATCTACGCCATCAACGCGGCGAACGGCAGTATCATCCGCCGGTACGATGTGACGGTCTCGCGGGGTGGATGGACGGCGAACCCGCGCACCTCGCTCACCCTTGTACCCAACGCTTTTGGTGCGGGAGCGCACGGGCTGTACTTCACCGTAGACCGCGCGCCGGGCAACCCAACCGACCCCACCGTGTTCGGTATCAACCTTGCTACGGGCAACTACTGGGCGACGTCGGCTGGTAAGGCGTTCCACAGCCACATCATCTACTCGCCCGTGACCAATGAGCTCATCAAGCTCTCCTGGAGCGACTATGGGCAAACCATTACCACGTTTAACCCGGTGACAGGCGCCATCAAGCACCAGTCCAACTGGCGTAACATCTCCATCATCGACCCGCTGATGTCGCTGGAATCCAGCAGTTCGTGGCTGTGGAGCACCATCGGCGGACACGGCTATACGGATACGGCAGCGCTGTTGCCCGATGGCACTTCGGTGATCACCGCCGGCTTCGGTGGGACGGTAGTGCTGTATACCCGTGATGCAACGGGCGCTTACTCTGCGCGTATCCTGACGCAGGGCGCCGCATACTGGGGCGAGTTCCACAACATGGCGCAGCTGATTATCCCCTATGCGCCGACCGGTCCGATGTCCAGCTACAACCCGATATGGCTTACCGCAACACGCTCAGAGCGGTCAGAGACAGGACAGACCTCCATGATTATAGGGGTAGATGCCATCACGGGCGAGGTGCTGTGGCAGTATGACACCCAGCGTGGTAGTCAATCAGATCTGCGCGGTGGTGCGGTGATGGGACCCACTGGCTACATCTACTACATGACACCCGACGGCATCCTGCACATCCTCACTCCCACGCAGATGCCGCAGATTTACGGTGAGGTGACCCTGCCGGGCTATGTAGGACCCATCAACTCCGGCAGTGGTGATGGCAGTTATACCGCAGCCATTCCGCTGACGCTGGAGTTCCGCCAGCCGGGCACGACTACCGTACTGTTCCGCAAGACGGTGGCGCTGTCGGTGCCGCAGCTGGATGGAGGAACCGCTGTTTTCCGGCTGAACAACGTCCCGGCGGGCACGTACGACATCGCCGCCAAAGAGTATATCCAGTTCTTCCCGTGGGACGGCGGCAGGACGTTTAGGTTCACCCGTAGCCTGCGTGCGCTGGCGCCGGGCGTGGTTGTTCCGGCAAACGGCACGGGCAGTGTGAGCGTGTCGCTGACACTGCTGGCGGGTGATGCGGACGACGACAACGAAGTCACCCTGTTCGACTTCGGTTTGCTGGTGCAGGCGTTCGGCTCCCTGCGCGGGGATGCGAACTGGAACCAGGCGGTGGACTTCGACGGCGATGAGGAGATCACGCTGTTCGACTTCGGTATCCTGGTGCAGAACTTTGGCGAGATAGGCGCAGACTGAGTCTGAACCGGATGGGGCAGGAAGGAGCTCCTGCCCCTGTACTGAAACTGATTTGAGTGTGGTGATATTCGCTCTGTTGCAAAGCGTGGCGTTCTGGCGCTTTGCGGCGGAGCGTTTGACCATAGATGCAAAGCACAGTCTACTATTTCGAGAAGGAGGGTGCTAAAAATGAAAGCTCGGTTCGCGTCTCTCGTGGCGTTACTGTTGCTGACTGGCGCGGTGGCATGGGCACAGGGCGACTGGCCAGATGGTCCCTGGGCGGTGAAGAATACCGACCTGTACGCCACCAACGTCAATCCTGCGCCCTATCTGTTCGGCTCGGGTGGGGCAGTGTTGCGCGAAATCCCGCTTCCGCCCGGCGTCCAGCCTCCGCGTCACGGATTCCACTCGCAGATTATGTTCGACTCACAGGGCAACCTCTACTGGCGAGGGAGCAACAATGAACCCAATCCGAGCGGAACCGAATCCGTGAGCATCTACTCGCTGGACCCCGCCGGCAACCTCCGCTGGAAGTCCGATAACCTGTTCGGGCACTTCCGTGGCTGGGGTGGATTGCTGGTTGGGCAGCAGCGCGTGTACGCGGTCGGCTGCCAGTTCGGCAAGGCGGGACCTGGCTCTCGTCCGGTGATTGCTGCACTGAACAAGAACACCGGCGCAACGATATGGAGCCTGCCTTTGCCTCCGGGTCCAGCAAACTGGGCGCCTGTGCTGGCTCTGGCTGACGGCACGCTTTACGCAGTGTCCGAACCGTGGCGCAAGAGCACCGGCGAAGAAGACATCACCGTTCTCACCGGCTTCGCCATTGATGCCGCTTCGGGCACGATAGAGTTCATGGCGGACTACCAGCTGCCCGATGGGGTGCCGATCAGCACGCCTGATGCCCCGTTAGGGATGCCCAACCAGTCGTTCACCATCGTGCCGGATGCCTTCCCGCCCGGTGTGCCGGGTATTTTCACCAGCGTCTCCTCCAACGTGCCCGGAGAGGAAACGGTTATCGCCATCAACCTGGCTACGGGCGCTTTGCAGTGGCGAGCGGTTGGCGAAAAGGCGAACCAGCAACACCTCATCTATTCGCCGGTGAACCGCGAGCTGTATAAGGTGTCCTGGAGCGACTACGGTTACACCTTTACGGTGTACAACGTGGCAACGGGTGCGATTAAGGGACGGCTGAACACGCGGCGCGATTCGGTGCTTGACCCGCTGCGCCCAGCCGATGGGACAGGCAGTACGCTGGCACACGAGGTTGGTGGGCATGGATGGTGCGACACCGCCTCGCTGTTGCCCGACGGCCGGTCCATTATCACCGCCGCGTTCAGCGGTGTGGTGGTGATTTACTCCAGCGATGGACGGGGTAACCTGAGCTCGCGCATCCTGCTCTCTGGTCCTTCACACTGGGGCGAGATGCACCACTTCGCGCAGATTATCCGACCCGCTACCGGACAGCAGGTGCAGGACGTCTGGATTGCCATGACCCGCCACAACAACGAGGATCCCCTGCGGAGCGAGTCGGTGCAGGTGATTGCGGTAGACGTGGCGACGGGGCAGGTGTTGTGGCAGCTGGACACGGGTATCTGGGGACCGAACTGGTACGACTTTTACGCCCTGTTACCCGGAGCGCGGGCGCCGGTCGCCGTCAGCCCCAGCGGGAAGCTGTATTACGTGCGCTGGGACAAGTTGTACATCATCGAACCTGCTCCGGCGCCGCAAATCGACGGCATGGTGATACTGGACGGCTTCTTCGGGAATCCCAAGTACGGCAGCGGTGATGGCGTGTGGACGGTTGCCCCGCCGCTGACGCTGGAGTTCCGTGAGCCGGGAACGACCAACGTGCTGTTCCGCAAGAGCATCGCGCTGAACGTGAACACCCTCGCTGATGCAGGCGGTGGGGTGGGAGCGTTCAGGCTGAACAACATCCCCGCGGGCGTGTACGACATCGCCGTGAAGAGCTACGTGCAGGACCGCTTCGGCGAGCACTACGAGTTCTCGCACTGGCTGAGGGCGATAGCCCGCAGTGTGGTGGTACCTCCAGCTGGTGCGGGAAGCGCATCGGTGGAACTGCGTATACTCAATGGCGACGCGGACAACGACAACGAGGTCACCCTGTTCGACTTCGGTTTGCTGGTGCAGGCGTTTGGCTCACTGCGCGGGGATGCGAACTGGAACCAGGCGGTGGACTTCGACGGCGATGAGGAGATCACGCTGTTCGACTTCGGCGTGCTGGTGCGGAACTTCGGCATGATTGGCGAAGAGTAGCCTTTACTGCAACCCCTCTCCCATCGCGATGGTGGGGGAGGGGTTTTTGCTTCTACAGGTGTCGTTGCAGGGATTGCTGTTCGACGTTGGCGAGGCGTTCTTCCAGACGTTCCACCTTCTCGCGCAGGGCGTTGATGGAGTTATCGGAGCTGAGCACAAACTGCGTGCTGGTTTCGCGTAACTGCTGGAACTGCTGGCGGAGCGCCTCAACCTCTTTTCGCAACGCTTCGGTGCCCTGAGTCTGCGACTGCAGTTTCATGCGCTCAATCTTCACCTTGTGCGAATAGTGGCTGACAATCCACAGCACCGGCACCACAAACACCAGCAGACCCACCGACCCCAGAAACACTCCGAACCCTATTGCCACCACGTCCCATCCGCTCATCGTGCCTTCCCCTCCGTGCTCACAGCCTGCTCTGAATCTGCTGATTCTCCATCGTGCCCATCCGCTGTTCCAGGTCGTCCAGTCGTCGTTCAATGCGCTGGAGCGCATCTTCAAAGCTGAGTGCGTACTGGGTACTGGTCTCGCGAACCTCCGCGAGCTCCTGACGAATCTGCTCAAAAGCTTTGTCGTTCTTCTCCTGCCGGATACGTTCGCGCTCCAGCTGGTAGCGGGTCCACATCGCGAACATCGGTCCTCCGAATATCAGCACCACAGCGACCAGCCCAATCAGGTCTCCCATCTTCTCACCTCAAAAGCTGCTGGGATTGTGTCTGCTCCAGCTGCGCAACCCGGTTTTCCAGGTCATCCAGTCGGCGTTCGATGCGCTGAAGGGTCTGGTCGAGCGCAAGGTCGTACTGGGTAGCGGTATCTCGCAGCTCCTCCAGCGACTTGCGCAACTGGGCAACCGACTCCGTTTCATTTTTAGACTGGATTTTGAGCCGCTCCAGATGGTAGCGCGTGATCAGGGCAACAATGAGTGTGGACAGAGCCAGAATAGGAATGGACAGGGCGAATAGCTCTATCATGTGTTATCCCACCTTTTCCAGCGCCTCGCGCAGGCTGATAGCCCCGGTGTACAGCGCCTGACCGATGATGACCCCTTCCACGCCGATTTGCTTCAGCGCCAGCAGGTCATCCATAGACGCCACCCCTCCTGATGCGATGATGGGGATACCCGCCTCGCGTACCAGCAGGCTGAGCATCTCTAGGTTCACTCCACGCATCGTGCCATCCCGCGCGATGTCGGTGAAGATAGCGCGTCGTACGCCATACTCTGCCATCTGCTTTATAAACTGCAGGGCGTCCACTTCCGTCTGCTCCTGCCAGCCGCGGATAGCCACCTTCCCGTCGCGTGCGTCCACGCCCAGCACCACCAGGTCGCGCTCCCTGAAGAATATCTTCTGGGCGAACTTGTCATCGCCGGCGACCATCGCCGTGCCTATCACCACGCGGGCGACTCCAATATTGAACGCCTGCTCCATGTGGTGGATGGCGCGAATCCCCCCGCCCAGCTGTACGGGGATGCGCACGGCATCAATGATACGCTCCACCACGTCCAGCTGCTGGGGCTTGCCGACACGTGCGCCGTCGAGGTCAACCACATGTAGCCAGCGCGCCCCTTCCTCCTGCCAGCGCAGGGCGGTTTGAACGGGGTCATCGCTGTATACCGTTTCGGCGTCAAATCGCCCCTGCAGAAGGCGCACGCACCGCCCACCGCGCAGGTCTATGGCTGGATAGATTTCCATCTGAGAATCTTTGACCCTACCGCCTGTCCCAAAGTTTCTGCATCCGAAATCAATTTTCTTTCGGTTATCTTATCATAAATCTAAACAGAACGCAAAATATTTTAAGCTCCGCTCTCTGCGAAGTTGCGCAGGATGCGCAGGCCGACCGCACTGCTCTTCTCCGGGTGGAACTGAACCGCTCGGATGTTCGCATGTTGAACCGCACAGCAGAAGTGTACCCCATAATCCGAACGGGCGAGGACCACCTGCTCGTCTTCAGGCTCCGGATAATATGAGTGCACAAAATAGACATGTGAGCCTTCCGCGACGCCATTGAAGAGGGTATCCTGCCGAACGATATGCAGAGCGTTCCAGCCGATATGCGGCACTTTCAGCAGGTTGCCCTGGCTGTCCCTCAGTCCTTCGGGGAAGCGCACCACCCTGCCGCGCAGGATGCCCAATCCCCGCTCGCGTTCGGCTGTCCAGGTCTCCTCGCTGTAGTCGAACAGCAGTTGCAGTCCTAAGCAGATGCCCAGAAACGGCTTGCCCGACTCAATGCATTCGCGGATTGCCCTGTCCAGACCGGCGCGACGCAGGTTCTCCATCGCCGCCCCAAACGCGCCCACGCCCGGCAGGATGACCTTATCCGCCCGGCGCACAGCTTCGGGGTCGGAAGTGATTTCCGCCTCGTAGCCCAGCTTCTGCAGGGCTTTCTGCACACTGCGCAGGTTGCCCATGCCGTAGTCCACAATCGCAATCATCGCTACAGCACCCCTTTGGTGCTGGGCACTCCCGTCTCTCTCGGGCGATAGCGCACCGCCTCCGCCAGCGCACGTCCCAGCGCCTTGAAGGTCGCCTCGGCGATGTGGTGGGCGTTGTGACCAGCCAGCTGGCGCACGTGTAGATTCATGGGCACGTTGGACGCGAAGGCACGCAGGAACTCCTCCACCAGCTCGGCGGGCATCTGTCCCAGCATCACCGGCGGCAGTTGCAGATCGCATCCCATGTACGCCCGTCCCGACAGGTCCACCGCCACCATCACTAAGGCATCGTCCATCGGCACGACGGCGTGCCCGTAGCGTTCGATGCCGCGCTTGTCACCCAGCGCACGCTGTAGCGCCAGCCCCATGCAAATCCCCACGTCCTCTACCGTGTGGTGAGCGTCTACCTCCAGGTCGCCCTTCGCCTGAACCACGCCATCAAACAGGGCGTGCCGAATGACGTGCGTCAGCATGTGGTTCAGGAAGCCGATGCCTGTTTCCACATCTGCCTTGCCGCTGCCGTCCAGGTGCAGGCTCACATGCACGCTGGTCTCGGCGGTTTCGCGGTCTACCTGCGCCATGCGCTCTTCCATATCTTAATCCCCCGGTGTTCAGATTCTCATGCCTGTTCAGGCTGTTCGCCCATTCTGCACTGCACCGCTAAGCGATGGGCGTCCAGCCCTTCCACCTGCGCCAGCGTCTGGATGGCGTCGGCGACCTCTTGCAGGGCGTCGCGCGTGAAGCCAATCACGCTGGTCTTTTTGACGAAATCGTCCACGTTCAGCGGCGAGGCATAGCGGGCGGTTCCGCTGGTGGGCAGGGTATGGCTCGGTCCCGCCACGTAGTCTCCCAGCGACTGGGGAGAGTAGTCGCCCATCAGCACCGCGCCGGCGCACCGAATGCCCGGCAGATAGCGCCACGGCTCGGCGACCATCAGCGCGAGGTGTTCGGGAGCGCAGGCGTTTGCTAATTCCACCGCCTCGTCCATATCGCGCGTGATGATGATGCCGCCGTTGTGGGCGAGTGTCTGCTGTAAAATGTCGCGCCGCGGGAGGTCGGCTATTGCCCTCTCAATCTCCTGCAGTACCGCCTGCACGAGGGCAGGGGAAGGGGTTATCAGGAACGCGGCGGTATGCACGTCATGTTCCGCCTGCGTCAGCATGTCCATCGCCACAAAGCGGGCGTTTGCGCTCTCGTCGGCGAGAATGCATACCTCGCTGGGACCCGCCAGCATATCAATGCCCACCTGTCCGTACACCAGCTTCTTGGCGACGGTCACGTAGATATTGCCCGGACCCACGACCTTATCCACCGCAGGGACCGTTTGCGTGCCGTATGCCATCGCGGCAATCGCCTGGGCGCCGCCCACCTTGAACACGCGATGTACGCCAGCCTCCTGCGCGGCAAGCAGTACCAGCGGGTGCACCGTGCCGTCCTTGCGCGGAGGGGTGCACAGCAGTATCTCTTCCACCCCTGCCACCTGCGCCGGGATGGCGCACATCAGCACCGAGCTGGGGTATACCGCCAGCCCGCCCGGCACATACACCCCCACCCGACGCAGGGGGGTAATCATCTGTCCGACCAGCCCGCCGTGTTCATCCACATCAAACCATGAACTGCGCTTCTGGTGCTCATGGAATCGGCGGATGCGGCGTGCGGCGAGGCGAAGGGCGTCGGCAACTGGAGGTGGAACGTCGCGCCCTGCCTGCTGGAACTCTTCAGGTGTTACCTCCAGGCTGTCGAGCTGAACGCCGTCAAATCGGGCGGTGTATTCGCGCAGGGCGAGGTCGCCACGCGAGGCGACGTCGTTCAGGATTGTGCGCACCCGCGCCTCCACTTCCGCGTCGTCCAGCGCCAGCGAGCGGCGGAGCAGTGCCGTTATCTCCTCACGAGATGTGTTCTCTGTTGAAACCACACGCATGAGCATTCTCTCTTACCGTCCACAGCCAAAAATGACAGGGGCGATGAACGCCCCCGCACATCTGCCTGATGTATTGTACGCTTTCCGATGGCGCTTCGTCAACGGGTCAGGGCACGGCAACAGGCACACCCCGTTCCTGCGACAGGTAGGCGGCCTCACACATCGCTACCGCCTGCCGACCGTCCCAGCCGGTGAAGATGGGCGGTTTGTCGTGCAGAACCCAGTCCACGAAGGAGCGCAGTTCGCGCACATAGGGGTCGCCATACTCCTGCTGAGCCTCTTCCACGGAGACCACCGTCTCCTTTTCGCCCAGCCGCGCCCAGCGCAGGCTTCCCCCGAAACCACCGTGTGCTATCGCGCCGCCTTCGCAGATGATATGCACCCGATACTCGCCCACCGCGGCGGACAGGCTGGCTTCCAGGTCGCCAATGCCGCCGTTTTCAAAGTCAATAATCACGTAGGCGACGTCCTCGTACTCCATCTTGCCCAGCAGATTGAACATGCGGGCGTATACCTGCTTCGGCTCGCCCATCACCGTGCGCATGTAGTCCAGCTCATGCACGTTCGTCTCCAGAAGCATCCCGCCGGCAAGCTCGCGCTTCACCCGCCAGCCGGAATGGAACACTGTTGCGTAGCCCGCGCGGGTCATGGCGATGGCTCTGGGCTTGCCGATTTCGCCCGAGGCGATGATGTCCAGCGATTTCTGGAACAGCGGGAACAGGCGCAATACCTGCCCGACCATCAGTTTAACGCCAGCCTCTTCGGCGGCGCGGTTCATGCGGTCGCATCGCTCCACCGAAATCTCCATCGGCTTCTCCAGAAAGATATGCTTGCCCGCCTGCGCCGCCGCCAGCGTGGGTTCCAGATGCAGTCCGCACGGCGTGCCAATCACCACCGCGTCAATCGCTTCTCGGCTCAGCATCTCTTCGTAGTCGGTGTAGAACGAGGCGTTGAGCTCGTCGGCAGCGGCTTTGCGTTCGGGGTTGGTATCCGAAGCGGCGACCACCACCGCATCTTCAAACTGCTGTAGTCGCTGTGCCAGCGCGGCTGCCATTCCCCCAATACCGATAACGCCAAATCGAAGTTTGTCCATCGTTGCCTCTCTGTGCGTAGCGCGCACAACCTCCTTTCTGGGATGGTTATGTCAGGATTCGCGATGGGGTGGTGTTGTTCCTGTGCCTGCTGGCGCGTTGCGAGAGGCGGAGACGTCGCTATACAGCAATCCTTGCAAAAAAACCGATGAAATTTTTCCTCTCAACCCCTAAAAACCCCAGTTTTGGTACGATTCTTGCTATATATAGGGAGTGGAAAACCTGTATGACGGCGAAGAGCTGGTGTGTGAGTTAGACGCCAGCGGCAATGTGGTTGCAGGCATAGTGCACGGCGCAAACGGCTTGCTGGTGTATGGGAGTGTGGGTTATCAGTTTGACCCGCAGGGGAACAGCACGCACCTTCTCAACGATAACGGCTATGCAGTTAGCCATCTTGCCTACGACGCCTGGGGTGAGTTAAAATGGGGCAGTAACCCCACGCCGTATGGCTACAAAGGGCAATGGGGTTATTACAGAGACATGGAGACGGGCTTACTGTTACTCACCTATCGCTACTTTGACCCCGCCACGGGCAGGTTTCTCACCCGCGACCCGATTGGGGTGGAAGGGGGTGTGAATTTGTATGCGTATGTGCGCAATGGGGTGGTAAAATCTGCAGACCCGTCAGGTTTCGCAACGTGGTGCGAGGTTGATCCGGGCAAATTCGGCACCTATTATCACGCGTTTATCAGATTTGACCTGATCGAGTGTAACGGAAGTAAATCGTACGGTTTTTGGCCTGCCATATCATGTCCGATATTTCCTTGGCTAGGAAACTGGGAATCTCCAGATCGTCACGAGGAGCAGTGTACGCCTGTGCTGAGAAACAATGATATCCGCTTTGAAAAGGCTCTGTGTGAGTGTATCACAGAGAGCGTGAATCGCTGGCGTATATATCAGTTCCCGTGCTATGCTTGTGGAACATGGGTCAAAGACATGTGGAACTGTGCAAAAGAGCGAACATACTCAAGACCTCCCGTGCCACGGCCCGACCCTATTTTTCCTCCCGGCACTGTCCTACCGGGTCAGTGTATACGATTACCAAATGGACGGGAGATTTGTGGATAGAGAAATCAAAAATGTACCGCTTTTCCTGCTTAAAAAAGTGTGTTTTAGGCTGCTTGATATTGCTATCGGCGGTTATAACGGTTACATTCTGGCAGCTAGGCGTGTTCACGCCGAAAGTGGCCCCTCCCTGTCTCCTTGTGTACAACGATTATGCTGCTCTTCATGTAGTATATCGGGGCACAAAGGTTGAATTGCCATTCTATAGGCGGTCTCGCAGACTTTATACTGGAGTATCAACCTGCTTAACCCTAAGTGGGCTGATATTCTACTTTTGCGAGGACACCAAAATCGGCTTGTTGCCGCTATGGTATATCTTTGACTGGAAACCTCTCTCGGAACGAAGGCGCGAGCCTCTTGCTTCGGCTATTCAATGGATACCTGTTCCAGAGAAACTCCAGCATGAGCTCTTGCAGCTGCACGCATCTAGTCAACTACTGTTCATAACGCATGTTTCCTCAGCAGAGAATGATGGGCGTAAATCAACAGTCTTTTACTGTACCCTGTCTTCACTCGGTTCATGGCGCACGATGGGGACGAATATACTATCTGTACGTGCGCATCCCCATGAAGGTCGGTATGCAATCCTTGACCGGCGAGGTTTCGTGGCTATCTGTAGCCCATCTGGGCAAGAGGAGGTTCGGATTAAGGCTGATGATGTCATATACAACCTGATTGACTGGGATGTAGACTTCTTGCGTAAGGAGGTTTTCTTCCTGATACGGAAGCCATCTGCCACCATTATACGCCGCGGCACTGGATTCGAGACCACGATAAGATTAAGTAAACTAATTACTCCTCTTTACATCAACGTATGTCCTGCACAGAAGCAAATACTGACAACAAGTTATATAACAGGACCAATCGTTGTTATCAATGCACATGAATACAATGGAAGATGGCGAGGGGAGGTGAAAGGGGTACGAGGAACCAACATCGTATTCAAGCCCTACGTCTCAGCAGGAGGGTAGCGTCCTTTTGGATTCTTAGAACATCGTGTATCATGGGGCAGACAACTAGCTGGGCATGCCGGTCCGCAGTTTGACGTGGAGAACCATCTGGTAGCCTATGGCAACGTGTTGACGGCAGGCTACAACGGGGACGGTTTGCGTGTGTGGAAGCAGACGGCAGGTGGCAGAAGGTATTTCCTGTATGACGGCGAAGAGCTGGTGTGTGAGTTAGACGCCAGCGGCAATGTGGTTGCAGGCATAGTGCACGGGGCAAACGGCTTGCTGGTGTATGGCAGTGCGGGCTATCAGTTTGACCCGCAGGGGAACAGCACGCACCTTCTCAACGATAACGGCTATGCAGTTAGCCATCTTGCCTACGACGCCTGGGGTGAGTTAAAATGGGGCAGTAACCCCACCCCGTATGGCTACAAAGGGCAATGGGGCTACTACAGGGACATGGAGACAGGGCTGTTACTATTAACCCATCGCTACCTCGACCCCGCATCGGGCAGGTTCCTGACTAGAGACCCGGAAGAAACAGAGACCGATGCAAATCTGTATGCCTACCTTGCCAATCAGGTAGTAGCCCCGCCTAAACCGGGACAGGACGAACGAGAAGGAGATGAGGAAATAGAACCTCTCCCAAAACCTCCAAAACCGACGCCCAAACCCGGGTTTGGCAGTTGGCCTGCACGTTGCATCTGTATCTTAGGTCTGCTGTTGTGTGCTAAGCCGACAGCTCCTCCAGAGAGCGACGAATTGTATCCTGGTCCTGAGCCTCCATGTAGTGATTATGAAGGCAAGGGCTACAAATACACCAGCTTCGGGCAGGCGTTGAGTGCATGTTTGAGACATGGTGAAAAACCACGACGCAAAAATAGAACAGACATCACCCCTGCCTGTAAGGGTGGCAAAGGCGATCATGGCACATATTGGGTCGGTCGCTATGTTGTAACCGTACTGTGTTGTCCCTGCAGCACGAACAAAGGCGTTACGGCGAAGCGATGCAAATGTGAAAGGAAGCCGCGCAGATGAAATACTACTGTTTGAGGGTAGCGAAACGACGTCTGCAGTATTGCCAGAGGATAGAACGTTTTGTGCGAATGACCTCTGGGATTATGCAATGTAGAACAGATTGGCATGATGCGCGGTTCCGTCGTGCAGATGACCTGTTTTTGTTCCTGTACGGGCTTCCTCTTTCACTTCAGGTAGAACTCGCGCTGATAGCAGTTAAGCGCTACCTGCCCAACTTTGAATCTCAGTATCCTGATGAAAAGCGTGCTCGCCAGCTCGTGGAAGCGGTTGAGACGTGGTTAAAGCATCCTGTCAGGGGGGATTTACTAATCGGGCGGTGTCGTTTGGAAGACTTTGAACAACAATATGAGGACTGTTTTCGGTTCGCTTGGGATGGCATTGTCCTTTTTCAACAGTGGCTTTTGAGGTGGCAAAACGACCGCTTGCGCTCTGCAGCGGCATCTGCGACTATTGTGCACGAATGTATTTATCAGCGGATAGACGACGTATGGCGCACTGATGACCCTGTGGGCTACGCGGCTTGGAAACGGATGCAGTCTATTTCAGAACAGTTAATGATGGCTGGAGACGAGATGTCAGCAGAGGAGCGGGAGCGATTAGATCGGGAATGGAGCGACCTGTTAGAGAAACATAGTAACTCAATAGACAACGTAGCCTCTTGGGCAGTGGGGCGTCGGGAGTGGTATATCGTGTTGCAGTGGTTGCGGGAGATAGCTGAGCAATATCCCATAGCAGAGTCGCCCACTCGGAGGGAGCGCAGGCTGTGGCGAGAGGGCTTGTGGAGGTATGCTCCATAGCTCCGCATACTGCTTCGATGGGGCTATTACAGAGACATGGAGACAGGCTTACTGTTACTCGCCTATCGCTACCTTGACCCCGCCACGGGCAGGTTCCTGACCCGAGACCCGATTGGGGTGGATGGGGGAGTGAATTTGTATACGTATGTGGGCAATGGGGTGGTGATTAAGGCTGACCCAAGGGGTCTGCTACCAGAAGCGTTGTGCCTAGCTATTTGCGCCCCTTTGGCGGAGATCTACCCCCAGTGCGTCGAGGTCTGTAAAGCCGCTGTGGAGATCAAGGAACTTAATGATATTCTATGCCGTGTGATCAAGCAGCGGGGCACATGCCGCTCCCCAAAAACTATGCTGGATTGCTACCACTGTCCGGGCACAGGTGGCGTTTTTGAGGACCAATGCGTACAATGCTGTGGCAAGGTTCCGGGAATAGAGACAGAAGAAGAAACAACCTGTCAAGAGGCATATCATGCCTGGCGAGAGGCGCGAGAGGGAAGGGGAAGAGCACCGGGGAAGTCACAAAGAGGTAAGCGTCATTCCGGGAGGGGATAGAGATGTCACCAGAGAAGGGGCAGGTCGCGAGTACCCAGGATTGGGGTATCGATTCGATCGCCGTAGATAGCTCTGGACGGATGCTTGCGTTCACAGTCTGGCTTTCTCTGCGCGGGTCCTTGCTTGCCAATAGCCAGTCAGTGCATCAGTATAAGAATATCTCCTGGTATGCTGTTTGGGACACGACCTTGCGCCGACAGATCCTGCAGGGACCTCGCTTGGCACAGTTAGCCCAGCGCACGGTTGATAGAGCGGTGGGATGGAGCAACAAGCGGCTTGTCATTATTCGCCATCGCCTGCTGGAACCGGGAGCAAGGTATCCAGAGAAGGGAATTGCGGAACTGAGCGAGGTCACAACAGAGCGGGTAGAAGTGATACTTGTCGCTTTGGATGGCCAAGAAGACAGAGTAAAGTCCTTCATCTGTCCGCAAATTTTCGGTCAGCCGATGCCGTCCCGTGCCGATACTGGCTTTCTAGAGAGGTTTGATTTGTGCAGAGAGGCGGACCATCTGCTCTTTGCAGAGAGTCGGCTAGCCTTTCGCAAGGTGCAGCTTTCGTTGGAGGGGGGACGCAGCCGGCAGACATTGGCGATGGACAGCGCCCGGAGCAAGACACTGGTCCACTGCGCTCGTCTCTCGGATGGGCGTTCCTGGGTGATAGCAGAGTTGCCCGGTTTGCGGTGCGAGCAGATTTTGGATGACTGTCGTCGAGATGACCTTTGGATTGTGTCGCGCAAGATGGAGATAGACAATCTCTATGATTTTCAGCTTTTGCACCGACGTCCATCGGGGGTCTTGCATAGGGTATGGCAGTGTGACACGGGTGATGAGGTGCGCGAAGTGAAGATATCGCCCGATGGGCAGATAGCAGCAATCCGGCGTTTTGTAGGCGACAACACGGAGATAAGGGTCATAGATCTATCGCGTCAAGGCCGCACGCTGTGGCAGTTTTCCGTTTCTGATAACCTCTGGCGGTTGCTATGGTCAGGAGATAGCCGTTCCATTTTAGTATGGCCCAAGTTGGGTATAAAGAGCACCAAAGGCTACCGCTTGCACCTTGCGGACATAAGGCGCAAGCAAGTGAAACCTGTCGGGCCAGGCTGGAGAGTCCCCGTACGAGTGGCGTTTCATCCTGATGGACGAACGCTATACGTTGCGGCAGATGGACGATTGTGGCGATTGGATATCGCTACCGGGAGTATTGACGTTATGTGGAGGTTTCCTGTTGCGTGGAGCCAAATAAGGGAATAATTCATTGCTCTTAGCGAGGAAACACCACGCACCTTCTCAACGATAACGGCTATGCGGACACACATCTGGAAAGGGAGATTGGAAGCCATCGGAGCGTTACCAGGAGTGGTTGACCACCAACAACATCCACAATATCAGCGATAAAAACATCCTGCGATACCGCGTTCTCTGGCAAGCCTCTCTACCAGAATGCCAGACGGGATGCAAAGCGCGAGGTTTGATGTTGCCTCGACAGGATGACTATCTCGTGGCTGTTTGGACGCGAGAGGGGATAGCCGTGCGTGTTTTAGTGGCATATCTGTCGGACAGGGGGCGCTCAGAGGCAAAGAAAGCGATAGAAAGGCTGAAGCACCTGCCGGGCAAACAGGCTGGGATATACATCCAGTGGGATAATATGCCTTTGTATGACGTGTCTCTCTGGCTGGAAACAGGCAGACTTCGAAGGGGTAGCACAGTGTATTCCTCTAAGATGCCGACCTGGTTCGTGGTGCAGGGGGATCTGGTGGGGATTAATGCTCCTCCTGCGCTGTTCTGGTGCTACTGGAAGGCGGACGCTGATGGCAAAGTTCTGCAGAGGGGATTATATGGCTCTTAGGTGCTCCTATTCAGCGGTAACTGCCCTGCCTGTTTAACGTAAACGGCTCGGCGGGAGCCTCGCCCTCCAAAGGATGCCGTAGGGGCAACTCCCTGTGGTTGCCCCCTGACGTAGAACAGCCCCACCTGACCTCCCCGCAGGCGGGGAGGAATCTGGCTCCCCTTCCCGCGCAGGGAAGGGGCGGGGGGTAGGTTGCTTTTTCCAGACGTTGATGGCTATGCCGCTGCCGGTAGCGTTGCCAGCGTGCTCTCGGTGGAAAGCACGGCGTTCACCAGCGCGGTGCGTGCCTCCACATGTGTGCCCGAGTCCACTACGCAGTGGCTCAGCTGGGTTCCCGCGCCCACATGCGCACCGGGACAGATGATAGATGCCAGAATCGACGCCCCTGTTTCCACCAGACAGCGCGCACCGATGACAGCATGTTTGCCAATCGCCGCGCCGCGTTGCAGTCGGGTCCCCGCGCCAATATAGAAGGGCGGTTCCAGCTGCACGTTGCTGTCCACCGCGGCGTTCTCGCCAATCCAGCCGCCCGGGCGCATCTGCTCGGCGGGCAGGTCGAGTTTGACCTTGTTGGTCAGCGCGTCGAAGTGCGCCTGCCGATACTGCAGGAGGTTGCCGATGTCGCACCAGTAGCCCTGGGCGCGGAAGCCGAAGAAGGGGTCGTTGTTTGCCAGCAGGCGCGGGAACAGGTTTCGGCTGAAGTCAAAAGGCTGGTCGTCGGGCACGAAGCGCAGGGCGTATGGCTCCAGCACGTAGATGCCCGTGTTGACGGTGTTGGTGAACACCTCGTTGGCGGATGGCTTCTCTAGGAAGCGATGGATTCTGCCGTCGCGGTCGGTCTCCACAATGCCAAAGGGAGTGGGGTCCTCCACCGAGTACAAAAGCATCGTGGCAATGGCGCCCTTACGCTTGTGAAACGCTATCGCCTCGCTCAGGTCGAAATCGGTGACCGCGTCCCCCGAGATAACCAGAAAGGTATCGTGCAGGGAGCTGGCGAACCGTCGTACCCCTCCTGCTGTACCCATCGGTTCATCTTCGATGGAGTAGTGAATGCGCATGCCCCAGCGACTGCCGCCGCCGAAGTAATCAATAATCTCCCTCGCCCTGTAGGACAACGTCACAAAGACCTGCTGGATACCATGTTTTCTTAACAACAGCAGAGTGTGTTCCATGACAGGACGGTCAAACAGCGGCACCATCGGTTTGGGGGTGCGCGCAGTTAGCGGTCTTAAGCGTGTGCCCTGTCCACCCGCAAGTATCACGGCTTGCATCCTGACTCTCCTCCATACGGTCTACTCCTGCCCTCAGGCAGGTGAAATGAATAGCGAACCACAGGGTATTATCGGCATGTGTGCAAAAATCTAAAGGGGATTCTCAGGTTTTGTACGAAAAATTTGCTGAAAAAACGCGAAAAAGGCGCATTCAGGGGTATCGTGTGGACAGAATGGCGATGGAAGGAAGGTCACAGGATGCCAAAGCCCAGCAGGTCCAGCACCCACCAGACCACCATCATGCCCGCGGCAATCTGCAGGATGCCCATATTCCAGATGCGCTCGTGGAAACTCAGGGGGCGGTAGCCCTGCGCCTGGTAGCGCTGGAGAAGCTGTTTGCCCGCCTCAATGCCGTTCAGCAGCTGGCGTTCGGTGGGAGGGCGTGTGGTGAACAGTGCCTGTAGCAGGTTGCCCAGCGGTCGCCATGCCACCAGGGTCACGACAAAAGCGGCGAGAAGCAGAAGGTCGCGATATATGCCCACGTTCAAATTCACCAGGGTGAGGAAGATAATCGCCCCAGCCGCCAGATTCGTGCCACAGCGGGGATGTACCCGCGGCATACGGCGTACGTATTCGGGTTCCAGCGGCTCGCCGCGCTCGATGGCGTGCACGGTCATGTGTTCCGCCGCATGGATGCCGGCAATGGGTGACAGGCGCACAAACAGCAAGAACAACACAATCGGCATCCCGCGAAGCGCCATGCCCACCCAGTCCTGCCAGTCCAGCCAGGAAGCGGGCGGGGAGAGCAACATGGCGTACAGGGGAATGCCGGTCTTCTGCTGAATCCAGCGCGAGCCCGAGTACACCAGCACCATCGCCAGAAGGTTCAGCACCATCAGCAGAACGCCTGTCAGGAACAGCCCCAGACTGCCTGCGCCCGCGCGAACGCCTCCACCCGTCAGATAAACGCCCAGCGGGGTCGCCATACCGCCCACCATCGGCGGGCGTATCGTGTCGCAGGTGAGCGCAAGCACGTCCGAACGGAGCACCATGCCCAGATACTGCCCATCGGGCGAGACCACCGGCAGAGAGGAGAAGCCATATTCCTGCATCACCCGCAGAGCCTGTGTGGTGGGCGTATGAGGGAGCACAACCGCTACTTCGCTCGTCATCGCACAGCGCACGGGCAGATACTGCTGTTCGTGCGGGTCACCCTCCTGCATGAGCCGGGCGATGTCCGATTCGGCGATGACCCCTACCAGGCGCCCGTCCTGCAGAACCGGCAGGGTGCTGGTGCGTGATGCACGCGCCAGCGCAACCGCCTTCGCCAGAGGGTCGTCTGGCGAGAGAACCGGCACGCTGGTCATGTAGCGCTCGACTGGCAAACTCCAGAGCATCATTGGCTTAAGAACCTCTGTATAAGCATACCTCGAAATGGTGCCGTTTTGTCAAAGGAACTTATCACCGCTGGGATAAAGTATTGATATATAGATAAACATCTTAATACGGAGGAAACAAGCGCAGATGGGTAAAGTACTGGTGCTTTACGATACCGCTTCGGGCAACACGCGCAAGATGGCGGAGCACGTGGCAAAGGGAGCGGAGCTGGTGCCCGGCACGGAAGTCAGGCTCAAGAGCGTGGAGGAAGCCACTGCCGACGATATTGTGTGGTGCGATGGCATTGCCGTCGGCTCGCCGACAAACATGGGCACTATCTCGTGGCGCATGAAGCGCTGGTGGGACGAGGTCGGCGGCAGTATCTGGGGGAAGGTAGACGGCAAAATCGGCTGTGCGTTCTCCACCTCTGGCGGATGGGGAGGCGGTGCGGAGCTGACCTGCATGACCCTGCTCACGGTGCTGATGAACTTCGGCTTTCTGGTGTTCGGCGTCACCGACTATGTGGGCAAGCAATTTACTCTGCACTACGGTGCAGTGCTGGCGGGCGAGCCTCGTTCCGAGAACGAAATCGCCTCGTGCCAGCGGCTGGGACAGCGTCTTGCCCAGTGGGTGGCAGTGTACGCCGATGGCAACCGGGAAGCGCATCCCCTGCACGGTAAGACGTCCTGATAGGGGCGAAAAAAAGGAGGGCATGTGACCCACATGCCCTCTTCTTGTTGTGGTTACGGTTGCGCGACACCCACCTCTTCTGCCGACTCCACGCTCTCCTCCGGGTATGGGAACTGATGAGGTGAGTGTATCACTCGTACTGCGAAGTCGTAGGTCAGGTAGCTGTATATCCAGTTGCCCAGCACCATCAGCCGATTGCGCATTCCTGTCAGGTAATAAATGTGCACGGCGAGCCACGTCAGCCATGCAAGTATCCCGGTGAAGCGCAACCCTCTGACCTCGCCGACCGCATGGTTGCGCCCAATCGTGACCAGCGTCCCCTTGTCCCAGTAGCGGAAGGGCACTTCGGGCTTGCCGTGTATCCGGCGCAGGATGTTGCGCCCGGCACATGCTCCCTGCTGTTTCGCAAGGGGCGCCACCTGGGGCAGGGGTTTGCCGCCCTGCTCCATATAGTTCAGGTCCCCCACGACGTAAACTTCTGGCGCTTCCGGCACGGAAAGCGTCGGGGTGGTATGGATGCGTCCACCGCGCCCGGAAGGCAATCCGGGCAAGGCGACCCCCTTGACCCCTGCTGTCCAGATGACGGTGTGCGCGTGGATGAAACTGCCATCCTGCAGTGTCACTCCGAACGGTGTCACCTCTGAAACCACGCGGGAGGTCAGCACCTGCACGCCCATCCTCTCCAGCGTTTTCGTCGTATACTCCGATGCCGCCGGCGAGAGAAGCGGGAGAGGTCTCTCCCCTGCCTCCACCAGCACGATGCTGATCTCCTCGGCGGGAATCTCCGGGTAGTCGCGCTGAAGCACGTGGCGCTTCAGCTCTGCCAGAGCGCCAGCCAGTTCCACCCCTGTCGGACCCGCTCCTACGACCACAAACGTCAGCAGGGCGCGCCGACGCGACGGGCTAACGGTGCGTACCGCCTCCTCCGCCGCGCTGAACACCCTGTCGCGGATGCATATGGCGTGCTGAAGGCTCTTCAGGGGAATGGCGTATTCCCGAACGCCAGGCACCCCGTAGTCATGGCTGGCACTGCCCACAGCCACCACCAGATAGTCGTACGACACCGCCTTGCCGTCTACCCAAACACACCGGTCCATGGTATCCACCGACTCCACGTTGCCCATCAGGAAGCGGACGTTTGGATAGCGGCGCAGTATCGCTCGCACGGGCCAGGCGATTTGCGGAGCCTCCAAGCCGGCAATAGCCACCTGATACAGCAGAGGCTGGAACAGATGGTAGTTGTTACGGTCTATCAGTGTGACGCGGACGTTGCGGTCTCGCGCTAATTGCCGAACTGCGCTTAATCCGCCGAACCCTGCGCCAAGCACCACCACGTGTGTTGTTCCCATCGTGAACCTCCTGACTCAGCACAGGGGAGACGGCGCAAAGAATTGAGAATGTTTATCCACACTAAAAATACCCGTTGGGCAGGGAAAAAAGTTCCTCCCGTTGGGAACTTATCGTAGATAATCAGATGTATAGAAACATAGATAAGCATCTTAGTAGCGATGTGAAAATCTGACATGGACGATTCGACCCTGGTACGCATCGCAAAGGCGATTGCCGACCCGACGCGCTTCGCGATTCTGAAGGCGATAGCGTCGCGGGAGGAGATTTCGTGCGGGCAACTGGCGGAGCTATTTCCCATTGCCCAGGCGACCGTTTCGCATCATCTCAACGTGCTGGTGAACGCCGGGCTGGTGGAGATGCGCAAACAGGGGCAACACCACTACTTTCGCCTGCACAGAGCAATGCTGGAACAGTTCAGCAACGAACTCCGGCAATCGCTGCAAACGGACATGTCTGAATAACACCATGAAGGAGGAGGATCGAAATGGGCAACATCATCAAACGCTGGATGCCGATGGTTGTGGCGCTGAGCACCATGGGGACACTGACCGCATCGGCGCAGACCTATCAGATTGACCCGGTGCACACCTCGCTGATTTTCCGGGTCAAGCACATGAACACCGCCTACGTGTATGGACGCTTCAATCAGGTGACCGGCACGATTGTACTGAACGAAGCCAACCCTGCACGCAGTTCGGTCAACATTGAGGTGGACGCAAACAGTGTGTACACCGCCAACGAACAGCGTGACAATCACCTGCGCAGTCCTGACTTCTTCAACACCCGACAGTTCCCCACCATCCGCTTCGTCAGCACGCAGGTGAGCCGGGTAAACGCCAACACGGTGCGCGTGCGGGGCAACCTGACCATGCGCGGCGTCACTCGCCCAATTACCGCCGACGTGGTGCTGACGGGCAAGGGCAAGAGCCCACAGGGCAGAGAGATTATCGGTTTTGAGACCACGTTTACCATCCGACGCAGTGAGTTCGGCATTCGCTATGGGTTGCCCGGTCTGGGGGATGAAGTACGAGTGACCCTGAGTGTCGAGGCTGGTCGGCAATAGGAGTAGGCGCATGAACTTTCTCGCTCAGCAGATACTGTGGGGAGCGGTTTTGCCTGCGCTCATCGCGCTGGCAGTGCTGGTAGTCTTTAACTGGCGGTTAGGGCGAGGAGCCGGGGTGTCTTTGCACTGGGGCACCCCGGTAGCCCTCACCGCAGGCTATCTTTTCGCGCACTGGCGCATCGTGGGACTGCCGCTCTCTTTCCCACCGCTGGACTCGAATGAATGGCTGTTCGTCATGGGCGTCGTAGTGACCCTATGGGCAATCGTGGAGCACTTCACGGCACGGTGGGAGCGTGCTCGCGCGGCGGCGAGGCTTGTGCTGGCTGGGGCGGTAGCATGGCTGGTGCTCAAGCCATTGATAGGCAGTGTATGGCAGGGCAGTGCCTGGTATTTCTGGTGGGGCGGTCTGACGCTGGGCTGGTGGCTCTGGTGGAGTCTTCAGGCAGGACTGGCGGATAGACTACCCGGACCAGTAGTGCCACTGGTGCTTTCCATGGTAGCCGGGGGCGGTGGTCTGATACTATTGTGGTCGAACAGCTCCTCTCTTTCGCAGCTCGGTGGGGCGGTTGCAGCGGTGGTGGGTGCGCTGGTTCCGCTGATGCTGTGGCGGAGAGATGTTCTGGTCGGAGCTTCGGCTATCGCTCCAGCAGTGGGGTTGCTCGGACTGGTGTGGATAAACGCCATTGCCTTCGTACCCGTGCCCGCCTGGCGAATTGCCGTTCTGGCGATTGCTTCGTTGACGCCTCTGCTGGCTCTGCTGCCCGCGTTCAAACGTCGGTCGCTGTGGCTTTCCGTTGCCGTCAGTGCGGTGGTCACCGCCATTGTGCTCGGTGCGCTCATGCTTCCGACCTATCGGGCGTACGTGGCGTCTGCACAGACGTACGGGTATTAGCCTCTTGGTCATCATGATAATTCTGTCGTTTTAAGTATTTATTTGTGTCATTCTGTGCGAAGAGAAGAATCTCAAAGATGCTTTCACCGCCGTTCAGCAAGACAAAACGAGATGCTTCGCTCTTGCTCAGCATGACAATACGAATCTCAACCACCACACGCCTCCTCCAGCAACGGTAACCTCCGAGGCAGGAATAACCTCAACCTGTATCCTACAAAGTAACGGGTGTGCTACTAAAATTAAGGAGGTTTGCATAAACCATGGCACGACGGCTACCGCGCCTGAAAGTGTTTCGTGACACGGCGCATCCGTGCTCCGGTCGCTATCTAGTGACCGAAACGGGTAAGCCCTTTTTCTATCTGGGAGATACCGCCTGGGAGCTGTTCCATCGCCTTACGCGCGAGGAGGCGGAGCTGTATCTGAAAGACCGCGCCAGCAAAGGCTTTACCGTCATTCAGGCGGTGGCGCTGGCTGAGTTTGACGGACTGAACGCTCCGAACGCCTATGGACGCGTTCCCCTGCACGGCAACGACCCTACCCGCCCCAACGAAGAGTATTTCCGCCATGTGGACTTCATCGTCAATAAGGCGGAGGAGCTGGGCATGTATACTGGCATGTTGCCCACGTGGGGCGATAAGGTGAACAAAAAATGGGGCACAGGACCCGAGATTTTCACGCCAGAGAACGCTCGTGTGTATGGGGAGTTTCTGGGCAAGCGCTACCGCACCAAGCCCATTATCTGGATACTAGGCGGTGACCGCCCTATCGAGAACGAGACCCATCTTGCCATCTGGCGGGCGATGGCGGAAGGTTTGCGCCGGGGCGATGGCGGTGAGCATCTGATTACCTATCACCCCATGGGCGGTCAGTCCAGCTCGCAGTGGCTGCACGGAGAGGAGTGGCTGGACTTCAACATGCTCCAGTCTGGACATCACGCCCGCCACATCCCGAATTACGAGATGATTCAGCGCGACTACGAGCGCAAACCGGTCAAGCCCTGCATGGACGGCGAGCCGCGTTACGAAGACCATCCCATCAACTGGGACCCGAAAAACGGCTGGTTTACCGACTATGACGTCAGGCAGGCGGCGTACTGGGCGCTTCTGGCGGGGGCGCACGGTCACACCTATGGATGCCATGACATCTGGCAAATGTACGAGCCGGGCAAGCGTCAGCCGATTTCTCATGCCAGAACACCCTGGCGAGAGGCGTTGAAGTTTCCCGGTGCGTCGCAGATGCGGTATGTGAAGGCGTTGATGCTGTCGCGCCCGCCTCTTCTGCGCGTACCCGACCAATCGCTGATTGTCTCCGAGGTGGGCAAAGGTGGGGAGCACATCCGCGCAGCGCGGGGGGCAGATGGCAGCTATGCCTTCGTGTACCTGCCGGTGCCGAAGCCGGTGACGGTGAACCTCGAGAAGCTGAACGGCAGAAGCGTTCGTGCATGGTGGTTCAATCCGCGTAACGGACAGGCGCAGCCGGTTGGCGAGTTCACCCGAAAGGGTGAGAAGACTTTCACCCCGCCCGGCGGCGAATCGCGCGAGGAAGACTGGGTACTGGTACTGGACCAGGTGGGCAAACGCTATCGCAAGCCGGGTGCATAGGAGGAGACAGCACATGAAAGCGCCGCTGCGAGTTCATCCCCAAAACCCACGCTACTTCACCGACGACGGGAAGCGTGCTATTTACCTGACCGGCTCGCACACGTGGAGCAACCTGCAGGACATGGGTGCCGCCGACCCGCCACACCCCTTCGACTTCGATGCCTATCTCAAGTTCCTGCAGGAGCACAATCATAACTTCATCCGCCTGTGGCGGTGGGAGCCAGCCCGCTGGCGGTACGGACAGCATCACGTGAGCTACTGTGAGCCACATCCCTGGCTTCGCACGGGACCGGGCACTGCCCGCGACGGCAAACCGAAGTTTAACCTCAAACGGTTCAACGACGCCTACTTCACGCGCCTGCGACAGCGGGTGCAATCCGCGCAAGAGAGAGGCATATACGTCTCTATCATGCTTTTTGAAGGGCACAGCCTGCAGTTTGCCGTGGAGAGCTGGGAGTTCCACCCCTTCCATCCCGATAACAACATCAACGGCATTGACGGCGGGCGATTGGATTACTACACGCTCAAGAACCCTGAGGTGCTTGCTCTGCAGGAGGCGTATGTTCGCAAGGTGATTGATACCGTCAACGCCCTGAACAACGTGCTGTACGAGATTTGCAACGAGGCAGGCAACTACTCCACCGAGTGGCAGTACCACATGATTCGCTTTATCAAGGAGTATGAGGCGAAGAAGCGCAAACAGCATCCCGTGGGGATGACGTTCCAGTTCGGAGGCGAACGCAGCGGCAGTAACGCCAACCTGTTCAACAGCCCTGCCGACTGGATTTCGCCCAACCCTGATGGCGGCTACCGGGATGACCCGCCAGTGAACGATGGGCGCAAGGTGGTGTTAAACGACACCGACCACCTGTGGGGCGAAGGGGGTAACCCGCAGTGGGTGTGGAAGACCTTCACTCGTGGGCATCACCCCCTCTTTATGGACCGCATCGTACACCTTACCCGACGCTATGTAACATGGGCAGGACGAGAAGATGGGGATATTCCGGGCGCGGAGCAGATTCGCCGGGCGATGGGCGTCACGCGCAGGGTGGCAACTCAGGTGAACCTGGTGGAGATGCTGCCACTGACCGACGTCGCTTCTACAGGCTACTGCCTTGCCAGCCCGGGCAAGGAGTATATCGTGTACGCGCCGGAAGGTGGCGAGATAACGATAGACCTGACCCCGGCGAAGGGTGCGTTGAAGGCAGAATGGGTTCATCCTGTGGATGGTACGGTCGCGCCTGCGCAGCAGGTGCAGGGTGGTGCAAAACGCACGCTGAAGGCGCCGTGGGAGGAGCATGCAGTGCTTCGTTTGAGCGTGTCTTGATGGCTGGAGGTGTAGTATGCCAGAGTGTATCGGGATAATCGGTGTGGGTAACATGGGCAGCTTCTACCTGCAGAGGCTGTTGCAGGCGGGGTATCCGGTGCAGGTGTACGACCCCAGCACCGACCGTCAGGCATGGGCACGCGAGCAGGGGGCGGAGGTTGCCAGTTCGTCAGCAGAGGTCGTCCAGCGGTGTGAGGTGGTTCTGCTGGCTGTACCTGGCAATCGTGAAGTCAGGGCAACGATGGAGGAATCGCTGGGTGTGTTGCAGCAGGGGCAGATTCTGGTAAACACCAGCACCACCCACCCGCAGGTTGACGCTTACTATGCCGAACAGTGTACCCGGGCGGGAGCGACCTGGGTGGATGCCCCGGTAACCTGGCGCCCACAGGGGTTGATTGTCATGGTCGGGGGTGAGGCGGAAGCGTACCAGCGTGTGTTGCCCATCCTGCAGACCTTTGCGTACAGGGTGGTGCATGTGGGCGAGGTGGGTTCTGGGCAGAAGCTGAAAGCGGTGAACCAGCTCATTCTCGCCGACCAGCTGGCGGTGTGGTGCGAGGCGGTAGAGTTCGCAAGGGGCATCGGGCTTGCGCCGGAACTCATCCGCGATGTGCTGGAATTGCCAGTTCCCGACGCCGTGCTTGGTGAGAAGTTTGCCGGCGGTGGTCAGCTTGCCCTGCACTACAAGGATCTGGGCTACATTCTGGAACTGGCGCACGAACACGAGTCTGCCATCCCACTGACGGGTCTGGTGCACGAGATTTTCAAAGCCACCAAACGTTTCGGCGATAGCAACTGGATTCAACCCGGCATCATCACCTTCTGGCGGAGACTGAACGGTTAGCCCTCTATATACGCGAGGTGTTATCGTCACCAGTGATGACCGAGCTGCGGTCTATCGTTTTGGCGGTAGCATCCCACCTTGCTACGATGAGAGAGCGCGAGCGACCGCCCGGGATGGTGCTGTAATTCAGAATATCCTGACGGTTGTGGGTAACAAGGAGCCTTTGCAAGAGAGATGCTACACCGAAAGGTGACAGAAGGAAAGCGTATTCTGGCTGGATGACGCGACTGTATCCCAGCAGCTGGGAGAGGTGGGTGAGTGTAATCGGTGTGTTCTTGCACTCGACAATCGCGAGCTTCATCTCGCTGTGCTGGTATACCCAGCCGATGATGTCCACCTTTACGTCCCAAGATTGCCAATCTGCAGGTAAACGAGAAGTATCCAACTGATTCCTCAGAAATCGGTGCAATGCCTGTTGCGCCGTCTGCGCTACATGGACATCGCTATTCGGGAAGCGTGCCTGCAGAAACTCCTGTAACCATGTGAGCACATCTGGGTACATGAAACGCTCACGAGTGTATGGCGAGCTCTTTGCACTACCCTGTCTGTTCCTCATCGATACCTGCTTCTACCTCATCGGTGAACCGTTCTGCCTCCCTGTCATCTCGCACGTAGCGTTGACATCCCAGGGCGCGGCATATTTCGAAGTAGGCGTTGAAGTGCCGGCCCTGCAATGGAGGCGGAAGATGCTGGGTATCTTGCTCTTCATCGGCAGGAGGCTTTTCCCTCCGCACTCGCCGTACACCGGGGCAGGGATTGTACCCAATGTTCGGAAATCGCTGACGGTCACGCTGGGCAAATTGCTCAAGCAGATGCTGTTTGTGCCGAAATGAAAAGCCTATCGGCAGAAAAGCCTCTGCAAATATGTTTATCTGGTGCTCTCGGAAGGCGCGTCCCATGTTGGGATGTCCCCAGTTAATCAGCTGAACGGGCACTCCAATCTGTTCCTGCAGGAGGGTACACAGCTGAACCGGGAGCTGCCAGTTCGCAGGCGAATTGAGCACATCAAGGCGCACACGATGCCGACCGTCTACATACCTGTTCACGTGACGGATGTTGCCTGCCACGTCGGCGTAGCCACGTACGAATTGTATCTTCCAGTCTTTGGGTATCTGGGGGTCGAAAAAGACCGAAGGAACCTGAAAGTGCGCATAAGACAGCTTATTGTCTAAGAGCAGCAGGATATTGCGCCATGCCATACTGTTGCGAAGGAAGCGGATGGTCAGGGTAGCGCTGGTAGAGCCAGATATGGTTTCCACATCCGCCTCGAGCAAATCCACCAGGCGTTTACGAATGGTATGTAACCCCAGCAGGATTTCCGTTTCCTGGTCGTATTCTGCATCATTGCCCTGCAGCTTGAGGGTTGAGTAGGGAAAATCGATAACTACCTGGCGCACTGCGGGGGCTTCCGTAAGCGTGCCTCGAGCAACGATAAGCCCCGACAGATAAGCGACGTCGGCATCCATATAGTCCATAGGGCAGGCTACCTCTTCTGCAAAATCAGGATGAACTCATGAACCTTATTGATGCGAAACACGCGGGGATAACCGAGCGGACGCAGGTTGTTATACTCCTGACGACGGTCCCAGATAATCAGGTCATCCCACACAAAACCAATCTCCTGTAACTTCTGTGCCAGGTCGGAATGATAGGGATAGAACCTATCCCGTTTGCGGATGTCCATCACCACGACACAGCAATAGCCGCCCTGCCGCAGGGCGGTGTAGACCTGCGAGAAAATCTTCTGCAGTTCCGCGAGAAACTGATTGTAGTCCGAAATCTTGCCAAGGTCATTCTCTTCATCACCATAGTGACGTATCGGCTTGTAGTCGGCTGTGCGCTTTTCCAGCAGAATATCCCAGTAGGGTGGTGAGGTAACCACAAGGTCTACACTGTTCTCGGATACAAACTGGAGTAGATGGCGAGCGTCGGCGGTATGTACCTCACACTCCACCTCCTCTTCCGCATCAAACAGTCCTCTGGACTTTAATCTCTGACGCGCGATTTCTGCGTACGCTGGGTTGAGTTCGATGCCGATGCCTTTCCTGCCCAGCTGTTTGGCTGCTACCAGCGTGCTACCTATTCCCACAAATGGGTCAAGCACGACCATGCCTCGGTTGGTAAAGCACTCGATAAGCCTGCCGGCAAGCGCAGTTGGAAACATGGCGGGATGTTTCAGCGCAGCTTCTTCGGGCGATTTGCGGATGTCGCTCCAGATGGAGATGGAATACCGCGTCCATGTGGCGCCATCCAGCTCGTTCATCCGCCGGGTGTCGGCGTCATACGTGGTGGTGACCACTTCACGAAGCAGTTCTTCGTCGTACCCATCGTACAGCAAAGTCTGCTCGTCGGAAAGCACTTTCTCTTCACCTGTCATCGTGTAACCTCACATGCGCGTCCTCTACTTGGGATTGTACCGCAAAATCGCCGTCGTCGACTCTCGAAACTATTCCTCCCCATACGCCTGTTCAATCGCCTTCAGGGGGTCAAACATCTCCTCAATGGGACCCAGCTGGCGCTCCAGCTCACCGGGCGGCTCGTAGGTCTCCAGGTCCTCGCCGACGGCGAAGCCTTTGATGAGTTCTACCATATACAGATAGTTGCGCAGGGGCACATCTGGCGGCACGCCATGGTCTACTGTCGGGATATAGTGCACAAACTCACGTGCCACGCGATAGCGGCGGACTACTTCGCGACGTACTTCCACTTTCGTGCGGGTGAGCTCCCGCTTGTCGATACCGCCCATCAGAAACACGCCCGGATACTGGCGCAGGTAACGCTCGGGGTCGTTGCTGGCGGCGATTTCCACCGGCGCGATACCGTCTATCGCCTCCGGGTAGAACACCTCCAGGATTTGCCCGATATGTCCATCCGAGTCCATCATCACACAGCCCACCCCTCGCTCCTTAAAAAACTGATACAGCCTGCGATAGCGTGGCAGCATAAACTCGCGCATCATGCGGGGTGAAATCATCGCCGCCGTTTTGAACGCCATATCCTCGTTCAGCATGACCATGTCCACCGGGATAACGGAGAGCGGCTCGTCAAACAGCTCCATGAGGAACCATGTCCAGTATTCCATCATCTCGTGCACCAGCATGGGTTGCTCCACACACATCGTGCACAATCCCTCAAATCCCGCCCAGTCGCGAGCCGTCCACCACAACCCGGGGATGGTCAGAGCAACGGGGTATTCGCTCCGCCGGCAGTCGTCAATGCGCTCACGCCAGTACACAGTGGACTGGTATACCCGGTAGCCATCGGGGTTCAGCGTGGGGCGCTCGTTTTCGCCCGGTTGCGGGATGGTGCGCTCGGGGGTGTGTGGGTCAAAACGCGCCTTCATCCGCTCGAAGTCGGCGGGGGTCTTCACAGGGAACTCCAGATACCTGCGCGTGGCGAAACCCGGCGTCGGCTGGTGGATGGCGTCCATGCGCTTCACGCCCCAGTGGTCTATCCAGATGCGCACGTTGCCGCGCTCCTCCAGCACGGTCTCCTCGAAACGGGGAATCGGACCGCAGTCAAACTTGCCGATGCCGGTGAAACCCTCCTCGCCGATGAAGCGCGACCAGTTCGCCATCTGCTCTGCGGAAAGCCCCTGCTTGCGCCACGCGGCAAAGGTCGATGCGCGTGGACCACCAAGCATGTACGGCATGCGGTCGGGCTTTTGGGCGCGGATGATGGCACGAAAGCGTTCGCGAGGAGACATCTCAGCCCTCCTGCGTGCTCCTGCGCGACCGTAAAGCCTCCAGCACCTCCATCGGCAAGCCGACCATCTGGGCGAAGGCGGTGAACGCGTCGGGCATGGTGTCTGTGCCCAGCCATTCCACCCTCAGCCAGAAACCGGGTATCACACGCGAATGTATCACGCCCTCTTGCACGGGTATCGGTTCGTACACGCCCTGTTCGTTCAGAGTGAACGCCTCTGCCTTGCCTTCGGGTGTCTGGGAGTCTACCAGCCAGTATTCGCGCACTCCAAAGGACTGGTACTCGGCAAACTTCTGCTGGCGGTCGCGACGCACGCTATCCTGCGAGACCACTTCAATCACCAGGTCTGCCGGACCCTCTACCCGTTCCTCAGTCAAACGGTGCAGGTTCTCGGCGGAGATGAACAGGATGTCCGGCTCACGCGAGGGACCTGAAGGCGATAAGCGCATCTCAAAGGGGGCGACCCTTACTACTCCAATTCCAAACGAGTCCGCAAAGTTGCGCAGTAGCGTCACCAAGAACGTAACGATATCCTGATGTCTATCTTTTGGTGGCATAAAGACAATGACCTCCCCGTCCACCCATTCGGCGTGAACGTCCTCATCCGCCCACTGCAGAAACTGTTCGTAGCTCATGCGCAGGCGATAGGCTTCTTCGCGCAGAGGCGTCTGGCTGTGTACCGATTGCATTATCTCTCACCTTCTCCCGGGAGCCGTGTCCTGTCCCAATTATATCACGTCGGAAGTGGTATGTGTATTCATGTCTACCCTGGATAATTTTTCAAATCACACCAGCAATTCGTCCAGCACCTGCACAGGAAGAGCCGGCACCTGCTTAAATGCACGGTCATTAGTGATAAATGCGACGCAACCGGTGTCTATGGCTGTAGCAGCGTGGATGGCATCAGGCGTGCGCAGGTTGTGAACAGCACGCAGGCGAGCCGCTTGCTTCAAAACAGATAGTGTTATCGGCAGCAAGCGCATTTCCGTACGGAGTAGGGCTTGTTCGTAGGCAGATACCAGTGCGGGATCGTTGTTTTTCAAAGGGAGAACTAGTACCTCCATGAACGGAGCTCGCTGCTGACTACCTGGAAGTCTCCTCTGCGGGAACCATCCCAGAGGGAGTGTAAAACAGTCCAGTAAACGGGGTGCCTCTCTACCGTATAGATGAGAATTGGAGTATCGACATAGACTACTCCCGGTATGGGGAGATTCAACGATGCCACGAGTTACGCTCCTCCTGAAAATCTCTCTCCGCCTCTTCCCAGGTTTTGCCAGAGCGGGGGCCCTGCGGTAGAGCCTGTACCAGCTCAAGCATGGATTGACGAGCAGTGCACGGTTGATCGCCGGATGGTAACACGATGATTTCCACCCTTTCCCCTTCCTGTAATTCGGGCACAGTGAACTCCACCCGGTGACCGGGCAGTACAACAGTATGAATACGAAGTGCAGTTTGCATGATTGCCTCCTTGCTCGAAGCGGAATAGCATAAGCCTTGATTTTCAGAACCTATCCTAAGTGTACCTTACCTCGATGGACACCACCTCCTATCCGAACGATTTTCACATCCCAATACGTTACTTACGCACCTTTACCCTGCTTCCGCCATACTCCCCCGTGTTTTCTGCGCCCCTTCTGGTGTATACTCTGTAAGGGTGGCTTTGCATGATACGCGTGAAGATTTGCGGGTTAACCTGTGAGGAAGATATTCACATCGCGGTACGCTATGGGGCACATGCGGTTGGGTTCGTGTTCGAGCCGAGCAGTCCGCGATACATCGGTGACCGTGCGGATGTGCTGGAGCTTCTTCGCTGTGTGCCCCCATTTGTGGTGCGCGTGGCGGTGTTCGGAAGCCTGCGCGATTTGCCCGCCGAGATGTGGCACGAGGTAGACGCCGTGCAGTTCGTCAGTGGGGAGGCGATAGCCCTGCCCCTGCACCTGCGGCGCATTCGCGCGGTGCGTCTGCGCACGGAAGAAGATGTTCGGCACGCACTGCGTTTACAAGACGAAGCGGACGCCCTGCTGGTGGATGCCTATCATCCGCAAAAGATGGGCGGAACAGGTGAGACCGCCAACTGGCGCCTTGCGCGCCTCCTGCGCGACGAAGCCACCAAACCCGTGATACTCGCGGGCGGACTGACACCCGATAATGTGTGTGACGCCATCGCGCAGGTGCAGCCCTTTGCGGTGGATGTGAGCAGTGGCGTGGAAAGCGCGCCCGGCAAAAAAGACCATCTCAAAGTGAAGGAGTTTATCGCGAATGTCCGGCGGTTTGCAGACGGCTCCTGATACACGGGGGCATTTTGGCATCTTTGGCGGGCGATTTGTGCCCGAAACGCTGATACCTGCCCTCGACGAGCTGGAACAGGAATACCGAAAAGCCCAGCAGGACCCCGAGTTCCAGCGGGAGTTTGGGTACTACCTGCGCCACTATGTGGGCAGGCCGACGCCCATCACCTATGCTGAGCGACTGAGCGAACACCTCGGTGGGGCGCGTATCTATCTGAAGCGGGAAGACCTGTGTCACACGGGCGCACACAAAATCAACAACACCCTGGGGCAAATCCTGCTGGCAAAGCGCATGGGCAAGCGACGCATCATCGCCGAGACGGGCGCAGGACAGCACGGCGTCGCGACCGCTACCGTGTGTGCGCGCTTCGGCTTCGAGTGCGAAGTGTACATGGGCGAAGAGGATGTGCATCGCCAGGCGCTCAACGTGTTTCGCATGAGGCTGTTAGGGGCGAAAGTTATCCCCGTGACTTCTGGCACGCGCACCCTCAAAGACGCCACCAGCGAAGCCATCCGCGACTGGGTGACCAACGTGCGCACCACACACTATATCATCGGTTCGGTGGTGGGACCGCATCCCTATCCGACCATTGTGCGCGACTTCCAGTCGGTTATCGGGCAGGAGAGCCGCCAGCAGATGCTGGAGATGACAGGCAAACTGCCCGATGTGGTGCTGGCGTGCGTGGGCGGAGGCAGTAATGCGATGGGCATCTTCTACCCGTTCCTGAACGACCCCGTGCGTCTGATCGGTGTGGAGGCTGCGGGGCGCGGTTTGGATACTGGGGAACATGCTGCCACACTCGCCACAGGGCGACCGGGCGTTCTGCATGGCGCTGCCAGCTACCTCCTGCAGGACGAATACGGACAGGTAATGCCCACCCATTCCATCTCGGCAGGACTGGATTACCCGGGCGTCGGTCCCGAACACAGCTACCTGAAAGAGACGGGACGCGCGGAATACGTCACCGCTACCGACGAGGAGGCGCTGGAGGCGCTTCAGATGCTGGCGCGAATGGAGGGCATCATCCCTGCGCTGGAGACGGCACACGCGGTGGCGCACGCCATCAAGATTGCGCCTGACCTGCCGAAGGACACTACTATCCTGATTAACCTGTCGGGCAGGGGCGATAAGGATGTGGACATCGTATCGCGTGCGCTGGGAGGGCTGGGATGAGCCGAATCGCCGAGCGATTTGCCTGCCTGCAGACGGTGGGCGAGGGGGCACTGGTGGTTTTCATTACCGCGGGCGACCCCAGCCTCAAAATGACCGAACAACTGATACCCACGCTAGCCGAGGCAGGGGCAGACATCATCGAGGTGGGCATCCCCTTCAGCGACCCGCTGGCAGACGGTCCAACCATTCAGGCGTCTACGTTCCGCGCCCTTCAGCAGGGCGTTACGCCTGTGCACGTGCTGGAGACGGTAGCCCGCGTGCGCGCCCAAACGGATGTGCCCATTGTGCTGATGACCTACTTCAATCCCGTATGGCAGATAGGCATTGAGCGTTTCGCTGAGCAGGCAGCGTCGGCAGGCGTGGATGGCGTTATCATGACCGATATGCCTCCTGATGAAGCGGGCGAATGGCACCCGGTGGCACGCCGGCACGGGCTGGACACCATCTTCCTGATAGCGCCAACCAGCACTCCCGAACGCATGAGGCGTGTGGCACAGATGAGCAGTGGTTTTGTATACTGTGTATCGCGCACTGGCGTCACGGGCGCACGCGACGACCTGCCCGAGGAGGTGCCGTATACGCTTCAGGCGATGCGCACGCTGACCGACCTGCCGCTGTGTGTGGGATTTGGCATTTCGCGCCCCGAGCACGTGCGGGCGGTGTGCCGGGTTGCCGATGGTGCGGTGGTGGGAAGTGCCGTGGTGTCGCTGATAGCGCAGGAAGCAGAGAGGGGCGAGCACGCCCTGCTGGAATCGGTAGGGCGCTTTGTGCAGGAGCTGAAGCAAGCCACCCGACGAACTTGAGGCGAAGAACATGATATATCGTTTGGTGATTTTTGACCTAGATGGCGTCATCTATCGCGGGGATGAGCCGATGCCTTTCGCGGTCGAGACGGTAGCGCGTTTGCGACAGGAGGGCACGATAGTACGCTTCCTGACCAATAACTCGGCATTGACGCGCGAGGCGTACGTGCGACGGCTGACGGCAATGGGCATCCCCTGCGAAGAGGAGCATTTCATGACCTCCGCCTACGCCACCGCCCTTTACCTGCAGTCGCAGGGTGCGGAGGGCAAACGGGTGTTCATTGTGGGGGAAGAGGGCATCCACGAGGAGCTGCGCCGCATCGGCATGAGGGTGGTAACCGACCCCGAAGAAGAGGGCGCGGACTACGTGGTGGCGGGTATCGACCGAGATTTCACCTACGACAAGCTGCGGCGGGCGCATTACGCCATCCAGCACGGTGCGCAATTTATCGCCACCAACCGCGACGCCACCTATCCCGCAGCGGGCGGCAGAAACGTGCCCGGCGGTGGAGCGATTGTGGCTGCCATCCAGACCTGCACCGGGGTGGAACCGCTCGTTATCGGCAAGCCCAACACCTACAGCCTGGAACTGCTTCTGCAAAGATGTGGCGTCTCTGCCGATGAGGCAGTGCTGGTGGGTGACCGTCTGGATACGGACGTACTGGTGGGCAAGCGCGTGGGCTTACATACCGTGCTGGTGCTGACGGGCGTGACCAGCGAGGGGGAGCTGCACGGCGTGCCTGCCGAGATGCTGCCGGAGCGGGTCATCCGAACTTTGGCGGAATTATAAAAAAGCCCCTCTGCGCGGGGGTGAGCACAGAAGGGGCTAGCTTCCTGCCTGTCGGTGGAGGCACTCGCAGGAAGCACCATGTTGTTGCTCCAGGTTGCTGTATCTATGATACCATATGGTGCATCAAAAATCAACGCTTTTTTGTATACATTTTCGAGAAGCAGGAGAAAAAAACAGCCTGCATTAATACTTAGACAGGCACGGCGTCGACTCGCTCCAGACGCTGTGCACCGCAACACCAAAAGATAAGACACGAGGGGAACCAGATGGCAAAGAAGGTAAAGACACCGATAGGCATCGGGATTATTGGCAGTGGAGGCATTGCGCAGGCGGCGCACATGCCCGGCTACGCGGCATATCCTGACCTGTGCCGCATTGTGGCGGTGGCAGACATCAATCCCGAGGTCGCCAAAGCCGCCGCGGAGAAGTTCAACGTGCCGCACGTGTTCACGGACTATCGCGACCTGCTGAAGCTCAAAGAGGTGGATGCGGTCAGCGTGTGTACGCCCAACTACCTGCATAAACAACCCACCATTGACGCGCTGGAGGCGGGCAAGCACGTGCTAGTGGAGAAGCCAATGGCGATGAACGCGCAGGAGGGGCGCGAAATGCTGGAGACGGCGAAGCGCACGGGCAAAAAACTGCAGGTCGCGCTGAACATGCGCTTCAGCACCGGCGTGCGCACCATCAAGCGGTTCATCGACGCCGGCAAGCTGGGCGAGATTTACTATGCGCGGGCGCAGGCACTGCGTCGTCGAGGCATTCCGGGCTGGGGAGTGTTCACCCAGAAGGACAAGCAGGGCGGTGGACCGCTGATTGACATCGGCGTGCACATTCTGGACGCGACGCTGTACTTCATGGGACACCCGAAGCCCGTGTCCGTCAGCGGCATGACCTACACCAAGTTCGGCACGCGCGAGGGTGTGGTTGGTCTGATGGGGCAGTGGGACCCGAAGACCTACACAGTGGAGGACTTTGCGGTTGGGCTGGTGCGCTTCGAGAACGACGCGACGCTGGTAATCGAATCCAGCTTCTGCGCCAACATCGAGCACGACATCTTCAACACCACCATTCTGGGTACGGAAGGCGGAGC
Source organism: Chthonomonadia bacterium (assembly GCA_013314755.1). Lineage (GTDB taxonomy): Bacteria > Armatimonadota > HRBIN16 > HRBIN16 > HRBIN16 > HRBIN16. The sequence goes on from JABUFA010000026.1 coordinate 39,424, forward strand.
GCAGCTGAACCCGCTCAAGCTGTTCCGTGAGGAAGAGCAGACCCTTCTGGACATCACGCCCTTCGGGCTTCGCGAAGTGAACAGCCATCAGCAGGAGGTTTACGCCTTCCTGCAAGCGATAATCAACGACACCGAGCCGGAGGTTACTGCCGAACAGGGGCTGATGGCAACGGAGATTATCGACGCCATCTACGCCTCCGCAGAGACCGGCAAAGAGGTTGTGCTGAAACAGGCGTAAGAGCACACGATGAGGATTGACCAGCAGAAGGTGAAGCTGGGAATACTCCGCCACCCTTCGCGCGGGCGGGCACTGCTTGCGCTGGTGGCGCTGGCGGGGGTGGCGGAGCTGGCTTACGCCGTGGTGAACTTTTCCGCAATGCCTCCTTATCTGCGCTTTGACCTGGGACTGGGGGCATGGGTGGGAGCCATCGGTGCGGCGTTCCTGCTGGCGGAGACCGTGCTGAAGTCGCCGCTGGGGTTGCTCAGCGACCGCTTCGGACGCAAACGACTCCTGCTGGTTGGTCCCCTTATCTCTATGGTCACCGCGCCTCTTACCGTGCTGGTGCATCATCCGCTGGGGCTGTTGCTACTGCGTGCACTGGATGGGGTGGGGGCAGCGGCGCTGTGGCCCACCATTTTCGCCGCCGTTGCCGACGTGGTGGCGGAAAAAGACCGCTCCACCGCGATGAGCCTGCTGAATGTGACTTATCTTGTGGGTGTGGCGATGGGACCCCTGCTGGGGGGCGTGGTGAACGACGTCACCGGTTCCCGAACCGCCTCGTTCTACCTCGCGGGCGTGCTTTTTGCGCTGGCAGTGGTTGTGTGTCTGGTGGGCGTGCCGTCGCAGTTTCCGCACCACGCCGAGCATCACAGCGACCCGCAACTTCACCCGCCGCATCTCTCCCTGCGGGAGATGTGGGAAAGCGCAAAGATGGTACCAGATACGCTTTTGCTGGGCTTTATCTCCTTTTTCGGCATCGGCATGGTGATGCTGCTGGTCAAGCTATACGCGATGGAGGTTCTGCACCTCAGCGAGAGCGGTTACGGGTTACTACTGCTTCCCCCTGCGATAGTGTTCGCGCTTGCCAGCGTGCCTGCGGGCAGAATCGGCGACCTGTGGGGCAAAGAGCGTGCCATGCGGCTGGGAGTGGGACTGGCAATGGCAGGAATGTGGTTCATCCCCTTTGTGCACAATCACTGGGTACTGCTGGTATGTGGGTCCGTCGTGGGGCTGGGCTATATTCTGGCGATACCCGCGTGGATGGCGCTGGTTTCGGAAATAGGGGGCAAGAGGCGTGGGGCAGTGATGGGTGCCGTGTTCACCGCGCAGGGCGTGGGTGCGATGCTGGGCGCGCCCTTAGGGGCGTACCTGTATGATAAAGTACCTCTGCAAATCGGCGCGTGGAAAATATCCAGCCATATCACGCCGTTTCTGGGCACCGCGCTTGCGCTGACCATCTCCTTCGTGCTGACCGTATGGTTTTTTCGGGACGGTAGACAACAAAGAAAGAGAATCTAACAAGGACAGTCTATGGAGTCTCCAAACAGATTGCATATCGTTCTGATTATCGGCACGGTGCTGCTGACGGTGCCCTGGTTGGCGGTGGCGTTTAGCACGCATCCGTCGGCAGGGGTTACGGTGCTGCTGTCCGGCATGGCGATTCTGGGCGCTGCGTTTCTTATCTCGTGGTCGGCAGAGCTGGCACAGTTCGACGTGGCACGCTCGCTGGCGATGGCGTTGCTTGCCCTGATTGCGGTTCTGCCCGAGTACGCGGTGGACATCTACCTGGCATGGAAGGCGGCGCACGATAACAGCTACATCCCGCTGGTCGCGGCGAACATGACAGGCGCCAACCGTCTGCTGGTGGGAGTAGGATGGTCTGCGGTGGTGTTTCTGGGATGGACGGCTCTGCGACGGCGCAACCGCTTGCCGGCGCATGGACAGGTTCCCATCGAGCCGGTGCTGGCTATCGAGGTAACCGTACTCATCGTGGCGACGATGTACTCGCTGCTGTTGCCGTTCAAAGCCACCATCACCGTGTGGGATGCGGTTATCTTTATGCTGATGTTTGCGGGCTACGTGTGGTTGGCAGGGCGTGCCCCCCATATTGAACCCGAACCGGCAGGACCCGTCGCAACCCTTGCTACCCTTCCCAAAGGCTGGCGGCGATTTGCCTATGTGCTGATGTTTCTCTATTCGGGCTTGGTGATTCTGGTCGCTACCGAGCCGTTCACCGAGGGGCTGATTCATCTCGGCAAGAGCTTGGGCATCAGCGAGTTTCTGCTGATACAGTGGATTGCCCCGCTGGCTTCCGAGTCGCCGGAGATGATTATCCTGTGTTATTTTGCCCTGCGTGGGCATGTAGCCTCTGCCATGTCGGCGATTATCTCCTCCAAAATCAATCAGTGGACACTGCTGATAGGTTCGCTGCCCATCATCTACTCGGTATCGACAGGGCATCTCGCCTTTCTTCCGCTGGAGCCTCGCCCGCGCGAAGAGGTGTTGCTGACCGCTGCGCAGTCGCTGTTTGCCTGTGCGGTGATTGCCAATCGCTTCTTCAGCCGGCTTGAGGCGTTGCTGCTGTTCGTGCTGTTTGCCGTGCAGTTGATGTTGCCCAGCGTGATGGTGAGATATGCGTTCTCGGTGCTGTATCTGGTGCTGGCGCTGGGCTGGTTGTTCGCCTATCGCCGGGAGGTGAAGGTGAACCTGAACATCTTCTGGCGGCTGGCGCGGCGTCTGCCGGTACCTGAGGAGGTACGGTGATGCGTCGCCTGTTGCGGGCGCGCGAGCTGGGGATACTGTTAGTACTGGCGGCGGAGATTGCTGTTTTTAGCCTCCTGACACGTCAGCCCGACCGTCCCAGTCCGATGCTGGATGCCGATAACCTGCTGGCGACTGTGCGCGATATGACTGTGCTGGCTACCGCCGCGCTGGGTTCCTGCGTGATTATCATCGCAGGAGGCATTGACCTTTCCGTAGGCTCGTGCATTGCGCTCACCTCTGTGGTCACGGCATACGCGATTACGCAGGGGTATTCACCGCTGGCGGCGTCTGTACTGGGCGTACTGGTTGCCATGCTGATGGGTAGCATCTCCGCCACGCTGGTCACTCGCGCCGGTTTGCCTCCGTTCATTGCCACGCTGGGCATGATGAGCATTGCGCGCGGGCTGGCGTACCTTATCACGAAAGGTGCCACCATTCCCATCCCGGATTCGGGTTTTACCCGCGTGCTGGGTAGCGGGATGGTTCCCCTGCCAATGCTGGCGATACCGGTGCCTGTGGTGCTGTTGCTGGTCCTGGCGGTGATATTTCATCTGTTCATGACGCGCACGTGCTGGGGACGCGAGATTTATGCGCTTGGAGGCAATGAGGAATCGGCACGCCTGTCGGGTGTGCCGGTGGTGCGTCTGAAATATCTGGTGTACACGCTTGGCGGGCTGATGGCTGGGCTGGCGGGCGTGATATTCACCGCGTACTATGGCACGGGGCAGTCTACCGCGGCGATGGGCTGGGAGCTGGATGCGATTGCGTCGGTGGTGATTGGTGGGGGGAGCCTCGCCGGAGGGCGAGGCTCGATATGGGGAACCTGCATCGGTGCGCTCATCTTCCAGGTGCTTCGCAGCGGGCTGGCGATGGTCGGGGCGTCGGACTACAACCAGCTGATTATCGGCGCGGTGGTGATTGCCGTCGTGGCGTTTGACCAGATAGCCAGCCGCCGCGCCGTGAGGTAGCCATCAGGCAGCCTGCGCCATCTGCTGAGTGCCAACCCACTTTGCCAGCATCTCCGCCAGGCGTTCGCGCTTGACGGGCTTGCTCAGGTAATCATCCATGCCTGCGTCCAGACATGCCCTGCGGTCCTCTTCCAGCGAGTGCGCGGTCATGGCGATGATAATGCGGCGATTGCCCGTGTTGCACTCCGCCTCGCGGATGCGGCGAGTGGCTTCGTAGCCATCCATCTCCGGCATCTGCACATCCATCAGTATCAGGTCGTAATCGCCTGATAGCGCTTTCTGCACCGCTTCCGTGCCGTTCACCGCTGTCTCCACCACACAGCCGAGCGTCTGGAGCATCCTGACAGCCACCATCCGGTTGACCTCGTTGTCCTCTGCCAGCAGGATGCGTGTGCCGGCGAACTGATAGAGCGATGTCGGGCTCGCCGTGCTCATCGGCTGTGCCACTTCATCCGCCACCGGCAGGCTGAGCACGATGCTGAAGGTGCTTCCCCTGCCAATTTCGCTCTCCACGCTGATCTCTCCGCCCATCATCTCCACCAGCTTCTTGCCGATGGCAAGCCCCAGTCCGGTGCCGCCGTAACGGCGGGTGATGGACGCATCTGCCTGCGTGAACTTGTCGAAGATGCGCGAAATATTCTCTGGAGCGATGCCGATGCCCGTATCACTTACCCACAGCTGCAGTGTCGCCTGGCGGCCGCTTGCGCTCTCCCTGATCCCAAGACAGCGCAGACCGATGGTCACACTACCTTGCTCGGTGAACTTCACCGCGTTGTTCACCAGGTTGTTCAACACCTGGCGCAGGCGCAGCTCGTCGCCGATTACGATAGTGGGCACATCGGGCGCGATGTCTGTGCGCAGTTCCAGCCCTTTCTTCCGCGCGGACGAGGCAAACAGCGCGGCAACCTCCTTCACCATCTGCGCAGGGTTGAACGGTTCGGGATTGAGCGTCATGCGACCGGACTCGATCTTGGAGAGGTCGAGTATGTCGTTGATGATGCCCATCAGCGTGTTAGCACTGCCTCGCACCAGGTCCAGATACTCTCTCTGCTGGGCGTCCAGGTCGGTATCGGACAGCAGGTCCAGCATGCCGATGATGCCGTTCATCGGCGTGCGAATCTCGTGACTCATATTGGCAAGAAACTCGGACTTGGCGCGGCTTGCTGCCTCCGCCATCTCCGCCAGCCGGGTGGCTTCGGACAGGGCGTCTTGTAACTGCTGGTTCATCTCTGCCAGCGCTTCCACCATGCGCAGGCGTTCAATCGCGATGCCGGCGATGTGCGTTACCACCGTAGCAAACTGCTGTTCGCTTTCTGAGGGATGATGCTTGAAAGGATAGTACACGGCGAACACACCGAGCACCTGCCCCGCGCTGGAGCGAACGGGATGCGAACAGGATGCAGCAACACCTGCTGCCTCCGCAACATATCGTTCACTGCGCCACAGCGGGCTGATGCTGACGTCAGGCACAATAACCGGCTCGTTACGGAAAACGGCAGCACCGTTTGGCGACACGGTGTTGCCAACAGGTGTCCATTCGGATATCCGGCGCAGATCCTCGTGGAGGCTGGGTGCGGAGAACAGTCGCAGATGGTCACCGTCCACCAGCATGACGGCGCAGGTGGCGCCCGGGAACATCGCTTCATACTGGCGGCACAGCGAGTCCATCAGGCTTACCAGGGGCACGTTGCAGGCAATCTTCTGCAGGACGTCCAGCTCGAACTCCAGCAGTCCGGTGCGCGTGGTTGCCAACTGGTTCACTTCGGATTGGCGCCGCGAATAAAAGGCAACAATGCCCACCCCTATGGCGAACAACATTGCCATCATCACGGCAGCATAGGCGGCTAAGCGAAGACCGGCAAACTGCTGAGCAAACCTGTCAGCAGGCATCAACACCGCTACGACCATGCGAGTCTGTTGTCCATCCGAGGAGAGGGGCACGTATGCTGCAAGGTATCGCCTGTCGCCTTCGCTAAACCCGTCTTGCTCTACGCCTGCCATTTGGAAACGCAGAGCGTTCATCAGGGCGGGGGTGGCTGTTCGTACTTCCTCGGGTTTGCCGGGATTTGCCGCGCTGAACAGCAGGACCGGTTTGTCCTCGCGGAGGGCGTACACCCGGATGTCGTGCAGATCCGAGGAGAGCCGAAGCAAACTGCTCAGGGGCTTCTGCCATCCCGCTGGTGCATTACCCTTCAGAGTGTGGGCAGCGAGATTTGCGGTGCGCAGGAGCTCCTGCCGAGTCCGTTGTGTCGCAACGTCCTGAGCGTTGATGTATATAGCGCTTCCGCTGAGCAGTGCAAAGGCGAAGGTGGTGACGGCAGCGATGACGCCGAGCACTACCGCGGAGCGGCTGCCGATTGAGTTCATCTGTTCAGTCATGCTTTTCACTCCCAAAACGTCGCTCATCGTGGAACGACGACGTCCGTGCGGTGTTCGAGTGAGCATTTGTCCCTTCCCGTTAGGTTTGTGCTTCAATGGAGATTATTGGCGAACGTTAGTGTGTAATGCATACCTTCGCGAAAAACCGGTAACGTTTACAGTGTGTTGACTTTTGCGTCGGGGTTCTTCATAATCTTTGTAGTATCATCACCTTGAGGAGGAGGCAGACAACCGTGAACGCCAGGTGCGCCTATTTGCGAACGAAGATGGACTACGTGGCACACGCTTCCGCCGCAGCCGACGGTACAGATGTTCAGGCTGGCACGTCGCAGAAGCATTTCTGGTGTCTGCGCACGATGAAGCCTTTGGGACCGGACGGCACGCCGGTTGACGACGTTCTGTGCGTGAGGGAGCGTGAATGCTTCGTGGCGGAGGGTGAGGTATGAACTGGGTGGATACAGCGGTCAAGTGGGTGCATCTCATCAGCATCGTGACCGGAGTGGGATTGACGCTGTTCCAGTATTTGGTCTTGTTTCCGGTGCTGAAGAGGGTTCAGGGCGTTCCCGAGGAGCTGGTAAAAGCGTTACAGAGACGCGCGGGCATGATTATCGGCATCTCGTGGATTTTTATCTGGGTGACAGGCATTTACAATATCGTTGTCATCGTGCCCGATGTGAAGCCAAACTACCACATGATGCTTGGTGCGAAGCTTCTGCTGGTGCTGGTGTTGTTCTTCATCTCCACTGCGCTGTCGCATCCTTCGTTGGCGTTCGAAGGCATTCAGCGCAATCGGGCAAAGTGGGTTGCGCTGGCGGCGTGGCTGGGGATCGCCGTGCTCGTGGTGTCGGCGACGATGAACATGATGCGTCTGAAAGGGGTGGCGCTGAAGGAGCTGCCCACCCAGACGCAGGTTCTACCTCCAGCGCCTTAAAAAGGAGCTATCCGTATCTTCTTCCACTACCCTTGCGCCTCTGGGCGACTCCGGCGCGATATGCTTCCCGCTCGACTGCTCGGGCGACCGCTTCCGCCACTCGCCGGTCAAACACGCTGGGCACGATGTAGTCCTCATGCAGTTCCGAGGGCTTGATCACGCCGGCAATCGCTTTTGCCGCTGCAAGTTTCATCTCCTCGGTGACCTGTTTTGCCCGACTGTCCAGTAGTCCGCGGAAGAAGCCGGGGAAGCACAGCACGTTGTTAATCTGGTTGGGATAGTCGGAACGCCCTGTGGCGATGATACGCGCGATGCCTGCAATCTCCTCCGGCATCACCTCCGGTATCGGGTTCGCCATAGCAAACACGATGGGGTCTTTCGCCATTTTGCGCACGTCATCCGCGCTGAGCATATTCGGAGCGGACACTCCGATGAACACATCGGCGCCCTCCAGCACCTCGCCCAGAGGTCCGCGCAGGTGGCGTGGGTTCGTCATCTCGGCGATAGCCTGTTTGTAGGGGTTCATGTGCTCCTGTCTGCCGCGATAGATGGCACCGGCTCGGTCGCACAGCACGATGTCGCGCACGCCTGCCCTCAGCAGAAGTCTGGTCACCGCGATGCCTGCCGCTCCCGCGCCGCTCACCACCACCTTCAGCGACTCGATGGGCTTGTTCACAATGCGCAGGGCGTTTTGCAGGGCGGCGAGTGTGACCACCGCGGTGCCATGCTGGTCGTCGTGGAAGACGGGGATGTCCAGCCTCTGTGCCAGCTTCTCTTCCACTTCAAAACAGCGCGGCGCGGCGATGTCTTCCAGATTGACGCCCCCGAACACGGGCGCGATATTCTCCACCGTGCGCACGATTTCGTCGGGGTCCTGCGTCTTGAGGGCGATGGGAAAGGCGTCTACGTTGCCCAGCTCCTTGAACAGCATCGCCTTGCCTTCCATCACCGGCAGGGACGCCTCGGCGCCGATGTTGCCCAGTCCCAGCACCGCAGAGCCGTCGGTGACAATGGCAACCGTGTTGCGCTTGATGGTGAGGTTGTACACGTCCTCAGGGTGCGCGACGATGGCTTCGCACACTCGTGCCACGCCGGGGGTGTATGCCATCGACAGGTCATCGCGGGTGCGCAGGGGTATCTTGGTCTGAATCGAAATCTTGCCGCCCAGATGCAGGAGAAACGTCCGGTCGGAGTGTTTGACCACCTTCACGCCGGGCAGTTCGCGCAGGGATTTAAGGATGGTATGCGCGTGGTCCACGTTGGCGGCGTAGATGGTAAAGTCGCGGGTGATGACGTTGCTGGTCATCCGCACAATATCCACCGCGCCGATGCTGCCGCCGATTTCTCCGATGCGTGAGGCGATTTTGCCCAGCATGCCGGGCTCGTTGGCGTACTCCAGACGTACGGTGAAGCTGTAGCTGGGGCTGAGGTGTGTTGTTGCTTCAGACATCTCCTTGCCCTCCCCATTGAGGGTTTTTATCCACCTCATATTCATGCAGGGCAGACGGATTTTCCTGCCGAACTACCTGCTTGAGGCATCGGGAAGGCAGGGTGCAAATGGGTTAGAACTACGGGTGTGAAACACCGCAGGGGGTAAAGAGATGTCGCCATCGCCACTGTCTACTTTGAGACGGAGCCATCCTCGCCTGTTCGTCCACCGATGGGACGAGGTACGGGCACGTGTTGCAAAAAATACACGCCTGCGCGAATGGCGGGACGCCCTGCGCCAGCGGGCTGCAGCAATCTTGCAGGAGCCTGTGAGCCGGTATGAGATACCGGACGGTTTGCGCCTGCTTGCTACCAGCCAGCGAGTGAAGGAAAGGGCGTATGTGCTGGCGCTGATGTATCGGCTGGAGGGCGACCCGCGCTACGTGGAGCGACTGTGGCAGGACGTTCAGTCCGCTGGACAGTTTCCCGACTGGAACCCACGCCACTTTCTGGACACGGCAGAGATGACGCACGCCTTTGCCGTTGCTTATGACTGGCTGTACGACGTGTGGAGCGAGGAGCAGAGTCGGTTCATCCACAACGCTATCCTGCAGAAGGGATTGGAACCCGGGCTGAAGTGCTATCGGGGCGAATGGGGCTATGGCGGATGGGTGAAGGCATCCAACAACTGGAACCAGGTATGCAACGGCGGGCTGACCCTGGGTGCGCTGGCGATTGCCGACGAAGCCGAGGCGGTGGCAGGCGAGGTGGTAACGGAGGCACTGAGGTCACTGCCGCTGGCGATGGCAAGCTACGCGCCCGATGGTGCGTGGGTGGAGGGACCCGCTTACTGGAACTACGCGACGGCTTACACAGTGGCGATGCTGGCGGGGTTGCAGAGCGCGCTGGGCAGTGACTTTGGGCTTTCGCGTTCGCCCGGCTTTGACAGGGCAGGGCTTTTCCCCATCTACATGACCGCTCCCAGCGGGCGCGTGTTCAACTTTGCCGACTGTGGAGAAACCCCGATGGGCGGGCACAGCACCCCTCATTTCTTCTGGCTGGCGAAGGAGTTTCGTCGCCCGGAGTATGCCTGGTTCGGGATACAGCATATCCGCCCAGTGGCACTGCACCTGGTGTGGGGAGACGTGTCCGCCCGCTCGCCAAAGCAGGCGCGGCTGCCGTTGAACGTGCACTTCCGCGGGGTGGAGGTCGTGGCACTGCGCACCGCCTGGGAAGACCCCAGCGCCATCTACGTCGGTTTCAAAGCGGGGCTGACCACTGCGCCGCACAGCAATCTGGATGTCGGCTCGTTTGTGATGGAGGCGATAGGTCAGCGCTGGGCGATTGACCTGGGCGCAGACGACTACAACCTGCCCGGCTATTTCGGCAACCTGCGCTGGACATACTATCGCCTGCGTGCGGAGGGACACAATACGCTGGTGATTAACCCCTCGGCGGAACCCGACCAGACGCCCGGCGCGATGACGCATATCGTGCGGTTCTCGGACAGGGCTGGGAACGCCTTTGCTGTGGCAGACCTGACCAGCGCGTATCAGCCTGCCGCAAGGCGGGTTTGGCGAGGGGTACGGCTGATTGACGACAGGGCGGTGCTCATTCAGGACGAGGTGGAGCTGGTGGAACCCGGAACCCTGTTCTGGTTCCTGCACACCCGGGCGGACGTGACGCTGGATGCGGATGGCAGACAGGCGGAGCTACAGCAGGGCGGGACAACGCTTCGGGTGCACCTCCTCCAGCCGAGCACGGCGCGTCTTCGTGTGATGGACGCGAAACCTCTGCCTTCCTCGCCGAACCCCGCACGCCAGGCAGACAACAAGGGCGTGAGGAAGCTCGCCATAGAGTTGAACGTACGCCGACCGCTTCGCCTGCGCGTCCTGCTGGAACCCCTGTGGACCCGCGATTTCTGGGCGCAGGTGCCAGAAGAGACCCCGCTCACCGAGTGGTAACATCGCTGGTCGGATGGATGCAACATCCGAGCCGTTTGAACCTAACCCCCAGCCCCTTCCCTGCAGAGAGGTACTCTGCTCGCGATCCGCTTTCCATCCTTAACGAATTACGTGTCCCAGTGACACGACCAAGGAGGAGGCAACCGTCATCAGAGTCGCAATCGCAAACGGCAAATAGGCGAAAAAACGCCTGGGTACTGCCTCCCACATCAAGATCGCAGCGATTGCCCATCCATGGCCGAGCACTGCCATTTTCCATGCTGTTAAGGACATCGGGAGCAATCCCTGAGATAGAAGGATCCCTGCTGTGCACCAGAGCAGGGCAAATCCAATCCCTTCGCGCTCTGACACGTTCAAGAATGCTTGACGTGCTAGCGTATACAGGGTCAGCACGTAAAAACGCGCTTGGGCATAGACACCAAGCGTCAAAGCGAACAAGGCGTTAATGAGAAAGGGATAGGTAAACTGTTCACAGGCAACTGACAGCCTTTCCATGCTCAGAGATGTCTGAAGGCGAACGGAACTGTCCCAGGTCAGGGCGACGAGCAATACCACGGACAACAGGAAGTAGTAAAACGAGGCAATACTCCGTGTGTGGGTTTTCGTGAGCAATGGCTCACGACCCAGTATATGCGCAATAATAGTGAGTGTTAACCACAGCACTATGTTACTTAACAGCGTAACCCAGCCGCCGCGCGGATAATCGGGTAGAGGCAGCGGCGACCCCTGAATCGTGAGGCTCAGCAACATTTTGACCACGGCGACCAGAAGGTAGGCAAGCGCCCAAAGCAATATGACCGCAATTAACCGGCGTGGTATCCCGCGCCTCAGAAACAGGATGGTTGTTAGTATAGCATATATCGTTAGCAACCATGCTGGGGCAGTCATCATGCTCACGGTGGAGAACCACTTCTCTTTCAGCAACCTCCATGCCTGCAGATAGTTCCCGTCTTGCCATAGTGTGACCCCAAGAAATGTTGAAGCTGCTTCAGATATGGGCAAATCAGGACGCTTTGACAGATTTCGGAACATCTCTTCTGCTTCGCTAAAGCGCCCCAGTTCCCTCAGAGCCTCTGCTTTCCACCATTGAAGGCGCCAATCATTCGGGTAGTGTTGTAAGGTGACCTCCAGGTTGTCTAAAATGACCTGCATCCCTTTGTGGTCGACACCTTCCCAGCGGTCAAATCGTCCCTGAAAGCGGGCTTGAAAGTCACTGATTATCCCTGCCGGAGCTTCTTCCGATACGCGAAAAGGGGGTTCCTGAGCACTGGACGCTGCGCACAGCCTCCATACCAAGGCGAAGCATAAGAACCAGCGAAGCATACCCATTCCTCCATCTCTCCTACAGGGTTCTCTCGGTGGAGGAGGTTCTCCTCCACCGCTCTTCTGTTAGTAGGGAACTTCCGTGATGCTGATAGGCTGTTTGTAAGCCACATGATCCCAGGGATTGTTAGTTGGACTGTACGGAACAGGATCATACGGGTCTGGGATCCCATCGCCGTCTTCGTCACCGTAAAACGGCGGCGAACGACGAGGAGGCGAATACCTTGGTGGAGGCTCGTGGCTAGGATGTGCAGGGAGTATAATAGTCGCAACTAAAGCGACTAGCGCAAGCCCAACCAGAATCTCCCCAAGTAGCCTTCCACTCGGATCGACCGAATTGACAGGCTCATGCTCGCAATACAGATACGGGTGTTCGCTCAATACCGCGTCCCGGCTGGTGAACCTGCCTACCTGCGGGTCGTAATACCGAGCGCCCACATGCAGTAAACCCGCATCGCCATCGTCCCGATAGCCCCACGCACCTGCATAACGATACGGGTTCC
>JABUFA010000027.1 GCA_013314755.1 Chthonomonadia bacterium
CCAGAACTCGCGATTGCCCTCCTCCCCGGCAACGGGGCACTCGAAGGCGTCCAGCACCTGCCAGCCTTCCCCCTCGCACCATCGCAGAAAATCGCTCAGTATCTGCTCCCGAACCTGCGGCGAGCGGAGCACGCCCTTTTTGGTCAGGTGAGGCGCCTCGAACTGCGGCTTCAACAGTGCCCACACCTCGCCGTCCGGGGCTAACCACTCTGGTAAGCGGGGCAGAACCTCGCGCAAGGAGACGAAAGAGACGTCCACCACCGCCAGCCTCACTCGCTCGGGAAGCGCAGACAGCGTGCGGGCATCCGTCCTCTCTAACGAGACCACACGTGCATCCTCACGCAGACGGGGGTGTAGCTGTCCATGCCCCGCTTCAATGGCGTATACCCGCGCGGCGCCGTGCTGGAGCAAACAGTCGGTAAACCCGCCCGTACACGCCCCCACATCGGCGCAGACCGCCCCGCGCACCAGGTCGCCCACCTGCCAGCGGACGATGGCGGACTCGAGTTTGAACCCACCACGCCCCACATAGCGGAGCTGCTTCTGTATCACTATTGGCGCACCTTCCGCTACAGAGGCAGACGGTTTCAGCACCGGCTTGCCGTTTACCAGCACCTCGCCTGCGCGGATCAGCTCCTGTGCCTTCTCGCGACTTTCTACCAGACCACGCTCCACCAGCACCTTATCCAGTCGCATGGGGTTTACTCCTGTGTGGCGATTTTCGCGTTTTGGTGCAGGAAAAAGGTATAATATGTTGCACGCCTCAGTAAAGACGCAGAAGGAGTATCTCGTGTTACAGCGAAACTGAGTATATCTGGCGTGCAGGAGACGACAGGAGGAAAGCATGAGACCGACGGAACGCTCCGCCGGACAACCGAACGATGCCAGGAGTCTGCTTCGGCAGGCTCAGGCGCTGGCGCAACAGGGAGATTACACCGCCGCGCTTGCCGCCATTCAGCGGGCGATGAAAAGCGGAGCGGACGAATACACCTGTTACCTGCAAATCGCCGCGGTAGAATGGCAGAGGCGCCGTACCGACGCTGCGATGCTGGCGCTTCAGCACGCCATCGAACTGCAACCCCATCGCACCGACGCCCGCGAGAAGATGGTAGAGCTGTACCTGGCGGCTGGAGAGGTGGATTCAGCCATCGAGCAGGCGCTTCAGGTGCTGCGCCAGGACCCCGATAACGTCACCGTGCGCTGGTCGCTGGTGCTGGCGTATCTGGACAAGGGCGACTGGGAATCTGCGGTGCGCACGCTGGACGACCTGATAGCCATTTCCCCCAACGAGCCGATATATCACTTCAATCAGGCGCAGGTGTTTCAGGAACTGGGGCAATGGGGACTGGCGCTTATCTCCTACGAGCGCGTGGTGGAAATCGGAACCGACCGGGACCTCGCCGAGCGCGCCCGCGAAGCCATTGAGATGCTGGAACGGATACAGATGGAACAGATTCTGACCCTCATCCTGGAGGACCCGCAGTTCAGGCGAGCACTGCAGGAGGATATGGAAGAGGCGCTGATCGAGCGTCATTTCGCGCTGAGCCGGTCAGGTATGGTGGTTCTGCGTGCCATCCTGCACCAGGCAAACGATGAAGATCTTCCATGGAAGCCGGTTCTCTACCACTGAACCATATCGCCCGTCTTCAGCAGACTACTCGTGAACGCACCCTGGTCATGGGCATTCTGAACGTCACGCCCGACTCGTTCTACGACGGCGGACGCTATGCCCAGCTGGAGCTGGCGGTTCAGCGCGCCCTGCAGATGGTGGAAGAGGGAGCGGACATCATCGATATCGGTGGCGAGAGCACCCGCCCGGGCAGTCAACCCGTGCCCGCGGAAGAAGAGCTGCGCCGGGTGCTGCCCGTGATCCAAGCCATACGCCAGCGTGTGGACGTGCCCATCTCCATTGACACCACGAAATCGCTTGTCGCAGAACAGGCACTGCAGGCGGGCGCGTGCATGGTGAACGACATCTCCGGGCTGGGCTTTGACCCGCGCATGGCGGAAGTGGTGGCGCGAACGGGCGCCCTGTGCTGTATCATGCACATTCAGGGCACGCCGCAGACCATGCAGAACAACCCGCAGTATGACGACGTGGTGCGCGACATCAGCGCATACTTTGAAGAGCGGCTGGCGCTGGCAGAGCGAGCAGGCATCCCCCGCGAGAAGGTGTGGCTGGACCCCGGCATCGGCTTCGGCAAGACGGTGGAGCACAACCTGCAGATACTGCGTCGCCTGCGCGAGTTCACCGCCTTTGGGCTGCCCATCCTGATAGGCGCATCGCGCAAGTCCTTCATCGGCAGGATTCTGGGCGACCTTCCCCCCGAAGAGCGTCTGGAGGGCACGGCAGCGACGGTCGCCGTTGCCATCATGAATGGAGCGAACGCTGTGCGCGTGCACGATGTCCGGGCGATGGTGCGCGTGGCGCGGATGGTGGATGCGGTATTACGGGTATCTGGTTGAGAGTGGGGAGGGATACCCCTCCCCACTGTTCACGATGTCATGTGCTAAGGCGAGCAGTTCGCGGGGTCCTCGTAGGCATAGCTGGGTGGTGCAGCCGCATAGAAGTTTTCTGGCTTGAGCGTGGCACGTCGGTACCACTTCGCATGTCCATCTGCAAAACAGAAATTGGCACCGTCGTTGTGTCTCCAGTTGACCGCCCACGCCTGCTGCCCTCGCGAGGTAATATACGACTGATTGGCATCGAATCGCTGCTGACAGCGAATGGACGCCCAATCCGGGAAGCCCCCACCGATGTCGTTGTGATGCCAGGGGTTCATGGTATCAGCGGAACGCACTACGCTTCCGTCACCATTCCAATCAAGCACCCCGGTTTCACCGACGATAATCAGGTCAGCAGGGCGGTCTACCGCTCCCAGCGAAACACCCCATCCGACATGCCAGTTGCCTGCCAGGTTCGGACCGGCTGTGCACGCACTCATGTCGGGCGGATTGACCCTGGGACCACTGGGGCACTGGTAAACACCGCTGTTCTTGACGTAAGGATACAGGCGTCCTGCCCAGCCAAGACACCATCCGTCATCTGGGAACCGCCATAGCAACAGCGTGGTCTCATCATAGTCCTGTGCATACATTGCCATAGCAGTTGCCATCTGCTTGGTGTTGGACAGACAGGCAGTCTGCCGTGCTTTTTCACGCGCCTGAGCAAAGACAGGGAACAGAATCGCCGCCAGTATCGCGATAATCGCGATGACGACGAGCAGTTCAATCAACGTGAACGCTCTGCGTGACATTTCTCATACCTCCTGAGTGTTTTTATGATTAGCGCAGGATGATTCTCGCACCACCAGTTGAGGAGAGAGCAGTATATGACGCACCAGGGCGCTATTCCGCTGCTCTATTCGTTCAAACAGCAGTTTCGCCGCCTGCTCTCCTATCTCCACCATCGGTTGAGCGACGGTGGTCAGTGGTGGAGAAACATACGCGCTTGTATCCTGATTATCAAACCCAACAACCGCGACGTCCTCGGGGATGCGCAGTCCATGCGCCTGAATCGCGCGCATCGCGCCGTAGGCAAGGTCATCGTTAACCGCAAACACCGCGTCGAACCTGCTCCCGTTCTTCAGAAACTGGTCCACCACATCGTAAGCGTATCGCTCTTCGGGCAGGATATCCGGCATACCGGGACCCAGCTCCAGAGCCTCTTCGATACCCGCTTCGCGCAGAGCACGCCGATAGCCGTTGAAGCGCTGGATGACCGATGTTGCCCGTCGCTCACGCGAAGCGGTGCTCACAAAAGCGATACGGCGCCGCCCCATATCCAGCAGATGCTTGGTAGCGATATACCCGCCCTCTTCGTTGTTGGTTCCCACAAAACTCACCGGCAGGCTGGGTATATACCGGTCAATAAACACCAGCGGTATCTGCATCTCAAGCACCTGCTGGAAGAGGTCCAGGTTCTCCTGGGGGTCGCAGGGCGCCACAATCAGCCCATCTACCCGCTTGTCTATCAACATTTCAATGACGCTTCTCTCGCGCTCAGGGTACCCATCCGAGTGGGCAATCAGCACGCCATGCTGTTTCGGATACGCTACCTTGTCGATACCCTCCAGAACATGGGCGTAAAACCAGCCCGTCAGTCCCACAGTGACCACGCCGATAGTGGCGGTACGCCGTGTCCTGAGACTGCGCGCTACCAGGTTGGGGCGATACCCCAGGCTCCGCGCCACCTCCAGAATACGCTGGCGGGTAGCGGGGTGGATTCTGCCCGTGTTGTGCAGAGCACGGTAGACGGTGGTTTTGGATACTCCCACCTGCTGTGCAATTGTGTCCATATTTGCTTGATGACGTCGCATGACCGTTGTGAACTCACCTCCTTTACATAATCCAAGGGGTCTTCCGTTTTATTTCCATAGGAAGACCCCCTGTCCTGCCCTTAGCGTGAATTCTGCTGCTCCCATATTTGCTTCGAGCGCTGGATCGCCTCCAGCACTTCGGGCGGCGGTTTCTGAATACCGGGCGGCGGTGGGTTCTTGGGGCGTGTTGACCACCAGCCGTAGGCAATCAGCACCACCAACAGCACGACGATGACGCCAATGGCAACTGCGGGGCTCAGTTCACGCTGCCAGAATGGGCGTTTCATGCTCGTTCTCCTCACAGCGGAGCAGCACGCTCGTTGTAGTCCAGCGTATCCCCGTTCTGGAACTTGGCGTGACCATCAGCATAGACAGCGTTCTTGCGAGCGATGCCTGCCGAGGGGCTCTCCATGTGATAGTATACCAAATCGCCCATCACCGGTTTCTGCGCGGGGTTCGTCACCGCTGCCAGTGCGCGACTATCGCCCGAATGGTAACCGGAGCAGGAATTGGCATCGGTGATGATGTAAATGGATAGCCCGTTATCGCAGCGTGTGGTGCCGTTGTTACACAATGGAGGCATCCAGCAGAACATCGCCGCAGGCTTGGCGTAGTACTCGTAGCTGGTCATGCCTGTCCAGGGCTGGCTCCACATGTTGGGAACACTAATGCCCCACCACGTCAGCGGCGCACCGTCGTCGCTGGGGCAGGCGAAAATGCCCATGTTCTTGACGTAAGGGCGCAACCGATACACGATGCCGCCGGGGTGCGAGGCGGGGTTATCGTGCTCTGCCTGCCACTCCCACCATTCCCAGCTGCCCGAATTGGGGAACTTCTCGTCGTAGTCGTTGGCATACATCAGCACAGCCAGCCCCAGTTGCTTCATATTGGACAGGCAGCTTGTCTGGCGAGCCTTCTCGCGCGCCTGCGCGAACACCGGGAACAGGATGGCTGCCAGTATCGCGATAATCGCGATGACAACAAGCAGCTCAATCAGGGTAAATGCTCGTCGCATAAGATGAAACCTCCTTTGCGAAATCGGTTACTCAACTCTATTCTATATGGAGTATAAGGAAATGTCAAGATGTTTGGGGGTTTTGCGAAAAAAAATGAGGGAAAAACCCGTAATTTCACGGATTACAAAAGTATCCTTGCGTAATGGGTTGCGCGATGATAGTGATGGCTTTTTGTTATGCGGGCTGTGCCAGCACCTGCCGGTACGCCTCTGCATGTTGGGCATCCCAGCAGGCGATAAGAACCCGCTTCACGCGCTGTGCATTGCGCTGAACCACAGACAGGATCAGCCGGGCACAGTCGGTGGCTTCCCAGCCCACCAGCTGGTCCGTGAAGTCCGGTATCAACACCTGCCGACATCCAAGCTCCTCACATCTGGTCAGCGCACGCTCCAGTGCTGTGTCCAGCAGTTCACGGGTGGCAATCTGAAACTCGTTCAGGATGTTGACGTGCACGATGTGCCTAACGCGGAGCATCCCTCCCCCTGTGACCACCACGCCTCCAGGCGCCACAGGAGCATACCGACGTGCCTCGTCCTCTACCATGTCGCCCGCCTCATCGCGCACCCGTTTCGCCACTCGTGCCCCCATCCACAGCAGGCGGTTAGAAGGCACTATCAGCGCGTCCGCCCGGAGCTGGCGCAGGTAGCGCACCTGATACAGCTCCACCGTGCACTGTCCCACAGAGGTTCGCAACAACGGCTTAGGCGCAAGCGCAAAGAGCATCTTTCCCCTCCTGTCCAATGTTACCGACAAACTACATCCAGTCCGAGATTCGCTCGAATACCGCCTCGGCGGTGTAAGCATCCACCCGCCGCCAGCACGACGCACCACGCGAAGCGCGTTCGGCATCTTCTAAACGTTTGTAGCGCAGGCGCACGGTCAGCGGCGACTGGAACCGGAACACCTGCATCTCCGACAGACGGCTGACCGCCCGCCTGACTCCTTCTTCAATATCGCGCTCTGCACGTCGGGGATGCTTGCTCAGCGCGGCGTTCCAGCCAAAGGCACGCTTCGTTTCCACCGTCTCCACCCACGGCAGGAAGCGACGCGCCTCTGCCACACATTTATCATCCCCGCTCACAAAGATGACGGGCACGTTCCTTTCACCGGCGGAAGCCGCGTCAATGGCAATCTCACCCACCTGCTCGCCGTTTACTTCCATCCACTGATACGCCTTAGAGCTGTAGGAGTGAGCCAGCACCGCATCTGGAGTGTTGTCCATCGCATGATAGCCGATGAACAGAACGCCTGAAAACGTCTCGTCCACTCCCGGAAAGCGGCGATTGAAGCCCGACCCAAGCGCAACCAGCACGCGCTCGTCCAGTTCGTCATAGGGCAGGTTGACCCCGCCGCCGTGTGCGTCCCACACAATCACCTCTTCCGCGCCCATCTGGAACAGCGCACGGACAGCGGCATTGGCTTCGCGCACAGCCTGCCGGCAGGCAAAGGCGTAGTTGGGCGAATCGGTCAGCGTGCCACCCGGCACGCCCACCACGCAGGCAAGCCCCTCACAGTCCACTGACACCAGAAAACGCATCGAGTCTCTTCTCCCACAGAGATATTCTTAGGACACCCTGATTCTATTTTGAAGCCAGCACATGAGAAACCTGCCCTTGTATCGTGTTTGAGTAGGGCAAGCACAGGCACGAGGGTTGTGTATCTATAACATTCTTTATATTTTTACTTGTTTTCTGTCAAAGCATTATACATTTATTGACTTTTCATGCTTGAAAATATATAATAGAGTAAAAACATCAAACCCTAATGTAAGGGGGTATGTCTCGATGAAAGAATCACTCAAAGCCTGCTTCTGCCTTTGGGTGGTTGCCATGGGTGTGCTTCTGCTGAGCAGTCCCCGTGTCTACGCTGTCAACCTGATTGTCAACGGGGATTTCGAACTGGGCAACGTTGGTTTCACATCAGGTTACACGTATGACGCCAGTCCTCCTATTCAGGGATCGGATTGCTATGCTATCGGCACTAACCCCAGCACGTGGAACCCTGGCTGGTGGTCCAGTTTTGGCGACCATACCACGGGCTCTGGCAAAATGTTGATTGCAGACGGTCACAGGTCACCAAATCAAACTCTCTGGCAGCAAACGGTTCATGTTGCTCCGAACACATCCTACTATTTTTCCTACTGGGCTGCCAGTTCATATTATTACAGCCCTGCGGTGTTGCGCACCACCATTAACGGTGTGCAAATTGGTGGAGACTTCCAATTGCCGTCTCAAACCGGGCAGTGGACGCAGTTTCAGGTGGTGTGGAACTCCGGGTCGGCAACGTCCGCAACCATTCGGCTGGTGGACATCAACACCAATGGGTTTGGCAACGATTTTGTGCTGGATGACCTCAGCATGCAGGCGATACCAGAGCCGGGTACGATGTGGCTGTTCGCCACTGGTGTTGCGGCAATGGCTCTGCGCCCCAGGAAGAAAGGGTAGTCTTCCGCTGAGTTAAGCAGCACAGGGGGACGGCCAGAGGGGGTCTGTCCCCCTGTTTATGTCTCCTCTACCGCTCCTTTCATTTCTCTACGGTCAATTTTTGCACTACATGGAAGGAATCCCGTGCACTACGGCGAATAGCGAAAGCACAGCGAGAAAGCCTGTCTGGGAGGACGAAGAATGGGACGAGCATCTCCCCTATCCCCTGCCCCACAGTGGCAGGCACCACAGCAGAACGAAGGCTTAACCCTTCGGTTGAAGGTCATCACGCCCCTGTTTGGCGGCGGGTATGAACCCCGCGAGGTAGACCCCGTGTGCATCATTCGCCCCGCGACCATCCGTGGTCACCTGCGCTTCTGGTGGCGTGCGCTGTATGGTGGACAGTACGCCTCCTCCGAAGCGCTGTTCAGAGCGGAAAGCGCATTGTGGGGCGCGGCGGCAGTTCAACAAAGCAGTACGGCAGAGGATAAAAAGGAGCCGTCGATCGGCAAAGTGGCAATTCGTGTCACGGTAACCAATAAAGGCAAGCCTCAGAAATGTGCCGACTACGTGAAGGATCAAGCAAGTGGACGCTACCGTTCGGTGCCGAAATTCGCAGCCAACTATCCCCCGTATGCCTTATATCCGTTTCAAGGACAGCTAGAAAAAGGTGGCAGGCAAGTAAAAGACGAGCCAGCCTCCGCGAGAGAAGGGGTTGAATTTGAAATTACTCTCATCTGCTCAAAAGACCTTTCCGAAGAATCATATAAGCAGGTTTTATCCGCGATCGCGGCATGGGTTCGCTACGGGGGCATTGGAGCGCGCACACGCCGCGGGTGCGGTAGTTTGGAATTGGTATCATCAGAGCCCCTACCGCTAAAAGCGGGAAGCGCTCCAAATACCTCAAATATTCCCCTGCTGCCTGGTGCACGCCTCGTCATAGGAAATCCCACATCAGATCCACTGCAAGCATGGAGACAGGCAGTGGAGATTTACCGGGATTTCCGGCAATCGGTTCCGTTTGCTCGTAACCCTGGAACGGTTCCCGGGCGTCCCGGGCGGTCCAAGTACCCGGAACCAGACAGTATCCGCCGAAAAACCGGAAATCACGCATCACAACATCCGCCTACTCATCCCGTACAGTCAGGGTTCCCCAGAGCAGACCTGGGGCTTCCCATCGTTTTTCACTTCAAGGACAAAGGGGATCCCCCTGACAGCAGACTACAGGGCTTTGAACAAGGACGGCTCCGAATGGCATCTCCAGTCATTACAAAGGCTATTGCCGACGGTGCAGGCGAGTACCGACCTATGGTGATGGTGCTGAACGCCCCTCACGCGTGGGACATGGATAACCTGCACCTAGTTGTCAACCGCAACAATAACTCTCAGGTACTCACCGTTATACCCGCGGAAGTACAGTTGAACTACTCTGAACTAAAGAAGATCGCGCCTTTGAGCGGCAAGCCAATTCGCGAGGCTCTCTTGGATTTCGTGGCGAGTAAATGGGGTGCCAAAGTGGAGGAATGGAAACCATGACCGAGTACCTCTTCTCTATCTCTGTAGGACCTGTGCAGGAGTTCATCGCCGCGGCGCGACGCACCGCCGACCTGCAGGCTGGATCTCAACTGCTCCAGAAGATGGCGAGATACATCGCCGAGCAGATCGACGCACGCGGCGGTCAACTTATTTTTCCAGCAAGCAAAGACACGCCGGGACCGAACAAAGTGGTTGCCCAAATCGCCACCGATGACCCCGCGAAGCTGGCTGAAGAGCTGCGCGAAGCAACCGTCCAGTGGCTGTACGCGCAATGGCAGTCGGTACAACAACAGCTCAGCGTGCCCATAGACGCCCATCTGGCGGAAGAGCAGGTGAAAAACTTTCTGGAGTTCTATACAGCGTGGGTTCCCTGCAACGGGGATTACGTGCAGGAGCGGGAGCAGGTGGAGCTTTTGCTGGCTGGGCGCAAAGCCCTGCGCGATTTTCGCCAGGTGCCTCCCCGCCCGGGACGCTGGAAAAGCCCTTTAGACCCTTCGCGCGATTGTGTGCTGCAACTATCAGGAACGCAAATCCCTGCCCAGGCGGAGGGTCCGCCCCTTTACCTGAAACGCACCGAGTTTTTGGACGCTATCTCCATCATGAAGCGCGTACAGGGCGCGAATCAGCAAGGGAAAAAAGTTCCTTCCACCTCGCGGATGGCGGCGGAAGCGATACTGCCCATCGCTAGACGAAACAAGCCCCACGCAGTGGAGGAGCTGGAATCCATCGCTGAAAACGCACCCGGTGCACTGGACATCGGTGACCTGATGTTCCCCACGCGCGTGCAGGAGGAGATAGAAACCGCCGACAAGCACCTGCGCGAGTACCTGCAGGCGCGGCTGGACATCATTGATAACCTGCGCCGCGAGATTCTCAGCAGTCTCACGCCAGCTCTGCATGAATGTCCATCCTATTACGCAATCCTTGTCGCCGATGGCGACCGCATGGGCAGGCTCATCAGGAAGCAAAAGACACCTGACGATCACCGCCGGCTGTCCGAGAAGCTCGCCCATTTCGCGCAAGAGGTGGAGCGTATCGTAGAGGCTCATAACGGCTATCTGGTATACGCGGGAGGCGATGACCTGCTGGCGATGCTGCCAGTCAATACCGTTCTTTCCTGTGCCAACGAGCTGGCAAAAACTTTCTCTCAGCAGATTGAAGGAGGCACGCTGTCTGCTGGAGTCAGCATCGTACACCGTATGGAGATGCTTCAGGATGCTCTGCAGTGGGCGCGGGAAGCGGAACATCATGCCAAGACCTGCCGCGACGCTCTGGCAGTCGCCCTGCACACGCGCGGGGGTGCGCCTGTGACGGTTGTGACCTCGCGCGAGAAGGACTCCAATATGGAGAGCTGGACGCGGCGCGAGAAGGACTCCAATATGGAGAGCTGGACGCGCTGGATAAAGGCGTTTCGGCAGGGTCTGACGCACGGCTTCCCGTACGAACTACTTTATCTGGCGCGCGAGGCTGAGAACGCTAATCTGAGCATCCCCAGCGTTCACGCAGAGGCAATGCGCATTTTCGAACGCAAACAGCACAGGGAAACAGACGCACACAGTGGGACGATTCGCCAATGGCTGGAGGACGAGTTGAAAGCGATTAAAACCGCTGACCACTTACGCAGATTAACTGGCGCTGAACCTGCCCGCTGTTCTCCCGAGCTGAACGCGATTGCAGCCGCCGACCACTTACGCAGGTTTGCTCAGCGGTTGATTATCGCCCGGTTTCTGGCGGGCTATCCTAACGGGGAGGTGCACGTATGAACGAGCACATTGTACGCATCCGCGGTATTGACCCGTTGCTGTTCCGCGACGGACGCCCTTTCGCCGCTGAGGTGGGCGCGCTATTTGCCCGGACGTTACCCTGTCCCTACCCTGCCACCGTCACGGGGTTCGTGCGCACTTTTATCGGTAACCAGCTGGGGGTCAACTGGGACAACAAAACGGATATCCAGCGTGTGCTGAGGACAATCGTGCACGCTCCTATCCTCGAGCGCAACAACACACCTGTATTCCCCGCGCCAGCGGATGCGGTGGTATACCATGACGAGCAGAGCTGTTCTCACAAAACGATGGCTCTCCGTCCCATCCAGGAGCTCCCGGCAGGCGCAGGCTGTGACCTTCCCAAGCACCTCCTGCCTTTGCGGGTGACGGAAGAGGTGAAACCGTCACCGGGATACACGCTATGGAGCCAGGCTGACCTCTTTCGCTGGTTAGAAAACCCCACTGGTGAGGGGTTCGCTGTACCTGAGCCAATAGACCGTATGGAGGTGGAGGAGCGGACGCATGTATGCATCAGCGAGGGAGGCACCAGCGAAGAGGGCAAGCTGTTCAGTGCACAGTTCCTGTCGTTCGAGCGGTATCGCTGGGGCAAAGACCGGGCGCACCGTGAGGAGTGGGCACTGCTGGCGCGAGTGGTGACGGAAGAAGCCGTTAAACTGGAGGGTGTAGGGCTTCTTGGTGGAGAAAAGCGGCTTGCCGCGCTGGAGACGGTCTCTGCCGACGCCTGGCCCTCCTGCCCGGATAGCCTTCAGCGCGCCCTGCAGGGGGCGAAGCGGGTGCGGATGGTACTGGCAACCCCAGCCATTTTCCAGAACGGCTGGAAACCGGGCTGGCTGAACGGTAAACTGGAAGGAAGTCCGCCCTCAGCGAATGGGCTCACGTTGAAGCTGATTTCGGCGGCGGTAAGGCGACGCGAGGCGGTCAGTGGATGGAGTTACCGGGCTGACCGACCACAGCCCAAACCTACACGCCTGCTTGCGCCCGCGGGTTCGGTTTATTTCTTTGAAGTGTTGAGCGGCGACCCTTCCGTCTTGGGCATACAGGCATGGTTGCAACCGGTCAGCGACGATGAACACGATTGCCGGGACGGATTCGGTCTCGCATTATGGGGAATCTGGTAAAGAGGAGGAATAAACAATGAGTCATTCGCCAAGAGCCAAAGCCATCTATCTGCACGCACTCACACCGGTACATTCGGGAACCGGGCAGGCGGTGGCGGTGGTGGACCTGCCCATCGCACGCGAAAAAGCCACCGGCTGGCCCATCATCCCTGCCAGCAGTCTGAAAGGCGTTCTGCGCGACGCTCTGGAAACCCCCGAGAACAAAGCATGGATTGCGAGAGCCTTCGGTAAGGACGTGCGCGATGGCGGCGAGATGGAAGCAGGCGCCCTGTGCTTCACCGACCAGCGCATCCTGTGTCTGGCGGTACGCAGCTTCTACGGAACCTTTGCCTACGCGACCTGCCCGCTGGTGCTCGGTCGATTCGTGCGCGATATGCGGGCATTTGGATTAGAGCCGCCGTTCACCCAGATACCCGCTGTTGCCGGCTCGGGGAATGAACTTCAGGCACTGGTCACGCAGAAGTCGGATCTGGCACGCAACGGCAAGGTGTATCTGGAGGACATAGACCTTACGGCACGCCCAGATTCGGACACCGAACAGATTGCCAGTGGGATAGCCGGCGTCCTTTTTGCCGATAGACCCGAGGCGTTCACGACGCGGTTTGTCATTGTCTCCGATGAGGTCTTCAACTTCCTGAGCGAAACAGCGATAGAGGTTGCCGCGCGCGTGCGTCTGGAAGACGATACCAAGACGGTGAAGAAAGGCGCACTGTGGTACGAGGAAGCAGTGCCTGCCGAAAGCATCTTCGCGGGCGCGGTGATGGTCGCCGACTTCTACAAGGAAGATGCTGGCTCCCTCTGGGAACCATTCCAGCCGAGCCTGGTGCAGATTGGTGGCGATTCCAGCGTCGGGCGCGGCTTGTGCAGGGTGGTGACGAAATGAAAACGCGAGCACAGCAGGATATGGAACTCGCCGAGAAACTGGTGCGGGAGGTAGAACAGCAAAAAAAGGAAGTTCGCGACATCTACGGAGGGCTATGTCATTCGTTCCCTGTAATGGTGCGCACCTGCGGGTTGTGTCAGGCGCTGGCGTTCTCCAAAGCGAAGGCGGAAGGGGGTAAGGACGACCGCGCCAGAGCACACAGCCTCCTGCTGAACCACATTCAGCATTTACTGAACGTGCAGGGTGACCTTCTGCAAGTGGTGCGCGACGCCTCCGCCAGCGAGTATATGCTCTACACACGGCGAGTGCTCAGCGCGTGGATTTACTTCAAGCGGTTCGCCGAATCCATTCTGAAAGTCTCCAGCGCAGGGGAAGGAGGAGAGTAGCTATGAATATCGAGGCGCGGCGCAGAGCAATCAGTAGCCTTAATCTTAAAGAGGCTCAGCACGCAGGGCTTGTGCTCCACCGTTATCTCAGCAAGCATGACGACACCCACGAGGGGGCGAAAGACCTGTACACTCAGGCACAGAACAGCGCGGCTTCCCCTGTGTACGCATACGCCTTCGCCCGCTGGAAGGAGCACCTGCAAAAGCTGGGCAATACGCGCCTCTTCGCGGCGACAGCCTCATCTCCCATCGCCGTCGGGCTGGGCAACGAGAGCGTGCTGGAGGTAGGCTTGACCGTTCACCACACTTACGGAATGCCCATTATCCCCGGCTCCGCGCTCAAAGGGCTGTGTCGGCGTGGCGCCGCTCGCCTGCAGGACGAGGGAAAAATCACCCGGGAGCAGTTTGAGGTACTGTTCGGTTACTCTAATGGTGATGGGGACGCCTCGGCAGGGTACATCACCTTCTGGGATGCCTGGTACGACCCTGAATCAGTGGAAGGCAAGCCTTTCCATCGCGACGTGATTACCGTGCATCACCCCGACTACTACTCCAGCAGAGGCGCAAACGCATTCCCAACTGACTTCGACGACCCGAACCCGGTGCCTTTTCTGGTGGTGAAGCCCGGTGCACGCTTCCTGTTCGCCCTGACTGTCCCCGACCAGGCGTGGGGAGCATTTGCCGAGAACCTGTTGAAGTGGTGTCTGCAGTATCTGGGCGTGGGCGCCAAGACCAACGCAGGTTACGGCTTCTTCCGTACAGACGAACCAAAACAACCCACCGAGCCGGCAAAACAGAGCACTGCCGCACAAACCATACTGCCTCCTTCTACGGGGCGTGAAGTCTGGCAGAGTGTAACCGTCAGTTACAACCCGGGTCAGCGCGTGCTTCAGGTTCAGCGTCAGCATCAGGGGCAAACGCAGGGCGCATCCGCCGATGCCCAGCGCACCCAGCAACTGCTCAACAGCCTTTCCGCTTCCGCTCGCGAAAAGCTAACCACCGGCAAAAGGAGACTGCTGGCAGATGTGGAGATTGAAGTAAGCGGCAACCGGCGAACCATTGTCAAAATCATCCCGAAGGAGTGACAGAGCGATGAAGTTGATTACGTCGCTGGGAACCAACACTTACAAAGAAGCAACCTATGTCTGGGGAGAGAAGCAATGCAGGACGAATATGTTCACCGATGCAGTGGTGAAGTGGCTCAAGCCCCAGACGGTGCTTGTTTTGCTGACCAAGGAAGCGGAAGACACGAACTGGCCCATTCTTCGCGAGAAATTGAACCGTCACCGAGTCGCAGTGCAAACCCTGCGCATCCCCGATGGACGGAACGAGGCAGAGGTCTGGGAAATCTTCGACGCGGTTACTCAGCAGATACATGAGGAAGAGCGACTGGTTATCGACATCACCCATGCTTTTCGCTCCCTGCAGTTCGTGCTGTTCGTAGTCAGTGCCTTCCTGCGGGCGGTGAAGCGTGTGGAGATCCAACACGTACTCTACGGCTTACACCAGCAAGGGCAATCATCGGATACCCCCTCCCCTGTTATGGACCTGCGCCTGATGCTTGACCTGCTGGACTGGATGGAAGGGGTACGGCGATTTCAGGAACTGGGCGACGCCCGTTTCATCGGAGAGACCCTGCAGAGAACGCAGGACGATATCTATCGTAAAGACGCAACGACAGAGGGGTCCAAACCCACCACACTCAAGACCGCTGGAAAGGAACTGCTGGCATTATCAGACAGTCTACAGGCTCTGCGCGTTGTGGATGTGATGCGCTCTGCCAGGAAGCTGGTGAGCATCACGGAAAAAGCGATACATGAGGCTCAAATCTGGGTAAAGCCATTTGCTCTGCTGATAGACCGGGTAAGGCAGATGGCGGTCCAGCTGGCACATGAAAAGCCTGACGAACTGAACTTTGACACTCTCGAAAAGCAGATGCATACTGTTCGCGCTCTGGTACAGTACAGGCAATTTGTGCAGGCTTTGCTTCTACAAAGGGAATGGCTGCTCAACTACGTGATGTGGCGGATTAACAGGGAAAAAAACTGGCTTCATCATGATTCGCGTAGAGAGGTTGAAAATTTCCTGAACCAGGGCGTTAAAGCCGTCGAGGACAAACAAGACCCTAACCTCTCTGCTCTGGACAAGTACATGGGACAGGACGAAATCCGAGACGTTGTGCAGCTATGGTCGAAGATAGTAGACCCGCGCAACGACTTTGCACACTGCGGAATGCGACAACATACCCAAACTCCAGATGATCTTCGGCAAAAAGCAACCGAATTTGCTCAACAGTTAAAAAACTTGCTGGAGAGCGCAAAAGCACAATTTTGACTTTTCACCGGCAACGCATTATCTTTGCTCCATTCGTCGGCGAGGATAGGGCAGTAATCTAAACAGGAGGACATACCATGCGTCGTAACATTGTTATTTTGTGTTTGTTCGCTCTGCTGGCAATCAATGGCTGGGCAGGGGGCGAACAGGTGACCATCTATCGGGATGAGTGGGGTGTGCCCCATATCTACGCCCGCACGGAGGAGGCGGCTGCCTACGGACTGGGCTGGGCGCAGGCAGAAGACCGTCTGGAGCAGTTGCTGAAAAACTACCGACTGGCGGCAGGCACGATGGCGGAAGCCTTCGGCGAGCAGTGGGTGGAACACGACTGGCAGCAGCGCTTCGTGGGGCATGAGGAGGTCTCGCGCCGCCGCTATCGCGAACTGCCCGCCAAAATCCGCGCCGTCATCGAGGCGTACCAGCAGGGCGTGAAAGACTACATGAAAAAGCATCCCGAGCAGGTTCCCGCCTGGGCGCCGAAGATAGAACCGTGGCAGGTGGTGGCGCTGGGGCGCTACATCATCTTCAACTGGCCCATGGGGCGAGCGATGGCGGAACTCCAGCGACGCGGCGAGGTGCAACTGCCCTTCAGCTCCAACGAGTGGGCTGTGCGTCCCGAACGTACCGCTGACGGTTGCGCCATCCTGCTGATTGACCCGCATATCCCCTGGGACAACGAGTTTCGCTTCTACGAGTTCCGCCTGCATGGGGGCGAACTGCACCTGTCGGGCTTCGGACCGCTGGGCGCACCCCTGCTGGGGCTGGGGCACAACCGCTATCTTGGCTGGGCAGCGACCACCGGCGGTCCCGATACCACCGACATCTACGTGGAAGAGGTGAACCCAAACAACCCTCTGCAGTACCGCTACGAGGGCAAGTGGCGCAATATGCGGGTGCGGAAGGTGCGCATCAACGTCGCTGGTAAGCCGCCCGTGGAACGAGAGATACACTACACCCACCACGGACCCATCATGCTTCGCGAGGGCAATCGCGCCTACGCGGTGAAAACCCCTTACCTGAACGAAGTGGGCTTCGTGGTGCAGCTTTACCGAATGGCGAGCGCCCGCAACCTGAAAGAGTTCCAGCAGGCGATGGCGATGAACCAGTTTATGGAGCAGAACATCATGTATGCCGATGTGGAGGGCAACATCTTCTACGTGCGCACCGGTCGCGTGCCCATCCGCCCCAAAGGGTACGACTTCAGCAAGCCGGTGCCGGGCAACACCCGCACCACCGAATGGCTGGGCATCCACCCGATGAAAGACCTGGTGCAACTGCTCAATCCATCGCGAGGCTATATGCAGAACTGCAACATCGGTCCCGACAACATGCTGGTCAACTCTCCCCTCACGGCAGATAAGTACCCCGAGTACATCTACGGCGCACGCCCCAACGAGAACAACTCGCGCGGCAGGCGAGCGGTGTACCTGCTGGAAAACACCCCGCGCATGACGCTGGCACAGGCAATCGCCATCGCTCTGGACACACACGCCGATATGGCGGAACAGTGGAAGCAGGCGCTGGCAGATGCGGTCTCCCATGCACCGGGCGGCACCACCCAGCCGCTGAGCAAGGCTATTACCATCCTGCAGGAGTGGAACGGCTACATGGACGCCGACAGCGTGGGCGCAACGCTGTTTCGCTTCTGGCGCGAAGCCATCAAGCGCTATTCCCCACCCATTGACCCCGAAAGCGTGCGCGAGGGCAAGCCTCTGAACGATGCTCAGCGCGAGGCGTTACTCAAGGCGCTTGGGGAGGCGGTGCAGGAGATTCAGCGTCGCTACGGTCGGCTGGAGGTGCCCTGGGGCGAGATACACCGTGTAAGGCGCGGCGGCAGGTCGTGGCCCATCTCCGGCGGCGAAACGGGCGGCGGGCAGACTCTGCGTGCCGTTGGCTCTCGCATGGAGGCAGATGGCATCTTCTACGGCTACACCGGTCAGAACTGGACACAGGTGGTGCTTTTCCGAAAAGGCGCGGTTCAGTCGTTCAGCGCAACTCCCTACGGACAGAGCGACCGCCCCGATTCGCCCCACTACACCGACCAGGCGGAGAAGCTGTTCAGCAAGAGCAGGCTGAAACCTACCTGGTTCGAGCGGGAGTGGCTGGAGGGGCACATCAAGTCCACCACCGTGCTGACATTTGGCAGGTAAGCTGAGGGGCGCGTTACCGCGCCCCTTTTTTGATATTCACAGCAGCTCTGCCCGTCCAGAACCGCCCCCTGCAGGCATCTTCCCTCTAACCCGAAAGGATAGTAAAATAGAGCTGCGAGGAGAGGGCACATAAGGAGGCAAACGATGGACTGGGCGGACATTCAGCAACGCATCGCAAGGGGGGAAAGTCTACACACAGAGTTCAAACAGACGATGGTCCATGCAGACGATTTGGCTGCGGAGCTGGTTGCCTTTGCGAATACCGAAGGCGGATGGCTTATTTTCGGCGTCGGTGATGACCGGCAAATCGTTGGGGTGGAGTCCCCCGATGAACTGGCAAGGCGAATTGATCAGGTCGCGTATCAGAACTGCGAACCACCTCTGACCATCGCTCAGGAGGCGGTGCCAACCCCCGATGGCAAAACCCTGCTTGTGGTCCGCGTGCCTAAAGGAGAGCTGCGCCCTTACCGAACGCGACGAGGCGATTATTTCGTTCGTACGACCAGCGGCAAGCGACGGGCTTCACGCCAGGAGCTCTTGCGTTTGTTCCAGTCTGCCGAAAGCCTCCATTACGAGGAGACCATCCTCCTGCAAGCTACCTTAAAGGACATCGATTTATGGGCATTTGGCGCCTTTCAAAGGCAGGTGTTGGGAAACATCGAAGCAGACGACCAGCAACTCTTAATCCGCTGGCGACTGGTGCGAGAGTACGAGGGGCAATATCATCCCACAGTCGCGGCGATTCTGCTCTTCGGTCGTGACCCTCAACAGTTCTTGCCCCACGCCTATATCACCGCAGCGCGCATACCTGGCACCGACCTCGCAGAAGAGCCTTCCGACCGAGAACGTATCGAAGGGACCCTGTTCCACATGCTGAAGGATTGCACCCGCTTCTTGAACATCCACCTGAAAACGCGCCATCGCATTCGTGGATTCGAACCCGAACAATATCCTGAACTGCCAGAGGTTTCCCTGAGGGAGTTTTTAGTGAACGCCCTCGTACATCGCGACTACACTGTATCGGCGCCCATACGCCTGTTTATTCTAGATGACCGCGTAGAAGTGCGAAGCCCGGGCGGCTTACCGAACACTGTAACAGTGGACATGCTCAAAGCAGGAATGGCTCATGTCCTCCGCAATCCCCTCATCTACAGTGCGTTCCTGCGAGCGGGGATGGTAACGGACACAGGCAGTGGCGTTCGCCGGGCAATCCAGCGGGTCAAAGAGGCTGTGGGACGAGAGCCTGAAATCGTGGAGCAGGGCAACGAGCTGGTGGTGATTATTCCAAGAGATGTATCGGAGGATTAGGGAGATTTGCGTCGTCGCATCCAACCATCCAGCCCTTGACTTTTTCAGCGAATATCTGGTATATTTTGCCCAGTAAAACGTTGTGACAAAGATGTCCCCCGAAACGACAGACGCAGGCGTCTCTACCGAAGCAGGTAGGCAAGCGGTCTGTCGTTTATCGTTTTTGCACCGTCGAAGACGGCAACACGCACTGCAGCGAACCCGTTACCCCGCGACGCCGCGACCGGAGAGGCTTCGTGCCACTCCACGTACTTCCCAAAACAAAACAACTTTCAACAGGAGGTACATGTATGCGACGTTTCGTCTTTGGCGCACTGATGTGCGCGCTGTGGGCGGTTCCTGCAGTGCAGACGACCGCCGAGCCAAAAGTCCAGCTGAGCGGCTTGCTGGACACGTACATGGGTTACAACTTCAACAACCCGCCAACCGGCGCGAACCAGAACATCGTACGCGCCTTTGACCAGAAGTCTGGCTCGCTGGAGCTGAGCCTGCTGGAGGTCAACATCACACAACCCGCGGAACCCGTTGGGTTCACACTGACTCTCACCACGGGACGCACTGCCGACCTGGTGCACTACAACCTCAGTGAGGACCGCTACAAGCTGTTTCAGCAGGCGTTTATCACCACACAGGCCGGTGCATGGACGGTCGACATCGGCAAGTTTGTGACCGCGCTGGGAGCAGAGGTTATCGAATCGGCGTCCAACGACAACTACTCGCGCTCCCTGCCGTTCGTGTACGCCATCCCCTTCTACCACACGGGCATTCGCGGGACCACCAGCCTGGGAAGCGGCTGGGGATTTCAGGCAATGGTGGTGAACGGCTGGGACATCACCGAAGAGAACAACGGCAAGAAAAGCATACACGCCGCCCTGACCTACTCCAGCGACCGCCTCAGCTTCGTGCAGAACGTGATAACTGGCGACGAGGCGATTTCCCCTGCCAGCGGTGCAAGAACGGTGTTTGACACCGTGCTGTTCTACAAGGCTGGCGACGACAAATACGGCATCAACTTCGACTACGGCGAAGACAAATCGGCGTCGGCAAAGTGGACGGGTTATGCCCTCTACTACCGCCGTGCCCTTGCCAATGACCGGGCGCTTGCCCTCCGCTACTCGTGCCTGGACGATAAGGATGGCTTCCGCACGGGCGTGGCGCAGAGGCTCAGCGAGTTCACCATCACCTACGAGTACCCCATCGGCTCCTCTCTCAGCCGTTTCGAGGTGCGTTTCGACAGCTCCAACCAGCCATTTTTCCTGGATGGCGGTGGAGCCGCTACGAAAAAGCAGCAGGTCACCGTGGTGTACTCGCAGGTATTCCGATTTTAGGAGGGGACAACGATGCGAATCGTGAGACGTATTCTGGGAAGACGCGCCCTGCTCGCTGGAATGGCGTTCGCCCTGTTGACCCTGACAGGGTTGAGGGTGTGGGCGCAGGAAGACATCTCCGTTCAGGAGACGCTGACCAACCACAAGATGCTGTTGGATACGCTGTGGGTGATGGTCGCCGCGTTTCTGGTGTTCTGGATGCAGGCGGGCTTCGCCTATGTGGAGGGCGGCTTGACCCGCGCGAAGAACACCAACAACATCATGATGAAGAACCTGATGGATTTCTGCATCGGTTCGGTTGCCTTCTGGGCAGTGGGCTTCGCGCTGATGTTCGGCGACGGCAACGCTTTCGTCGGCTTGAAAGGCTGGTTCCTCACCGGTGCTGACAACTCGCCGGCGACGGGCGACGCCTATCAGGGCGTGTACAGCGCGCTGAACTGGACAGGCGTTCCGCTGTTCGCCAAGTTCATGTTCCAGCTGGTGTTTGCCGCTACTGCAGCCACCATCGTCTCTGGGGCGATGGCGGAGCGCACGAAGTTCAGTACTTACCTCATCTACAGCTTCGTGGTCAGCGCGTTCATCTACCCGGTGGTGGGGCACTGGGTCTGGGGCGGCGGCTGGCTGGCGAAGCTGGGCATGTGGGACTTTGCCGGCTCCACCGTTGTCCACTCCACTGGCGGGTGGCTGGCGCTGGTCGGCACCATCATGCTGGGACCGCGCATCGGCAAGTATTCCAAGGAAGGCAAACCGCTGGCGATACCCGGTCACTCGTTGCCGATGGCGGCGCTGGGGGTGTTTATCCTGTGGTTGGGATGGTTCGGCTTCAACCCCGGCTCCACCATGGCAGCCGACGCCTCCATCGCACAGATAGCTCTGACCACCAACCTCGCCGCAGCAACCGGCGGAATCGCCGCGCTGTTCACCTCGTGGGCTCTGCTGAAGAAGCCTGATGTCAGTATGACGCTCAACGGCGTACTGGCGGGGCTCGTTGCTATCACTGCTCCCTGTGCGTTCGTATCGCCACTCTCCGCTACGATTATCGGCGTACTCGGGGGCATCGTGGTGGTGCTCTCAGTGCTTCTGCTGGACCGAATCAAGGTGGATGACCCTGTTGGTGCAATCTCGGTGCATGGTGTGTGTGGTGCACTGGGTACACTGGCACTGGGGCTGTTCGCGCAGGAGGGATACGCTCCGGCAAACACCACGGGCAGCGGCTTGCTGTTTGGCGGTGGACTGAAACTGCTCACGGCGCAGGCTATCGGCGTCGTCTCGGTGTTTGCGTGGTGCATCGTCACCGGCATCATCCTGTTCGGATTGCTGAAGGTGACGATTGGCATCCGCGTGTCGGAACAGGAGGAGATTGAAGGGCTGGACGTGGGCGAGCACGGCATCAGCGCGTATCCCGACTTCGTGCTGGCGACACCGGGGCAGTTCAGCGTCACAGGTGGAACAAAACCGACTCATCCGCTCAGCGCACCCGCTCCGGTTCCGCGACCGTCACCGGAGATAAGTACATAGTCAGGAGGGAACAAACCATGATTAAGGTAGAAGCTATCATCCGCCCGCAGAAGCTGGACGAGGTCAAAGCCGCCCTGAACGAGCTGGGCATCGCTGGCATCACGGTCACCGAAGTGCACGGTTCCGGCAGGCAGAAAGGCTACACGCAAACCTACCGCGGCGCGGAATACACCATCAACCTGCTCCAGAAGGTGAAGATCGAGGTGGTGGTGCCCGATGCGCTGGCGGAGAGCGTGGTGGAAGTGGTTCAGGAGGCGGCGCGAACCGGCGAAATCGGCGACGGCAAAATCTTCCTGATACCAGTAGCCGACGCCGTGCGCATCCGCACCGGCGAACGTGGCGAATCGGCGGTGAAGTAAGATACCGCATGGAGGGCGAGGTTCCTGCCGAACCGCGTGAACCTAACCCCCGTCCCCTTCCCTGCGAGGGAAGGGGCGCATTACCTCTCCCCGCGTCGGGGAGAGGTCGGGAGAGGGGTTGTCAGTCCCCCATTGTCCCCCCGCAAGCAGGGGGACGTCCCTTTCCGCGTGCGGCGAGGTCAGGAGGGGCTGTCCTGCTTCTCAGTGGGCAACCACGGGGGGTTGCCCCTACAACACAATCAGCCAAACGGTAGGTCGCCCTCCAGCACAACCCTCTTGACATCACCCCCTCTTCGTGCCAATATATAGTTACACTAAACAACCAGAGGAGGAATGCCCATGCTGTCGCGGGAACAGGTGGAACAATACCATCGGGATGGATATGTGGTGGCGCGCGGTCTCTTCAGCAAACAGGAAGCCGAGTTCTACATTGACCACTATATGCGCCTGCGCGAATCTGGCTCCTACCCGGGCGACTTCGGAGGCGTAGACCCCAAAAGCAACGACCCGCTGAAGCGCTACCCGCGCATGATCCACATGCACCGCTGGGACGAGGTGAGCCTGAAGTGGATGATTGACCCGCGCCTGAACGCCTGCATGACCGCCCTGCTGGGAAAGGAACCCTACGCCGTGCAGACGATGCTCTACTTCAAGCCGCCGGGCGCGCGCGGACAGGCTCTGCATCAGGATAACTTCTATCTGCGTGTTCAGCCCGGAACCTGCATCGCCGCGTGGATGGCGCTGGACTACTGCGACGAGGAGAACGGCTGTCTGATGGTTGTGCCGGGCACGCAGGACCTGCCCATCCTGTGCACCGTGCCCGCCGATACCAGCCAGAGCTTCACCGACATCACCGTACCTGTGCCAAAGGATATGCCCATCGTGCCGGTGGTGATGGAGCCGGGCGACGTGCTGTTTTTCAACGGCTCGTTGATACACGGCAGCAACCCCAATCGTACCACCGACCGCTTCCGACGCGCGCTCATCGGGCACTATGCGGTGGGAGACGCCGAGAAAATCGCCCGGTTCTACCACCCCGTGCTGCGTATGGACGGCTCGGAAGTGAAATTGGGCATCAGCGAAGGCGGCGGTCCCTGCGGCATCTGGGTAGAACAGGACGGTAAGCCCGTGGTGGAGATGGTGGATCCCCAGACGCATACCCCCACCCCCGACCATGAATAACAGCAAAACGGGGCAACCGGTGCGGTTGCCCCACCGCCATCAGCATCCACCCAGCACGCGCTTCTTCTCCTGCTTCACAGGCGCAGTCTGCCTGTTCTGGCGAATCAGCTCGGGAATAACCTGCTTCGCCTTCGTGCGGAAACGGTAGGTGAACTCTTCATACATGTCACGCGGTGGGCGAGACGGCTGGAAGTTCAGTATCTGCTCGCGAAAGCCCTGCAGTCCGCCCTCCAGTATCGCGATGCGTTTAAACCCCAGCTCCTGCGCAATAACCGCCAGCCTGCGCTCGGTGAGTTCGTCGTTCGCCACAAAGACGTTCAGTTTACCTTTCAGTCGCAGGAGGCGCGATGGCTCCTGCTCGAACAGGTTCTCCACCGTGAACGCATACGATTTGGGCAGTCGCTCTCGTGCAATCTCGGCTTCGGGGCGGAAATCTATCACCTGAATCCGGTCATCCTCCTCGTCCATCAGGCGGAAGGCGAACTCGTCCACGCTCATTACCTCCACAGGGTAGGAGCGCACCAGCTGGTCATTCTGCGATAGGTTCAGCAGGTTCGCTTTGCGGTCGGTGAACGAGGAAGCGGACAACGCCAGCACCAGCCCTACAGCCACCATCCCGACGCGAGCCGGCGTCCATCGGGCGGTTTGTGCAGGTAATCGGTTCACCCTGCGCTCCACGAAGCCGGCGACGCCGAACGCCGCCAGCGCAAACACCACCATCACAAACGCGAACATATTCGCCGGGATGCCCAGCGTCTGGTAGATGCGCGGACTGCCCAGGTAGGCGGCTTTATACAGCCCCTCGAACAGCGGATAGCCCTCTGCGAACAGAAACACGCCCACCAGCGCGCCCGCAATCAGCGCAACCGCGTCCAGCTTGCCAATCGCTGCCGCGCAGAAGCTGGTTCCCGGGCAGTATCCGCCAATCACGAAGCCCAGCCCCATAATCAGCCCCCCGATGATGGCTGACCACAGGAAGGTCGGATTGATGTACACCAGATTCATATCCAGCAAGCCGAAGTGCTGAAGCGCCATCACGCCGACCATCGCCACGATGCCTGCGGTGAAGAAGACGCGAAGAACGGTGAAGTCGTAGCCATAGAACAGCCCGACCAGCCGTCGCGAGGAGGAAAACCCCGCCTGTTCCAGTATCGCCCCGAACGCGATGCCGATGAACAGGGCAAGGATATAGTTCAGGTTCTCGCTGATCAGGTTCGGCACCAGTGGTCCCATTGTCCCCCTCCTATATCCACAGTTTGCGGAAGAAATAGGCAAAGGCGTATGCGCCCGCGAAGATAGCCAGCATGGTGAGGATGCCCCCCGTTGCCATCACCGCCATGCCGCTGAGCGCTGCGCCGCTGGTACAGCCTCTGCCCAGCTGCGAGCCGATTCCCCACAGCACGCCGCCGATAAAGGCGGCAACCAGCCGCGCGCGGGACGTCACCCGCGGACCTTTCTCGGTGACCATCTTCAATCGCCCGGCAACCAGCCCGGAAAGGAACGCCCCTATCAACACGCCGGTAATCTCGAACACCAGCCAGTTCTTCAGCGGCGCGCCCTCGTGCTCTCGCAGATAATCCCGGTAGAACTCCGCCGACCGGGCATGCTGGGGAGCTGCTGCTGCCACCCCTGCTACCGTCACGCTCTTGATGGCACCACTGGCGCCCAGTCCGCGCCCGGTGATATAAATCGTTGCCAGCAGTAACAGCCCCAGAAGCAGTCCCGCCAGATAAGGGTTCATGTACTCGCCCTGTTTCATGCCTGTTGTCCCTCCATGCTGCTCAGAGTCGCCGGCTCCTCACTCTCTTCGTAGCCGGTAATCATCGCTCGCAGGTTCGAGAACACCGTCTCGCCCGTGGTGGTCATATACACGTGCAGTATCACAAAAGCCACCAGCAGGAACGCTCCCACGGTGTGAGCCAGTGCGATAAACTTCAGCGAGCCGATGTTGATGGCTTCAATTCCGTAGCGGGTGGGGTAGCGATAGAACATGTACAGAAGTCCCGACACCACCGCCAGCGGGATGAGAAACACCTTCAGGCTGAAGTAGGTAATCCGCTGAAGGGGGTTCAGCTTGCTCAGCACGCTCTTTCTGGTGGGATGCGGCGCGTTGCGGAAGATGCCGAACAGGTAATAATCCAGCTGGGCGCGGATGTTCTTCAGTGTCGGCACATACTGTTGCCACTCGCCGGTGGTGAAGTGCCAGAAGATAGCGAAGACAATCAGCGCCAGCAGGAGGTACGCGGCGACGCTGTGGTAACGCACCGCCTCCTCAAAGCCGAAGAACGTATACGAACCGTGTATCTCGAAACCGGTAAAGGCAAGGAACAGGATGAGTATCGCCTGTGTCCAGTGCCAGAACCGTTCGAAGCCGGTATATATTGGTACACGTTTGCGTTTCATCTTTTATCCTCCTCGTCGTCGCCGAATGGATGCTGCTGCCCGCAAGCCGCCGTGCGCTGCCACCCCCAGCAGGGTCAGGATCAACAGCCACCTGCCCAGCGTATCCACCTTTGGCGAGCGGTCGCGACCGGGGATGTAGAAATCGCGCAGGCTGGCAATGCGGCTCCCGTTGCGGGTGTGGCACTCACTGCAGGCTACCGCCTTCTCTTTGGGAGCCACCATGTGATTGAGAGGCCAGTATGCCTCCGTCTCAATGAACGAGATTTGCCCGCTGAAGGGAAGGCCACGCTCCTTCATGCCCACTTCGGCTGCACGCAGCCACTCGAAGTCTTTCCAGAACGCCCCTTCGCCGGGCTTGGGCGCGAACAGCTTCAACGCCACCAGCGTCCGATTGACGGGGTCAAAAGTCTGCTTGGTACGCATCACCTTCACCGGGAAGATTTTGGCGTCCGGATCGGCATACGAGCCGTTGAGCCTGTTCAGGATAACCGGCTTCGTAGGGTCGTCCACCTTGTCGCCCAGCAAGTAATGTTCCGCCGTGCCGTTGAACCACACGTACTCCGGCTTCAGGTTCTTGCCCCACTCGAAAGTGCCCTTCAGCGACGTGTAGATGATGTTGCCTTCTGCGTCTTCTTCCTCATACGGCTTGCCGTCGCGGAGCCTGCCCGCGGTAGACCAGTCCCAGTAGGTCTTGGTCGCGTTCACTTTGGCGTAGGTGGGAATATGACACGTCTGGCACGCCACCTTCAGCGTGTGTTCGTTCAGCAGGTCGTCCTCATGCGGGGTGCTGGTGTGACACCCTTCGCAGGTGACGCGGTTGCGGTTCATGGACGAGAGCGAGTAGAGCTGCCCGCGGATATTGTGCTTCTCGGTGGTGTGGCAGTCCACGCACTGCATGTTCGCCCCGTCCACCGCCATGTGCACATCCACCTCGCGCGTGGGTTCGAACATCGCCTCCTCCAGGTCGCCGTGCTTGACGTTGTTGCCCCCGCCCCCGTAGAAGTGGCACACCCCGCAGTTGTTGCGCGTCGGTCGCCCCACGCTTTGCGCCACCCGGGTGAGGTTCACGCTTGGAGCGGGCGCACCGCCCATATTCTGCCCTTTGGCATAGGTGGCGGTTCCA
This sequence comes from Chthonomonadia bacterium, assembly GCA_013314755.1. Classification (GTDB taxonomy): domain Bacteria; phylum Armatimonadota; class HRBIN16; order HRBIN16; family HRBIN16; genus HRBIN16. The sequence goes on from JABUFA010000027.1 coordinate 27,171, forward strand.
TCGTGACAGACCAGGCAGTCGATGTTGCGCGGGTCGTTGAAGTTGAAGGTTTTGACCGACTCCATGCCGTAACCTACGTGGCACTTGGCGCAGGCGAGCTCGTTACCCGCCGCCGCGAGGCAGAAGTTGTTCACGGCGTTGCGCTTGCCCAGATACACCACGCCGCGCCCCTTGATATACTCTTCGCGCTCCCACCTCCAGTGATTGGAATTCATCACCTCAAGGTGGCGTCCGTTATGACAGCCGATACAGGCTTCGGTGACCTCCTGCGGTCGGGTGAACGCACGCTGGAGCTGGGGGAACTTGCTGTGGTCTACAGAGGGGTTCTGCTTCTTCGTATATTGTTCTTTCAGCTGCGCCAGCGGAGGGGGAGGCACGTCCTTCGGCGCCAATGCCGATACCACAGCCACCGCTACCACCAGCGCAATCGCCGCCAGAATCGGTACTGCCTGCTTCATCTCCTTCACCATGCTAAGTATTATAGTCTTTCTGTTTACTCAACCTATTTAACAAGCTGAGTTTCTATAGAGTTAGATACATGCGCAGGCGAAAGGGATTCATCGGGAGGTGTCCAAATCAGAGTACACAGCGGTAAGAGACCACATTTTACAGAGGTTGCCATGTCTGAAAAGCTAAACCTGCTCTATCTGCCTGCGCCCAGCCATACGGAGCTGGCGTTCACCGATTACTGGTGGAACCGCCTGAAGCGTACGGCAAACGTAGTGGAATGGGAACGGGATGTGCCCTGCACCTCCGAAGAGGTGGCACGGCGCATCGGGGATTTCGAAGTGCTGGTCACTGCCTGGGGAAGCCCGCGTCTGACCGACGAGGTGTTGCAACGGGCGCAGAGGCTCCGGCTGATTGCCCATGCCGCCGGCTCGGTGAAGTTCATGCTCTCCCCCGAGGCGGTGCAGCAATATCTCATCCCGCGCGGTATCCGCGTGTTCAGCGGCAACGGCGCCATTGCGCTCAATGTGGCGGAAGCGACTGTGGGCATGATGATTATGGGCGTGCGCCGGTGGATGGACCATGCGCTTGCCTATCGCCAGCGGGGCGTGTGGCGCGACCCGACTATTCCCGTGAACGGACAGTACCTGCTGGGCGCGACGGTGGGGCTTGTCTCCTGCAGCACCGTGGCACGGGAGGTTATCCGCCTGCTGCGCCCCTTCCGCACACGCATTCTGGTATACGACCCCTTCCTGCCCGCACAGGACGCCCGCCGGATGCGCATTCAGCTGGCAGACCTGCCCACCCTCTTCCGCGAATCGCACATCGTGAGCGTGCATACCCCCCTCCTGCCCGAAACGGTGGGGCTGATTGGCGCGGAGCACCTGCGCCTTCTGCGCGAGGGAAGCGTGCTGGTCAACACTAGTCGGGGCAAAGTGGTTGACCATGACGCCCTGCTGGAGGAGGCAAAGACGGGACGCTTTACGGCAGTGCTGGACGTTACCGACCCCGAACCGCTCCCGCCCGACCATCCCCTGCGCGACCTGCCCAACGTGATTATCCTGCCCCACATCGCCGGCGCGGGATATTTCGGCTACCATCGCATCGGCGAGCTACTGGTGCGGGCAGTGGAGGCGGTCAGCAAAGGGCTGTCCTTCGAGGGCGAAGTGCCGTTGAACCGCTACGAGCGCATTGCTTGACAGGTTTCACGGAGGCAAAACGGTGCAAATAGCCATCCGCCAGACCAGCCTGAGCCTTCTGCCGATGCAGACGCGCATGCCCTTCCGCTACGGCATCGCCACCGTGCGCGAACTTCAGCACCTGATCCTGCGCCTTACCCTGCTGGTGGACGGGAGAGAAGCAGAAGGGCTTTCCGCCGACCATCTGGCGCCGCGCTGGTTTATCAAAGACCCCACTCTGAGCTACGAGCAGGAAACAGAGCTCCTGCTGAACGCCATCCGCCACGCCTGCGCCATCGCCGAACAGACCGACCCTGCCCCCTCGCCGTTTGACCTGTGGTGGCGGATATACCACGCACAGAGGGAGTGGGCGCAGGCTGAGGGCATCGCGCCGCTGGTGGCGTCGTTCAGCGTCAGCCTGATAGAGCGCGCACTGCTGCACGCCTTCTGCCGCGCTGCCGGAACCCGTTTCGGGGACGCCCTGCGCCAGAATACGCTGGGAATAGACCTGGGCAGGATACATCCCGCTCTGCAGGCGCACGAGCCGCGCGAATACCTGCCGACACAGCCCCTGCACCAGATAACCGTCCGCCACACGGTCGGGCTGAGCGACCCGCTAACCGAGGGGGAAATATCCCCCGACGAACGCCTGAACGACGGCTTGCCGCAGTCGCTGGAAGAATGCATCCGGGCGTATGGGCTGACGCACTTCAAGGTCAAACTGGGCGGTGATGCCCGAAGCGACCACGCTCGTTTAAAGTCGCTGGCTCAGGTGCTGAGCAAACATTGCCCTGCCTTCCACTTCACGCTGGACGCCAACGAGATGTACCCCGACATTGATACCTTCCGAGCCTTCTGGGAAGAGGTGCAGGCGGACAGCGACCTTCAGCCGTTCTTGCAGGCACTGCTCTTTGTGGAGCAACCGCTCCGTCGCGAGCAGGCACTGAGCGAACGCACCCGCGAGGGGCTACACCGCTGGCGCGACCACCCGCCGATAATCATTGACGAGTCCGACGCCGAGCTGCACAGTCTGCCCCTCGCGCTGGAGTGCGGTTATGACGGCTGCAGCGTGAAAAGCTGCAAGGGCGTTTTCAAGGGAATCGCCAACTTCTGTCTGGCGGAACGGCTGCGCCGTATGGGAAGGCGGGTGCTGATCAGCGGGGAGGACCTGAGCACGGTGCCGCCCGTTTCGCTCCTGCAGGACCTGGCGGTGATGGCGAATCTGGGCGTTGAACACATTGAACGCAACGGCTATCACTACTTCAGAGGCTTAACTATGCTGGACTCGCAGACGCAGGAGCGACTGCTGAACGCCCATCCCGACCTGTTCCTGCGCCATCCACAGGGTTTCGTCGCGGTGAAGATAGAGGCAGGCAGGTTAAGCGTGCGCAGTGTGATGGAAGCGTCGCTGGGCACAGATGTGGAGGTGTAGTGCCTGCCCGAAGGCAGGCACTCGACTTTGGACCAAGGTCAGGAGGCTACCGACGCTTTATCGCCCTGCCGATGCCAAGCAAGCCAAGCGACATCAAGAGCAGAGTGCCCGGCTCGGGTACCGCCTGCGGAACGAAGTTTCCACCGGGTGTCAGGATGAAATCCTGCGAGCGGGTGCCGCTTCCGGGCAACGGGGCGTCGAACAGCGTGCCGTTCGTCACGCTCAATCCGCTCCACGCCTGCAGGAAACTCTGCGCCTGCGCCAGCACCGCGCTGTTTGCCGAACTGCGGTTAGTGCCGTTGAACACATTGTCCACGCGAAATCGCCCTGAGATGAACGGGTTCGTGCCGTAGCCGTCGTACAGCGCTTCCCAGATAGCCAGCTGCAGAGCCGCGCGCCCCTGGGCATCGGTGGCTGAAGGGCGGTTGACCCACAACGCACCCATCGCCCAGTCCGCGCGACGTCCGTCATCTAGGGTGGTTGGCAGAGTGATCCCCTGCACGGCATCCCATGCGCTACCCGACACGCTCTGCTTCAGGTCCACACACCACGCCTCCTGTGGGTCGGTGTAACCGGCGATGTTTAGCCGAAACGCGCCGATGTACACCCAGTGCGTACTGCCATCTATGACGGCGTCTGCCGTATAGGCGTTGTCGTAGCTGTGCAGACTGATGGTAACGGCATGAGTGGAAACCGTCAGCACACCCACCAGCAGTGAGATAACAAGCAATTGTCGTATCATGTGGTGTTCTCCCCCTGTGCGATTCTATCCACCCTGATAGAAAGCATGAAGCGTGCCACAACCACTGCACAAAATGCGGGAAATCGGTATCAGGGGGATACAGTCTCGTAGGAATAAGAGGATATCGTCTGCAAGGGCACAATAGAGAGGGAAGAAAAGGCGGTCCTGCAACTGGAAGTTGCGGGCTACCCATAACAAAGCCTCCTGCGGAGGCTAATCTCTTTGGAGTGCTGAAGCTTGCTTCAGCAGACCCTTAACCTGCTTGAGCAGGTTTTGTTCTGTGTAGCCTGCGATTTCCAATCGCAAGGTTGCTTTAAAACCACCCCTGCAACTGAAGGTTGCGGGCTACCCTTGACGAAGCCTCCTGCGGAGGCTGAGTTTGAACCGCTGAAGCATGGCTTCAGCACTCCATAGTAACAGCGATTTCCAATCGCAAGGTCGTCTCAAAGAACGTCCTGCCGCGATAACGATACGTGATGTTGCGCCTTTGCGAAAGAGTGGGGTATACTAAATTTGAAAAAATACCGCGCAGCGAATCGCCGCCAAGGCGATACGCATCCGCTAGGGGAGCCGATGACGGCTGAGACCTCGCGCAAGGCGAGGAACCCTCGGAACCTGATCCGGGTAATGCCGGCGTAGGGAAGCGGAGTGGCGAACGAACCGTGCAATCCTCGCGCCGCTTCTCTGCCGAGAGGCGGCGTTTTCGCTTGCGCGAAGCGAAAAAGGAGGGTTGTACCATGTTCGCAAGGCGCGGTTTCACGCTGATCGAGCTTCTGGTGGTCATCGCCATCATCGCCCTGCTGGCGGCGATACTGTTCCCCGTCTTTGCCCAGGCGCGGGAGCGGGCGCGAGTGGCTACCTGCATCTCCAACGCTCGCCAGATTGGGCTGGCAGTGCGCATGTACGTGCAGGACTACGACGAGACCTTCCCCATCTTCCACGCCTACAACAGCCAGCCCCCTGCAGGTCAACCGGGGCATCTGGGCGTGGAGGTCTCGCTGGAACCCTACACGAAGAACAAACCCATCTTCAAGTGCCCCAGCGACACCGGCAGTCCCTACCAGCAGCGCGACGTGCCGGGCACAAACTCCTACTGGCAGGCGTACGGTTCCAGCTATCGCTTCACGCACTGCTGTTACACCGTTATCTGCGGATTCTCCACACAGAACAACCTGGAGGTCTGCAGTAACTTCGGCTATCAGCAGAAGATTGTCACCGATGCCAGTTTCGTCGAGCCGGCGCGAACCCGTATCATGCGCGATGAGATGTTCCCCTTCTTCAGTCGAACGGTGCCGGGTTACGAGAAGTACGGCTACGACAACGACCCACCCTACGACTACTTCCGCATGTGGCACACGCAGGGTGGCAGCCTGATTTTCGCCGATGGGCACGCCAAGTTCGTCGCCTCGTCCAAAGAGTTCGACGAGACACTGGTGTCGCCAGAAGGTTTGCCCAGCGGCGGCGGCTCCTACCCGAACGAAAACTACTGGCTCTGTGACTGATGCCTGGGGGATGGGGGTCCCCCATCCCCCGGCTCTACTCTTCCAGTCGCGCACGCAGAGCCTTCGCCCGCTCCATCAGCCCCTTCAACCTGTTGGAGAGTTCCTGCACCTGCTGGAGATACACTTCGGTGGTGTGGTCCAGCTGATTGATGCCCTTCCACGCCTGGTAGCCTGTGGCGAAGGAGTGCACCAGGTCCACCGCGTTACTGCCGAACTTCCAGGCGATGGCGGCGGGATGGTCTTTAACGGGGGTAAAGTCCAGAACCAGTCCGATGCCATCGCGCACCGCTTCAAGTATCTCCGCCAGCGTCTGCTTCTCACGGGTTATCAGGTCCACGATGTCCGCGAAGGTACGGGCGTTGCCAAAGTACTCCAGCAGTTTGCGTGTGCGCTTCAACCGCTCCAGCACCTCCTGGGGCGTTGTGCCGCTTTTCTCTGCCTTCTCGTAGAGGTCTTTGTAGTGCTTTTCCAGCCCCATGGTGGCGGTATCTATCATGAGGTTCGCAGAGGCTTTCACGCACTCTTCCATCCCCTCCTCTGCCATCTGTTGCCACTCTTCAAACAGGGCGGGCATGCCCTGCATCTCTCGCGTCAGCCGGCGCAATTGCTCGGTGGTGCGAGCTATCTGTGTCTCCAGCTCGGCGAGGTCGGCACGCCACTTTGCCTTCATCGTGGCTTCGTCCACCTGCTGGGGCTGGGGTGACGTGGAGGTGGTCTGGGTGGTCTGGGGCGCGGGTTTGGTGCCTGCAGTCGGTGCGGTGGCTGTCAGGTGAGCGATGGCTGGAGGGATGAAGATGGGTTCCGCTTCTCGCAGAGTGACCACCACTTCGCGAGGGTTAGCCTGCCCTTTTGCCAGCCGCTCCAGAGCCTGTTTCACGTCCTCCACGCGAGATTGCGCGGAGGCTTTCAGCTTTTCAGCCTGCTCACGGATACGCTGGCGTTCCGCCTCGCTGAGACCCGTTGCCTCTTCTGCCGTCTGCAGCGCTGTTTGGGCGGCGCGCACTGCCTGTGTGCTCTCGTCGATGGAGTGCAAAGCCTGCAGGATGGCGCCCGCATGTGCCACGGGCGATGGGGTGGCAGGGATGTTGCCCTGCAGGTCGGGCAGGGTTGTCCAGTCAATCTCGCCGGTCATGGCGCGGGCGGCACGTTCGGCGAGGTCTCGCGCGGTCTCCAGGTCTCCCTGCCCCGCTGCCTCTGCCGCCTGGCTGGAGAACACCGCGCTTGCGGCAAGCTGCTGCGTGACGCTGCGGGTGATTTCCACGCTGGGGGATGGCTGTACCCACCCGTCGCCGACTTCCTTGCCGAACTCGGTTCCTCCCTCATAGACGATGTACAGTCCCGCTGAACTGGCGTCCACCTCGAACACCGCCGTCCAGAAGCCGTCTATCTCCTGGGGCGGATTGAACCGTAGCCCAAGCGGGCTGAAAGGAACCAGTTTGCGCCCAGCAGATCTCGCCCATCGCACCAGAGCCACCACTTTTGCGGCTTCACGCAACCGATGGAACTCCGGGATGACGCGCGCGTAATCGTCGTACCGTTCCGTCAGGTAGCGCGCATAGCCGTCAATCCATCCCTTCATCACGTTTTCCGCCTCTCTGTCCTTACCGACGAACCGCTTCAACCAGCCGATGATGCGCACGTTCGCCGAATCAAAAGCCACCACCGTGCCGTCAGGCGAAACGCGCATCTTCACTTCCGCCGGTTGCAGTTGATGCCCGACTTCTGCGCCCATGCCTCCCCGAATGCGTATGCCCGACCGCTGAGCCTCCCGGAGGTAGTACTCGTGCTCGGTGAGGTGTGAGGGAACACGCCCGCGCACGTCGGGGTTACTGCACAGCGTCTTCAGGAAGTAGTCTGCCTCATAGAAAATCTTCCCCAGCGTGCCTTGGGGGTTCAATCCGTTGAAGGTGGGCTTTACCCTGGGAACGGGCAGATTGTACAGGAGGGCAAGCGCCTGCGGGGTTAAGGTGAACCCATGCATGATTTTCTCGGCGAAACGGGCACTGACCACCCTGCTCAGCTTCTGCATGGTGATGGCGTTGAGTTCCTGCGAAGAAATCCGCCCGTTGCGAAACTGCTGAAGGATGCGGTTGACCTCATCTTCGGGCACGCCGGCACGACGCATGAGCGCAGGATACAGCAGGGCATCCAGTTCTTTCAACGCCTCTGTTTCAGCCAACTGCCCGGCGTTGTGTGCCGCAATCACCTTCGACGCCTGCTCCCAGATGCCCAGATTTTGAAACAGTTTCCGAGCAGCATCGTTCGGGTCATCGTTCTGCAGGAAGTCAGCAATCTCGGTCCAGCCGATATTGCGCATCACCTTCGCAACTACCTGAAGGTGCTGTTGTTTGTTGACGGGCTGGTCCATCGCCGCGGCGAGAATGACCTGCGCCTCCTGTGGGGTGATTCCGAAGGCGTCGCCCAGTTTCTGCGCAAGACGCTGCCAGTCCTCTCTCGCACGTGGGTCATTCAGTATCACGCTCATGAACCGGTTTGCCCACTGCACGCCGTACTGGTGGTCGTTGTGCATCCGTTCGATGTCGGCGCCCACCATCTTCTGTGCCCGCTCGATGGTTTGATGCGTCTGGGGCGTCGGTTCCAGCGAGAAGGAGGGATAGGGAGAATCCAGCGCGTCGCGCAGGATGTCGTCGTACGGGATGGGTCCGCCGGGCAGGCTGGGGTCGTACGTGCCGACGAACACGACCTCCCCGCTCTGGGGGTCAATCAGCGCGTACTTCAGCACGTTGATTGCGCCCAACCGCCGCGCCGGAGGCTGGAGGTCTGATGGAGCGCGCACCACAGCCGTTCTCTGCATCCGGCGGCTGCCCCTCTGCAGGTGCACCACACACGCCTGCCCGGGCGACATGTGCCGAACCGTTTGCTGGAGTTTGCTTACCCCATCTATGGGAGTATCGTTGATGTGGGTGATGATGTCTCCGGGTATGATGCCGGCATGGTCGGCGGGGGAGCCGGGGATAACATCGTTCACCAGCACACCCTTAATGCCCCAGCCGGGAGCAACCTCGCCAAGCACAACTCCCAGCCATACCGGGGGAGGAGACGCAGAGGACGCGGAACTTCCTGCGGGGCTGTCCACGCTCAGCGTTATCTCCTTGCCGTCGCGCAGAACCACGAAAGAGAGCGGCTGCCCTTCCGAAGCCAGCCTCTGCAGGAGCCGAATCGCCGTCGGTCCGTCCACCTTCGTGCCGGAAATGGCAATCAACACGTCGCCCCGCTGTAGACCGGCACGTTCCGCAGGGCTATTCGGAACCACCTCGGCAACCACGGCGCGCGTTTGCCCTGACGCATTCTGCTCGAAGCGCAGGACGACGCCCACCTGCCTGCCCGGTGCACTCCTCTGCGCCTGCACGCCGGTGGACAAAATCGCTGCACACCCAGCAAACACAAGCCACATCATCCACGAACGGATGCCAAACTGTTTCATCTCAAGCCTCCAGCGCGAAATACCGGTATTTATTATGGGCGACGGCTTCGGACCGCTGAAGCATGGCTTCAGCAATCCATACTGGCGGAGGCTAAACTGCCTGGAAAAGACATCCCTGCAACTGAAAGTTGCGGGCTACCCAAAACGAAGCCTCCTTCGGAGGCTGACCTCTTTGGAGTGCTGAAGCTTGCTTCAGCAACCCCTTAACCTGCTTTAGCAGGTTTCGTTCTGTGTAGCCCGCGACTTTCAGTCGCAAGGACAGTATCGGCTGAAGCATGGCTTCAGCACTCCATACCTGCTTTAGCAGGTTTCGTTCTGTGTAGCCTGCGATTTCCAATCGCAAGGTCGGGATGAGAGGGAAAACATCCTGACATACCAGCCTCATGCACTGCTCTTAAAGTTACTCTATCGCCTCAAAGTATGCTATACTAAAGGGATGGAGAACCCTCCGCAGGAGAAACACGATGACCTGGCACCATACCACTGTCGTTGCCGTGCGCCGAGATGGACAGGTTGCCATCGCTGCCGATGGGCAGGTAACCTACAGCGACACCATCCTGAAGCACACCGCACGCAAAATCCGTCGCATGTACCACGACCGCGTGCTGGCGGGGTTCGCGGGTGCGGTGGCGGATGCGCAGGCACTTGTTGACCGCTTCGAGGCGAAGCTGGAAGCCACTAGCGGCAACCTGCGCCGCGCCGCCGTTGAGTTCGCCAAAGAGTGGCGCACCGACCGTATCCTGCGACGGCTGGAGGCGATGATGATTGTGGCGGACCGTGATGACCTCCTGCTGGTGTCGGGAGATGGCAACGTGATTGAACCCGATGATAACGTGCTTGCCATTGGCAGTGGAGGGGCATATGCCGCGGCGGCGGCGCGCGCACTGATGCGCCACACGTCGCTGAGCGCTCGGGAGATTGCCGAAGAAGCCATGCGCATCGCCGCGGAATTGTGCATCTATACGAACGACCGGATACAATGTGAGTGCCTCGAATGAGTACAGACAGGGAATGGACCATGGAAGAAGATCTGACCCCCCAGCGGATAGTGGAGGAGCTGGATAAATACATCATCGGTCAGCAGAAGGCAAAACGCGCGGTGGCAATCGCCCTGCGCAACCGCTATCGGCGCAAACTTCTGCCCGATGACCTGCGGGAAGAGGTAATCCCCAAAAACATCCTGATGATTGGTCCCACTGGCGTCGGCAAGACCGAGATTGCCCGGCGCATTGCCCTGCTCGTGAAGGCGCCCTTCCTGAAGGTAGAAGCCACCAAGTTCACGGAGGTCGGCTACGTTGGGCGCGACGTGGACTCGATGATTCGCGACCTGGTGCAGACCGCCGTGCGCATGGTGGAAGCGGAAAAGATGCAGGAGGTTCAGGAGCGTGCCCAGGAGCTGGCGCTGGAGCGCATCGTAGACCGTCTGATGCCGCGGCGCTCGCGCCGCCCGATGCGAGGTTCTTCCACCTTTGAAAACCTTCTGCGCGCTCTTTACGAGGGGGACGATGAAGACGAGGAGACACTCTCTCTGGCGGAAAAGGAGCGCCGCGAGCGTGAGCAACGCATGCGCCTGAAACTGCTGGAGCGGGTGCGCAGCGGCGCGATGGACGATGAGAAGATAGAGATAGAGGTTGACCAGTCCGGTCCCTCCATTCCCTTTGTGCAGGTGTTCGGTCCGCAGGGCATGGAGGAAATGGGATTGGACCTGCCTGATATGCTCAGGGGGATGATGGGTGGGCGCAAGCGCACCACGCAGGTCACCATCCGCGAGGCGAAGGGGATACTCGCTCAGGAGGTAGCGCGGGAGCTGATTGACCGCGAACAGGTCATCAGTGAAGCCATTCGTCGCACGGAAGAGAGCGGCATCATCTTTCTGGATGAGCTGGACAAAATCGCCGGGCGCGAACAGGGTCACGGTCCCGACGTCTCCCGCGAGGGCGTTCAGCGTGACCTCCTGCCCATCATCGAAGGCTCTACGGTGATGACCAAATTCGGTGCGGTACGCACCAACCATATCCTGTTTATCGCGGCGGGCGCGTTCCACGTGTCCAAGCCCAGCGACCTGATTCCCGAACTGCAGGGACGCCTGCCCATTCGCGTGGAGCTGGACAGCCTGACCGAGCACGATTTCGTGCGTATTCTCACCGAGCCGCAGAACGCGCTGGTGAAACAGTATAAAGCCCTGCTGGCGACGGAGGGAGTGCAGCTGGAGTTTACCGACGAGGCTATCCGTGAGATTGCAGCGGTTGCCGCTCAGGTGAACGCTACGAACGAGAACATCGGTGCGCGCCGTCTGCACACCATCATGGAGCGGGTGCTGGAGGACATCTCCTTCCGCGCCAGCGAACTGGCAGGTCAAACGGTAACCATCACCGCGGAGTACGTGCGCGAACGACTGGCGGACATCCTGCGCAGTGAGGACCTGAGCCGTTATATTCTGTAAAGGAAAGAACCCTCAACGACGAGGACGGAGGAGGAAACAACCATGAAAGTCAGTGTCATTGGCGGAGGTGGGCGTGTCGGTTCGAACACGCTGTACGCATTGCAGATGGGCGGTATCGCCAAAGAGCTGGTGGTGGTGGATGTCGCCCGCGAGCTGGCAGAAGGAGAGGCGCTGGACCTGCGACATGGAGCCTCGCTGACGGCGCCCCAGAAGATTTACGCTGGGGGCATGGACGCGGTGGCGGGATCTGACATCGTGATTATCACGGCAGGACTGCGCCGCAAACCGGACGAAAGTCGGCTGGAGCTGATTAACCGCAACGTCTCCCTGTTCCGCAGTATCCTGCAGGAACTGCGAGAGGTCTATCTGCCGGAACATACGGTGTTGCTCGTGGTGTCTAACCCGGTGGATATTCTCACCTATCTTGCGGTCAAGGAGTTTACCCTGCCTGCCCACCAGGTGCTTGGATTGGGCACGGTTCTGGATACTACCCGGTTCCGCTCCCTGCTGGCGGAGTATTTCGGAGTGGCAGCGACCGACGTGAAGGCGTTGATACTGGGTGAGCATGGTGACAGCATGGTGCCGATATGGTCTACCGCTACCGCCAATGGCGTGCCCCTGCAGAGCCTGCCGAACTACAGCGCAGAGAAGATGCAGGAGCTGTTTGAGTTTACTAAGAAGAGCGGTGCTGAGGTGATTCGTCTGAAGGGCGGCGCCGGTTACGCAGTGGGTATCGCTATCCGCGAGGTGGTACACGCCATCCTGCTGGACACCAAACAGATACTGCCGGTGTCCACCCTGCAGACGGGGCTTTACGGCATCGAAGACGTCTGCCTCAGCGTGCCGACCATTGTGGGGCGGACAGGCATGGAGAAACAGATTGAAATGAAACTGGCTGAGGACGAATTGCAGGCTCTGCGCCGGTCGGCGCAGGTGCTGCGGGAGACACTGGAGCAGGTGCTGGCGTGAACCCCGCTGTTTCGTGGAGGGCAGGAATGCCCCTGCCCTCCGCAAATACCACTCTCAGGTGAAAGGCACGAGCCTCCCGACCGATAATCCATCGTGGAGCACATTAAGGTACACTTTCTCATGATGCTATTAGAAGAGGTCAAAAATCTGGTTATCGAAGCAGGCAAGCTGGCACAGCATCTGGCGGACGATTTTACGCTGGAGACGAAGAGCGACGATTCTTTCGTCACCAACGCCGACCGAGCGGTGGAGAGCTTCCTGCGCGAGAGGCTGGCAAAACTCCTGCCAGAGGCGGGCTTTTTCGGCGAGGAGGAGGGCTTCACCAACCGCCACGCGCGTCTGCTGTGGGCGATTGATCCCATCGACGGCACCAGCAACTTCGTATTCGGCATCCCCCTGTGGGGTGTTTCGGTCGCGCTGATAGAGGACGAAAGCATCCGGCTGGGCGTAATTTCCCTGCCCATGCTGAACGAGGTATACTGGGCGGAGAAAGGAGCAGGCGCGTACCTGAACGGCAAGCCCATCCGAGCGGTGGACAGCGAAGAGTTTACCTCTGAAGATGTCATCTGTTATGCCAGCGATGCGGTCAACGCGGACCTCCTGCGCATCATGCCGGGCAGACCGCGCTGTTTCGGCAGCGCGGTGGTCAAGCTGGCGTGGACAGCGGCGGGACGTGTGCGAGGGGCTATCTCCCTGGGCAGGCTGTATGACCTGGCAGCGGGCTTGCTGATATGTCATGAGGCGGGATGCCAGACACGCTATCTGTCTGGCAAGGAGTGGCACTTACAGCATCTGACAGGTGGGACCGCTTTGCGTGAACCTGTGCTTACTGCGCCACCACTGACACTTCAGGCGATATTCCACCTGCTACGTCAATCCGAAAGAGGACAGACATAATGAGTTGTGATGATTTGAAGCAGACTTTTAAGAATACTGCAGACGTTCAACAATCGTTATGCTGGCATATCCATTACTCGCTGGGCAAGCCCGGCGATAACCTGTGCAAGCATGAGATGTTCACCGCCGTGGCGTTGGCGGTGCGCAATCGTATCATCGACCTGATGATCGAAACCGAAAGGCGGTACCAACAGCGGGATGTCAAGCGGTTATACTACCTCTCCTTAGAATATCTTATCGGGCGGTCGCTGACCAACAACCTGGTAAACCTGGGGCTGTACGACCTGTTCCGCGAGGCGCTGCTGGAGCAGGGCATTGACCTGGAGGAGCTGGAGGAGTACGAAAGCGACGCCGCCCTTGGCAACGGTGGACTGGGCAGACTCGCCGCCTGTTTCCTCGACTCGCTGGCAACGCTGGATATGCCCGGCTATGGCTACGGGATCAATTACGAGTACGGCATCTTCAAACAGGAAATCCATCACGGCTATCAGCATGAAAAGCCCGACAAATGGCTGAAAGGAATGTCTCCCTGGCTTATCGAGCGGTATGATGAGCGGTGTTTCATCCCGGTCTACGGACGCATCGAGCACACCGTGGATAGCAACGGTCACTACCAGCCGCGCTGGGTCGACTGGAAGCTGATTGTGGGCGTGCCTTACGATATGCCCATTGTTGGATACGGCGGGAAGACTGTAAATGTCCTGCGTCTCTTCTCGGCGCGTTCTTACCACGAGTTTGATATGCAGATATTCAACAGCGGGGACTATATCAGCGCGGTGGAGCAGAAAATCGCCTCTGAAACCATCTCGAAGGTGCTGTATCCTTCCGACTCGGTGGCGGCGGGGAAGGAGCTCCGCCTCACGCAGGAGTATTTTCTGGTCGCCTGTGCTCTGCGCGATGTGGTGCGCCGCTATACCCGGGACCACGAGACCTTTGACGCTTTCCCACAGAAAGCCGCCATCCAGCTGAACGACACCCACCCTGCCATCGCCATCGCGGAGCTGATGCGCATTCTGGTGGACGAGAATCGCCTGCCCTGGGAACAGGCATGGCAAATTACCGAGCAGACTTTCGGCTACACCAACCATACCCTGATGCCTGAGGCGCTGGAGAAGTGGCCCGTTGAGCTGTTTGAACGTCTCCTGCCGCGCCATCTGCAGATTATCTATGAAATCAACAGGCGGTTTCTGGAGCACGTGGCGTGGCTTTACCCGGGCGACCATGAGAAACTGCGCCGGGTGTCTATCATTGAGGAGGGCGAGCACAAGCAGGTACGGATGGCGCACCTTGCCATCATCGGCAGTCGTTCGGTGAACGGCGTGTCGGAGCTGCACAGTCGGCTGATAACCACTTCGTTAGTGCCCGACTTTTACGAGCTGTTCCCGCACAAGTTCAACAACAAGACCAACGGCGTCACTCCGCGTCGCTGGATCAAACAGGCAAACCCGCGCTTAGGTGCGCTGCTTGACGCCACCATCGGTGAAGAATGGATAACCGACCTGCAACGACTTCGCGCGCTGGAGCCTTATGCAGAAGACCCCGACTTCCAGCATCAGTTCCGCCAGGTGAAGCAGATTAACAAACTGCGCTTAGCCCATCTTATCCGGGATGTGACGGGCGTGTCGGTGCCGCCGGACAGTCTGTTCGACGTGCAGGTAAAGCGCATTCACGAATACAAGCGCCAGCTGCTGAATGTGCTTCACATCATCTACAATTACCTGCGCATCGTGGAGGACCACGAGTATCCCACAGTGCCGCGTACCTTCGTTTTCGCGGGCAAAGCCGCCCCCGGCTACTGGGCAGCGAAGAACATTATCAAGCTCATTAACAACGTGGCGTCGGTGATCAACCACGACCAGCGCGCCAGGGATTACCTGTACGTGGTGTTCCTGCCCGATTATCGGGTGTCGCTGGCGGAGGTGATTATCCCCGCTGCCGACCTGAGCGAGCAAATCTCGACCGCGGGCATGGAGGCATCGGGAACCAGCTGCATGAAGTTCGCCCTGAACGGTGCCCTGACCATCGGCACGTTAGACGGCGCAAACATCGAAATCCGCGAGGAGGTTGGCGAAGAAAACATCTACATCTTCGGGCACACCGCCGAGCAAATCCGCGAGATGCGTCGGCAGGGCAGTTATGACCCTCGCGCTCTTTACGAGTCAGACCCGACCATCAGGCGCGTGATGGACACCTTCCTGCGCGACCTGTTCTGTCCGCATGAGCCGGGGCTGTTCCGCTGGATATTTGACAGCCTGGTGCATCACGGCGACTACTATTTCCATCTGGCGGACCTGCCCTCGTACATCCAGACACAGGAGCGGGTTGCCCAGGAGTATCAACAGCCTGAACTGTGGACGCGCAAGACCATTCTGAACGTGGCTCGTATGGGCAAGTTCTCCAGCGACCGCACGGTGATGGAATACGCCCGCGACATCTGGAAGATTCGTGCGGTGCCGCGGAAGTAGAAACATCTTAGAGGTCGTAGGAGTAGTACAGGGCTACCCCTACCTCGCGTGCGTGCCGTTCGGCGTCCGACTCCGAGACCATATGGGTGACCAGCACAGGAAACAGCTTGGGATAAACCCCTTCCAGCGAACCCAACATGCGGCGCAGGAAACGGTCAATGTCATTCTTGGAGAGCTGCGCCTTGCTTTCACCCACAATGGTCACTACCTCGCCGTTACGCCTGCCAGTGCCGAACAGATTGACCTCAATCTCCCGCCCCGATTTGTCGCGTACAAACTGACGCCTCAGCTTGCCTTCAACCTGTATCCCATAGTCACGAAGCAAGAGGTCAGGCAGCTTCTTTATCGCTTCGTTCTCCAGCACATATCCGAACGAGAGCGACATACCGCCAACCTGCTTCTGGAGGTCCTTTTGCGATTTTGCCAGAGCGCGCACCTCCTTCGTCAGGTTAGCAACCTGTTCCTCCGTGCGTCGCTGTGCCTCTGCCAGTTCGGCAAAACGCGCGTCCGTCTGCTTGCGATACTCCACGAACTCCTCATACGCACGGCGCTGGAACTCCGATAACTCCCTGACCTGCTCTTCCGTGCGTCGTTGCGCCTCTGCCAGTTCGGCAAAACGCGCGTCCGTCTGCTTGCGATACTCCACGAACTCCTCTGCCAGCTGCGCCAGGCGTTCCTCCGTGCGTCGCTGTGCCTCCGCCAGTTCGGCAAAACGCGCGTCCGTCTGCTTGCGATACTCCGCGAACTCCTCTGCCAGCTGCGCCAGGCGTTCCTCCGTGCGTCGCTGTGCCTCCGCCAGTTCGGCAAAACGCGCGTCCGTCTCCAGGCGGCTTTGCGCCAGCTGCTGCTCTACCCGCTGGAGAAGTTCGGTGTGCGCCCGACGCCACTCGTCCGACAGGTCACTCACCCTGCGTTCTAACAGGTCTAACCTCTGCAAAACGAGGCTCTCATGCAAACGCTCATACACCGATAGCATCACATGCCCCAGCTTATCGGCTACCGGCTTGTCGAACACAGAGCTCAGCTCTTGGATGACTTCTTCCAGGTTGAGCATTCACAACACCCCTCTGCCCCTAATTATACTGCAAAAGCGACAGGTGAAACCAGAAGTCTACTCTACCCGCAGCTCCGTTCCACCGAAGCGGAGGATGTCGCCGGGCTGAATCACCCGCTGTTGCACCGGTTGCCCGTTCACGAAGCTGCCGTTGCGGGAGCCTTCGTCAACCAACACCCACTGACCGCCCTGACGCTCCAGTCGGGCATGGCGCCGGCTGACGGTGGGGTCGAAGTCAATCAGCACCTGTCGCCCCACCTCCCTGCCGATGGTCACCACATCGCCCTGCAGAGGGAACACCATGCCCGCTTTCGCCCCGCTCAGCACCACCAGACGGGAAGGCGTGCCCACCGGAGCAAGCGAAGCAGGGAGGCTCGTGTCCATCGGTGGCAGAGCAACCGGAGCACCCGGCACGATACTGCAGGCGCACTGCCCGGTAACGGGGTCTTTTCGCTCGCCGCAGTACGGACAGAGGTAATCGGGCATGGGAGGGCGCGAAAGAGGCTTCTCCTGACGCTCCATCGCCTCACGCACCAGCGAGCGCGTGGCTTTTTCGAAAAACTGCAGGCGCATGGAGGCTATCTGAATCGTGTCGCCATCCTTCAGCCGCGCCTGCTGAACTGCCTGTCCGTTTAGCAACACACCCGCAGGTGCACCCAAATCCTGCAGGTAGTAACCGTCCTGCATCCGCACGATTCGCGCGTGCTCCGGGGCGATATGCGCATCGCCAAACAGGGGGATGTCGGCGTATTCGTCGCGCCCGATGATGCATACCGGCTTGTCCACGGGGTACTCTCTGCCCTCGTTCCGTCCCAGAATCACCCGTACCCACGCCGCCTTCAACGCCTCCTGCACCAGCGCAATGAAGAATCCGATGCTTGCCCCCAGCACGGGAAAACCGACCGCCCGACCGGGCGCACCGACCTCCACCGGACCGCTTTGCCCGGACATCGCCGTGTACAGCGGCGCAAATATCAGGGTGAAAATCTGGAAGGCGATACCGCCCAGAATGCCGCCAATCGTGCCGCCAATCGTGCTGTGCCACCACCGCTTTGCCGAACCCGTGACTATCCCCACCGCCGCGCCCATGCCTGCCCCTAAGAACATCCATCCCAGCGTGCGAGGCACCAGGTCGGTCACAAAGCCGAGCGGCGTGGGGCTCTGACCGGCACCCATGGGGTTGCCCAGAAGCACACTCAGCGTGCCATACACATAGTTGCCCAGAAACAGCGCGATGGTCGCTCCGGGCAAACCAATCAGCCCGGCAATAACCCCTTTGCGCACCGCTTGGGCAGGCAGTCCGCGCGTGAGACCATCCGCCATGCCCAGCCAGAACCCGTAACACGCGCCCAGAATCAGCGACAGCCACAGGGTCTGCCGCACGGTCTCCGCCGGGTTAATCAGTATCGCCTGGTGGTCAATCAGAGGCTCCTGTATCAGGAACGCCATCGCGCCCCCAACGCCACCCAACACCAGCCCGAGCAGTAGCCTGCCGACCATCGCTCACACTTCCCATCGGAAAAAGGTTGCGCCAATCTGTATCTCGTCACCAGGACGTAGCGTTTGTTCGGTAATGCGCACGCCGTTCACCCACGTGCCGTTGGAGGAGCCTTCATCGCGAATAGTCCATCCGTCCGCCTGCTTAATCAGCCGGGCGTGCCGCCGGCTGACAGTGTTGTCTCTGTCCAACTGCACGGTGTTGCCCACCTCGCGCCCGATGGTCGCCTCTGTGCCGGTAATCTCGAAGATGGTTCCGCCATACGCGCCGCGCGCCCCCACCAACCGGGGAGCGGTGGCTACCGCCGTTGCCGACGGCGCGGATACCGTTGCAGAAGCGGGCGTCACCGAGCAGGCGCACGCCCCGGTCACGGGGTCTATCGGCTGACCGCAGAAGGGACAGTGCCCTTCGGGAACCTGCACGGTGGGCTTCGCGGCGGGTTTGGCGGGCGCGGGTTCAGGAGCTGGTTGTGCCACATCGATGCCCAGCTTCTTCAGCGCGTCGGGGATGGTCAACTGCTTGCGCTTCCAGATGCGGTATCCGCTGTAAATCACACCAGCCAGCACCAGCAGACCGAGCAGAGTGTTCCACACAGGGAACGGGCGAGCCACAGGAGCGGGCGCAGGCGACGGTTGCGCGGGCTGAGTAGAGGGCGCGGAACCCGCAGGCGCAACATCCAGCACCGGCGCACCGCTGGAGATGACCATCGTTAAGGTCACCACCGGGTCGGCACGTTCTGCCTTAATCTCCGCCTCCTGAGAAGCGGTCAGGTTATTGCCGTAGTTCACCAGCACGCTGACCTTACCCAGCTTCACCCGGCTGAGCGACACGACGCCGTTTTGAGAGGGTTCCAGCAGAGCGGTGTGGATGGTGTTGTTCGCATCGGTCAGCATGACGAAGGCAGCAGCGATGGGTTTATCCTCTGGCGTCTGCAACCTCACCTGCACGCGCATAGCGTACTGGAAGGCATCGGGTGTCACGGTCACGGTGGTGTCGTTCGGCTTCAGGGGGATCAGCGCAAGGTTGCCGTACTTCGTGTCGTACACGCCTACCCTCGCCCCTGCGAGCGTCTTCTCGGCGGTGTCGGCAAATCGTTGTTTCAGCGAGGCGATGTCCAGATCCACCTTCCCTGCCACGCTCTCGTTAGGCGGCAGGAAGACCGTCTGCCCGTTTGCCGACTCTAACCACACCAGATATTTGCCCTCGCTGGGCACGTTCACCGTGACCTTATCGGGCAAAGACCATGCCACCGATGCGAAAAGAACCAGAACAATCGCCCAGGCAAGTCGCGTCATGTTTCCCTCCTCCTGTCTCACTCATGTGATTGCACGCTCTGCATCGCCTTCGGCAGGTAGCGGATGATGTCGCCGGCAATCAGCCCTGCCTGACCGGTCTCCTCCACCGCGAGGTCGCCCGCCAGTCCATGCAGATAGACACCAGCTGTCGCGCTTTGCTCAGCGTCCATACCCTGCGCCAGCAGTCCCGCGATGACACCGGTCAGCACGTCGCCGCTTCCGCCCGTTGCCATGCCTGCGTTGCCAGTGGGGTTCACCCAGATCCTGCCCTCCCGCGTGGCGACCACCGTACGCGCCCCTTTCAGCGCCACCACCGCCCCGAACCGTTCTGCCGCCTCACGGGCTATCTCCAGACGGTTCGCCTGCACCGTCGCCGTATCGGTTCCCATCAGCCGTGCCATCTCGCCCGGATGAGGAGTCAGCACCAGCGGCGGGTGCTGTGCGGGCAGGATGGTCGGGTCAAGAGCGATACAGTTCAGGGCATCGGCATCCACCACACAGGGAACCCGAACCTTCCCCAGCAGTTCACGAAGCGCCTCGCGAGCGGGCAGATGGGTGCTCCAGCCCGGTCCGATAGCCAGTACAGTCGCCCGTTCCAGAAGCGGAGTTAACCGGCTGATAGCATCGCCACGCAGACAGCCTTCAGGCGCGTCGGGCAGGGGATGTACCATCGCCTCGCGCAGGGTGCTCGCCGCGGCGGCATAGATGCTCTGTGGAACCGCGACCGAACACAGCCCGGCTCCCGTTCGCAACACCGACTCCGCCGCCATCATCGGCGCGCCCGCCAGCCCCACCGAGCCGCCTACCACCAGCACATGCCCAAAATGTCCCTTGTGTGCGCTGGCTGGACGAGCAGGTAGCCATTCACGCACCTGCTCCCGTGTTATCAGACGGCGTGGAATGCCGGCGCGTTCCACTTCAACCTCGGGAATGCCGATGTCCGCCAGCACCACCTCGCCGGCGTATTCCGCGCCCGGACCAATCGCCAGCCCCACCTTCATCGCCCCGAAGGTCACGGTCAGCACGGCGCGGATGGCGCGACCGCACACGGCGCCCGTGTCCGCATCAATGCCCGAAGGCACGTCCACCGCCACCACAGGCACCGGGCAGTGCTCGAAGAAGCGGATGACCTCGGCGATGAGACCGCGCACCTCCCCCTTCACACCGATGCCCAGCAGGGCATCCACCACAATGTCCCACCGCTCACCCGCCCAGAGCGTGCTCAGGGCGTCGGCATCCCCGATAGCCTGTACAATGCCGAGGTTCTGGGCGATTTGCAGGTTGGTGCGGGCATCGCCGCTTACCTTCTCCGGGTCACCTGCCAGCACCGCCAGTACCTTTGCGCCGCGCTGAAAGGCATGTCGCGCCACCACCATGCCGTCGCCGCCGTTGTTGCCCGTGCCGCACAGCACCAGCACTCGTTTGCCCCGCCACCCGCCGAATCGCTCCTCCACGTGGCGCACCACCTGCAAGCCGGCGTTCTCCATCAACAGCAAGCCGGGGATGCCGTACTGCTCAATGGCGGCGCGGTCCAGCCTGCGCATCTCCTCGGCGGTTACCAGCACTGGTAACATGCTCTATCCCCCCTGACGCTGGGCGACAATAGCCCTCACGCGCTCAAGGTCTTCTTCGGTATCCACGCCGATGGAGGTCTGCTCCACGCACACCATGCGGATGCGATAACCGTTCTCCAGCACGCGCAGCTGTTCCAGCATCTCCATCTGCTCCAGAGGGGTCGGCTCCATCGCGGCGTACTGCAGAAGGAACTCGCGCCGGTAGGCGTAGATACCCAGATGCTTGTAGACGATGGCGGGGGCAGATGGATCGCGGGGATAGGGAATGCGTGAACGCGAGAAATACAGTGCGTTGCCCACCCGGTCTACCACCACTTTCACCGCCGTCGGTTTGTCCTTTTCCTCCTCGGTGGCGGGGCACATGAGACTGCTCATCACCAGCGAGGGGTCTTCGGCTAACGGGCGTGCGACGGCATCAATGTTTTCCGGCGGCATCAGCGGCTCATCGCCCTGAATGTTGACGATGATGTCGGCGGATAGCCCCTGCGCGACCTCTGCCAGCCGTTCTGTGCCCGAACGGTGATGGGGCGAGGTCAACACGGCGATCCCGCCGAAGGCGCGCACCACCTCAGCGATTTGCTCGTCGGGAGTCGCTACCATTACCTCGCTGAGGGTGCGTGCCTGTTTGGCGTTGTGCCACACCCACCAGATCATCGGCTTGCCCGCGATGTCCAGCAGGGGTTTGTTCGGCAGGCGAACCGCCGCCAGCCTCGCGGGGATAATGCCAACTATTTCCATGCGTCGTTGCCTCCTCGTTGCATGCGCTCTGCTGTATCACTCTTTCGTCACAGGAAGGATGCTCACCTTGTCACTGGGCTACTCTCTGCACCGCTGAAGCATGGCTTCAGCAATCCATATCTGCGGAGGCTAAGCTGCGGGGTTGCCTGTGACTTTCGGTCGATAGGACATACTCCTGCTGTGATGCCCTGACTCTCAGCTCTATATCTTGCGCAGAATCAGGATATACTCGTGGGGATAGGCATGTGCGTCGGCATCGTCCACCCGGGCGAACTTGCCTGTCTTGCTGTCACGAGTGGTAGGCAGGATTTTGGAGGGTATCTCGCGCAGGATCAAATCCTCCAGCACAAATCCCATACCTTCCATCTGTTCCACAAACACCTGCGCGTTCAGGATGGGCACTTTGCCAATCGCCGTGTTGCCGATAACAATGCAGGCACGCCCACCTTCTCGAAGCACGCGATACATTTCAGTAAAGCACTGGCGCATCTCGCCGAAGTAGATGGCTACCTCCGCCGCTTTCTTGCGATTACGCTGTGCTAACTGCTGGACAATCTGGTCGGCAAGATCGCTCTGCGCATCTGCCTCTTTGCCGTTTACCGCGGCTGTGCCGATAAACTGTGGGCGAAACTCTCGCAGGTCCTGGGCATAGCGATACCACAGCACCGTCAGCTGGTGCAGGTCAGCATATTCGTAAGAGGTCACATAGGGCGGCGAGGTCACAATCAACGAGATGCTGCCGTCCTCGACAGGCAGGGCGCGAGCGTCGGCGCAGTAGGGGATTGCCGGTATGTCCAACACATGGTGTACTTGTAGTCGATTGAAGTACTGCTCATTGCCCTTCATCATCTTTCGCAACTGCATTTGCAACAGCACGAGCGGATCAGGAATCTGCTTGTTCAGGTCGCGGGTGGGCTTGACGCTCCGGTTGTGCCAGTAGGAACACGGCTTCAGGATGTTCGAGAAGGCGCATCGGAAGAAGTACAGAACCGCTTCATCCTGCTCCTGTTCGATCGCCTGGTGGATGTGCCAGAGACGGGTCAACACTGGCTCCGCAAACCAGTATCGGATTCTGTCCTGCACGTTCTCTTCGGCGGGTTCCGGGTAATACTCGGGCATTTGCGGCTCTTCGCTGAACAACGACAGCTGCTCCTCTCCTGTGCGTATGGCGTCCAGCAAACGGTGCACCTTTTCGCGCAGGTAGCCGGGCGGAATGGGAGTGACCTTCGCCCTGCTGACAAGGTACGCGACGGGGTTAATATCTACCCCCACGCTGGGGCGACCGAGCAGTTTCGCTTCCACCAGAGTCGTCCCCGACCCCATGAACGGGTCCAGTACCCACTCCCCCGGTTCCGAAAGGGTGGTTATCAGTCGCTGGGCGAGTTGAGGAATGAACTTGGCGGGATAGCGATGGTAGCTATGGGTGAGGTATCCTGTCTGGCTCGGTTTGAGGTAGTCAAATGCCCAGGAGGGGTCGGGCGTTACCTGCTCAAAGCGTAACAGTGATTTTCGGGCATTGACTACGGTTCCGATTTGAATCATAGCACTTCACTCCAGCGACACAGGTCACTCCCTAGCTGGGCTACCTGGCGAAAGACCTGGGGTTCGTGTCTTACAGCGTCGTCGGTAAAAAGATAGATGCGGTCGTACAGCGCGACGGCAAGCCTCAAGCTTTTGCCTGCATCCGGGGATGTCTGCGCTGTTGCATACGTTGTACATTCTTCGTCCAGTGTAACCAGGCAGAAACGAATGCGTCTTTCGCGCAGCCGCTGTGCCCAGAATAGGTCCTGCTGATACCGTTCAGCCAGAGACGTTTTGCAGCTGTATACCGCCACAACATGACTCAACTTTTCTTTGCTCTCACCAGATGCTACCACCAAATCCACCATCGATGGCACGATGACAGGCTCTTTCAGGCTATGAGGTTTCCAAACACGCTCCGCCAGAACACCTTGCTGTATCTCCGCATCCAGTTCGCTCCACGAAAACACGTGCAAAGCCACCGGCAGTGAGGCTATCTGCAGCTTTAACTCTTTATGCACAATCTTCTCGAAAGCTTTTCCACTGGCAGACCGCCAGCTCTGGGATGGGTCTCCCTTTCCTGTAGGGTTACTGGCAATCCACCAGTCGTATGTAGCACGCCACGCCTCAGATGGAGATTTTTGTCCGTTCTCTCTTTCTTCGCTATAACGTTTAACAATGCGGTCTGCAGGGCTATCCGCCTGCCCCATATCGCAGGTACAGCCTCCCTCTATATCAGGTATCACTAGTATACCACGCGATAGACATGCCGTCAAGCAGGGGGGCACCTGATGCTGGGACCGACGGGTATCCCTGCATCTGGACGTTACGGTCCGTGCTGAAAGCATGGCTTCAGCAATCTATAACCTGCTTCAGCAGGTTTCGTTGTGCGTAGCCTGCGACTTCCAGTCGCAAGGTCAGGGTCAGAACGAGCGGCAGCCTGTTAAGCTCAGGC